>JAKLJY010000087.1 GCA_023150895.1 Myxococcota bacterium | reverse complement strand
GCGGGTGCGGGCGACGAACCACCGGCCGATCCGCGCGCCGAGCCCGGGCCGGCGCGAGTGCGGGTCACAGTGAACCTGAGCGCCGCAGACGCCGAGGTGCTCACGGCGGCCTACGCGCGCCTGCGCCTGGACGGCGGCTTCGGGACGGACGTCGAGAATGGCACGCTGCTCGCCGAGATGGCACGGCGGACGCTCGCCGTGATCGAAGCCGACGCCGCCGACCCGGAGAACAGCGCCGAAGTCCCCATCGCCGAGCGTTTCCGCGTGACGCTGCACCACTGCCCGGACTGCGAAAAGACACACGTGGGTGATCCTGCCGCGCCGAACCTGGCCGACGCGACGGACCTCGCCTGCGCCGAGTGCGACGCCGAGCATTTCGACCTCACCAGGCCCGACATCGCGCCGCGCCTGACCCACGCCATCCCCCCGGCCACACGTCGGCGTGTGTTCGAGCAGTTCGGGCACCGCTGCGCCGTCCCCCACTGCCGCAACCGCATGTGGCTCGACCTGCACCACATCCGGCCCCGCGCCGCGGGCGGCGACCATCGCCCGGGCAACCTCGTCTGTCTGTGTACTGTGCATCATCAGATGATCCACCGGGGCGAACTGTTCCTCCTCGTCGACGACGCGCACCCGGCCGCGCCGCACGTGCGGTTCGTGCTGCCGACGGGCGAGACGCTCGGCGACCGCAGCCCGGACAGGCCTGCGGTCGCAGACCTGGTCGAGCGGCTGCGAATGGACCTCGAGGCGGCGCCGGGCGTCAGCGGGCGCGCGCTCACGCGGGGCGGCGTGTCGAGCGGCACGGGCCTGGGTGGCGACGACCCCGGCCTGGTCGCCGTTGCCCTCGACACACTGCACGCGCTCGGGCATGCGGTGAGTCGACCGGATGACACCTGGTACGGCGCGGAGCGGGTCGTCGCAACGTCCGGTTGGTCACGCGGCGCGGACGCCGGCCCCGCATAGGCGCGTGATCGGGGTGGCGGGTATTCGTCACGCCCGCCCCCCCGGCGACGACGGAGTCAGGCCCGGGCTCTCCAGATGCGGGTCGCCGAACGGACCGGCCTCCGCGCCGAACCGACGGGGCTTCATCCCCCGATCGGCATCAAACGGCGGCGGACATCGTACCGGCCCTGACCTGGGGTCCGCGCATCGTCTCGCCCGTAAAAGCGCGACCAACCATCGGCTTCGCATTCGCCGGGCCACGGCCGGCTTCCCGACCACCGCGCAGTCGTGTAGAACCCGCACGGGAGGTGAGGTTTGACCGACGCGAAGGTGTTCATCAGCTACAGCCACGACGGCGACGCGCACCGCGACTGGGTCTGGGGCCTCGCCGAGGCGTTGCGCGGCCGCGGCCTGGAGGTCGTGACGGACCGCGATGATCACCCGCCGAAGGAGGGCTGGATTCGCTGGATGCAGGACAACCTGGAGGCGGCGACGCACGTGCTGATGGTCTGCACGCCGACCTACCGGGCGCGCTTCGAGGGCAAAGCGCCGCCCGACGAAGGGCGCGGGGTGAACCACGAGGCCTGGCTGATCTCCGGCGCGCTCTACGAGGAGAAGCACAACACCGGGAAGTTCATCCCGGTCCTGCCCGCCGGCGGGACGCTGGACCACGTGCCGGCCGTCATGCGCGGTCACCGCGCCGTCTACACGTTGCCGCCGGCCTTCTGGGACCTGTATCGGGTCCTGACCGACCAGAAGCCGAACGCGCCGCTGGTCGTCGGGACTCGAACGTTGAGCGTTCGGCCTGCCAACGCGCCGCCCTTCCCAGTGCCCGACCCGACCGTGCCGGGGGTGCCGAAGCGCATGGATGGACGGCCCCTGCTGTCCGTGCAGCTGGCGCGCACGCAGACGGGCGCCGTGGCCCGCACCTATACCTGGGACAAAGGACCGACGCCGCCGCCGCAGCGCATGGGGGTGTGGTCCCCCCAGGTGGCCGCCCAGCCCGATCTGCACGCCTGGGGGGCGCTGTTCCCCGACCAGGGCATCGTGGAAGAGGTCTTCCGCGGCCTCACCGGCGATATCGAGCCCATGCGCAAGCCCATCGTGTTGCGCCTCGGCGTCTCCGATGCCCACCGCGACCTGTTTCAGGTCGACTGGTGGCGCGCCTGCTTCCGGGCGGCCGAGCAAACGCTGCCCCTCTGCGCGGCGCCGCATCGCTGGACGCTGGAGCTGACGACACCGACCCGGTCGGGGAACCGCGAGGTCCTGGTCTCGCAGACGCCCACCGTGGCCATCGTGACCGGCGGCGCCGCCGGAGCCCTGGCGGAGGCCGACGCGCTGAGGAGCGCGCTCGAACACTGGTCGACCGAGTACCACGGCGCGAATCGTCTCATCATCGTCGCCTCGGCGGCGGCGCTGGTGCAGCCGTACCATGTCTGTCTGGTGCTGGCGCCGCCCGAGTCGCAGGCGGCGGCCGCCACGTCGAATGCCGGCACCGAGTTCCTTTGGGTGCGGGGCGCACACGTGCCACCGCCCGGCGAGCTCCTCGCGGGGCGGCGCGCCGCGGCGATCTTCGAGCCCTGCCCGAGCGACGACCCGCCGGCGAGCTCACCCTTGGTGCCGGCGCTCGAGGGCCTGCTCAGGCGCGGTGAAACGCCGGGGGCGGTGGCCTCGAGACTTCGAGCCGAGCCATACTCGCCCGCACTTCGCGCCTACGGAGTCTATGCGCACTGGTCGTTCCCCACGCTCGGCGGCCGGCGGGTCGACGCAAGTACCGAGCTGGACCGAATCCAGCAACGCGGCGCGTTTCTGGATTTCGTGAGCAATCGCGGCAAACGGCAGTTCCTCGCCGTCGTCGGCCATGGTGCAGACGATGTCTTCGGCCTCGGCGCGCTGCTCAAGTCCGATCTCGAGCGCAAGCTGGCGGGGCGCCTGGCGGTTCAGCACTTGCCGCTCGGCGACCCGGCTGCGACGCGCACCCACGCGGGCGGCGACTGGCCCGGCGTCCTCGACGCGCACTTGACCGACTTTGCGGGCGGCGGCGACGCGGACGCCCGCGTCGTGCACTGCCGGGGCCTGTTCGGGATCGGGGCGACACACCTGCAGCGCCTCCTCGTGCTCGACTGGGGCGTCGTGCCGCTGGGGGACGACGCGTTCCGAGCGGCGTGGATGAATGCCGCGCGGGCGTTCTCCGCCGCGATGATCCGGGCGCGGGCCCCGTTCGCGACCGTCTGGTTCGGCTCGCACGAGGGGATGCTGCCCGAGGGGGCCGGCGACGCCTTCGAGATTGATGACGACGAGCATGTCGGCTATCGCGTGCTGCCGGCCGTGTCGACCGTCACGGACGACGAGATGAAGGACTATCTCAGCACGCACATCGGGGCCATGGCGGCGACGGATCGGCAGACCCTCCGCAAGTTGCTGCTCGCGCGAACGCTCGGAGGCCATGCGCTCACCGCCCGCCTGCTCCAGCACGGCCACGACCAGAGCTTCGGTGTGTTATTGCACGCCCTGCGCACAGGAGCGCCCATCCCATGACGTTTCGCCTGCTCGACCCCACGCCCTCGCCCGAGGGCGCCCAGCCGCGTCCCGAGGCCCTCGCTCATCGCCGTGCACGCCCCTTGTTCCGCGATCTCGCCGCGTCGGCGCACCTTTTCCAGCCCTCCGAGGCCCTGGTCGAGGCCGTGAACGTAGCCCTGGCCCTGTCGCAGCCGCTCCTGCTCGCGGGCGAGCCGGGCACCGGCAAGACGCAGGTGGCGCATTACCTGCGCTGGTACTTCGGCCTCCCCGAGGACAATCTCTTCCGGCTGGACGTGAAGTCGACGTCCACGGCCGCGGACCTGACGGTGTCCTTCGACGCCGTCTCCTACTTCCGCGCGGCCAACGATCCGCAGGCGACGCCGGACGAGAAAAAGAAGCGCCACCACCTCGTCCCAGGCCCGCTCTGGAAGGCGTACGACGCCCGAGGGCCCGCCCTGGTGCTCATCGACGAGATCGACAAGGCGCCCCGCGACTTCCCCAACGATCTGTTGAGCGAGCTCGACCAGCACGAGATCGTCTCGCCCGTCACGGGAGAGAAGAAGCGCGCGCCCAACCCGCCTCCGCTCGTGGTGATCACGAGCAACAGCGAGCGCCGCCTGCCCGAGCCCTTCCTGCGGCGGTGTGTGTTCCACTTCATCGAGTTCGACGAGGCGCTTGTCCGCAAGGCGGTCGAGGTCCATCTGGCCGCCACGGAGACACCGCTGGACGCGTCGCTGCGCGAGGCGGCGCTCAAGCAGTTCTGGGCCCTGCGGGACCTGCAGCTCCGCAAGAAGCCCGCGACCGGCGAGCTGCTGGCGTGGCTCGGCGTCCTGGCGGCGCTGCCGCCTGCGCAGACGCGAGGGCTGGCCTCGCTGCCGGCCGAGGCCCTGCCCGCCGTCGGCGTACTGATCAAAGACTCGGACGACCTGAAGCAACTGAAGCTCTCCTGACCCGTGGCGCCCCTCCGCCTCACCCACGACGACGTCGACGCCCTGATCGCGGTCCTCGCGCCTCTCGACCGCGCCCGGGAGCCGGCGCTCCGTGCCGCACTGCATCACGTGCTCGTGGCGGGCGAGGCCGAGGGGTTCACGCTGGATCAGGCCCGGCTGCGCGCCCGGGCCGTCGTCGTGAAAGGCCGGGATGACGCCGCGTTCGACGAGGCGTGGGCGGCCTTCGCCGCGCGACTGGCCCGGCAAGCCGAGCCGGCGGCGCCCGACGCGCGTACGGAAGAAGGGTCCGGCGTCACGGAGGCGGCGGCGAGGCACGCGACGGGCCCGTCAGGCACGGCGTCGGCCGCAACGCCCGCGCCGCGCCTGCGGCTGCTTCGGCGCCTCCTGCTCGGCCTCGCCGCCTGCGCGCTCCTCGCGTTCGAGATCTGGGCGCTCGGTCATCCGCGGCCCGCACCGTCCGAAGCCGGTCCGCCGCCATCGGCACCATCCACGGCAGCACCCTCGACCGAACCCGCGAGCGCGCCGCCCGCCCCTGCGGACATCCCGCGCGGCGAGCCCGGGGAGACGGTCCTGCCCAGCGTGAGCGTCACGACCGCCGAGCGGCCGTGGGCACTGTACCTGTTCGGCGGGCTCGCCATCGCCGCGGCGGCGGCCATCGCGTGGTTCGCCTACCGCCGACGCGTCCTGGCCGATGTCGAGGCCACGGACCCCGAGACGCCGGCCCCGAGCACTCGACCGATCGCGCTGCTGCCCCCGAGCCAGCGGCCGGCGCGCGTTCACCTGGACCCGCGCGCCGAGGACACCCTCGTCTGGGGCATCGGTCGGTTCGTGTCCGAGGACGTCTCGCGCCGCCTGGACGTCGCCGCCTCGGTGCGGGCGACGGCGTGGAACGCGGGCGTACCCGAGGTCGTGTACGCCCGCGAAACCTACCACCGCGAGGTGCACCTTTGGGTGGATGATGCCACGCTCGCCGGGCAGCCCGAGCTGAGCGCGCTGGCCGCCGAGGTCGAGTCGACCCTGGCCCGCGCCGGCCTGCCCGTGGAGCGGCGGGGTTTCTGGGGCGTGCCGGAGGCCCTGGTGGACGCGGCGCGCCGCAGGCTGCACCCGGACGAACTCGGCGAACACCGAGATGCGGCCCGCGTGGCCATCCTCACGGACGGCCGCCTCTGGCGGGACCGCCTGCGCGATGGCGAGACGCCCGCCCTCGAGGCCGTGCGCCGCGCGCTGAGTCACTGGCCGGCGCTGGCCATCTTCGAGCCGGAGGGGAGCGCCGCAACGCGGTGGCCCGTCTCGCCGGGCGTGCCCCGCCTGCCCGTCGCGCACATCGTGCCCTGGCTGGCCGGCGAGACGCCGCGACGCGCGCCCTCGGCGACGACGCACGACGCAGACTTGCTGCGCCTGCGCGCGACGCTGGCGCTCGCACCCGCCCCACCGAGCGTGAACGACGCCATCGAGATCGCGCGGACGTTCGGTTTGCGGTTGACTGCCGCTGAGACCTTGGCCGCCGTGGCGGACGTGCGCGGGGCCGACGACCGCGTCCGCTTTGGGCGCGACGAGCGCACCGCCCTGTTGCGCTGGCTCTTCGTGCAGGACTCCGCCCGCGAGGCCGCGCGCCGCGAGTGGAATCGGCGGCTGGTCATCGCCGGGGACACGCAGCATCACCGCGCCGCGCGCGCCGTGCTCACACTGACCGCCAGCAATGAGCCGGCGGCGCTGCGAGAGGCCGTGCGTACGCTTCACGCCCTGCGAGACGCGTGCGCCGAGTTGATCGTCTCGGCGCTCGTCGGGCTGTGTCCCGGCGGGCTCGGATGGCGCGACACCAGCGGCGAGCTCGCGCCCCCGGCGGCGGACGTCGTGACACTCCCCTGGGTCTGGGGCGAGGCCGGGCCACTCGACTTCGAGCACCGCAGTCTGTTGCGGCCGCTCTGGCCCGCGAGCCCGCATCCTGGCCCGGTGTTCCCCGACGAGAGGCGTGTCGCTTCGGGCCGGGGCTTCGTCGGCGCCGGACTCGCCGGGGGCGCGGCCGTCGCGCTGCTCCTGAGCATCCTGAGCCGCGCGACGCCGCCGAAGCTCGACGAGACCGGCGAGCGGCCAGCCGGCGCCTTCGTCGAGGCCGCCGGGGTCGGGGCGTGGTCGGTCGGCCGCGCGCCCTGGCCGACCGCGACCGTGAAAGCCGCCGACGGTGAGGTCGCGCGGGTCGACTGGGCGCGTCGCTCGTGCACCACGACCGTCGATGGCCTCTCCGCGTGGCTGTGCGGCCAGCGGGGCGATGCAGTGACGCCTGCCGCGGCCGTGCACGTTTGGCTCGCGGCGGCTGACACGGAACCGGCGGCGCGCTATCTCGGGATGACGCTGCTCGACACGGGGGCGGCGACGCTGATCGTCTTTGGGGACAAAGCCGCGCCCGCGGCCGGGTCACGGCTGATCATCGCGAACGGGGAGCTCGAGAACGTGCCAGTGGGTGCCACGGTGGTCGACCGGGCGGGTGACTGGCCGGCGCTCGCGCGGGCGCTCCGGCGGCCACGCGGCCGTGCGTCGGACCTGACCGAACTCTGGTCCGACGCGCGAATTCGCGGGCCGGCGTTCGACCTGCCTCCCACTGGCCCGGACCCGACCGAGCGCCTCCTTCGGCTTGTGGGCGTAGCCGTCGGCGAGAAGGCTCTCGATTGGGCGACGCAGCCGGTCGGCCAAACGCGAGGCCTCGGCGGTACGCTTCTGTGGGTGGGCTTCCGGCCGGAGAGACGGCAAGAGGCCGAGCGGCTTGCGGCTGAGTTCGGCGTATGGGACGAGCGCGACCGGGCGCTATGGCTCGAGGCCTTCTTGGCCAGTCTCGTCGCCGAGGAGTTCGACACCGTCGCGGCGGCCGAAGCGAAAGGGTTCACCTGCGTCGACGACGCACGTGGCATGCAGTACTGCGTGCGTGTCCGCGGCTTCGACCCGCTGCCGGAGACGCGCTTCCGCCCCGCCATGCTGCCGATTCGGGGCGGGACGTTCCGCATGGGCGCCGAAGAGAGCCCGACCGATCGCGGCTCGGGGTACGAACCGGACGACGACGAGACCGCCCACGACGCCACGGTCAGCGACTTCTGGATGGCCGAGACGGAGGTCACGCAGGGCCAGTGGAAGGCGGTCATGGGAAGCGCCCCGTCTCGATTCCGGGCCTGTGGGGACACATGCCCCGTCGAGACGGTGAGCTGGTTCGATGCCGTGGCCTACGCAAACGCGCTGACGACCCGTGACCCGGACTCGAGAGCCGCCTGCTACACGCTGCAGGGCTGCACGGGCGTACCGGCGACCGGCTCGTACATGTGCCAGGACGTCCGGCTCGACGCCACCTGCACCGGCTACCGGCTGCCCACCGAGGCCGAGTGGGAGTACGCCGTCCGGGCGGGCACTCGGGCGTCGACCTACGCCGGTCCGCTCTACGTGAAGGGTCCGTATGACGGACCGATTCTCGACGCAATTGCGTGGTACGGCGGCAACAGCGAGGCATGGTACAACGGCGCTTACGATTGCGCGGACTGGACCAACAAGCAGTACCCGAGCATGAAGAAATGCGGGCCGCAGCCGGTCCGCGGCAAACGACCGAACTCCTGGGGCCTATACGACATGCTGGGCAACGTCTGGGAGTGGACCAGCGACAGGCATGCCGGCTACCCCGCCTCAGCGTTGCCCGACTTTGCCGGCCCCGAGCGCGGCGACGTCCGCGTCATCCGTGGTGGTTCCTGGAACGTCGTCGCCAGAAACGTGCGCGCCGCCGTCCGTTTCAGGTGGATGCCTGCCAGCCGAGACCGCTTCGTCGGCTTCCGCGTCGTCCTCCCCGCCCCCCGAGCTCGGCCATAGGCCCTCGGTCCTCGGAGTCATGGTCAATGGCGACCGTCGGCAGCTACGATGACCGAAGAGCGTCGGTCGGTCGGTTCGTCAACCAGATCTGGCCCCACCCGGGGGCACTCAGGGAGGCCTTCCCGGCGAGGTAGCCGCGGGCGTGCGGCCGATCGTCCTTATCCTGCGTTCCGCAGGAACCGTTGTTCCGGCCGACCCCACCCAGCTCACCGGCGCAGATGTCGTGACAGTCGTCTGACGGGCAGGCGATGATCGCGGCGGTGGGGTGCTTGAGGCGTGGGCCGCGGTGGGTCGCGAGCCACTCGGCCACGTCCGCGCGCCCAAGCAGGCGGCCGTCCTTGAGCATCGCGCGTAGCGTCCGCTCGGAGAGACCGCTGAGCACGGCGGCCTCCTGCGGGTTTAGGTCCATGTTCGCCACCTGCTGGAGGCCGCAGGTTCAACGCGGCATTCTCCGAACGAAGACACGCGGTGCCGGCGATACTCACCTTCAGCCGTCGACCGACGCCTTTCGGTCATCGTAGCTGCCGACGGTCGACGCCGACCCTGACTCCGAGAGTCTAGGACCGAGGGCCTATGCCCGAGTTCGAAAGGGGGGAAGGACGACGCGGAAACCTAGGTCTCGGCCCTTGATGTCGGGTCTCCTCCCGACGCGGAGGGCGGCGCGCACGTCCCCGGCGAGGTTGCTCCAGGAACCACCGCGGATGACGCGGAGAACGCCGCTCTCCGGGCCGGCGTAGTCGTCGGAGTCCGGCTCAGGGTAGTCGGCGTACCAATCCGCAGTCCATTCCGAAACGAGACCGTGCATGTCGTGGAGGCCCCACGGGTTCGGGCGGTTCGTCTCGCCCACTGGATGGGTCTTGCCTCCGCTGTTCTGGCCGTACCAGCCGACGGCGGCGAGGTCGCTCTCTGCGGGCCCTGACCAATAGGCCGTGCGCGTGCAGGCACGGCAGGCCCACTCCCATTGGGTCTCGGTCGGCAGGGTGTATCCCTCGGCGTTGGGGACGCGGACCCAGCGGTCGCCGGCTTTCGACCACGCTTCCTCCCGGCCCTCGAGCGCGGAGAGAGTGTTGCAGTACTGGATGGCGTCGTCCCAGCTCAACTGCTCGACGGGATGGCGCCCGTTTGACTTGCCGCCGAACTTGCTCGGGTTGGCGTGCGTAACCGCCTCGTATTGAGCCTGCGTGACCGGGGTCGCGGCGATCAGGAACGGCCGAGTGAGGCGCTGCCGGTGCAGGCGCTCGTCGCCGTAGCGGCCCGGTTCGTCCTCCGGGCTGCCCATCATGAACTCGCCGGCGGGGATGTGGACCATGGCGGGACGTTGTGGAGCTTCGAGCATGACGACCTCGCCCGGCGCCGTGTCGCCGGGTTCGACTCGGGGGAGGTCGTTTTCGGCGCGGCGTGGCGCCACGGTTCGCGCCGGCACCGGCCGCACTCGGGCCATACGCTGCCACTCGAGCGGCGGGTCGACGCTTAGCTCGTCATGGAGCGCCCCCGCAATATCCCCGACCGAGCATCGATTCCGGGGCTTGACTTCGAGGCCCCTCAGCAGCACGGCTTTCAGGCGATCGGAGACCCGAAGCTCGTTCACGAACTCGCGTCGCTCAAGCTTCGCCTCGGGGGGAAGCGGTGCGCCATACGCGCAGAACACGATCATCATCGTGAGCGACCAGACGTCGGCGGCGACGGTTGGCTTGCCCGTGCCGTGCTCCACCTCGGGCGCGGCGTAGATCGGCGTCCCCCCCATGCGACTCTTCGTCCACCGAGACGCGTCGACATCGCCCACGAGGTCGAAGTCCGTCAGCAACGCATGCCCGTGGCGATCGATCAGGACATTCTGCGGCTTCACGTCGCGATGCAGTTTTCCACGGGCATGAACGGCCAGAAGACACTCGGCGACCTGCGTGCAGCACCTCAGCGCGGCGTGCCGATCCAGGTGCGCCTCCGATGTCTCCAAGCGCCGCTGTGACAGATCCCCGCCCGGCCAGTAGTCCATCACGTAGTACGCGCGTTGCGCCCCACCCAGCACGACCTCGCGGCGTTCCTGATACACTTGGACGACCTGCAGATCATGAAGCTCCCGCATGACTGCGGCGCCTTCAAAGAACTTCTCGCGGGTCAGGACGTTGGCGCCATGACCGATGTGCAGCACTTTGACGGCGCGATGTCGCCCGGTCGCCCGGTCCCAGGCCTTCCAGACCTCCGCGAAACCTCCGCTTCCGACCTTCTCGACCAGTTCGAACTCGGCCAGTGACCGCCCGGCTTCGAGCGGTGGCCCCTGCTCTGCAAGCTGCCGTGCGTCCACCAGCGCGTGCTTGAGCCGGCGCTCGGCGGTCGCGTCGCCCCGATCCCTCGCGTCGGCCAGCGAGCGTTGTAATGACTCGACTTGGGATAATGGCCCGGCCGAGCGCGCGCCGCCATGATCTGCGAGCAGCCGACCGGCAGCGGCGCGCCAGTCACGGTCGGCCCCGAGAGCGAGCGGCACCACCTTGTGCGCCGCCAAGGGGATATCTCGAAATGGCACTTCCTGGTCGACATACAACGGGACAATGGCGCGCTGGGGTTCACCCTTCTCGTCGGCGTCGCGCAGGAGCTGGACGAAGGCGTTCACCTCGGCGTCTTGGTAGTACGGGTCTCGCGTGTGCGCCGGTCGGACGGCCAGGACCACCACCAGCACGCGCGTGCGCTCGAGCGCCGCCCGGATGATCTTGGCGGGATCGGCGCCTGACTTCAGGTTCCCGTCAAAGAAGACATCGGCCCCGAGGTCCTCGAGTTCATACGCCATCGCCGCGGCATGCGCCTTGGCGTACCCGGCATAGGACAAGAAGAAGTCGTAAGTGCGGGAGGGCGTCACGACGCGTCATCTTGCCCGACTTGCGAGCAGTGGGCCAGTCTACGCGCTGACATTGCTGGCGGTGCCGTGGTGAACGCTGCGGCAGGTGACGGCTGCCGTGGCCTGCCAGCGAGGTGCGTTTTCTGCCGCCGACCGACGCCTTTCGGTCATCGCCGCTGCCGACGGTCGACGTCGACCCTGACTCCTGGAATCTAGGACCAAGGACCTAAGCCCGAGCTCGGGGGGCGGGGAGGACGACGCGGAAGCCGAGGACGCCGCTCCGGCCGCCGGGAGTCCCCCTGGCGCGGAAGGCGGCGCGCACGTCCCTGGCGACGTTGCTCCAGGAACCACCGCGGATGACGCGGCGGCCGCCGCTCTCCGGGCCGGCGTAGTCGTCGGGGGCGACCTCGGGGTAGGGGGCGAACCAGTCGGTGGTCCATTCCCACACGTTGCCGTGCATGTCGTGCAGCCCCCACGGGTTCGGTTGGTTCTTCTCGCCTACGAGGTGGGTCTTGCTTCCGCTGTTTCGGCCGTACCAGCCCACGGCGGCGAGGTCGCTCTCGGCGGGCCCGGACCAATACGCCGTGCGCGTGCCGGCGCGGCAGGCCCACTCCCATTGGGCCTCGGTCGGCAAGGTGTAGCCCTCGGCGTTGGGGACGCGGACCCAGAGGTCGCCGGCTTTCGACCACGCCGCCGCCCGGCCCTCGCGGCCGGACAAGGCGTTGCAGTACTGGATGGCGTCGTCCCAGCTCACCCGCTCGACGGGGTGGCGCCCGTTCGATTGGCCGCCGAACTTGCTCGGGTTGGCGCGCGTGACCTCGTGATACTGCGCCTGCGTGACCGGGGTCGCGGCCATCAGGAATGGTCGCGTGAGGCGCTGCCGGTGCGGGCGTTCGTTGTCATAGCGGCCCGGTTCGTCCTCCGGGCTGCCCATCATAAACTCGCCGGCGGGGATGTGGACCAGAGCGGGGCGGTGCGGGGTTTCGGTCAGGACGACCGTGCCCGGCGCCGGGTCGCCGGGTTCGATGCGGGGGAGGTTGGCTGTGCGCGTCACCGGGGGCGGGGCCGGCCCGGTGGTCCCCGTCGGCTGCGACGAGCGCGGCACCGGGGTCTCCATCCGCACGGCACCGCTCTCCAACGCCGCCAGCAATGCCGCCACACTCGCCGGCCGCCTGGCCTCCCGGCCGATCCCGGCGAGCAGCGCTGCCCGAATCGCCTCCGACACGCCCAGCGAGCCGACCAGCTCGGCCTTGTCCTCCAGCTCTTCGTTGGTCGGATCGCGGCCGAGCAGGCAGAAAACCAGGCTCATTGCGAGCGAGTACACGTCGGCCTTGGCCGTCGCCTTGGACGCGTCGTCCTTCACCTCGGGCGCCGTGTAGACCAGCGTCCCCAGGCCGTGCTGTGTCTTCGTCCCAAACGTGTGTTCGAGGTCGCGCACGAGGTCGAAGTCCGTCAGCTTCGGGCCGCGCTCGCCAATCAGGATGTTCCGGGGTTTCACGTCCCGATGGACCTTGCCCCGTTCGTGGACCACGCCGAGCGCGGCACCGACGGCGCACACCAGCCTCCACGCGGCCTCGCGGTCGATGCGTTCCGCGCCGAGCGCCGCCTCCAGGTCGCCCCCCGGGATGTGTTCCATCACATAGACGAATCGGCCATCGGGCTCCTCGCGCTCGCTCCAGACACGGACGATGCGGTCGGGCATCTCCTCGGCCAGCTCTCGCATGATGGTGGCGCCCAGGAAGAATCGGCGCACCCGCTCCGGGTCACCGTGGTGGGCGCGGTGCAGGACCTTCAATGCCACGACGCGGCCGTTCACGGGGTCGATTGCGCGCCAGACCTCGGCGAACCCGCCCTTGCCCAGATACTCCTTGAGGACGTAGCGCCCGAGCTTCTGGCCGACGGCGAGCGGCTCGCCGTCGCGCAGCGCCTTGTCCAGCGCGAGGATCTCCTTGTCGAGGTCCGCCTTGCGCTTGCGCTCGCCGCGCTCGATCGCCCCTTCGCGCTCCTTCTCCGCGGCCGCCTTGCGCTCGCGGAGCGAGGGCGTGACGGTTCCCGGCTGGAGCATGCGGATCAGGGCTTCGGTGACCACGCCGAGGTCGTTCCGGGTCGCGGCGGTAAGGCGCCGCTTTGGTTGGAGCGCGAGCGGGACGTCGGCCTCTTTGACGATGCCTATCTGGACGGGGACGACGACGTGGTTGTTGCCGACCTCGCGCTCCAGGGCGATGCCCTTGTTGTATTCCGCGAGGTTGTAGTAGCCCGCGTCGGCCCCTCGTGGCGGGGGGCCGAAGATCGCCACGGTGTACGCCGAGGCCTTCATCACGCGCTCGATGTCCGTGCCCATGACCGTGCCGGGCGTCTGGTCCGCCTTGTCGACGAAGGCTCGCGCGCCGAGCGCCCGCAGGCGGTCGCGCAGGTCTCGCGCCTCGGCTTCGAGGTGGCCGGGGTAGGAGATGAAGAAGTCGTTGTCCGGCGACGCGGTCACGGGTGATCAATGACCCAGGTGGGGGGGCCGGTCAATGTCGTCGGCATTGGGTGCCGGACGGCCGACGCGGAACGTACATCTGCGGCAGGACCTGCCGAAGGGTGACGCCTTTCGGTCATCGTAGCTGCCGACGGTCGACGCCGACCCTGACTCCTGGAATCTAGGACCAAGGACCTAAGCCCGAGCTCGGGGGGCGGGGAGGACGACGCGGAAGCCGAGGTTGACGAACCGGTAGACGGGAGACCTCCAGTTGCGGAGGGCGGCGCGCACGCTCCTGGCGCTGCTGGCCCAGGAACCACCGCGGAAGACGCGGTGGTCGCCGCTCTCCGGGCCGGCGTAGTCGTCGGGGGCGGGCTCGGGGTAGGGGGCGATCCAGTCGGTGGTCCACTCCCACACGTTGCCGTGCATGTCGTGCAGCCCCCACGCGTTCGGTTGGTTCTTCTCGCCTACGGGGTGGGTCTTGCGTCCGCTGTTTCGGCCGTACCAGCCGACGGCGGCGAGGTCGCTCTCCGCGGGCCCGGACCAGTATGCCGTGCGGGTGCCGGCGCGGCACGCCCACTCCCACTGGGCCTCGGTCGGCAGGGTGTAGCCCTCGGCGTTGGGGACGCGGACCCAGAGGTCGCCCCGCTGTGTCCACGCCGCGGCGCGGCCTTCGCGGGCGGACAGGGCGTTGCAGTACTGGATGGCGTCGTTCCAGCTCACTTGCTCTACTGGGTGGCGCCCGTTCGATTGGTCGCTGAATTTGCTCGGGTTGGCACCGGTGGTGGCTTGGTACTGCGCCTGCGTGACCGGGGTCGCGGCCATCAGGAACGGTCGCGTGAGGCGCTGACGGTGCAGGCGTTCGTCGTCATCGCGGCCCGGTTCGTCCTCTGGGCTGCCCATCATGAACTCGCCCGCGGGGATGTGGATCAGAGCGGGGCGGTGCGGGGTTTCGGTCAGGACGACCGTGCCCGGCGCCGGGTCGCCAGGTTCGATGCGGGGGAGGTTGGCTGTGCGCGTCACCGGGGGCGGGGCCGGCCCGGTGGTCGCGGTCGGCTGCGGCGAGCGCGGCACCGGCGTTTCCGTCAGCACGGCACCGATCTCCAACGCCGCCAGCAACCCCGCCACGCTCGCCGGCCGCCTGGCCTCCCGGCCGATCCCGGCGAGCAGCGCTGCCCGAATGGCCTCCGACACACCCAGCGAGCCGACCAACTCGGCCTTGTCCTCCAACTCCTCGTTGGTCGGATCGCGGCCGAGCAGGCAGAAGATCAGGCTCATCGCGAGCGAGTACACGTCGGCCTTGGCCGTCGCCTTGGACGCGTCGTCCTTCACCTCGGGCGCCGTGTAGACCAGTGTCCCCAGGCCGTGCTGTGTCTTCGTGCCAAACGTGTGTTCGAGATCGCGCACCAGGTCGAAGTCCGTCAGCTTCGGGCCGCGCTCGCCGACCAGGATGTTCCGGGGTTTCACGTCGCGATGGACCTTGCCGCGTTCGTGGACCGCGCTGAGCGCGGCGCCGACGGCGCACACCTGCCTCCACGCGGCCTCGCGGTCGATGCGTTTCGCGGCGAGCGCCGCCTCCAGATCGCCCCCCGGGATGTGTTCCATCACATAGACGAATCGGCCATCATGCTCCTCGCGCTCGCTCCAGACACGGACGATGCGGTCGGGCATCTCGTCGGCCAGCTCTCGCATGATAGTGGCGCCCAGGAAGAATCGGCGCACCCGCTCCGGATCGGCGTGATGGACACGATGCAGCACCTTCAGCGCGACGAGGCGACCCGGGCCCGGGTCCACGGCTCGCCAGACCTCGGCGAACCCGCCCTTGCCAAGATACTCCTTGAGGACGTAGCGCCCGAGTTTCTGGCCGACGGCGAGCGGCTCGCCGTCGCGCAGCGCCTTGTCCAGCGCGAGGATCTCCTTGTCGAGCGCAGCGCGCCGTTTTCGCTCGCCGCGCTCGATGGCCGCCTCACGCTGCTTCTCCAGTTCTGCCCTGCGCGTGTGCAGCCCCGGTACGACGGGGCCCGATTGCAGCAGCCGCACGAGCGCCGCCGCCGCCTCGCCCAGGTCGCCCGGGTGCTCGCACCGCGCCTCCCACTTCGGCTGCAACGGCAACGGTACGTCCACCCGGGTCAGGTCGCCCAGGATGAGCGGCACCAGCGCGTGCAGGCCAGGACGTTCCCGCTCCAACGCGACCGCCAGCAGATGCTCCGCCTCGTTGTAGTAGGGTGCCGCGAGCCCGGCCGGCGCCCGCCCGACGAGGGCGACGGTGTACCGCGCGGCCCGCAGGGCGTCCTCGATCTGCTTCGAGCGATCGCCGGGCGACAGGTCCACCCGGTCGACGAACGCGCTCGCGCCCTGTCCGCGGAGCCGATCACGCAGTTCGCTCGCCTGCGCGAACAAGTGGTCCGGATACGAGATGAAGAAGTCGATGGCCTTGGGCGTGTGCACGGGGGATCAATGACCCACGCGGGGCGAACGGTCAACGAACTGACGTCCTTCGCGATCCGGAATCCGCGCAGTTGACAGCCCTGCGGGCGGGATGCACTTTCGCCACCATGTCGGGGTGCAAGACCCTGTTGGCTTTGGCGGGTGCAGTCGTCGTGGGTGTCGGCGTCGCGCTGCAGCAGCGCTATTGCCCGGTTCCCGACGACTGGGCGGCGCCCGTCCAGAACGGGCTGATTGCCGGCGGGGTCACATTCCTCGCTCTACTGGTCCTCCGAAGCACACTTGGACGCGCCCGAGCGCTCGTCCTGGACGAGGTCGAGGTCGGCGGCTTCAAGTACAAGGTCGCGGACGAGGACCGTCGAGCGGCGTGGGCCACGTTCGTCGACCTGGCCTCGCGGATCGCCACCCAACCGCTCGACGCGACCGCAGGGGACACGGGGGCCGCCTTGGCCTCTCTCTACGCTCTTTTTCAATCGGTCAGGGAGCGCCTCATCGGTTTGCGCCCGCCGACGGCTCTGGCCGCGGGGCAAAGAACCGTGGAGACGCACGCTCTGGCGATGCTCAACCTTGAGATTCGCCCTCTGCTGTCCCGATGGCACCCGGAGTTCGACGATGCCCGTGCTCGCGGAGCGGCCGTCCCGCCGGACGTCGAGCGCGCGTGCCGGGCGGAGATGGAGTCGGTCCGGTTGCGGCTCGTGGAGTATGCGGTGGAGTTCGCTGAACTCTCGGGCCTGAAGCGTGAGGTTGTGCTGCCGATCATCACGGCTCGGGCGAGCGGCGCGTGAGCGCCAGAGTGCCTTGCCCTCCCGCTCGTCGCGGCGCATGATGCCTGCCATGGGATACCGGGTCTTCATCAGCCATGCGAGCAAAGATCGGTGGATTGCGCGGCAGGTTGCGCGCGCCATCGAGGTCGGCTCCAGCGGACGCGTGACGACGTTCCTCGACGACAAGGACATCGACGTCGGGGCCCGAATCCGCGAGACGATTCGGCGGGAGCTTCAAGGCTGCGATGCGCTCGTCGTGCTCTACTCTTCGGCCGCAGCGCAGCGCGACTGGGTCAAAGCCGAGATCGGCGCAGCCTGGGTCCTCGGAAAGCCCATCCACGTGCTGCTCGACAAGATCGACTCACGTGAGCTTCCCGATGTCGTCTCCGACTTCAAGCCGTTCGACTTGAACGACATCGATCGGTATGTTGAGGCCATCAATGCTGTTCTCGACTCGGTGACCCCATGACCTACGCCCACCTGTCTTACGCCCGCGCCGATGCCGACACGGCCCGGTCGGTCGCGGCCGCGCTTCGGCATGAGGGCTGGCGTGTTTCGATGGACGATGCCATCGGCCCCGGTGAACGCATCGGGGATGCCCTGCGCCGGTCGATCCGAGCCGCCGATGCGCTGGTGCTCGTCTGGACGGGCCGCACGCGGGACTCCGACTGGGTGATGCAGGAGCTCGGCGCCGCCTGGGCACTCCAGAAGCGCGTCGTCGTCGTGGGCGAGGCCCCGATCGACCTGGATCGCCTGCCGTTCGATGTCTCGGCGTGGCCGTTCGTCCGCTTGGGGGACACGGCTGCCTTGGGCGCAGCGCTCGCGCGGCGTAGCGACCAGGCGGCCTGACGTCACGGTTTCTTGGCGCGGCCGGCGCCCAGCCGCCGTCGACTGGCATCACCCCCGCAACCGCGAGAACGCCCCGACACCAGCATCTCGGAGCGCGTTCACGTCCCGCGGATTGATGCCCTCCGCGCGAATGCGCTCGGAGACCTCGACCGGACCTTGCGCTTCGGGCGCGAAGCCGAGAGGCGCGGCGCCGCCTGCCGGCGTGACCGCGGCGGCGAAGAGCTGCGCCGCCTCCAGGTCCAGGCCCAGCGTATTGGCGATGTCGCGAAACGCAGAGGCCTCTGCGCGGTCGGCGCGGGTCATCTCGGGCGCGCTCGCGGCCTGCGGATCGGGCTCGGCCGCCAACAAGCGGGGCACGTTCAGAATGCCGACGCCCCACTCGCCGGGGTCGCCGCCCTCGGGATGGCGCGCGTCGACGTGTGAACGCTGGAGCGCATCCCAGAGCATGGCCGGGCGCGTGGCCCGGTTGTCCGGCGTGAGCACGCCGGCCCGCCGCCAGTGCCGGATCCAGAGCGCGGCGGCGCCGGCCAGGTGCGCAGCTGAATACGATGTCCCGTACGACTGGTCCCATGTGTACAGGCCGCCCACCTTCGCCACTGCGACCGGGATGTTTCCGCCAGGGACAGTTACGTTCACCCGCTCGCCCCGGAACGACCAACCGCAGGCGGCGCCGTCCGTGTCGCAGGCGGCGGCGCAGAAGACGCCGGGCAGACGGGCGGGCGTGATCACTCGACGCAGATGGACGTTGCCACCCAACGTGACCTGACCGGCCGCAGCGCATACGACGACGCCGGCCGCGACCGCACGCGCCACTGCCAGTTCCAGCGCCTCGAAGTCCCAAAGACAGCCGAGGCTGATCGAAATGACCTCCGCGCCCCCTGCGACCGCCAGGTCTATCGCTCGCGCCAGCGCCCGCTGCTGGCTCGGAAAGGCGAGAATGACCGACTTCGTCACCCGATACGGGACGACCTTGGCGCCGGGCGCGAGACCGACGACGTCGCGCCAGGCGGCGTCGTGACCTGCGGGCGCCGTCGTCGTGACGCTGCAGAGGCGAGACGCCGTCTTTGTGCCGTGTCCCGGATAATACGGAAATCCCTCGACGGCGCAGGGGTCCTCGGCCCGTGGATCGCCGTCGATCAGGTCGCGGCCCTCGTCGAAGGCGAGGCCGCCGCGCGGGGCGTCGTGCAGGTCCGGGTGCATCGTGTAGCCCGTGTCCGGGTGTCCGATGACGACACCGTCGGCGGTGTGTCGCTTCAGGAAGTCGCGATCCACGCCCATGAGCGCCTGCGCGTGGTCATAGGCCCCCGGGGGTGGTGGCACAGGCGGGGCGCTCGTTTCGACGGACGAGCCCGAGAGTTCGAAGGCGTCGTGGACGCGCGCGGAGCCGCCGAGTCCGCGCCCGAGTCCGAAGGCCAACGCGGACAGGTAGTCGCGTGCCGCGGCTTCGCCGCCCGTCGGCGTCAGCATCAGCGACCCGGGCGCGCCGTCGAGCGGCTTGACCTCGACGGGCACCTGCAGCTGGTGCTCCAGCCAGCGGACGGCCTGCTGTCGGCTGTCGGCGATGGCTCGGGCGTCGGCCGGGGGGAACTCGAGGGTGAAGTAGGGGGAAGTCAGAGTGTTCATCGCGTTCACGCCCCCCCCGCCCGCGCTTCCAGTCGCGCCAGGCCGCGCAACACCAGCTCCTGAATCCGGCGGCCGTCGCGTGTCGTCGTGAGTTCGGCGTTCTCGGCGTCGTCCAGTCCGTTGTTCAGCGCCGCGGCGAGCCCGCCGGTGCCGGCGCTGCGAATCGCCTCCGCCACCTCCGTCCGCGTCTCGAAGGGGAGTCCGTGGGTCAGCGCGAGTTGTTGCAGCGTGTCATAGACGGCGACATCGACCCCGTCCTGCTTCACCGTGACCACGTCACGAGCCCGCTCTTCGGTCATCTCGCCGCCGCCGGGGTGGGCGTCGCCCCGCAGGAGCGCAAGCACCAGCTCGGCGGCGCCACCGAGCCCGCCCATCAGAAACAGCGGTGCCCGCTCGATCAGTGAGCAGTAGGCCTCCTCGACCAGACCGGGCAGCCATTCCATGCTCTTCAACGGTCCGCCGGCGAGCAGTCGTGGGCGCGGGCGCTTTCTCCCGTCCTCCGAGGCGGGGCCGTCCCAGGTCGTGTCTCGCCGCATCTGTCGAAGGCCTATTCCGATGGCGAGGAGCCGCTCGGCCGAGTCGATGGTCGGGAAGCGGCCGGCCGGAAAGGACTCATAGGACAGTGTTCCGAGCGACGGCGCCGCGCCCCGCTGAAGGTCGGCGATCTTGCCGAACAGGTTGATCTCTCGCTCGCCGTAGGCGTTGAAGAGCGGCCACGGCGGAGTGTTCACGATGCGGAACGGCCCTTGGCAGCCCGCGTCCGCGGCGAGATCGGCGTAGCGCCGCACCAGGCAGAAGAGGCGCTCGACGAAGTTGGTCGACCCGGCCGAGGCGTAGGACAGGAGCCCGCCATATACGATCCGCCGGCCCGACAGGAGCACACCGAGGTGGACCTCGTCCGTGACCGTCGCGATGTGGTGCTCCATGACGCCGAGCCTCGCCATCTCCTCGGGTCCCGGCGTCGACACGCTGACCGCGACCGACGTGAAACATCGGGCCCGCTGCTCGCAAGCGACGCGGGTCAGCGGCGTCAGGAGTCGACGGTTGCCGAGGCCGGCCAGGAGCGCCCGCTCGTCGTCGGGAAGTGGCGGATCGGGGTACACGAAAGTCGTGACGTCCGCCCGATCGGCAAAGTCGAGGGCCTCCGGGGCCGAGCCCAGGTGGAGCGTGTGCGCGTCGTCGGGCGCGTCTCCCAGGGCGGTCCGCTCGAAGCGCGCGCGCAGCGCCGCCAGGACGACGCCGGTCAGGACGCGGGCGGCCTCGCGGCCGGCGCGAAATCGGTCGAACTCGGTGGGCCCGGACGGGGAAGGCGCGCTCGTGTCACCCCGCCACCGGAGCCAGGTGGCGTTGCCGACGTAGGGGAACGCCCGGACGACCGCCTCGGACAAGGCATCGACCACGACCAGCGAGCGGCCGGCGCGCTTTGCCGCCACCAGCTCGCGGCGACACCATGGGCGGCCACTCCAGTGGTCCGTGAACACCACGACCACCACGTCGGACGCGATCACGGCCGGCAAGATGTGCTGCTCGAAGTCCTCGCCCGGGGCGATCCGCGCGGAGTCGAAGAATTGCTCGACCGCGTGCCCCCGGAGCTCGTCCATGAGACACCGGACCGGGTCCGTGGGCGAGGCCAGGTTCAGGTCCGCCTTCGCGTGGCTCAGGAAGACCTGGATGGGAATCTGCAGGCGACCCCCGTCGACGTCGGGCGCGGATCGCTCCGAAAGCAGGTACAGCGCCCGAATGGCGATGTGTTGCAACGCGGCGTCGAGCGCCTCGGCGTCGGGGAGCCTGCGCACGCTGCGGCGATTCTCCGCAGGCAGGATGTCGAACGCGTCCTGGTCCAGCGCCAGCGGGACCACTGTTCGCGTCGTCGGGGTGAGCCCCGCCGCGGCCACGGCGTCCACGAAGTGCGCCGCCCAGGCGTCTGCAGTGCCCCCGTCCACCCGGCGAGCCATGCGCGCGTCCATCAGATAGACGAGCATCGTGCGGTCGCCGCCGGTCGTCCACAGGTCGTCCAGGGGCGGTGGCGCGCCCGCGGGTGGCGCCGGCGTCAACCACGTCGGCACCCGGAGCTCGAGCGTCGCGGGCGGCCCGTACAGCGCGGCCACGAGTCGCTCCGCCAGCGCGCGCGCCCCGCTCGAGTCCGGGTGATAGAGAAGGACGATGTGGAGCGGGCTGCGCATGAACGCCTCTGCAGATGGGAGGCCCGCACCGTAGGCGGCCCACCGGCGGGGCGTCAATGGAGGCGTCAGGGGGTGGTGGGGTCAGGTCCGCAGGTCGTCACTCGACGCGAAGCACTCACACAACCCGGCATCCCTGCGCAGGTTCTCCACGGCCTCGAAGTAGGCGTCGACCTCCCGATGGGCGACACCCACCGGGACGCGGCGGTCGATGGACGGCGCAACTCGAATATCCATGCCCCAAAGACGGCTGCTGGCGTGGACATGGCGGAGGTGGTCCGAGGTCCACAGGCTGACGAACACGGGCGATTGCGAGTAGGTGTAGAGCGACCAGCTCTCGGCGCATTCCTGCAGCGAGGCGCGCAGGTCGGCCATCGCGACGTCGCGCTCATATCGCAACGCGGCAAAGGGTCGGTCTTCGGTGGCGATCTCCTTCAGCCGTGCGTCGTCGAGGAAGAAGATCTCCACGCGGTGCCATTTGTGATCGGCGCGCATGGCCTTTCGCGCCTCGGCGACCATCCCTGCGAGCTGCCCGTTGGTCGCCCCCACGAACGTGATCGTGTGGAACTCCCGCAGCAGCTCGATCGGCGGTCGCTTGAATCCCGTGATCTGGTCGGCGAGCGTGGGCGCAAGGGTCGGGACCGTCTTCTGTTCGAACTCGCGTACCGCGAGGCTCGCGTGCCACGCAGGCCGCATCTCCGAGAGCGGCGCAGCGATCGCGGTTAGCGCCGAGACGGCACGCTGCGGGTCTGCCCCCGACGACCTGAAGACTGCATTCGGAAGCTCGCGCCAGCTCTGCGCCGTGCCATCGACCACGGCCCGGGTCTCGGGCACCAGTTCGGCCAGAATGGCCCCGCCGTACTCCGGGAGCGGCGTCGTCAGCAGGCGATGGAGAAACGTCTCGGCCTCGGGGAACAAGTCGCACGCCTTCTCATCCGCTGCCAGGAACGCCGCCTGGCGCGCACCATCGCCAGCCAGGTGCGCCACGATTGCCAGGCGCAGGGCCACGGGCGGGTGAACCGCGTCGTCCGACCATCCGCCCGACTCGCCGACGAGGGCGGTCAAGACTTCGTCGGCGGCGTCGAGGAAGACTGGACCGGCGAGCCGCAGGCCAATCACGTCGGCCAGAATCTCGTGGAGCCAGCGCCACCAGTTCTGCGCAGGCCGGAGCTTCATCGCATTCACGAGCGCCGCGTGCAGCTCCAGATCGTGAACGAGGTCGTGGCCGACCTCGTGGAGCGCCAGCGCCAGACGCCAGGGGCGCGCCAGATCCTCGGGCGGGACGATGACGACCGGGAACGGCAGCGAGGCAAACTGCCGGGTCAGCCCGGGAGCCGGGATCGTCGCGCCCCGCGCCCACGTGGCGGGGGAGTGGCCGGCCTGCAAGAAGACCAGCGGCACCGGCGCACGGGTTTTCGGAAGGTCTGGCCGCCGCATGCGCGCCTCGCCGTAGACCGCGTTGTAGCCGTCGACGACGATCGACTCGGCCATCTCGATCAGCCAACCGATCTGGCCGCGCCGCTGGTCGGCGATGGCACGGGAGAGCGCCCAGGTGGACTCCGCCTGGAGCACGGTCTGAAGCGCCACGCTGCGGTCCAGGTCTGGCCGGTGGGCGACGCCGAGGCCCGCGACGAGCTGCTCGACCCGCGTGACGAGTTCGAGTGCGGTCGTGGCCAATGCGGCTCGGTGCTCCCCGGCGCGCAGGACGCCCGGTATAGAGCCGCGGTCCGCGCCCGCGCGCTCGATCTCGTCCCGAAGCCGATCTACCCGGTTGCCGACCTCCTGTCGGAAGGCCGTGTCCCGTCGTTCGGCGGGCCCCGCAGCGACGGCGACGGCGGGCCGTACAAGGAGCGAGTAGGCCTGGGGCGTGATGTCGAGGGACTCCGAGTCGGGCTCGAGGGTCCAGGCTGCATCGCCGGCCTGCCAGCGCAGCAGGCTCATGGTGACGGATTCCTGAGCGTCGTCCGCCGCGATGCGGACCCCGGAAGCGATGGTCTCGACCCGCGACGCCGCACGCCCCGTCAGCCCCGGGTCCTCCCGAAGATCCAGGAGCAGTTGTTGCCAGAGGCGCGCCGGGCCGTCCGCCGGCGGGAGGCGCATCAGCCGGGCCCAGGTACCCGAGTTGATGTAGGCCAGTTGGCGCCGGCGCGCGCATCGGCGCGCGTGGGTATGCCCGAAGACGACGGCTTCGTTTCCTTCGGCGATCGATTCGGCAGTGCGCCACTCGTCATCACCCGGCATGAGACTGAAGAACGCCTCGCCGGCGTCGCCCGCGATTCGACGATGCGCGGCGGCCACCGTGTAAAGTCCGGCCCGGAGCAGTTTCGACCCGACGATGTCACTGATCTCGGCGACCAGCCCCTCCGGGGCGTTCAGGAATGCGTGGAGCTGCTGCATCTCCGTCGGGCCCAGGTCGGCGAACGCTCTCAGGTCCGACGCCGCGTCGTCGACGTTCGCCAACGCGTGCGGGCTCCAGACCGTTCGGAGAAGGCGGCGCCAAGCGACGGGCAGGAACGCCCGAACGCGTGGAAGCACCGATGGCCGCACCGCGAGGGCCGTGAGGACCGCCCCGTGGAAGTCGGGCATCAGGATGTCGAGAAACCGCAGACCCTCCTCCCATTTCAAGGGATTCAGCAGGTCGACGACCAGCTGTGAGCCGGGCGGGTACTTGAAGTGCTGACCCTCTCGGACCTTTGAGTAGTCGAACCAGTTGTAGGCGTCCGGGCCCTCGCCGTGGGCGACGAGGATGGCGCTCTGGCCCACCTGGAGCCGTTGCGACGCGCGATCATTCAGTTCCACGCGCCTCGGGTCGACGCCGATGGCCGCGCGCACCACGTCGGCAACCTCGGGGATCACCAACTCCAGGTCGTGATTCCCTGGGCGGACGACAACCTCGCCGCCGGCGGTGAGCACCGCCCGGAGTCCGTCCAGTAACGCGCGGGCGTCGGGTGTCGTCAGCAGTTCCGACATGCGCGCCGCGGCCCCCTCTACGTTCAGGACCGCCCGTTTCGGGTCGAGCAAGAGGTCGAAGGTGTCGCCATTCAAGACGAGGCGCAGCGGACTCGGATGCCGCTTCACCTCGGCCTCGATGGCGGTCCGGATCGTGCCGCCGCCGGAAAAGAGCGGCGTCTCGGTATCGAGGCCGATGTGCAGGTCGCTCAGGATCAGGGTCCGCAATTCACACCTCCGTCCAATCGAGAACGCGCCGGACACCAACGCCACCGTGCGCCGCGCTTCAAAGTGGTCTGTATCCCATTATCGTCCGCCTTTTTCGCAGAATCGGTGTCTCATCCCGCCCCCGCTTCCCCCAAACGAACACCGCGACCCCTCGCTCCCCCCCCCACCCCCGAGCCCATCGCCCGGGCCGCCCCGGGCTGCCCGCGAGCGCCGTCAAGCGTCCCTCCCCTGCCCGCCCGAACACCGTTCACAAATCTTTGACGATCGCTTGACCCCGCGCTGACCACCCCGCGCGCCGCCCCGCGTAGCGTAGACTCACACCACGCACGGAGCGCCCCATGTTGCGAATCAAACACCTGACCACCCTCACCACGCTCGCCGCCCTCGCGACGCTTCTCCTCCCGGGACCGGCACGGGCGAGGTCGCTCGCCGACGGCGCGGGGGTCGCACCGCTGAGCCTGTCGACGCGCCTGAGCGCGCCGCTGCTGCCCGCAGGGCAGCTCGGGACGGCCTACCTCAAGGTCGAGCTCGCCGGCGCGCCGCTTCAGCTCGCCACCCGGCCCCCGGTGAACGTCGCGCTCGTCATCGACAAGTCCGGGTCCATGCAGGGCACCAAGATCGAGCGGGCGCGCGAGGCGGCCATCCAGGCGATCCGCAAGCTCGGTCCGCAGGACATCGTGAGCATCGTCACCTATGACACGACGGTGGCAGTCGTGGCGCCCGCCACCAAGGCCAGCGATCAGGAGACGCTGATCCGCGCCATCCGCGGGATCCACGCGGGCGGTGACACGGCGCTCTTCGCCGGGGTGACGAAGGGCGCGGCCGAGGTGCGCAAGTTCCTGGAGCGCGGGCGGGTCAACCGCGTGCTGCTCCTGTCCGACGGGCTCGCCAACGTGGGCCCGAGCAGCCCGGCGGAGCTCGGCGCGCTCGGCGCGAGCCTGGTCCGCGAGGGCATCTCGGTGACGACGTTCGGTCTCGGGCTGGGGTACAACGAGGATCTCATGACCGAGCTCGCCCGCCAGAGCGATGGCAACCACGCCTTCATCGAGGACGCGGCCAACCTCGCGCAGTTCTTCGACCTCGAGCTCGGTACGGCCGTCGCGGTCGTCGCGCAGGACGTGCAGCTTCGCCTCGACTGCGGCCCGGGCGTGCGGCCGGTGCGCGTGCTCGGTCGCCCCGCCGAGATCATCGGGCAGTTGGTCACGACGTCGATGAACCAGATTTACGCCGCACAGCGCCAGCACCTGCTGCTCGAGGTCGAGGTCTCGCCGGGGGCGCAGCACGAGCGGCGCCAGGTCGCAGCCGTGTCGGTGACCTACGGCGATCTGAAAACGCGCACGAGCGAGATGCTCTCCGGCGAGGCGGCGGTGACGTTCACCAACGACCGCGCCGCGGCGGAGCGAGCGACGGATCGCAGCGTCATGGTGTCGGCCGTCGAGCTCATCGCCAACGAACGCAACGCGCTGGCGGTCAGCCTGCGCGACCGGGGCGAGGTGCAGCGGGCGCGCGAGGTGCTGCGCGACAACGCGGCCTATCTGCAAAGCAACAGCGTGCAGCTCGACGCGCCGGCCCTGGAGATGCTGCGCAAGGAGAACGAAAGCGACGCGGAGAACCTCGAGGGCGAGGGCTGGAACCGCCAGCGCAAGTCCATGCGCAAGAAGCAGCTCAAGATGGACATGCAGCAGATGTATTGAGTGATGCCATGACCCCCGCCGCCCCCCGCCTCTTCTGGCCCCTGGCCCTCGTCGCCCTGCTCGGCGGCGGGTTGTTGTCGTTCGCGGGGCTGCGGCTGTCTCACGAAGCCGCGCAGCGGGCGCGCGACGAGGCCGGGCGGGCGGGCGAGGGTCAGCTCGACGCGCTGCACGCCGGTCTGTCCGGTCTGTTCGCCGATCGCGTGCCCGTCCTGCTGACACTCACGGACGATCTGCCCGGCGAGCCGGAGGCCCTGCGGGAGCGCCTCCGCCGCGGCGTCTGGTACCGGCACGCGCTGGTGGTCGACGCGCGGGGCACCGTCGTCTTTCCACCGCCCGAGGCCCGCAGCGCCGCCGAGGCCGAGTTCGTCGAGCGCGCCCGCCCCGCGTGGTCGCGGGGTCTGTCGCCCGCGCCGCCCGCCGACGCCCCGGGGCAGGCCTCCGGTGCTCCGGGCGCGGCCGCCGGGGGCGCCCCGACACGCCCCGACCGCGACCCGCCCGCCGAGACCGCCAGCCTGCGTTCGTGGTCGTGGCAGTCGTGGTTCTGGGGGCCGGGGGTGAACGTCGGGTTCGTCCGCCGCTTGGGCGACGGCCGCACGGTGCTCGTCGAGCTCGAGCGCGCGCGGCTCTTGTCCGATGTCATCGCGCGTCTGCCCGACGGGGACGCCGACGGCCCGCCGGCCCGACTGACCGACGAGGCCGGGCGGGCGGTCTACGCCTGGGGCGGCCGCCGCGCGGCGGACCCATCGCTCACGCCCGCGCGCCGCGGCCTGCCCGAGCCCCTGTCCCACTGGCACCTGGAGCAAAGCCTCGCGCCGGCGACGGCGGATTCGACGCTCGGCCTGTGGGCGGGCATCGGCGCGGCGATCGTCGTGCTGCTCGGCGCGCTCGCGCACGTCCACCGCGAGGGCGCGCGGGCGTATCGCGAGGCGCAGCAACGGGTGACGTTCGTCAATCAGGTGTCTCACGAGCTGAAGACCCCCCTGACGAACATCCGTCTGTATGCCGAGATGCTCGAGGAAGAGCTCGCTCTCGAGCCCGAGGACGCCGCCGCCCGCCACCTGCACGTCGTCGTCGCCGAGAGTCAGCGCCTGTCGCGGCTGATCACCAACATTCTGACGTTCGCGCGCAGTCAGCGACACACCCTGAAGCTGAGCCCGCGCCCGGTCTCACCCGACGCCGTCCTGCGCGGCGTCGTCGAGGGCTTCACCCCGGCGCTCGCCGCCCGGGGCATCACACCGGCGCTCCGGCTCGACGCGGCCGCGACCCGCGCGCTCGATCCCGATGCCCTCGAACAGATCGTCGGCAACCTCGTCGGCAACGTGGAGAAGTACGCCGCGACCGGGGGGCGGGTCGACGTCGAAAGTCGCCTCGAGGGCGACCTGCTCGTCGTAACGGTGAGCGACGCGGGCCCGGGCATCCCGGCGGCCGCGCGGGAGCGCGTGTTTCTCCCCTTCGAGCGCCTCGACGATCGCCTGACCGAGGGCGCGTCCGGCACGGGCATCGGCCTGACCATCGCCCGACAGCTCGCACGCCTGCACGGCGGCGACGTCCGGCTCGTCGACGCCCCCGTCGGCGCCCGGTTCGAGGTGCGCCTGCGGGCGCCGGCCTGACATGACGACCCTGACATCACGCACGAGGCGAACGCCATGACCACGCTCCGCGTCCTCATCGCCGAGGACGACCCCCACATCGCCGCCGGCCTCGCCGAGCTCCTCGCGGGCGAGGGCTACGACGTCACAGTCTGTCCCGACGGCGTCGACGCGCTCGACCGTTTTCGCGCGCTGCGCCCCGAGATCGTGCTGCTCGACATCATGATGCCCCGCATGAACGGGTACGATGTCTGTCGCGAGATCCGGCGCACGGACACCCGCACCGCGATCCTCTTCCTCAGCGCACGCAGCGAAGAGATCGACCGCGTGCTCGGCCTCGAGCTCGGGGCCGACGACTACATCAACAAGCCCTTCGGGGTGAAGGAGGTCCTCGCCCGCATCCGGGCCGTCTCGCGCCGCTGCCTCGCGCTGCGCGACGCCGGGCCGCGCGACGGGCCCCGCGCGTCGGCGGCCGAGACCTTCGTCATCGGCGATCTGGAGGTCAGCCCCGCCGAGCTGCGCGCCCGGCGGGCCGACACCGTCATTGATCTCAGCCTGCGCGACGTGCGTATCCTGGCGCTGCTTTGCCGCGAGGCGGGGCGGGTCTGCGACCGGGATCTGTTCTTCCGGGAGTGTTGGGGCTACGACCACCTGCCCAACAGCCGCACCCTCGATCAACACATCAGCAAGCTGCGGCGCCGCATCGAGCGCGACCCCGACGCGCCGGTGATCATCCGCACGGTGCACGGCGTCGGGTACCGGTATGAGGGCGGGTAGGACGGGCGACCTACCCGCGCCGCCCCCGCATCCTCTGTTCGAGGGGGGCGATCTCCACCTCGATCGCGTCGAGGTCGATTTCGCCGAGGTCGAACTGCGTCAGATCCACCCCGAGCAGGCTCATGGCCGCGTCGCGGGCCTGCTGCGCGCGGGCGGCGGGGGTGTTTTCGGCGGCGGCCTCGCCGAGCCGCGCCGTGGCCCGTCGCAGGCGGCCCGAGAGTTCGACGACGATGCGGTCGAGCACCAGAAAGGCGAAGGGTTTGTTGGCGCGGAACAGGCGGTCGAAGTCATCGCGCGCGAGCACGAGCAGGCTGGCCTCGCCGCCGGAGATGCGGGCGCTCGCGCTGCGCGGCTGTCCGTCGATGAGCGCGAGCTCGCCGACGAGCGCGCCGGGCACCAGCGTGGCGAGACATTCCTCGCGCGCGTCGGGCAGGCGCTTGAAGATGCTCACGTTGCCGGCGAGCAGGATGAACATCTCCCGCGCGCGGTCCCCCTCGGTGAACAAGACCTCGCCCGCCTTGCACGTCCGCTGGCGCACGACGCCGCGGAGGGCCTGCAAGGCCTCGTCGCCGAGCCCCTTGAAGAGTGGGAGCCGCTCGAGGGCCGGGCCGCTCACGACTTGCTCCAGAAGGCGAGCCGCGTAAAGAACCCGCGCACGCCGCCGGCATCTCCCGGGGCGGCGGCCGCCGCCGGCGCACCCGCGACCGGCGCATCGGGGGCCAACGCCCGGGCGATGTGATCGTTGGTCTCTCGCACGCGCTCGCTCACGGTCACGGCCAGCACGCGCAGGACCTTGTAGGCGGCCGGTCGCAGGTTGCGGCGGAGAAAATCGAACTCCGTCTTGTCGAGGCGGTGCAGGGTGCCCGACTCGACGCAGACCGCCGTGGCACTGCGCGACGCCCCGTCGATGAGCGCGAGCTCGCCGAAAACCTCGCCCGGGCCCATGCGCGCGACGACGAGCTCACCCGTCTCGCCGAGCCGGATCTCGACCGCGCCGGTCTCGACGACGTAGGCGGCCTCGCCGGCGTCGTCCTGACGGAAGATCGTCTCGCCCTCCCGCATACTGCGTGGCCGGAGCGCCCGCAGGATGTCGGGGAGGTCCTCGCTCGTCAGCGTGGCGAACAAGGGAATCCGGGACAGGAACGCCTGCAGCGGGTGCGGTTGGGACATGGGGCGAGTAGAATCGCCGCGCGGGCCCCGGTCAAGCCCGAGGACACATGCCGTGGGGATCCGCACGGACCACCGACGCGGGTGTTCCCGCCCGACCCGCGCCCTGGCAGACTCCCGGCATGCCGCTCGTTTCCAACCGCCCGAGCCTGCACACGCCTCGACGCGCGTTGCTCTGCGCCGCCCTCGCCGCGTTCGCCTGCGACGCCGGCCCCGGTCTCGAACTCTCCGTGGACGACGACGTGGGGCCGGGAAGGCAGCCCGAGACGGCCGGCACGCCCGCCCCCGCGGGAGACGCTCGCCCGGGCGCCGCCGACGTCCCGGACGCCCGCACGGGCGAGGCCGGGGGGGCTGCGGATGCGGGCGGTTCATCTGCGGCCGACGCGGCCGGCGCCGACGCCGCCACGCCGGATCGGGGGCGACCCGGCGATCTCGTGCTCGCGAGCCTGAACGTCGGCACGCCGAACCTGACCGATCCGGTCTACCTGCGGCACATCAGTCACCAGGGCTATGAAGACTTCATCGGCGCCCGCCTGCGCGACCTCGACGCCGACGTCGTCGCCCTTCAGGAGGTGCTGCCGGCCTCGGTCTGCGCCGCGGCGGCGGAGGCCGATTCGAATCGCACCTGTCATCAGGCCGACGTCCGCCCGACGCAGGCGGAGCGGCTGCTCGGGCCCGACTACCAGATTGTGTGTGACGCCGGCCGACAGACGGTCTGTCTCGGGGTCCACCGCCGCATCGGCATTCCGGCCACGTCCGTTCGGCAGACCGCCCCTGCGCCGCTCGGCACGTGCAGTGTCGGTGCGAACACATGCGACGAGTCGATGTGTGATGAAGACACCAGCGTGAACCGGCTCGATCTGCAGACCCCCGGCGGACCGCTGACGGTGGGGTTCTTCGCGCTCAATGCGCCGGGCACGGGTCTCAACGGCGCGTACAGCGGCCACACCTGCCGCATCGGTCAGCTCGATGCCCTCTTCGCCCTGGTCGCCGGTGCGCCCGCCGGGCGCGTCGTCCTGCTCGGCGACCTGGCCTTCGATCCCGAGGACGCTCTGGGCGGCGGCGCGACCGAGCGTTTTCGGGCGGCGCTCGTACCCGCCGGTCCCTACACCGATCTGGCCCCGAGGGATGCGTCCGGCGCACGGCTCGCGACGGCGATCGGCCCCGGCCCGGTCGGCGGCCATGACACGGCGCTCGTCGCCGGGCTCGAGGGCGCATGCGAGGTCGTCGGTTCGCCCACGCTCGATGCCCCGTTCGACGTCGGCAGCCTGCCGGGCGGCGCCGCGGACACCGGCCGGCTCGATCACCGCGCGATCCGGTGTCGAATCCGACCCGCGCCTTGATCCAGGTCGTACCGCAGGCCCGCGCTTCGGCGTAGAGTGGTCGACCGAACGGAGGTCCCCATGAAGATCCGCTCCCGTGCGGCCGTCGCCGCCTTCTTCGGTCTCACCCTGCTCTCCACCACCGCCTTTGCCGACGTCCGCGTCGACGGCAGCGACCGTTCCTTCCCCGAGACGCGTCAGGCGTCGGTGGCGGGCAAGGCCACGGCGCTGAAGCTCACGGGCGTCGGGCTGCGCGAAAAGGCGTTCATCAACGTCTACGTCATCGGCAGCTACGTCGAGACGGCCGCGAGCCCCAAGGGTCCCGGCGACCTCGCCGCGTCGGACGTGCCCAAGCAGATGATCCTCACGATGGAGCGCGACGTGGACGGCAAGAAGATGGCCGACGCGCTCTCCGAGGCCATCCGCGCCAACTACCCGACCGGGCTCGACGCCGAGCTCGGGCAGCTCGAAACCTACCTGCGCAGCCACCCGCTCACGACCGGCGACGAGGTCGACTTCACCTGGCTGCCGGGCGGCGGGGGGGTCATCTGCGCCGTGCTCGGCCAGAGCCCGACGACGATCAAGAGCGCCGCGTTCGCCAAGGCGGTCTGGGACATCTGGCTCGGCGACCACCCCGTCCAGAAGGACATCAAGAAGGGCCTCGTCTCGCGCCTCTGACGCGACGGCTCGCGGTCAGGCGGCCGCCGGCTCCAGCTTCGCACGCGCGTCGCGCAACAACGACTCGGCCATGCCGAAGTCCGGCGCGAGTTCGTAACACCGCTCGGCGATGGCCACGCACTCGGCGAATCGCCCCGCCTCGAAGAGCAGCCGACCGAAGTTGAACAACAGATTCAACCGGGTCGGGGCGAGCCGCAGCGCGCGGCGATAGAGGGGTTCGCCCTCCTCGCCGCGGCCGAGCGTCCGCAGCGCGAGGGCCGCTTCGTTGAGCAGGCCGAGCAGGCGGGGCTCGTTGTCGGAGAGGTCGCCGAGGCCGAGGGCGGCCGCCTCTACTCGTCCGTTGGCCAGATGGCCCTCCACGTCCTTCGCCGTGCAGGCCCGCTCCGTCAGCCCGACCAGGCCGCGCAGGGCCGGCAGGACGGCGGCGCGGCCGGGCTCGGGGATGATGGACGCCAGCCCGACCAGCGCCCGGACGTCCCGGCCGGAGGCCCCGAGCACCCGCTCGAGCGTCGAGACCGGATCGCGGCCCGGGCGGACGATGACGAGCGCCAGCACCCGCAGCCGCAGCACGGCCTCCGCCGAGAGGCCGGGGAACGCGGGATCGCCCCCCGACGCGAACATCGCCGCGAGCCGGGCCATCTGATCGGGCGACAGGCCGAGTCGCAGGTCCGGGGACTCGAGGCGGCGGGCGAGCTGGGCGACGTGCGCCTCGACCCGCACCCGCTCGAGGGGCACGGGGGGCGCGTCGGCCAGGCGCCCGGCCGCGGCGCGGTCCATGCCCTGCGCGAGATCCACGGCGTCGATGAGGGCCCGCATCCGCGCCGCGTCCGGCGGCGCCGCCTCCCCCAGGGCGCGCTGGAAGATCATCTGCAGGCGCAGAGAGTCGAGCGCGGGCACGGGCCGCAGCTCGCGCAGGACGACCGCGGACTGCAGCACACGCTGCTGGCCGGCGAGGTCCTGGACGCCCAGGCAGGCGTAAAGGCGAGCGATCACGGGATCCGGGCGCCCGCGGTCCAGGGAGCGGACGATGGCCCCGACGGTCGCGAGGCCGATCCGCTCGACCTTCTGCGCCTCCCAGGCATCCACGAGGCGCGACACGCGCTGCAGGTCCACGATGGCCCCGGGGTCCAACGCCGCGCGCAACTGGGCCAGGCGGGCCTGCAGGGCGGCGACGTCGAGATCGGGCGGCAGTTCGCCGCGCCGCAGGGCCTCCTCGAGGGCGGCGAGTCGCTCGACGTCGATGGTCTCGATGCCCGGCTCCGGGTAGAGCGCGGCGGCGAGTTGCAGCAGGCGGGGCGTCACCCCGGCGTCGGGGGGCGGCACGACCCCGAGCGCCGCGGCCAGGGCCCGCAGGCGGGTCCCATCCAGACAGCCGTCGGGCGTCATCGCGTTCAGCACGCTCTGCAGCACGGCCAGGCGCGCCCGGTCGATCGCCTCGACCTGGACGGCGGCGTCGACCACGCCGGCGGCCACGTAGGTCTGCGCCTCGGGGCTCAGGGCAGTGAGCGCCGCCACGGGGGCGTGCATGAGATGGGCGAGTTTGCGCGTGAGCTCGTCCCGCGCGGCCGCCGAGCGGGGCTCGTCCGGCGACGCGAGAATCTCGGCGCCGAGCAACCGCAGGCGCTCGAACTCCGCGGCGCTCACGGGCTCGACGTCCGGCCGCGCGAAGATGATCTCGGCGGCGATGGCCACGGCGCCGGCGGCCTCGCTGCGCAGCGGCTGGCGCGCCGACCCCGTGCCGAAGAGCTCGTGCAGGACACCGATGTAGGCGCGGGCCCGGAGACTCTCGGCACCCGCCTGCCGCGCCAGCTCGTCCGCGCTCGCGGTCGGTCGCGTCAGATGCGCTCTCAGGATGCGGACGCAGTCCTGGCCGACCGGCCGGCCGAAGAGGGCGTCGAGGCGCGCGACGAGGCGCTCGCCCGCGGCCCGGGTGGACACGCCGGCCTTGGCGCGCAGTCCCGCCGCCAGACGCGACATCCGCTGCCGCCACAGGGGCTCCTCGATGTGCTGCCAGAGGCGCTCGTCGGCCCGCAGCAGGCGGGTCCCCGCCAGGCTCAGGAGACGCGACCGGGTCGGCGTCTCGCCACCGCGGCTCAGCCCCTCGACCTCCGTCGCCACCGCCTCGACGGTCAGCGGGGGGGACAGAAACCCGTCGACGCCGGTCTGCACCGCGCGGGCCAGATCGTCCTCGTTCCAGTGACCGTGCAGCGCCAGGACCCAGGGCCGCGCGCCGCTCCGGTCCTGCAGGCCGGCGAGCAGGTGCAGCGCGCCGGTGTCCGGCAGGCTCCAGCTCAGGATGACGCCCTGAAAGCCGGCATCGAGGGCGAGCCGCTCGAGCGCGGCGGCGGCGCTGCGTGCCCCGGTGAGCTCCCAGCACCGTTCGCTTTCGAACGTGCGCCGCAGCATGAGGATCATCGTGGGATCCTCGTGGACGACGAGCACACGCGTGACGGTCGGTTTGACTTCGGACATCACCCCCTGCGTCGGCAGGGTCGGGCCGCGCCTTGACCTCCGGGTCAGCCGCCGGTCGCGCCGAAGCCGAACTTCTCCACGAACCCGGCGACCCGCTCGACCTCGCTCTTCGGTCCGATGACGAGCCCCGTGCGGTCGTGCAGACCGTTCGGCTCGATGTCGAGAATGCGCCGGTGTCCGTCCGTCGCCGCCCCGCCGGCCACCTCGGCGATGAAGGCCAGGGGGTTGCACTCGTAAAGGACACGCAGCTTGCCGCGACCCGTCTTGGCGTCCGTCGGGTAGAGGTACACGCCGCCCTTGAGCAGGTTGCGATGGAAGTCGGCGACGAGCGAGCCGATGTGCCGCGAGGACACCCGGCGCTTCTCCGCGTCGTTGCGCGCCTTGACCGCGTCGAGGTACGGCCGCACCCAGGGGGCCCAGTACGGCTCGTTCGACTCGTTGATCGAGAGCTGTACCGTCTTCTCCGGCATGCGGACGTTCTCCCGGGTCAGGAAGTACTCACCACACGAGGGGTCCAGCGTGAAGCAGTCCACGGTGCGGCCGTCGGTGTACACGAGGGCGGTGCTCGGCCCGTAGACGATGTAGCCGGCGGCGACCTGCTCGCGCCCGGGGCGCAGGATGTCGCTGCGGACGACCTCGTGGCGATCGTGCCGGCGGTAGATGGCGAAGATGGTGCCGATCGAGACGTTGACGTCGATGTTGCTCGAGCCGTCGAGCGGGTCGAACGCCACGACGTAGTCGCCGGCCATCTGGCCCGGCACCTCGATGACCTCGTCCTCTTCTTCCGAGGCCATCGCCGCCACGCAGCCCGAGCGCTTCAGGACCTCGATGAAGGTGTCGTTGGCGATGCGGTCGAGCTTCTGAACCGTCTCGCCCTGGACGTTGATCTCCCCCGTGGCGCCCCAGAGCTCGATGAGCCCGGCGCGCCGCACCTGCGCGGTGATGAGCTTGCCCGCGACCCCGATCTGCGTCAGGAGCTGCGAGAACTGGCCGCGGGCCTCTCGATGCCCGGTCTGTTTGCGAAGGATGTGCTGCGTGAGGGTGATGCCGAATTCGGCGGCGAGCGACATGGCGTCTTCTCCTGCCTGGGGGGCCGCTACTTCAGGTCGTCGAGGCCGCCGGCGGCGGCCGCGGTGGGGGGCGCCGCCGACTGCGGCTGCAGCGGCGC
>JAKLJY010000086.1 GCA_023150895.1 Myxococcota bacterium | reverse complement strand
CGTTCGGCCTCGGCGGCGGCGCGTTCGGCCTCGGCGGCGGCGCGTTCGGCCTCGGCGGCGGCGCGTTCGGCCTCGGCAGCTGCGAGGCGTTCGGACGCCTCGAGACGGGCGGAACTCTCCTCCACCATGCGGGTCAGCATGGTCACCTCGGCGTCGACGTCCGGTACCTCGGCGCCGCTGTAGAAGAACCGCAGCCGGCCGTCGAGCACGACGAGATCGAGCTCGAGGACGTCGGAGTGGAACCGCCCGCCCTGCGGGATGATGGGGACGTAGCGGCGTTGCGCCGGGCTGCTCGCCCCCTCCGGGCGCGGGTCGAGGCGATGGCCGGCGAGCTCCTGCCGGATGACGTCGTAGACGAAATACTCGGGGATGCCGTGCCGGGCGAACCGCTCCACGTTTCGACGGTAGTCCTTTGCGCGGCTGCCCTTGTTGCGGATCTCGAGGATGAAGTCGGGTCCGCGGCCCTCGTCGACCACCATCCACGAGGTGCGGTGTCTGAGCTCGACGTCGCGGACGGCGAGCACGTCGGGGACGAACGTCGGCTCTCCGGGGTACGCGACCATGAGCTCAGGCGCGATGAACAGACCACGGCGCCGCTGTCCGAAGAACCGCCGCAGCGACGAGACGACGGTCATCTTCGCGTCCGAGTGCGGCGTGCCCTCGGACATCACCTCGGTCAGCGGCAGCGCGTCGATGAGCTCCCAGACCTTCGCCTCCCGCTGCGCGGGGGTGAGCGCCCGCCAGGTCGCCTCGTCGGGGGCGATGGGCGTCGGCTCGCTGAAACGCTCGGGCAGCTCGAAGCGCGCCGTGGGCTTGGGGTTCGATTCGGCCATGCGGGGATGGTAGCACGAACGTCGGGCGCGGCGCGGGCGGCGCGTCGTCCTCGCTTTTCGTCGATTCTGGTCGATGATGGCGGCATGTGTGGTCTCGCCGGACTGCTGAACCTCGACGCCTCGCCGGTCTCGCCGGTGACGCTCGCGCGCATGTCCGAAGCCGTGGCGCATCGCGGACCCGACGGGGACGGCCTGTGGACGCAGGGGCCCGTGGGGCTCGCCCACCGGCGGCTGGCCATCATCGACCGCAGCGCGGCGGGCAATCAGCCCATGCAGACCCCCGACGGGCGCTACACGCTGATCTACAACGGCGAGGTCTACAACTTCCGCGAGCTGCGTGTCGCGCTCGAGGCGGGCGGCGCGCGCTTCCGTGGGCGAAGCGATACGGAGGTCGTGCTGCACGCCCTGGCGGCCGAGGGGCCGGCGGCCCTCTCGCGTTTCAACGGCATGTTCGCCCTGGCCTTGTGGGACGCCGTCGAGCGCAGGCTTCTGCTCGCGCGCGACCGCCATGGCATCAAGCCCCTGTATTGGGCACGATTCGGCGAGGCGCTGGTCTTCGGCTCCGAGATCAAGGCGCTGCTGCGCCACCCGGCGGCCCGGACGCGGGTCTGCGTGCCCGCCCTGCAGGAGTACTTCGCGTTCCAGAACATCTTCACGGACGCGACGCTCTTCGACGGCGTGCGCATCGTGCCCGCCGGTACCTGGATGACGGTCGACGCCGACGGGTCCGTGGCGCGGCAGCGATACTGGGACTACCGTTTCGAGGAAGACCCGACCATCGACGCCGAGACGGCGGTGCGGGAGACCCGGCGTCTGTTCGAGCAGGCCGTGCAGCGTCAGCTCGTGGCCGATACGGACGTGGGCGCCTACCTGAGCGGGGGCATCGACTCGGGCTCGGTCACGGCCGTCGCGGCGCGCGAGCTGCCGGGGCTGCGCACCTTCACCTGCGGCTTCGATCTCACGTCGGCGTCGGGCCTCGAACTGAACTTCGACGAGCGGGCGCGCGCCGAGCATTTGTCCTATCTGTTCAAGACCGAGCACTACCAGGTCGTCCTCAAGGCCGGTGACATGGAGCGGGTGATGCCGCAGCTCATCTGGCACCTCGAGGACCTGCGGGTCGGGCAGAGCTACCCGAACTTCTACGTCTCCCGCCTGGCGAGCCGGTTCGTGAAGGTCGTGCTCTCGGGCGCGGGCAGCGACGAACTCTTCTGCGGTTATCCCTGGCGCTACTTCGTCGACCGACCGGAGTCGGCGGGCAGCGTGGGGGGGGCCGGGGCATCCTCGGAAGGCTATCTGTCGCGCCACTACGCGTACTGGCAGCGGCTGATGCCCGACGACGTGCGGGCGCGCCTCTTCCGGCCTATGGCGCGGATGGACACGGACGCCGCCTTCGCCGCGTTCCGCTCGGTGCACGGCCATCGCGCCGATGCGCTCTCCGGGGCGGGCGGCGGCCGACCGGAGGACTATGTGAACCTGTCGTTGTACTTCGAGGCCCGGACGTTCCTGCACGGGCTGCTGGTCGTCGAGGACCGCCTCAGCATGGCGCACGGGCTCGAGACGCGCCTGCCATTTCTCGACGACGACCTCGTCGACTTCGCGATGCGGATGCCGGTGCGCCACAAGCTCGCGCACCCGGGCGCGACGGAGCGTCTCGACGAGAACGCACCCGGGCGCAAACACGAGCGGTACTTCTCGCGCAATCAGGACGGCAAACGGGTGCTGCGGCAGGTGCTCGGTCAGTTCGTCCCCGAGAGTGTGACGCAGGCGCGCAAGCAGGGCTTTTCGGCGCCCGACGGGAGCTGGTTCCGCGGTGAGAGCGTGGATTACATCCGCCGCCTGCTGCTGAGCTCCGAGGCACGCTTGTATCAATGGCTCGAACCGACGGTCGTGCAGGGTCTGCTCGAGCAACACTTCTCGGGGGCCGTGAACCGGCGTCTGTTCGTCTGGTCGTGCCTGTGCTTCGAGTGGTGGTTGCGGACGTTCGACCCGGAGCCTGCCGGGTCGGCGGCGTCGTTCTGAGATGCCGGGGCCGGCGTATCCGCTCGTCGTGACCGCCGCGGACGTGCTCGACGACGACGGCTGGGCCGAACTCGTCGCGCAGGTCGCGCCACCCATCTACGCGACCTCGCCGTGGCTGGCGTTCCTCGGCGAGGCGGTCGGTGGGCGTCATGTGCGGTTCCTGGCTCGGCGCGCGGGGCGCCCGGTGGGCGGGCTCGCGGCGATGTGGGTCGAGGGGCGCGAGGGCCTCGGCTGCGTGGTCAACGCGCTGCCCTGGTATGGCACGCCGGGGGCCTGCACCCTGGTCGATCCCCACGACGACGCGGCCCGCGCGGCCCTGCTCGGTGCGCTCGGCGAGGCGCTGCGGGCGCGGCCGCCGCTGAGCGCGACGTTGGTGCTCACGCCCGAGGAGATGCCGCACGAGGCCGATTACCGGGCGGCGCTCGGCGCGACGGCCCGGGACACGCGGATCGGACAGGTGACGCCGCTGCCGCGCCGCGCGGCGCCGACCCTCGACGACGTGCTCGCCCTCTGCGGACAGAAGACCCGCAATCTCGTGCGCAAGGCGCTGCGGCAGGGCTTCGCGATCGCCGACGAGGGGGACGACGCCGGGGCGTGGGCGTTTCTGACACAGACGCACGCCGAGAACATGCGAGCGAAAGACGCGACACCCAAGCCGGCGGGGCACTTCGACGCGTTGCGCCGGCACCTGCCCCCCGCGCAGCGGCGCCTGCTCGTCGCGCGGGATGCGGGGGTGCCCGTCGCGGCGCTGTTGCTGGCGCAGCACGGGGGCACGACGGAGTATCTGACCCCGGTGGTCCGCGTCGAGCACCGCACTCGGCAACCGCTATCGGCGTTGATTGCCCATGGTCTGCTCGACGACCTGCGCGCGGGTCGGCGCGAATGGAACTGGGGCGGCACCTGGCACAGTCAGACGACCTTGATGCACTTCAAGGCCGGTTTCGGTGCCGAGTCCCGGCCGTATGCCTATGCGACCGCCGCGTCGCCCGAGGCGCGCGAGACGCTGCGCGTGCATCGCGACCGCCTCTCGGGGGAGTTTCCGTTCACCTATGTGTATCCGTACGAGGCGCTGGGATGACACCGGTGCCTCACTCCCGCCCGTGGGTCACGGCCGAGGACCGCGCTGCGGTGGACGCCGCGCTGCTAAGCGGCGCCCTGGCGACCGGCGAGCGCGTCGCGCGTTTCGAGGCGGCGCTCGGCGGTATCGGCGCCCCCCCGGGCGTGGCGACGGACGGCGGGACGGCCGCGCTGCGCCTGGCTCTGCACGCGCTCGGCGTCGGCCCCGGCGACGAGGTCGTCTTGCCGACCTACGTGTGTTTCAGCGTCGCCTCGGCCGTGCAGTCGCTCGGTGCGCGACCCGTGCCCGCGGACGTGGGCGAGGACTGGCTCATGGGGCCCGCCGAGGCCGCGGCGCGACTGACCCCGCGGACGCGGGCCGTGGTGGCGGTGGACGTCTTCGGCCTGCGCTCGCCGGTCGAGGCCCTGGCGGCGCTCGGCCCGCCGGTGATCGTCGATGCCTGTCAGGCCCTCGTGCCAGGGGCGCCTTGGGCGGGCGCGGCGGCCCGGGTGTATTCGTTCCACGCGACCAAGTGCCTGACCACGGGCGAGGGCGGCCTCGTGGCGAGCCCCGACGCCGGGCTGCTCGACCGGGCCCGCGCCGCCCGGGACGCCGGAAAGGGCGGCCGGCTCTCTGATCTGGCGGCGGCGCTGGGTCTGTCGCAGCTCGGGCGGTACCCGGACTTCCTGGCGCGGCGCCGGGCGCTCGCGGAACGCCTGCTCGTGGCGATGCCCGCGGCGCTGACGGCCCGCTTCGTCGCCGCCCCGCGGGGCGAGTGTGTGTTCCGGTTCCCGCTCTCCGCGCCCGGGCTCGCGGCGCGAACCCCCGTCAGGGGGGACCTGCACGGTGTGTGTCTGCGTCCCGGGGTGGACGCGCTCGTCCACCGGGCGTTGGGGCTGCCGGATGTCGCCTTCCCGCGGGCCTGCGCCCGGTTCGCGGACACGGTGAGCGTCCCGCTGCATCCGAGCCTCTCGGACGACGAGCTCGACCGCGTGATCGAGGTCGCGCGCGCGCTGCGCTGACGGCGGGCGCCCGCTCAGCCGCGCGCTTGCGGATAGATCGCACCGGCGCCGACGTGCCCCCAGAACGTGCGCCGTGCCCCGGTGAGATCCCACGGCCGGAGCTGATCTCGATGGGCCTGCCAGCCGCCGGGCAGGAGTCCCGCCCGCTCGAGTGGACCCCCGTCGAAGCCGGGGGGCACGCCGAAGTCGGCCATGACCTCCAGCGTCATCTCTTTGAGATACGCCGGCACGACCTCTTTCGAGGGCACCTCGGGGCGCTCGATGTACTGGCAGGGGTAGTAGTCCCAGTCGCGTTTGCCCGAACGCTCCAGGCCCTCGATGAGGTACTGCGCGATGCGGGCGGGCGTGTGATGCCCCTCCGCCAGGTACCGCACGCCCGCCTCGGCCGCGGCGACCCGTGCGTCGCGGCTACCGCCGAGAACCTCCCGGAACGTCTCGAAGATGCGGTCGGGCACGATGTCGATGACCGGCAACGCGCGGTGCGGCACCGGCGTCGGATCTTCCAGATTGCCGCCGAGGACGACACACCCGCTCGCCATGCCCTCGTAGCCCAACAGACCCGGCTTGCCGCAGTAGATCTGGTCGATCAACACATCGGCGTCCGTCAGGGCCTCGAGGACGCGCTCGTTGGGCAGGTTGCGCAACAGGCGCAGCTCGAAGCCGACGCCCTCTTTCCAGAGCCGCTCGAGCGTCTGCATGATCAACGCCGATTGCTTGAACGCCGGGTTGGTGGGCGCATGGACGACGACCGGGTGCGTGCGTCCGGGGATGCGTGCGGTACAACGGCTCGCGTCGAGGGGCAGAATGGCCGCCATGTAAGGGCGTACACCGAGCACGTTGGCGCGCGGCTGCGAAAACAGGGCGTCCGCGTAACGCTCGGCCATGCGGATGTTGTGGAGCTTGTTGCTCAGCACGTCGAGGTAGCGCGGCCAGGCCGCGACCTCGCCCATGTGTTTCGGCGTGCTCGCGATCTTCGGGACGAGATCGTCGGGGAAGATGTGCCCGTACGCGGCATTGAAGGTCCGGGCCATCTGCCAGAAACGGATCTCCGACCCCGTCTGGAAGCTGATGATCGCCTTGCCGCGCGCCTTGAGCAGCGGCAGGTCGAACAGACCGGGCAAGAGGGTGTGCGAGGCGACGAAGACGTACAGATCGAAGTCGAAGAGCGGGGCGAACCGCGGATCGTCGACCACCCACTCGGGGTATTCGTCCCGGGCGATGCTCTCCGCCGCAAGCGCGTGCAGGGGTGCGAGGTCGAAGTCGAAGTCGTGGGCATAGAAGTTGCCGTTTCGCGCGGCCGCGGCCGTCTTGACCTCGAACCCGATCTCCCGAAAGCCGCGGGCGAGCAACTGAATGTTGTTGCCGATGTTCAGGCAGCCGATCAGGACGCGCGGGGGGCTCATGCCGGATCTTCTCCGTCTGCGGGGCGGGCGGGGCGGGCGGGGCTGCCGTGTCGGGCGAGCGCGTCGGCGAGGGCCGAACGCAGCGGGGCGTCGGCGGGGTCGACGCGGGGGGGCGCGAACCACGTCGGGCGGGCGAGGGCGGTGGCGGGCGGGAGCCCATGCCCGGTCAGAAACGCGTCGAGCGTCTCGAGCGTCGCGCCGGGCGCCTCGCAGAGCTCGGCGTGCCCGAGTCGGAAGACGCGGCGCGCCGGCACCCGGTCGAGCGCGTCCGCCGTCGTACGCAGAAAGGCCGAGAGCTGCGCCGCGACGGACTCGACGGGCAGCAGACCGGCCATCGTCTCGTGTCCGGGGGGCTGCACGGACCACCAGCGCGCGGCGTCGCCGTAGCGGGCGATCCGGGTCTTGTACATGGAGAGCGCGACGTCCACGGGCTCGCGATCGCAGGTCAGAAACAGCGCGCCCGGCAACGCCGCGGCGAGCGCGTCGGCGTTCATCGAGAGGGGGACGATCTTGAAGAGCAGAGGTCTGTCTTCCCCCGCGGCGTACATACCCGCGAGGGCCGCATGCAGCCCGCGCCAGTCCGCCCGGGCGAGCTGTGCGGCGTCCTGCGCGTGCCCGCGGCTGAAGTCGAACAGACGCGACCAGAAGTAACCGAACTCGTGCGGCTCGAACAGACCCGGGGTGACGCCGTGCTCGGAGCGGGCCGGGGCGTCCGGTGTCGCAGCGGCATGGGCGGGGTCGAGCCCCGTGAATGGCCCCCGCAGGCTGCGCGAGACGAGCACGCCGGCCGCGGGGTCGCCGGGGAAGCGCGCGACGATGTGATCCGGAAACGTGAACGCCCGCGTGCGGGTCAGCACCTGCATCAGAAGCGTCGTGCCCGAGCGCGGCGGGCCGACGACGAAGACGACCGGCCCGGTGAAGGGCGTGATCTCGGCCCCGGGGGCGGCGGCGGGGACGCTCGCGAGCAGGCGCGCGTTGAAGGCCGCCAGCGCCGCTTCCAGGGCCTCGTCCTTGCGGTAGCGAGCCGCGCGGCGGGCGTTCTCGGTGGGGTCCACGCTCAGGGTCCGCAGGCGCGCAACTGTTCGACGACGTAGTCCTGCTCGGCCTCGGTCATGGTCGGGTACAGCGGTAGCGTCAGCGACAGCCCCTCGGCCATGTGCGCACCGGGGTAGTCATGGGCGTGCAGGTCGAAGCGGCGTGCGTAGTAGGTCAGCGTGTGGACGGCGTGCGTGCCCTGCCGCGTCGAGACGCCGCGCTCCTCGAGCTTCAGCATCAGCGCGTTGCGGCGCGCGGAGAGCTCGGCCGTGCGCGCGAGCGTCGGGTCTTCCGGCGCGTAGAGGCACACGTAAGACTGCCAGCCGTGGGTGACCCCCGCGGGCACGACCGGCGTGCGCAGCCACGCCACGTCCGCGAGCAGGGCGTCGTAGCGGGCGGCGAGCGCAGTGCGGCGGGCCTGCACGAAGTCGGCCTTCGCCATCTGCGTCACGCCCAGCGCGCCCTGCATGTCCGTCATGCGGTAGTTGAAGCCGAGCAGGTTGAACTCGGGCAACAGAAACGCCCCCGCGTTGCCGTGCCGGGCGTGATCACTCTTGCTCGCGCCGTGGTCGCGCAGCGAACGCATCGTGGTATCGAGCGCGGCGTCGGTGGTCGTCACCATGCCGCCCTCGCCCGTCGTCAGCGCTTTGCGCGGGTGGAAGCTGAACGCCCCGGCGTGCCCGAACGTGCCGACGTGACGATCGCCGATGCGGGCGCCGAAACCACAGGCCGCGTCCTCGACGATGAAGATGTCCCGAGGTCTCGCCAGGGCCTCGATCGCCGCCATGTCCGCCGGCAGGCCGAAGAGATGCACGGGAATGACCGCGCGCGTCCGGGGCGTCAGGCGGCGCTCGATCTCGGCGGGCGTCACGTTGAACGTGGAGGGGTCGACGTCGCACAGCACGGGCGTCGCGCCGCAGTAGAGCGCCACGTTGGCGGTGGCGACCCAGGTGAAGGCGGGCACGAGCACCTCGTCGCCCGGCCCGACCCCGAGGGCCGCGAGGGCCAGGTGCAGGCCGGTCGTACACGACGTGCAGGCCAGCGCGTGTGGCGCGCCGGAGAACGCCGCGAACCGGCGCTCGAACTCGGCAACCTGCGGGCCCTGCACGACCCACCCCGTCTCGAGGGGCAGGCTGATGGCGCGGCGGTCGTCGTCGTCGAACAGGGGTTTGGTGATGGGCACGCGCACGGGCTTCACTCCAGGGTCCGGGCCGGGGGCGCGCGGTCGGCGGCGCGCCAGGCGATGAGGCTTGCGAGACCTTCGCGCAGCGGCACCCGCGCCTCGAAGCCGAGGTCGCGCTGCGCGGCCTCCGTGCTGCCGATTCGGTGGGTCACGAAGGTGGGTCCGGCGGGCTCGTACTGCAGGGACACCGCAGCCCCCGTCAGCTCGATGAGCAGCTCGGCGACGGCCTTGATCGAGGTGCCGAGGCCCGTGCCGACGTTGTAGAAGCCGTGGGGCACGTCGCTCGTCAGCGCGCAGACGTTGGCGCGCGCGACGTCCGCGACGTGCACGAAGTCGTAGCTCTGGCTGCCGTCGCCGTAGACCACCGGGGCCTCTCCGCGGTCGAGGCGATCGAGGATCTTCATCATCACGGCGATGTACGCGCCCTTGTAGTCCTGCCGCGGCCCGTACACGTTCATGTAGCGCAGGCCCACCGCCGGCAGGCCGTAGCGGTGGTGGTACGCCGTCAGCATGGCCTCGCCGGCGATCTTCGACGCGCCGTAAAACGTGCGGTTGTCGAAGGGGTGGTCCTCGGTCATGGGCGTGAAGCGCGCATCCCCGTAGACCGAGGCGGACGAACTGTAGACGAGCCGGGCGATGCCGCGGTGCCGGCAGGCTTCGAGCACGTTGAAGGTGCCGCGGACGTTCACGTCGAAGGCCGCCGCGGGGAACTCGTGGCACTGCAGAAGCCACAGCGCCGCGAGGTGCACGACGAAGTCGGCTTCACGCACGGCGGCGTCGAGGAGGTCCGCTTGCAGGATGTCGCCGCCGACCTCGAAGACGCGCACGCGGGGGTCCCGCAGGGCCGTCGCGAGGTTCGCGCGCGTGCCGCGGCAGAAGTTGTCGTAGACGGTGACCCCCGCCACGTCGTGACGGCAGAGTTCCTCGACGACGTGCGAGCCGATGAGGCCGGCGCCGCCGACCACGAGGACGCGTTTTCCACGGATGTCCGGCATGCCGGGAGTATCGACCGGCGGCGCCCGCGCGGGAAGAAAAGCGTGCGAGGGCGGTGTAGACTGGCGGGATGGAAAGCAAACCCCACTGGGAAAACGTCTACACCACGAAGGCCACCGACGCGGTGAGCTGGTTCCAGCCGCGGGCGGCGCTCTCGCTGCGGCTCATCGGCGACGCGGGCCCGGCCCCCGACGACCCGATCATCGACATCGGCGGGGGGGCATCCGTTCTCGTCGATGACCTGCTCGCGCGCGGGCACCGCTGCGTGTCGGTTCTGGACCTTTCCGGAGCTGCACTGCGCGCGGCGCAGGCCCGCATGGGTGACCGCGCCGGCGCCGTGACGTGGATCGAGGGCGACATCACGGCCGTGTCGCTGCCCGAGGCGGGGTACGCCCTCTGGCACGACCGGGCGGTCTTTCATTTCCTCACCGAAGAGGCCGACCGGGCGGCCTATCGGGCCGCGCTTCGCCGCGCATTGCGCCCCTGCGGGACGGTGGTCATTGCGACTTTCGCCGCCGATGGCCCGGAGAAGTGCAGCGGCCTCCCCGTCGTCCGGTACACCGCACAAGCCCTGCACGCCGCGCTCGGCTCCGGCTTCGAGGTGTGCGACGTCGTGCCCGAGGTCCACACCACCCCGTTCGGCACGACGCAGTCGTTCGTGTACCTCCGCCTGCGGCGGTTGGCGGGTTCGTGACCGCGTCCTCCGGCAGGCCGTCCGCCGGGGGGCCACGGCAAGTCGTCCTCTTACTGGGGGCGGTTGTTCTGCCGTGCCGGGAGGTCGACATCCGGAGCAACGGCGACGCCGTGCTGCTCACGCCGAATACGGACGTTTGCGGGGATTCGAGGCCGCGCTCGGGCCGTTTTCCGACGCCTTCGTAGAGACTCGCGACGCATGACCGCCAGGGCGTGCATCCCCGAGCGCCGTGGGGCGGCGACAGGCAAGATGATTGCCCAACCTTGCCATACGCCCATTCGTCAATGCCGCATGATGCTGACCAACAGCGCGGTGACCACGAGGAACGCAAGGCACATCAGCAAACAGCCACCCGCGCCAAACCGGACGGCCTTTGTGGTCGTCGTCTTCTCGGCCGCGGCCGCCGGCGGATTCGCGATGGCAATCGAGTCGATGATCCCGAGATTCTTCGGGTCCCAGTGATGCCCGCATGACACGCATCCGAGATGAACGTCATTGCGCCCGAGTGCGCCGGCGACGAGCCCGAGTGGCCCGAGCAGCACGGCGCCCGCGACGGCCTTGCCCGCGCTGAAGCCTCCCTGGTAGGCCGATAGGTGGGTTGACCTGCACCGCGGGCATTGCGGTGCCGTCTCAGCAACTGTCGTAGGTGCCGGCCTGGATGGCGGCGGCGAGGGCGGGAAGACACGAACGGGAGGCGAGCGCGGGTCGATCCATGTCGCAACGCCTTTGAAGTGGCGCGGTCGTGGCTGGGCGTCCCAACCTGTCGTTCGCATGTGTGGCATCGCAACTTGCCGGACGTGCCTCATACGCTTGGGTGTCCGTTTCCGCATCGAACACTTCGGTCGTCCGTCGGTCACACATTGGTGGTGCTCGGCGGCGGCATCAGTGGTCCTCTGCAACTGGAGATTGCCAGTCCGTTCAGGCAGAGCGGTCTACCCATTCCACGTTGCGATCGTCTGACGAACCCGTTGCCGACTCGAAATTCGAGAATGCTCACGCCGACGCAGGGCCAGACGGGGCCCGTAGGATGAGGTCGAGCGGGAGGGGCCCCAGTGGGGGGAGCCCGTGTCGGGCGCGCCATCCTGGGGATCAAGCGAGGGAGACTCGTCCACGGGCCCCGTCGGCCCGGTGGCCGAAGCAACGACGATTGCATCGCGCCATGTTGTCGGTCGCAACGGCGTGGATCGTTCGCCGGGAGCAAAGGACCACCGCGTGGCCAGGCTCATGGGACCATCGCAGCGGCGGCGCGATGGCCGCCGGTGGCCGGGATGTTCGCCGAGTCGTGAACCCCCAAGCCGCGGGCGGCCGTGAACCCCCGTTCACACACGCACCGCAGCGCCGCACGCTGCAAGGCCGCACGCGTGGCACGGGCGTCGCAAGGTCAGGCCACCGACACTCACCTCGGAGGCCCCATGAAGACCCTCTCCCGCGCCCTTCTGACCCTCGCTGCCCTGAATGCCGCCGCGTGCGGCGTCGATGAGTCCGCCGATTCCGCCGCCTACCCGAACGGCGCGGGCGATCCCTACGCTGCGGGCTCCGGCGCGCCCGGGCCCGGCGCTGCGGGCGCGGACGCCGGCTACGTCCCCGAGGACGAGTGGTTCGACGACACGAGCTACGGCGCGGGCGGTTCCGCGGCGGGCGGGGCGGGGGGCGGCGCTGCCTTCGAAGAGCCCCCGCCGCCGCCCGATCACAGCGGCGAACAGTACGAAGACTACGGCGCCAACCCGTTCGTGGACACCGCGCAGGACCGTTTCGCGACGTTCGCCATCGACGTCGACACGGCGAGTTACTCACTGATGCGGCGGGACGTGAACGGCGGTGTGTTGCCCGTGCCCGAGGGCGTGCGGGTCGAGGAGTACGTCAACTACTTCCGCTACGCCGACGCGTCACCGGCGGCCGACGACGCCTTCCCGTTCTCGATTCACCTCGACGCGCGTCCGTCCCCGTTCGGTGCGGGGCTCGAGTTGCTGCGGGTGAACCTGACCGGCCGCGACGTCGACCGCGAGGCGCTGAAGCCCGCGAATCTCATCTTTCTCGTCGATGTGTCCGGCTCGATGCAGAGCCCGGACAAGATCGGCCTCGTGCAATACACCCTGACCGAGCTGACCGGGCAGCTTCGCCCGAGCGATACCATCGGCATCGTGACGTACGCCGGCGAGGTGCGCGTCGCGCTGCCACCGACCCCGGTCGAGGATCGAAACGACATCCTCGCGGCGATCGACGGCCTCACCGCCGGCGGTTCGACGTATGGCGAGGGGGGCATCCGGCTGGCGTACCACACCGCTTCCCAAGCCTTCCGACAGGGGGGCATCAACCGCGTCATCCTGTGCACGGACGGCGACTTCAACGTCGGGCTGACCGGCGACGCGCTGATCGAACTCATCGAAGAAGAGCGCGACCGCGGCATCACGCTGAGCGCCATCGGTTTCGGCACCGGCAATTACAACGACGCGACCATGGAACAGCTCGCCGATCGCGGCAATGGCAACTATGGCTACGTCGACAGCGTCCGCGAGGCCGATCGCATGGTGAAGCGTGATCTGTCGGGCACGCTGCAGGTCATCGCCAAGGACGTGAAGATCCAGCTCGAGCTGAACCCGGCGGTCGTGTCCGAGTATCGTCTCATCGGCTACGAGAACCGGGCCGTCGCCGACGAGGACTTCGCGAACGACCGCGTCGACGGCGGTGAGATCGGGGCCGGGCACCAGGTCACGGCCTTCCTCGAGCTGCGCCTCGTCGAGGGCGCGCGCGTTCCGCAGGCGCCGGATCTCGTGCCCGCCGGCCTCGCCACCGTGCGCGTCCGCACCAAGGACCCGGATGGCGTGCAGAGCCGCGAGACCACGGCCGAGCTCACGATCGGCGACCTCGCTTCGAGCTTCGAGGGGGCGAGCGACGACGTGCGCTTCGGTGCCGCCGTGGCCGAGACCGCCGAGATCCTGCGCGGCAGCCCGCACGTCGACGCGCAACCGCACCTCGAGGCCGTGCTCGACATGGCCCGCGGCGCCGCCGGGCAGGACCCCGACCGCGTCGAGTTCGTCGGGCTGCTCGAGCGGATCGCGGGGCTGATGAACTGACGGCGGGGGCGGGGTCTCGCAGCCCGAGCGGCCCCCGGATCGACCAGAATCCGTCAGCCGTCGTCGTCCCCCTGCGGGTCGAAGAGCAACACCCGCAGGCCCTCGCCAATGGTCGAGATCGCGACGAGCGTGCGCCCGTCTCGCAGGCTCCGGGACACGAAACCCGAGATCGCCAGTTCGACGAGGCGGTGAGCGGTTGCCTCCGGGCTCGCCCGCGTGCCGACGAGCACGTCTCCCTCCCCGCGCAACAACTGCACGAGCATCAGGGGTGCTGTGTCCTCCGCGGGATGCAGACTCAGTTTCGCCGTCGTTTCCCACAGAGAAGCCAGCTCGAACCCTTCCGGCTCCCCATCCCCGGGCAGGCGCGTGCAGGCCACCGGCCGGATCGCCGGCCTCGACTTCTGGCAGATGACGAGACGGTCGTCCGCACCGGGCAACACGGCCGTGGGGGCCTGCGAAACGGGCCAGGGCAGCCCGCCGAGATCCGCCGGCGGTGACCAGCCGTCGTCCGCTCGGGTGGTGACCCGAAGCCGGGGCGCGTCGCCGACATCGGCACTGACGGCGTACGCGACGCGGGGACGTCCGGATGCGTCGCGCCCGGCGTGGGCGATCGCGAGGGTGGCGGGCGCTCGCGCACTGACGACGGCTTCGAGCCCGACCTCGGGCGCGCCGTCCGCCGCTGGCGGTGTGACCCGGGCGGCGTAGAGGGTTTCGGGGTCGGCGTAGACCAGCAACGCGTCCGACTCGCCCGCAGACGGCGGCAGGATGAAGGGCACGGAGAGTTGCTTCGTCGCAATGCCCTGGTCGTCCGCGGGCTCCACGGCCACGAGGGCGACCGGGCCGGCCCCGTCGGCCTCCAGGACCGCCACCTGAAGGAGGTGCGCACTCTCCGGGGCCTGGAGTGCGCCACGGGGGTCGCGAGCCGGCGCGAGCCAGGTGGCGATGAAACGTCCGTTCGCGACGTCGAGCCGCACGAAATCCGGAAGCCCTCGCTCGCTGGTCGGGCCCAGGTCGACGGCCGGCGCGAAGACCCCCTCCGCATCGGAGACCGCGATCCGCAGCGAGAACGGCGGCTCGTCCACCCAGCCCTGGTGTTGCCATGCCACAGCGACTCGGCCGTCCTCGGCCACCGCAACCACCGGGGCGCCGAAGGCACCGCCCGGTCCCGGTTGATCGAGGTGGACGATGGTCGGGTCCGACCAGCCGGCGCCGTCGAAGCGTCGAAGCACGATCCGGGCGGCGTCGTTCGGGCGGTCGATCGTCACCAGGGCGGCACGGTGCCCCGTCGCGTCGGCGCCCAATGCGACCCACGTCGCCGCCGGGAACGCGCCCACGTCGGCGAAACCGGGCGCACCGAGCGTTTCCGGCTGGCAGTGCCCGTCGCAGCCGTCGAACGGGAGAATCCACCCATCGTCGCAGCGCTCGCCGAGCGAAGGCTGAAGCCGACCGTCGCCGCAGAAGGCGAGCAGACAGGTCTCGCCACACGGGGCGTCGGCACCGTTGCCGGGCCCGTCGTCGCACTCTTCCCCGAGCCTGCGCTGAACGTGGCCGTCGCCGCAGAACTCGAGTCGGCAGGTTTCGCTGCATCCGTCGCCCGCCACGGTCCCGCCGTCGTCGCATGCCTCGCCCAGGCCCGCCTGCGTACGAGAATCGCCGCAGACCTCCAGCCGACAAGCCCTCGAACAACCGTCGTCGTCCTCGGCGTTCTGATCGTCGCACGCCTCGCCGATGCCGGCCTGAATGCGACCATCGCCGCAGAACTCCGGCAGACACTCCGCGTCACACCCGTCGCCGGGGTCGGTGTTTCCGTCGTCGCAGGCCTCGTTGATCGAGAGTCGCTCGTCACCGCAGACCATCAGCCGACACTCGTCGTCGCATGCGACGTCCGCGAGCGCCGGTTCGCACTGTTCTCCGATGCCCGCCTGCACGACGCCGTCCAGACAGTACTCGGACACGCACTCGGCCGAGCACCCGTCGCCCGAGTCCGTGTTCCCGTCGTCGCAGCCCTCGATCTGCGAGAGTTCGCCGTCGCCGCAGCGATTCGAGGTGCAGTCCGCTCCACAATCGTCGCCTCCGACGGCGTTGCCGGCGTCGCCCGTCACGTCATCGGACGACGGCAGGTCGCCGCCATCGCCGGCGCGCCCGAGGGGGTCGCACCGCGACGAGCAGGCCGGGCCACCAATCGGACCCTCGTCGCACGCTTCGCCAGGGTCGAGGACCCCGTTTCCGCAGAACTCGAGCTCGATCCTGCGATCGGAAGCGGAAGAACCGCCGCGTTCCAACTCGCAACCGACGAGGCCGACAATCACCAGGGGGCAGAAGAAGGAGAATCTCGACATGGTGGACTCCAGGGGCTCCGCGGAGTGCGTACTGAATCGGACGGGTCGACCTTTCACCGTCTGCGTGCAGACCTGCCCGCTCGGCCGGATCGGCCATCTTCACCGCAGCCGCTTGCGCATCTCCCAGAGGAGGTGACTCAGGTACGAGCGCCGCGTCTCACCCGTCGCCACGATGAGCAACTTGGTGATCTTGAGCTCGTGGGCGTCGGTGAAAAGCAGGATCAGCATCTCGCGGACGTAATCCGTGTTGAGCGTGACGTCGTTGTCCGTGCCCACGCCCAGGCGCAGGCCCTTCTTCTCCCACCAGGAGAACGGGTGGTCCTGATACGTCTCGAAGGCCCCGGTCAGCTTCTTGTTCGACGACGGCAGCGCGATGAGCGAGAGGCGTTTGTCGATCATGCGGTTGAGCACGTCGTGCTGGTACGTCTCGACCTCGCGGGCGTGGTGGAACTTGGCCTTCGTGAAGCGCAGCGCGTCGTCGGGCGAGACCCGCTCTCCGGCGGCGAGCCGATCCCGGACGGTCTCGTGCCCGTTCCAGTCGAGGTCGAAGAGCTCGTCGTGCTCCGGTGTGTTCGGCGCGATGGACTGCCCCCGCGCATTGGCCTCCATCACGCGCTGCATGAGGCGGTGGTAGTAGAAGTTGGGGTTGATGCCCAGGCTGAGGCCGTGCTCGATGGCGTCGACGTGCCAGATGTTCATGGCATTGTCGACGGCCTGCACGCCGTGACGCAGGGTACGCCACGTCTCGCCGTGGTGACTGCGGATGCTGAAACCGCGCGCCTGCAGTTTGCGAAAACCCAGGCGCATCTCCTGAAAGTGCGCCTTGCGGTAGAACCCGCGCTCGGCGCCGACGGTGTCGACCTCGCGCAGGGGCCCGCGCAGCCCGGGGTGGCGGTCGAGCAGCGAGAGAATCTCGTCGATCTGCGCGTCGAAGTGCGCCCGCTTCGACGGGTAGCGGCTCGCATCGTAGAAACCGGGTTCTTTTCGAAAGCTCGGTGACAGGATGTACTGAAACGCCGGCATCTGCGCACGAAACGCCTCGAAGCCCTCGTGTAGGCCGAGCACGACGTCCTCGGGGGTCAGGGACGACAGACCCGGGATCTGTTCACTCGGATCCGTGGTCTCCCGAAAGAGCGTGAACTTGAGCCGCAGGGCGCCGACGTTGGCGGTGCGGTGCAGCCGGCTCGCCATGTGATACGCCGCGTCGCGGTGCGCCTCGCGGCTCGTCAGCACGAGCTTCGGCAGATAGAGGATCTTCAGATACCGGTCGAACCGCTCGCCCTCGCGCAGCCGGATGAGGCGGTCGACGTCGGCCTCGCTGGTGATAGGCAGCGCATCATCGCCATACACCGCCCGGATGCGGGCCTCGTAGAGCGCCCGGTCGGGGCCGTCGAGCAGCGCGGCGAGGCGCGGATACAGGAAGTCCGCCGCCAGTGCGCCCGTCAGGTGGATGTGTTCGTCGCGAAACGGCAGGGGGAACGCCCGGAAAAACGCCCCGAGGGCCTGTGCAAAGGGGTGGGCGAGCAGCGTCTCGAGCCGCGCCCGGTGGACCCGGAAATCGTCGAGCAGGGCCTGGAAGCCCTCGACCGCGCGCAGCAGCTCGGGATCGGCGGCGGCGGCGGGGGAGCCCTGCCCGAGGGCGAGCGTGTCCTGCAGCGTCAGGCCGCTCGTCTCGCTGATGAGCTCGGTCAGGAAGTGCGTCAGCCGGGTGTGGAGTGCGTGCGTGCGGGCGTCGGCGGCGGTGCCCGGACCGGTCTCGGTGTCGGTGTCTGGCGTGTGCATGAGCATGTGCGCGGGGAGTGTACCATCCCGCGTCATGCCGAACCCGCCTCAGCGTTGCCCGCCGTGTCCGCCCGCCGCCGGGGCCTTTACGTCGACTCCCGCGACGTCGTACGTCCGCCGCTGCGCCGCCTGCGGGGCCGAGATCTGGCACTTTCCCGAGGACCACGGCCCGGGCACGGACGTCCGGGTCGAGGCCGACGCGCTCTCGGCGGCGCGGGCCGGGGAGGTCGCCGCCCTCGACGCGCCGGTGCGGGCCGCGCTCGAAGCGGGGTGGTGGGTCGAGCCGCGGCAGTGGGCGCTGCACCTCGAGGCGATCCACCCCGACCTCGCCCGGTGGCGCGCGCTCTTCGATTACGGGCCGGCGAAACTGCGCGACGGTGTCGCCGGGCTGATGGCCGAGCGCGCGGCGCAGGCGACGGTGGCCGCGCCGCGCCCGCTGACCTTCGCGGAGACGACGACGGCGCTGCCGCCCGGGGCCCGCCGCATGGGACCGGGGCTGTGCAACCCGGGGGCGCGAAGCGGGGACGCCCTCGTCGTCTCGGCCCGGGGTCCGACGGCCGCCGATCCGGGCCCCCTGTGCCGGTGGCGACGGGGCGAGGCGCCGACGGTCGTGCGGCCGGCGGGCTTTCACTTTCCGCTCGGTGGCGAGTTGTGGTCCGAGGAGGTCGGCGACGCGGTCGTGCTCCTGCGCGTGCCCCCGTCGGGTCCGGCCACTGTCCTCGCCCGGTTCGCGGCCCGCCACCTGAGCGCATTTCCGCTGCCCGACGGTTCGATCGAGCTGCGGGCGACGGGGGGCCCGGCGGGCGACGTCCCGACCGTCGAGGTTCGCGACGGCCGGGGTCGCCTCGTCCGGCGCGGCGGGCCGAGTGTGGCATCGCATCCGGAACGCCCGAATCCGCCGCCCTTCGACGACGGTTACGCGCGCCGCATCGTGTCCGACGGTCACTGTTACGCCCGCAACGCACAGATCGTGTTCGCGCCCTCCGGCGACGAAGGGGCCGGGACGACCCCATGGGAGGTCGAGGGCGGGTTCGAGTGGGTCGGCTCGTCGCGCGTGTTTCTCCTCCGGACGCTGACGTCGACCCCAAGCCTCTGCGTCGTCGACGCGGTCACCGGCGCGCGTTCGACGCCGCTCCCAACACCCCACCCGCCGGCCCGCTTCGTGGGATTGTGTCTACCCGGCGGGGACGACGTCGTCGTCGTCGCCGACGCGCGTTTCGCGCTGCTCTCCCCCCGGACGCGGGCGCCGGGGTGGCGACCCCTGCCGTACGCGACCGAACTCGTGCTCGGGGAGGCCTTCGGGCGCCGGGTCGTGCTCGCCGCGCGGGACGAAGCCGAGCGCCATCTCGTGCTCGACGCCGACGCCGACGCCGGTGCCGGCGCCGGTGGAAACCCGATGGACGAAGTGACCGGCATGACCCCCGTCCGCAGCGGCGGTCACGGGCCGGTCTTCCTCGGCGAGGACCGCTGGGGCGTCGTCCAATGGCCCGAGGGATGAAAACCGGAGATTGAGTCCGAAAATTGCGCCGGATCGCCCGAAAACTTGGCCTGGATCAGGTGCAATCACCGTGAGTTGTGGCAGTCTACCGCCCGCACGGCGAACGGCCGAACGGTGCCGGTCGCCGGATGCCCAACAAGGAGTTCGTATGAACGTCGTCGAATCCATGATGGCCGATCTCGTCGCGAAGAATCCGGCCGAACCCCAGTTCCATCAGGCCGTTCGAGAGGTCCTCGACTCGGTGATGCCCCTGATCGACGCGGTGCCCGCCTACCGTCAGGCCCGCATTCTCGAGCGCATGGTCGAGCCCGAGCGCGTGATCATGTTCCGGGTGCCGTGGGTCGATGATCGCGGCAACGTGCAGGTCAACCGCGGCTTCCGCGTGCAGTTCAACAGCGCCATCGGTCCCTACAAGGGCGGCTTGCGCTTCCACAGCAGCGTCACCCTCGGCGTGCTGAAGTTCCTCGGCTTCGAGCAGACGTACAAGAACGCCCTCACCGGCCTCCCGATGGGCGGCGGCAAGGGCGGCAGCGACTTCGACGCGCGCCACAGGAGCGACAACGAGGTCATGCGCTTCTGCCAGGCCTTCGCCACCGAGCTCTTCCGCCACATCGGCGAGGACACCGACGTGCCCGCCGGCGACCTCGGCGTGGGCGGCCGCGAAATCGGCTACCTGTTCGGCATGTACAAGAAGCTGAGCAACAAGTTCACGGGCGTGCTCACGGGCAAGGGCCTCGATTGGGGCGGCTCGCTCATCCGCACCGAGGCGACGGGCTACGGCACCACCTACTTCCTCGAAGAGATGCTCGCCACCCGCGGCGACGGCTTCAAGGGCAAGACGGTCGTCATCTCCGGCGCCGGCAACGTGGGCATCCACACCATCGAGAAGGTCAACGAGCTCGGCGGCAAGGTCGTCGCGATGACCGACTACGACGGCACCGTGGTCGACCGGGACGGCATCAACCCCGAGAAGCTCGCCTGGACGAAGGAGCTCGTATTCAACCGCCGGGGCTCCCTCCGCGAGTATGCCGAGCACTTCAAGGGCGTCGAGTTCCTCGAGGGCAAGCGGCCCTGGAGCGTGCCCTGCGACATCGCCGTCCCGACGGCCTGCGAGAACGAACTCGACGGCGAGGACGCCAAGGCCCTGCTCAAGAACGGCTGCACCGCGGTCGCCGAGGGCGCCAACATGCCGAGCACGCCGGAGGCCATCCACGCCTTCCAGCAGGCCCGCATCCTGTACGCGCCGGGCAAGGCCTCGAACGCCGGCGGCGTGGCCACCTCGGGCCTCGAGATGGCGCAGAACGCCATGCACCTGAGCTGGACGCGCGAAGAGGTGGACACCCGCCTGCACGGCATCATGAAGGGCATCCACGCCTCCTGCGTGAAGTACGGCAAGGAGGGCGACTACATCGACTACGTCAAGGGCGCCAACGTGGCCGGCTTCATCAAGGTCGCCAACGCCATGATGGCGCAGGGCGTGGCCTGGTAATCGCGTGCGAAACCAGGACCCGGCGGTCCAAGATCCCTGGTACCTCAAGTTCCACGATCTCATGGTCCATCGGGTCCGTGAGATCCTGCTGGTCAGCACGCCCTACGATGCCTTCACGCTGGAGGCCGACGGGCGGCTGACCGAGCGGGTCTTCACGGCCTATCACGAGCTCAACCTGACGGCCGCGCCGCGCATCACCCATGCGCCGACGGCCGCGCGGGCCATGGAGCTTCTGTCGCAGCGCCGGTTCGACCTGGTGCTGACGATGGCGCGCATCGCCGACACCGACGTCCCGGGTTTCGGCCGCATGGTCAAGGCCCGGTTCCCGCAGTTGCCGGTGGTGCTGCTCGTGCTCAACGAGGGCGACCTCAACCGCTTCCCGAGCGGCACGACGAAGTCCATCGACCACGTCTTCTGGTGGACGGGCGACGCCCGCATCCTGCTCGCCATCGTCAAGCTCGTCGAGGACGCCCTCAACGCGCCGCACGACATCGAGAAGGCCGGCGTCCGGGTCATCGTCGTCGTCGAGGACTCGATCCGGCGCTACAGCTCGTTTCTGAGCCTGCTCTATGCCGAGCTGATGATTCAGTCGAACTCCCTCTCGCTCGAGGGGGTCAACGAGCTGCACCGGCTCGCGCGCATGCGGGCGCGCCCGAAACTTCTGCTCGCACGCACCTACGAAGAGGCCACCGAACTGCTGGCGCGGTATCAGTCGAACCTTCTCGCGCTGATCACGGACGTGCGTTTTCCGATGAACGGCGAGGAGCACCCGCAGGCCGGTTTCGAACTCGTCCGCGAGATGCAGGCCCAGAAGCCCGGGCTGCCCATGCTCGTGCAATCGGCGGAGCCTGCCAATCGGGCGGTCGCCGAGGCGCTCGGCGTCCACTACGCCGACAAGAGTTCGGCGACGCTGCTCAAGGACATCCGCCTCTTCGTCACCGAGAGCCTGGGGTTCGGCGACTTCGTCTTCCGGCTCCCCGATCGCACCGAGGTCTATCGCGCCCGGGACATGATCGAGCTCGAGCAGGCGTTGCGCACGGTGCCCGTCGAGTCGGTCTGTTTCCACGCGCGGGGCAACCACTTTTCGCTGTGGATGATGGCGCGGGCGATGTTCAGCCTCGCCGACGAGGTGCGGCTCAAGAAGCTCACCGACTTCGAGGATGGCGACGCCATCCGGGAGTACCTGCTGCGGGTCATCGAGGAGTTCCGCCTCAAACAGCAGGACGGCGTCGTCACCGACCTGAGTTCGAAGTACAGCGTACGCGGCGCGCGGTTCATTCGCGTGGGCATGGGCTCCCTCGGCGGCAAGGCGCGCGGTCTGGCGTTCGTATCGTCCGTGCTCGCCCGCGGGCGATTCCGCGACCGCATCCCCGGCCTCGAGATCCGCATCCCGCACTCCGTCGTCGTCGCGACGGACGAGTTCGAGCGCTTCCTGGAGAACAACAAGCTCGCGAGCGAGATCCGCACGTCGTCGGGGGCCGAGCTGCGGCGCCGGTTCCTGGCCGGGCAGCTTTCGCCGGAGACGCGGGCCGACCTCTGGCGCGCGGTCCAACACATGTCCGGGCCGCTGGCGGTGCGGTCGTCGAGCCTGCTCGAGGACAGTCAGCTCCAGCCCTTCGCGGGCATCTACGCCACGTACATGCTGCCGAACAACGACCCGGATCCCGAGGTCCGCTTCCGCGAGCTCGTGCAGGCGATCAAGGCCGTCTGGGCCTCGACGTACAGCGACGACGCCAAGGCCTACATGGCCTGCACGCCCTACTCGCTGGAAGAGGAGCGCATGGCGGTCCTCATCCAGGAAATCGTCGGGCGACCGCACGGGGAGCGCTACTACCCGCACGCGGCGGGCGTGGCGCTCTCGTATAACTACTATCCGGTCGGTAAGCAGAAGCCCAACGACGGCCTGGTCATGCTCGCGTTGGGCCTCGGTCAGACGATTGTCGACGGCGGCACGGCCCTGCAGTTCTCCCCGGCGCAGCCCGAGGTGCTGCCGCAGTTCGGCTCGGCGCGCGATTACCTCGCCTACTCCCAGAAGAAGTTCTACGCGCTGGATCTGTCGCGGACCCGGGTGGACTTCAGCGCGGGGGACGACGTCTCGTCGCTGGCCCTGTGTACCCTGGCACAGGCCGAGGAAGACGGCACGCTGGCCCTCGCCGCGAGCGTCTACAGCCGGGAGGACGACACCATCCGTGAAGGCCTCGGCACGCCGGGCGCTCGGGTCGTGTCGTTCCACAACGTGCTGAAATACGACTCCATCCCCCTCGCGGCGGCCCTGCGCACGCTGCTCGGCGTATTCCGCGAGGGCATGGGCAGCGCGGTCGAGATCGAGTTCGCCCTCGACGCCGGCGACTGGGGCCGCGCGCCGAGCAAGGGTCGCGCGCCTGCCCGGCCGGCCCTCTACGTCCTGCAGGTTCGCCCGCAGGCCGCGCAGAACTTCGAGACCGAAATCGAGACCGAGGGCTTCGCCGAGGACGACGTCATCTGCACCTCGGACCGCTCGATGGGGCACGGCCGCATCACGAACATCACCGACGTCGTGCTCGTCGAGCGCTCGGACCTCGAAGCGACCGAGACGCCGGGCATCGCGCAGCAGGTCGGGCAGCTCAACACCGCCCTGATGGCCGAGAAGCGGCCCTACCTGCTCATCGGTCCCGGTCGATGGGGCTCGTCCGATCCGCGCCTCGGCATCCCGGTCAAGTGGGGTCAGATCGCCGGGGCGAAGGTCATCGTCGAGACGGACTTCGACAACCGAGAGGTCGAGCCTTCGCAGGGCGCGCACTTCTTCCACAACGTGACCTGTTTTCGTATCGGGTACCTGACGCTGTCGAACCTCGACCACCGCGGCACGCGGCACCGTCGGCGCATCGACCGCGCGTGGCTCGACGCACAACCCGTGGAGGCGCGGCTCCCCGGTGTCCGGCACATCCGCCTCGACGTGCCCCTCTCGGTGCTGCTCGACGGACGCAGCGGGGCGGCGACGATCCTCAAGCCCGGCGTGCCCGTCCTGCCCGTCCTGCCCGAAAGGCGCTAGGACGCACCGTGGCGTTCGACCCCGAGACCGACCTCGACCGGATTGCCACCGAGCCCGGCGTGTACCTGATGAAGGACCGCGACGGCGTCATCTTCTACGTCGGCAAAGCGGCCAACCTGCGCGCGCGCCTGCGGCAATATTTCGGTGCCACCAGCGACCGCCGCTTCTTCGTCGGGCTCCTCGATCGCCTGCTCGCGGACGTCGAGGTCGTGATCACGCTGACCGAGAAAGAGGCGCTGATCTTAGAGAACGAGCTCATCAAGAAGCACCAGCCGCGCTTCAACGTCGAGCTCAAGGACGACAAGAGTTTCCTGCATCTGCGCATCGACGACCGGGCCGAGTGGCCACGCATCGACGTGGTGCGGCGCCCCAAAAAGGACGGTGCCCGCTACTTCGGCCCGTACCACTCCGCGAGCAAGATCCGCGAAACGCTGAAGGTCGTCGAGCGGCACTTCCAGCTGCGCAACTGCGACGATCTGACGTTCAAGAACCGCGCGCGACCGTGTCTGCAGTACCAGATCGGGCGGTGTCCGGGGCCATGCGTCCTGCCCGTCGACCGCGACGAGTACCAGCGCGGGGTGCAGGCCGTCGCCCTCTTCCTGCAGGGCAAGCGGGGCGAGCTCGTCGAACGCCTGCGCGACCAGATGGAGCGCGCGGCGGAGGACCTCGAGTTCGAGCGCGCGGCGCGCTACCGCGACCAGATGCAGGCCGTCTCGGGCAGCCTCGAACACCAGCAGATCATCCAGGGGGCGGCCATCGATCAGGACGTCTTCGGCCTGTACCGCCAGGGCAGCCACGTCGACGTCGCCGCCCTGTTTGTGCGCAAGGGCCGGCTCCAGGGCTCACGGACGTTCAGCTTCGCCGATCAGGAGGTCCCGGACACGGAGGTCCTCGGCAGCTTCCTGAACCTGTACTACCACGCCGGCAACGACGTACCCGACGAGGTCGTGCTGCCCCTCGTGCTCGAGTCGGCCGAGGCCTTGACGGAGCGCCTCGCCGAGCTCGCGGGGCGGCGGGTCGTGCTGCGCGCCCCGAGCCGCGGCCCCGCGCGGCGGCTCGTCGAGATGGCCGAGAAGAACGCCGAGCAGGCCTTCTTTCAGGCCCGCCGCGCCGAGGCCATGCAGAACGGCGCGCTCGTCAAGCTCAAGCACCGCCTGCGGCTCGCCAACCTGCCGTTCCGCATCGAGTGTTACGACATCTCGATCTTCCAGGGGGCGGCGCCGGTGGCCTCGCGCGTCGTCTTCGAGGGCGGCGTGCCCAAACGCGCCGACTACCGGCACTACAAGATCCGCGACGTCGAGGGCACGGACGACTTCGCCATGATGCGCGAGGTCCTGATGCGGCGCCTGAAGCGCGGGGTCGGCCAGCAAGACGGGCACGAGGGGGACGACCTGCCCGATCTTCTCGTCGTCGACGGCGGCAAGGGGCAGCTCGGGGTGGCGACCACCGTGGCGGCGGATCTGGGCATCACGGGGGTCGACATCGTGGGGCTCGCCAAGTCCCGCGTGCAGGATGGACAGGACGCCGCGGGGGGCGCGATTCGCTCGTCGGAGCGCGTATTCCTGCCCGGTCGCAAGGATCCGATTCCGCTCCTGCCGCACACCGACGAGCTCCACCTGATGACGTACCTGCGCGACGAGGCGCACCGGTTCGCCATCACGTTCCATCGGCACGTCCGGCAGACATCCACGCTGCGTACGATGCTCGACGACATTCCGGGCATCGGCCCCTCGCGCCGCCGCGCGCTGCTGCGTCGATTCGGGAGCGCCGAGCGCGTGGCCGCCGCCACCGAGGCCGAGATCGCGGCCGTGCCCGGCATCGGGCCCGTGCGCGCGGCCGAGATCACCGCGTTTCTGGGCAGCGCCGATCCGACCGGGTATGATGGGGCGTCGACGAGCACGACGACGCAGGCACCCCCCGGTGAAGACGGCGCAGAGGGAGCGTCCCCACGGTGAGCGGCAGCGGCAACGAGAAGGACGCGCCGCCGGGCAAACCCGGCGCCACCGGCGACGACGGGATGGCCGTCATCCGCAAGCAGCGCCGCTCCTCGCTCGAACGGGCCCTGCGCGGGGGAGCGAGTGCGCCCGAGGCCTCGAAGGCCGACCGACCCGATCCGGCCGCCGCCTGGGGAGGGGTGTTGCAGCGCGAGGTTCGGGGGGGCGCGCCGAGCGCCTCTGATCCACCGAAAGCCGAGTCCCCGGCCCGTGCGCCGGCGACGGCGACGCCAAAGGCCGAGAGCGGGGCCCCCGCACCCCGTACCGAGCCCGCGCCGCCGAAGGCGCCCGCGCAGACGGGCAGCCTGCCCCGCGTGCCCGCCACGACCGGCAGCATGCCCCGCGTCGGCGGCCTCCCGCCGAAACCGTCGACGCCGCTGCCCAACGTCGCGGCGGTCCGTGCGCCTTCCACGGCGCAGCCGGACGAGCTCTTCGAACCCCCGGAGGCGCGACTGAACCGCGAGGCGGGGCGCCTGGCGGATGCGCAGGAGATTCACGAGTCGCGCTCGCGGTTCTCGATGATTTCCGTCGCGCAGATCGCCCGCACGGTCCTCGCGCTGGTGCTGGTGGCCACGTGTGGCGTCCTGGCCGTGCTGCCGGCAGCGACCGTGGTCGACCGTGCTCGCAGGCAGGCCGAGCTGACGGCCGTCATCGGTGGCCTCGTCGCCGAGATCGAGCGCGAGCCCGGCCTCTCGGCGGCGTTGGCGGAGCGTGACCTGCCTCGCCTGCGGGAGATGTTCATGCGGCGGCGGACGCAGGCGGCCGAGCGCCTCCGCGCGGCCGGCTTCAGCACCGCGACCGAAGAGACCCTGCGCGTGCGGCTGACGGACGGCGGCAAGGCCGTGGGCCTCTCTGCGGAGTTCGCGCAGCCCGACGGCGAGGTCATTGCAGCCTCCGGTCGCACGGGGGCGCGGCCGACCCCGACGGACGTCCCGGCCCTGACGGCGCTGCTCTTCGGGGAGTTTCTGCTGCCGACGCTGGCCTTGGCCTTCACCGCGCTGGCATCGCTCGCCGGCCTCGTCCTCTGGCCGTGGTGGCGGGGCCGCCGGCCCGCCGCCTGAGACGACGGCGCGCGTCGGTCATTTCGTGGCGGGAGCGGGTGCGGGGGTCGGCGCGGCGGGGGCAGGCGCGCCCTTCTGCTTGGCCTCGGCCTCTTCCTTGAACTTCTTGCCCTTGTCCGTCAGGTCCTTGAACTTGGACTTGTTGGTCTGGTGGCACTCGTCGCAGAAGACGTTCTTCTCCCGGGAGAGGTCGTACATCTTCTTCGCGTCGTGACCGAGCTCGGTCATCTTGTCGCGGCCGTCGTGGCAGTCCTTGCACTCGACGCCGTTCTCGGCCGACACGATCATCATCTGCTGCGTGAGCAGCTTGCGCTTGTCGTCGGTGAAGCCGCTGAAGTCCTCGGTGTGGCAGAACTTGCAGGGGCGCTTGAGGGCCCGGCTGGCCTCCTTCATCTGGGCCTTGCGGGCCGCTTCGTCCTCCTTCGGGGCGGTGAACCACTTGTCGGCGCGCGCGTCCCAGTCGATGCCGGGGGCCTTCAGCGGCTCATCGGCGAGCGCGGCGGCGGCGAACAGAACGGAGCCCAGGCCGAGGGCGGCCAGCGAGGCGAATACGGGGAGGGCGCGCTTGGAAGACTTCACGGACGGACTGCCTTTCCGGCCCGGGGGGGCCACGGTCGATGGGGTCAAACGGAGATGAATCGGACGGCGCGAACCATACCACGGGCATGGCCCGGACGCGCGGAACGGGTTAGTTTCGGGTGATGGAGACGACACCCCGCAAGACGCTGCGCATCCTCGTCGTGATGGATCCCCTCGAGCAGGTCCACGTCGACAAGGACACGACGTTCGGTTTCATGCTCGCGGCCCAGGCGCGCGGGCACGAGATCCACTACTGCACGCAGGATGGTTTGTATGCGCTGCCCGGGGGGCAAGCCGCGGCATCCTGTGCGCCGGTGCAGGTGTGGCACCGGGCCGAGCGCTTTTTCGAGCGCGGCGCGTGGGCCGACCGGCCGCTCTCGTACTTCGACACGGTCTGGATGCGCAAGGATCCCCCCGTCGACCGCGCCTATCTGCACGCCACGTACCTGCTCGACCACGCCGGGCCGTCGACCCGGGTGCTCAACCGCCCGGCGGCCCTGCGCGACGCCAACGAGAAGCTCTACACGCTGCATTTCCCCGAGTTCACTCCCGAGACGATGGTGTCGCGCGACGCGGCCCGCATCCGGGCCTGGCTCGAAAGCGCGTCGCATCCGCTCATCGTGAAGCCCGTGGACGGGCACGGCGGGCGCGGCGTCTTCCTGCTGCAGAAGGACGACCGCAACGTCCCGAGTATTCTCGAAACGCTGACCGAAGACGGCCAGCGCTGGATCATGGCGCAGCGGTACCTGCCCGAGGCGCGCGAGGGCGACAAGCGCATCCTCATGCTCGACGGGGTGCCCATGGGGGCCATCCTGCGCGTGCCCCGGGCGGACGAGAACCGCGGCAACATCCACGTCGGCGGGCGGGTCGTGCGGACGACGCTGACCCCGCGCGAGCGCGAGATGTGCGCGGTCGTCGGCGAGCGCCTGCGGCGCGACGGGCTCGTTTTCGTGGGGCTCGACGTCATCGGCGACCACCTGACGGAGGTCAACGTCACCAGCCCGACGGGCATCCGCGAGCTGCTCGCCCTCGACGGCATCGACGTGGCGACCGCGTTCGTGCAGCACTGCGAGGCCGCGGCCTGCCCATGAAGTCCCTCGGCCGCGCCGCCCGGCTCGCGGCATTCGTGGTGATCGGGGTCGCCTCGACGCCCGGGGCCCCGAGCGCGGCCGGGCGCTGGTATGCCTATCTCGACCGCGTGCCCGCCGCACGCGCCGAGACGGCGGCGGCGGAGTGGCGCCGGCGCGGGGTCCCCGCCGCGGTGTTGCCGAGCGAGCGGGTCTTTGGCGTCGAGCCCGGGTTCGGGTATCTGGTCGCGTTCGAGTCGCTCTTTCAGGCCGAGGCCCGAGCCTACGTCGACCGCCTCGAGGGCGGCGGATTTCGGGGCACCGGCGTGCAGTACTTCGGCGACGCCCTCCCGGCGGGGATCTCGACCGTCCTCGGCGTCGAGCCCGTCTTCGCCGTGGACGCCGAGATCGACGGGGCCGCCCCCGCCGAGATCGTCGCGCTCACCCGCGGCGACGGCGGCGACACGCTGTACGTCGTCACGCGCCACGCGGACGGCACGCAGAGCGTCGCCGCGACGCACCCCGTGCGCCTCTTCGACCTCCCGCGCACGACGGAGGGCGAGCGCGCCCGGGTCTTCCCGCTCGGGGGCGAGGGGCCCGGCGTCGCGGTGGTCTTCGAGGCCGCCTTCGTCACGCCGAGTCAGGCGGCGGCCTGGCACATCGCGTTCACGTTCACGCGCGCGGATCGTCGCGCGCCACCGGGGGTCCATTTCGTCCCGGGCGCGTCACGCCCCGTGCCGACCCAGGTCACCTGGGGCAAGGCGCCCTCCGGGGGGCTCGGGTACGAGGTCCGGGTCGACGGCTTGCGGGGGGGCTCGCAGCGGCGGGCCTACGTCTGGCGGGCCGACCGGTTCGTGGACGCGCGCGGGGACGCGCCGGCCGCTCCCTGACGACGACGCCGGGTGAGATGGGCCCCGGCCAGCCCGACGAAGGCCAGCCAGGGCATGCCACCCGCGCAGCGGCCACCCGCAGTGGCACAGCCGGAGCCACCGGTGCCCGACGACGATGGGGGCGTGATGGCGGCATCGGGCGCCCGTGCGAGGTCGCTCTCGGCGTCGGTTCGTGGCGTTCCGCCGGCGTCGGTCACCCCGGGGGTCCCCGTGTCGGGCGTGGCCTCGCCGGCGTCCGTCGCGTCGTCGCAGGGTCGACCGGCGGGACACAACGAACACGTCGCGCCGACCGGCAGGCCCGGGCAGAGACCCGTGCAGGCCGTCGCGCCGGGCGCCTCGTCGGGGCAGTCCCAGCGGAGGGTGACGGCGTTGAGGGCCGACAAGACCGTTTCGAACGTGAGCCCGAAGTCGGGGCTTCGCGCGAGCGCGAAGGGTGCGCCCTGCAACGGATCGGCACAGCCATAGAGGTCGCCGTCCGGTCCGCGGACCAGGCACCCGAAGCCGGGTCCGGGGCTGTTCTCGAGCGGCCCGAACGTCGCGCCGCCGTCCTCGGTGCGCATCATCTGGCCCGAGATCGTCGCGAGGAGGCCGCGACGCCCGTCGGCGTCGAAGGCCAGGCTGTCGACGAACTCTTCGACGACCGCCGCGACCGTCCAGGTGGCGCCGAGATCGGCCGAGACCACGAGGCGGCTCCCGCCGGCATGCTGCGAGACCGCCCAGAGCTCGGGGGTCCCGGCGCGCGCGCCCAGCAGGTCGAGCCCGACGGGGACGAGCGGCATCCCCTCGACCGTGGCGGGCACGGGCTCGAACGTCCGTCCCCCGTCGGTGCTGCGCGAGAAGCCCTCGTCGCCCACGGCGTAGACGACCTCGGCGTCGTGTTCGGCGCGCAGAATGGTGCGCAGAAGCCCCGGGAAGACGGCGCCGGTCGCCGTGAACGTGTCACCGGCGTCCTGGCTGAGATAGACCGCCGTGGTGATGGTGGCGCCGACCTGCGCGACACCCGTCAGCAGTTCGGCGGGGCGCGCCGGGTGCGGCCACAGGCCGTAGAGGACCGGTGCGGGCGGCAGCCCGGTCGCCGGTCGGAAAGTGCACCCCCCGTCGACGGACACGAACACCCCGACGTCCGCGGCAAAGACGAGTCGACCCGCCTCCGGTCCGAACAGGACCGCGGACAGCGAGGCGTTCGGCGCAATGGCGTCCTCGCAGAGCCAGCGGAAGCCGTCTTCGAACACTGCGAAGAGACCCTGCGTGTCGCTCAGGAGCAGCGGCCGACCTTCGAGCGCGCTCGGGAACGTGATCGTTTCGACCCTCGGGGTGTCTCCGTGTCCCGCCGCCGGCGTGGCGTCGAGGACAAAGAGCAGGGCGAGAGCGCCCGCGGCACGTCTCACGGCCGGTAGGCCGAGTACCCCTTCGGCGGGATGAGCGTCGCGAGCTGGTCGAACGTGAGCCAATAGAGTGTGTTGCCGCTGAAGTTGGCCGAGTCCGCGATGAAGACCTCGGCTGTTTCCTCGTTGTATCCGATGACGGTGAAGTAGTGATAGATCGTGTCATTCGGATAACCCGGCGGGTGATTGCCGGGGGGGGCGACGATGTTGGTGACGACCGGGTAGTTGTTGTCGATGCTCGTCAGGATGTCCGACCACAGACGGTCACGCTGCGCCGGCGTGGGCGGATCGTTCGGCATCTCCGTCGTGACGTACGGGCTGCCATCGAGGTGGTTGTTCAGGACGGTGGTGACCTGGCCGATCCAGTCCGTGCCGTTGCGGGTCGTGCCCAACTCGCGGGCGAGTTGCGCCTGCCCCGGCGCCGCGATGCGGGCCGAAAGGGCGTTGTGTGTCGCCGCCGGACCGCACCAGTAGCCGGTCTGTTGAATCTCGAACGCGATGTCGAGGACCTTCGCCCCCGGTCCGTTCGCGAGGTCGATCGCCGTGTTGCCCGTGCGGGCGTTGAAGGTGATCGTCCCGCCCTCGAAGTCACTGCGCCTGCCCTCGGGCACGACGTACTCATCGGAGGTCGGGTACCCGAGGTCGCCGGCCTCCCAGCCTGCCTCGGCCCAGCGATCCCGGATGCGGCCATGGACCTCGTGGGCGCCGAGGGTGGGCGTCCAGTAGATCGACCCGTTCTGGAACACGCTGTAGCGGCCGGGACCGACCGGCACGCGGGTCTCGTCCTTGATGGGATAGCCGAGCAGGCCCGTCTCGCCGCCGTGCTCGAACCACTTCTCCATGATCTGCCCGTGGACCTCGAAGGCGCCGACCGCGGGGGTCCAATAGATCACACCGTTCTGGAACCGGCTGTAGCGACCGACCCCGTCCGCCGCGGCCTGCTCTTCGGAGACCGGCACGCCGAGGACGGACCGGCAGCCCCCGAGGCGCAGGTACTTGGCCTCGATGGCACCGACGACGGCGGGGGAGTCACCGCAGCGGGTCCCGACGGCGACCGCATCACTCGGGCCCCCACCGTGCTCGGGGCCGTCCTCGAGGGGGGACGAGCCCTGCGGACCCTCACTGTTGTCGGGCGGGACCGGCACCTCTCGCGGCGGCGCGGGCGGACCACCCGAGACCGCCCCATCGGGGGCGGCGGCCCCCTGAGCCCAGAAGCCCGCGCCCCCCGGCTCGCGCAACGCCGTGTACATGCCATCGGTATAGGTCTGATACCGCGGCTGCCAGCAGCCCCAGCCGGGCTGACAGCCGTTGTAGTACTGGAGAACCGTCTTGATCCACTGATCACGGAGCGTGGGGTTGTTCACGTCGAAGGCGTTGACCCACGCCCGCGCCTTGGCGTCCGTCTCGGCGTTGGTCGTGTAGGCCGAGACCTTGACCATGTTCACGACATAGTCGATGGCCGCCCCGATCTGACCGTCCACCGTGAGAACGCCCTGCCCGTAACGATTGAGCGTCTGCGCGTAGGTGCCCGCATCGAACTGGAACAGACCGAGGCCGCCCTGCTGGTGGCCGCACGGGCCGTCGGCAGAGCCGGCGATGACCGGTCCGCCGCCGCACTCGGCCGAGTTCGGCCCCTGGCAGGCCCACTCGGCCTCGGACCAGCAGTGCGCCAGGCCCGTCTCGGTGTTGGCGATGCCCGCCAGCAGATAGGCATTGGTGATGCCGCGGGCCGCCGCCGCGTTGCGAATCGCCGCGTACCGCTGGATGCGCTGCTGTTGGGTCAGGGAGGATTTGAGCGCAATCGGCTCGTCCTCGACCGGGTCGCCCGGCGCGGAGCACCCGCCGGCGAACGGCACGGCGGCCGAGACGAACAGCACGAGGCAGCGGAGCGTGGTGGTCAACCTTCGGCCTCCTTCGAGACGTGAACGTCAGGACGCATGGCAGTGGCGGACAGCGAACGGAGTTTCATGGGTTAGCAAATCACGTGCCGCCGTGCGCGGGCCCGAAAATGGTCGTTTCGGGGCGGGCGGGCGAGACCTTCGTGTCTCGAATTCACCGATTCCGGGACCCATGTGTCACGGCGCGGGGTGAAACACGCACCGCGTCGCGCCCACCGGGCGGTCGAGCGTCGGGAAGCTCGGAGGCAGACCACCGAGGGGTGAGCCGCCGAGCTGATGGGCCCACATCCATTCGTAGTACATGCTCTGAGTCAGGTCCGGGTCGAGGGTGTGACCGAAGGTGTGGGCACACTCGGTCACCGTGCGGCCGTGGTTGAACAGGAACGGGATGGCCTTCTGCGCGGCGCTCTCGAGGCTGATGACGGTCGCGAAGTCGTTGGGGCCGCCGTGGGTCAGCAGAACGTTGCCGCCGTCCGCCGCGTCGAACGCCGGCCACTGCCACTGAATGATGGGAATGAGCACGTCGGCCCACTGCGCCTGATCGTTGAACCAGGCCCCCGACTCGCTGATCGTGGCCGCAAATCGGTTCGGATAGATGGCCGAAAGCAGGTTGCTGAAGACCGCACCGGCGGAGAATCCGAAGGAGTAGATGCGGCTCTCGTCGATGGAGAACTGCCGCCGCATGCACTCCATCATGGCGTCGAAGAACCGGACGTCGACGCTGCCGCTGACGATCTCCCAGTCGAGGCCCCACGGCGGGATGATCTTGAGATCCCACGGCGTCACGATCATCAGCGGCATCGGGAACGCGTTGGGATCGAAGCGCACCCACTGCCCGAGCGGCACGTCGTAGACGATGGTCGAGGCGAACTGATCGGGGATTTGCAGGTACCCGTGCCACAGGAACAGCACGGCCATGCGCGACGTATCGGCGGGCATCTGCACCGTGAACGCGCGCAGCGTTCCGTCCACGGTCACCGTGGACAGACCGTTGACGATGGGGCCGCACACGACCGGGGGCGCGGGGATGGGGTCGGGGCCATCGGGCGGCCCTCCGCCGCCTGTCGGGGGCTCGCCGCCCTCACCGCCGCTGCCACCCTCGCCCGCCGGCTCGTCGGGACCTGCGCCCGCCCCACCGTCGGATGCGCCGGTGCCCGAGCCGCTCGGGCCGGAGCTGACCGTGCCGTCGCGGGTCGGCCGGTGGTTCGCCGCGCCCCCCGCCCCCTCGGGCGGCGACTGCCCCTCGCCCAGATCGGGCATGTCGTAGGGCCAAGCGCCGGTGTCCGGGCCCTCGGCCCCGCCGAGCCCGGCGGTGCCTTCGACGTCGCCGATGCTTCCGTCGGCGCAACCGGCCGGGAGCACAAAAAGCGCGAGAAGTGCGAGAAGTGCGAAGACCGTCGGCCCCGCGCAGGCGCACGGCCCGGCTGGCTTCACAGCATGCACGCGTGCGCCTCGAAGATGAGGCTGCCGCCGGTGTCCATGGGGCCGACCGGATAGGCCAGCACGTAGTTCTGGCACATCTCGTCGTCCGTGCGGACGCCGAACGTGGCGATGCCGCGCTCGTTCTCGTACGTGCAGGTCGTCTTCAGCCAGTCGCCCGGGTTGATGACGTTGGGCGTGTCGTGGGTGATCTGGTTGTCGAAGTCGAAGGGTTCGTCCAGGAGGACGTCGACCTGTCCGTTGGCCCGGTGGATCTCCGTCCGCAGGTTGCGACCGCGGCGGTGCAGGTGCGGCGTGCTGCTGATGATGGTCATCGGACCGCGGTACAGAAGCCCCTGGATGTTGACGTACGGGTGGCACATGCCGACGGCCCGGAACTCGCCGGGGCCGGCGATGGCGATGATTTCCGTGCCGAGAAGGTGCGAGGCGGCCGTCTGCTCGCGCTTGTTCGACGTCGCGCAGACGCGGTAACCGCTGCGGTCCTTGGCGTCCAGGTAACCGGCCATGTTGTTGTAGTGGACCTCGAGCACGAACCGCGCCGCGGGGCCGACGGGAAGCTCCATGCCGACGCCCTCGGGCAGGATCATGGGCTCCCCGCCTGGGGCCCAGCCGGCGACGAGGGACTCGCCGGGGTGCGTCCCGATGCCCGGGATGATGGCGCCGTCCAGCACCGCGCCGAGGGGGGCTGCGTAGAGCAGCATGTGATGCAGCACCCGGTCGTCGTCGACGATGGGGTGGAATTCGAGCCCGTGTACCGAGCCCGTCCACGGCACATTGAAGACGAAGTTGATGTAGAGGTCGCCGAGCGGGGGGACCTGGTAGGGCGTCTCGTCGCCCTTGATGCCGACACCGTGGGCGCGGAGTTCGAAGACGTGATCGCACTCCGGGTTGGGCGGCGGCAGTGGCCCCTTTCCGGGCACCTCCGGGGGCGGCGGCGGCGCGCCCTCACACGTCGGCTCGGCGGGCGCGCCCTTCTCGACCCAGGCCCGAACGGCCGCGAGCTGCGCCTCGGTGGCCGGGTCGTTCGGGGGGGGCGGCATCGGTTTGTGCTCGGCCGTCATGCGCTCCAGGACGCGCTCGTAGACCGGCTGCCCCGGGTAGAACGTCGAGTCGGCGTGAAGGTCCTCGAACGTGACGAGGGGCGTGTGCGCGGCCAGTCGGTCCGGACTGTGGCACTCCTGACAATTCTCGAGGAAGTACGTCGAGACCTCGCAGGGCACGCCCATGCCCTCCGGGGGCGGCGGCACGGGGGCGCCGGCGTCGGCGTCTTCGTCCGGCGGGGGGGGCGGCGGGGCCGGGGTCGACGGGGGCGAACCCTCCATCGGCGCCGCGTCGGCCTCCGGCGTCGCATCCATCCACGGGACGCCGCCGTTCGACGGACCGGCGTCCTTCGTGGCCTCACCGGCCGACGATGAATCGTCCGGGTCCGATTGCGCACACCCGACCGTCAGCGCGACGAGGGTTCCCAGGAGCCAGAGCGCGGGCGTGGACGGCACCCGGGACGGGCGGCGTTGATGCTGCATTCGGTGCGACCTCCGTGCCACGCAGCGTAGCGGCGCCCGCGATGGCCGTCAACGAACGGGCGCGGTACGGCCCGTCCTCGAGGTCGACTTTCGGGACTGAGCGTGAGAGAACCACCCGAGACCTGGAGGTCACATGCGTTCCGAGCCGAAGCCGACCGAACGCGGCCCGTCGCACGCCCGAAGGCGCGTCGCTCGGGGCGCAGCGCCGACGAATCCGTGACCCCCGCCCCGGACGAATGGCTCGTCGCGGCGATCGGACCCCTGCCGGGACCGCCCAGGGTCGTGCGGGCGAGCCGGCAGTCCGAGCTCCTCGCGGTTCTCGAGCTGCGCGACCCGGTGCCGGCCGAGTACCGGTCCGTATTGGCGACGACGTGGCGGGCGCTGGCCGAGGGCGTGCCCCGCGTATACGTCGCCCCGGACGCCGACGCGCTCGCCGCGATGCCCGAGCCGATGATCGTCACGGGGGCCGCGGCGCGCCCGACCACGAACCATGCGGGTGAGCGGTTGTTTCTCCATGACCCCCCGGCCCCGCCCGCGGCGCCCGGAGACGTGCCGGACGGGATGGTCGGCCTCTGGCCGTGGGTGAGCCTGGTCTTGCCGGGCCTCCCCGCCGCGGTCGCCGTGCCGCCGTCGGTGCTCGCGGCGGGTCTCTTCGCGCGGGGCATCGCCGGCACGACCTACGCGGCCGACCCCGTGCCCGGACCGGCGCCGCCCGGACCCCGCGACGGCGAGGCCGACGGGTGGGTGCGCCTCGTCCCCGCCGGCCGGCGGCGCCTGCTGCACCTCGACCCGGCGCCGGGGCCCGCCCAGCGACCCGGCGCGGCCTTCCCGCTCGAGACCGCCGACGCGACGACGCTCGCGCTCTTGTGGGCCGAGGTTCGCGACGCGGCCAACCCCGTCGAGTCGTTCACCCGCGCCTTGCACGCGCGCTACGGGGCTGGCGTGCGCGTCTTCCTCGAAGACGGCGGGCTGCGGGTGACGTTCCCGCCGCCGGCCTCTCGGGCGCGGGGCGTGACGGTGCGATTCACCGCCCGGCCCTGAGAGGGTGTTGACATAATATAAACTTCGCGGCAATCTCTGAAAAACAGAGGCCGCCATGGACAACATTCGAGTT
>JAKLJY010000085.1 GCA_023150895.1 Myxococcota bacterium | reverse complement strand
GCCCGGCGCGCCTGCGTCCGCCCCCGCGCCCGCCAAACCGCGGCCCGCACCGCCCCCCTCGAACCGCTCGGCCGAGGCGGCCCGACCGACGCTCATGGCCGTGCCGGCGCCGAACCGCCCCAACCCGCTCAAGCGCCTCGCGACGCCCACGGGCGTGACGGTCGTCGTGCTGCTCGCGCTGCTGGTTTATGCCGCCGTTCAGCTCCTGCCGACGCTGCTCGCCCCGGACAAACCGAAGGTCGCCGCGGTCGTCGTCACGAGCACGCCGGCCGGGGCCACGGTTTTCATGGACGGCGTCGACACCGGGCAGAAGACCCCCGCACGCATCGAGAACGTTCCGACGGGCTCGAGTCACGTCCTCAAGCTCACCCTCGCGGGGCACGACGAGGTCGCCGAGTCGTTCAGTCTGCCCCCCGGCGATCCGCCTCCGGAAGGCGAGATCAAGCGCCGCATCTTCCTCGGCAAGAAGAAGGGCCGCATCGAAGTCGGCTCGGTGCCGGACCGGGCCGAGGTCTACGTCGACGGCAAGTTCACCTGCGAGACGCCCTGCACCGTCCCCGATCTCGACCGCGAGAAGAACGAGGTCCGGCTCCTGATGCGCAAGGACGGCTTCCGGGATTATCCCGACGTCATCCGCTGGGGCGAAGAGACCAGCATCAAGGTCGAGTACAAGCTCTCGCCGCGAGAGAAGTGATCGTGCGTCACGCGCGGCGGCTCGCGGGGGCCCTGCTGTTCTTCGGGTGCGCGACGGCCAACCCGGACGCCACCGGCCTGCCCGACGCCGGCGCAAAACCGCCCGATGCCGGCCCGGAGGTCTGCGTCGACCAGGACCGCGACGGGCACGGACCGGGCGCGGCGTGCCGCGACATCGACTGCGACGACGCGGATCCGGCCGTTCACGCCTCGGCAGTGGAGATCTGCGACGGGCGCGACAACGATTGCGACGGGGCCGTCGACGAGGACCTCGTCGCGCCGGACTGCGCGTTGCGGCAGGGGGTCTGCGCCGGCGCCCGGGCGGTCTGCACCGCCGGCGGGTTCGCGGTCTGCAGCGGCCCCGCCGAGTACGGCCCCGACTACGAACCGATCGAGACGCGCTGCGACGGGCTCGACAACGACTGCGACGGCGTGGCGGACCGCCATTGCCCCTGCCCGACGGGCGAGACGCGGGCCTGCGGTCAGGACGCGGGCGAGTGCCGCCCCGGCCTTCAGACCTGCCTCGACGGCGCCTGGGGGCCCTGCGAGGGCGAGACCACCGGCAGCGAGGAGACGTGCAACGGCCGCGACGACGATTGCGACGGCCTCACCGACGACAACCTCGACGCCGTCCGGCCGGACTGCCCCCTGACCCAGGGTCTGTGCGCCGGCGCGCAGGCGAGCTGTCGCGGCGCCGAGGGGTGGAGCACCTGCGGGACGCTCGAGTACGGCGAGCGGTGGGTCGCCGACGAGGGCGAGGCCGACTGCGACGGGCTCGACAACGACTGCGACGGACAGACCGACGAGGGCTGCGCCTGCCCACCGGCGGGCGAACAGCGCTGCGGGCTCGACGTCGGTGAGTGCCGCCCCGGGCGCCAGCTCTGCGAGCGGGGCGTGTGGGGCGAGTGTCGCGGGGTCGTCGGTCCCGCCGCGGAGGCCTGCAACGGCCTCGACGACGACTGCGACGGCGCCGTCGACGACGGCCTGCCCGAGCTCGCGTGCCCCTTGCAGGCGGGCGTCTGTGCCGGCGCGCGGATTCCCTGCGATGAGGCCGGCGGGCGGCCCGAGTGCACCGCGGCGCACTATCTCGAAGCGAGCCCGCGTTACGTCTCCGTCGAGTCCGACGCCCACTGCGATGGCCTCGACAACGATTGCGATGGCCTGACCGACGAGGCCTGTCAGTGCACCGACGGCGTGAGCCAGGTCTGCGGGCAGAATGTCGGGCGCTGCACCCAGGGCCGGCAACGCTGCGCCGGGGGTCGCTTCGGCGAGTGCGACGGCGTGCCGCCCGGCGCCGAGACGTGTAACGGGCTCGACGACGATTGCGACGCCAGCGTCGACGAGGGCGCACCGACCGAAGCGTGTCCGCAGCAGACGGGTGTCTGTGCCGGGGCGCAGGCCCTGTGCACGAACGGGCGCGTCGCGCCCTGCGACGGTGCCGCCTACGGTCCGGCGTGGCAGGCGGCGGAGACGTTCTGCGATCAGCGAGACAACGACTGCGACGGACAGACCGACGAGGGCTGCGACTGCCTCGACAATACGTCGCAGCCGTGCGGAACGGACGAAGGGGTCTGCGCCCGCGGTCAGCAGATCTGCGTCGGCGGTCGCTGGGGCCCGTGCGAGGGCGAGGTCGCCCCGGCGGAAGAGACCTGCGATGGCCGGGACGAGAACTGCGACGGGGTGGCGGACGAGGCCGAGCGTCTACGGCCACCGCCCTGCCCGCTCCAGGCCGGCGTCTGCGCCGGCAGCGTGCAGACCTGTGGCGGGGCGGCCGGGTTCCCCGGGCAGTGCGGCGCGGCCGAGTACGGTCCCCGTTGGCGCGCCGTCGAGGGCGAGGGTCCGGCCGGCGAGGCCGACTGCGACGGGCTCGACAACGATTGCGACGGGCTGACCGACGAGACCTGTCAGTGCCAACCGGGCGGCGATCGTCCGCTGTGTGGCACCAACACCGGCGAATGCCGGACCGGCCTGCTCCGGTGCGAGAACGGCTTCTTCGGCGCGTGTGAGGGCGAGGTGCCGCCCGCCCCCGAGACGTGCAACGGCCTCGACGACGACTGCAACGCCGCGGTGGACGACGCCCTCGCGCCCTCACCCTGCGCCCTCCAGACCGGCGTCTGTGCCGGGCGGACGCGGCGCTGCGGCGGCGATTCGGGCTTCCTCGACTGCACGCCCGATGACTACGGCCCCCTGTACCGGGCCGACGAGACCGGTATCGCGGGCGAGTGCGACGGGCGCGACAACGACTGCGATGGCCGGGTCGACGAGGGGTGCCCCTTGCCCCCCGTCGTCATCAGCGAGGTGCTCTACGACGGGCCGGGCCGCGACGGTCCCAACGAGTTCATCGAGCTTTCGGGACCCGTCGGCACGCCGCTGACCGGCCTCGCCCTCGAAGCGGTCGACGGCGTCGACGGCCGGGTGTACGCGCGCTTCCCCCTCGACGGTGCGGTCATGCCGGCCATCGGCGCGTTCCTCCTCGTCGACGAGACCGCCTCGCCGCAGCTGCGCGACATCGCGGACCGGGTTCTACCCGGGGTCGATCTCCAGAACGGGCCCGACGGTCTGCGCCTCGTGCGCAACGGGGACGAGCCCGTCGACGCGGTCGGGTACGGCGACTTCGCCCCCGACCGGGTCTTCGTCGGCGAGGGCGCGCCCGCCCCGGACGTGAGCGAGCACAGCCTGACCCGCGACGCCGCCGCGACGGATACGAACGACAACGCCACCGATTTCCGGTCCTCCCGCGCGGTCGAACCCGGCGTGCCGACCCCCCGCGGCGCACCGCTGCCTCGGCTGCACATCGCGCTGCGCTGGGATGTGGCCGACACGGACCTCGACCTGCACTTCCAGCGGACGGGCGCGGCGTTCCGAGATCCGGTCGGGGATTGCTCCTTCGCCAATCGGCGACCGAACTGGTCCGACGATCCGGAGACGCCGGCCGGGCCGCGGCTCGAGCGCGACGACACCGACGGCCTCGGTCCCGAGTTCACGGACTACGGCGCGCCGTCCCCGGGCCGGTACCGGGTGCAGGTGCACTTCTTCTCCGACCGGGGCCACGGCGCGACGACCGCGGAGGTCCTGATCTTTGCCGACGGGCAGCTCGCCGCGCGGGTCGTCCGGGCGATCAGCCCCACCGATCCCGGTGGCCCCTACTGGCTCGCCGCGGACGTCGAGGTCGCCCCCGACGGCGTCCTCACGGTCACCCCGCGGGACGAGATCGGCGCGGTCGCGTTTCCCGGACCCTGAGCGGGGTGGCTGAGAGAGAAGCCCCCGGGCTCAGCGCGGGATGAACCAGGCCCCGACCGCCATCGTGACGGCGTCGAACGGCGGCAGCGCGGCCTCGGCGCCGGCGCGCACCGTCGCGTGCACGAGATACCCCCGCGGATCGTAGGCGTAGACGCGAACGAAACGCCGCTCGGGGTCGACGTGCCAGACGAACGGCACGCCGGCCACATGGTAGAGCGCGAGCTTCTCGCCCTCGTCGTAGTCGGCGTTGCTCGGCGAGAGAATCTCGCAGACCCAGTCGGGCACGACCGATACCGGCCTCTCGCGGGGCAGCGTCGGCAGCGTCGTCTGGCGCCAGCCGGTGAGATCGGGGCGCACGATGTCGCCTTGCGGCAAGCGAACGTCCGTTTCGCTGACAATCCACCACCCGCCCGGCCCGCCACGCCCGCGACCGAAAGGCAGTGACACGTCGGCCGAGATGGCCACGGAGCTGAACCCGTGCTCGATGCCCGGCGCGGCGTGCACGACGACTTCACCGCCGATGATCTCGGCGTGGACGTCCTCACCGAGCGCGAGCACGTCGTCGAACGTCGCGAGTCTGCGGGCGGGATCGGCCATGGGGAAAGCCTACCACACGGCCCGGAGTGTGGCGACTCAGGCCGGCGGCGCGGCTGGCGGCGGGGCCGGCGCGGCGGCGGCCTGACGGCGTTTGTAGGCGACGAAATGCCCGACGCCGGCGAACACGATCCCAAGACCAATCCCGGTGATGACCTGCATGCGGACGAGCGCGCCGGCCGCCTCCCGGACCTGATCGCCACAGAGGTTCGTAATCGACCCCGCCTGACCGGGGGGCGTCCACCACCACGAGATGAGCCCCGGGCCCCAGAACATGCTCGCGATGAGGCCCGTACCGGCTCCGGCAAGCAGAAGCATCCCCGTGAATCTGAGGTGTTCGCGCATTCGAAACCTCTGCACCCCCGACGTTCCGGTGTCAATGTCGAGCCGCGTCGGCGAGAATGCCCCGACGCACCGCAGCGCCCACGAGAACGCCTCGCCATGGCCCAGGACCGACCGACGCCCGACGCCCCCGGACCGGCCCCCGGGGGCACACCCGACGCCACGCTGAGCGCGTCGGAGCTGGACGCCCGCCCCGCCACCGCATCGAACCTGCCGCCCGCGCCGACGCTCTCCGGAGGGCCGAGCGCCGAGACCCGGTTTCAGCTCGTCAGCCCGCTCGCCCGCGGTGGCATGGGCGAGGTCTGGCGCGCGCTCGACACGCGGCTCGGGCGCGAGGTCGCGCTGAAGACGGTGCTGCCGACGCTCGCCGAGAACGCGGACATCTTTCGACGGCTGCGGACGGAGGCCGAGCTCACGGCGCAGTTGCGTCACCCCGGCGTGCTCTGTGTCATCGACGCAGGCATCTTCCCCGATGGGCGCTACTGGTACACGATGCCCATCGTCGAGGGGCGCACGTTCAGCGCCGAGATCACCCTGGCGCACGCCCAGGTTCAGGCGGGTACCCGCGCGCCGGCCTCGGCGCTGCACCACCTGACGTCGTCGTTCCAGCGGATCTGCCAGATCGTGGCCTATGCGCACGAGCGCGGCATCATTCACCGGGATCTCAAGCCCGCAAACCTGATGGTGGGTCGGTTCGGCGAGATCTTCGTGATGGATTGGGGGCTCGCGAAGGCGCTCGATGCGCCCGACGGCCGCCCCGAGGCCGCGGGGGTCGATCCGGTGATGCTGCTCTCGCCGACCTCGGAGACCCACTACGGCGCCGTCATGGGCACGCCGGCGTACATGCCGCCGGAGCAGGCCGCCGGGCGCCTCGACGCGGTGAATCGGCGCAGCGACGTCTACGCGCTCGGGGCCGTGCTCTGGCACATGCTCGCCGGTGCGCCCCCCGTCGTGACGGGCACGGATCCGAGTGGTCACCCGGATCCGCTCCGGGCGGATCCCGCGCTCTGGGGCATCGCGCTCGAGGCGCTCGCGTCCGAACCGGCGCGGCGCCCGGCGGACGCCGGCGAACTGGCGGCCGCCGTGGAGGCCTGGCTCGACGGCGCCGTCCGCCGGGCCGCGGCGGTGCGGCACCTGGAGTCCGCCCGCCGACGCCACGGGGCGCTCGCCGAACGGCGTGAGGTCGCGCTCGCGCTGCGGCGAGCGGCGGCCGAGGATCGCCAGCGCTTGGGCCCCCGGGCCACGGAAGCCGAGAAACGCGCCTGCTGGCGGGCGGAGGACGAGGCCGCATCGCTCGAGCGTGCGTGCCGGGTCGAGGCCGTCGGCCCGCGACCTGCTCGCCTCCGGGTACCGGGCGCGGCTGATCGAGGCGGAGGCGGCGGGCGACGCGGCGGCGGCGGCCGAGGCCGAGACGCTGCTGCGCGCCACGGGGGCCCCCGCGCACCTCGCGTGGCTCGACGCGGGCGCGACGCTGACGCTGGTGACGGCCCCCGCGGGCGCCGCCGTCGCCTGCGCGCCGCTCATCGAGGTCGACCGACGGCGGACGCCGGGGCAGGCCGTCCCCCTGGGAGTCACACCGCTCTCGCCCTGCGCCCTCCCCCGGGGCCGGCATCTGTTGACCGTCACGGCGCCTGGACGGGCCCCCCTCACCCTCCCGGTGGTCGCGGAGCGCGAGGGCACTCTCACACTGGGCTCGCCGGGCTCGCCGCTCGTTCTGCCACCCGCCGGCGACCTCGGGCCCGACGACGTGCTCGTGCCGGCCGGAGACTTCGTCTACGGAGGCGATCCGCACACGGCCGAACCCCTGCCGCGCCGGACAGTCTGGGTCGACGCGTTCATCGTCCGGCGGCATCCGGTCACGCTGGGAGAGTTCATCGAGTTCCTCGACGCGCTGACGATCGCCGGTCAGAGCGACCGGGCGGACGCCCTCGCCCCGCGACTCCCCCCGTTGGTGGTGGGAGACAACCCCGTCAGACCGCTACCGAAGGACGCCGCGGGCCTGCGCCGCCTGCCGCCTGGCCTGGCCCACCTCTCGGGTTACCCCGTGCTGGACGTCACCTGGCAGGCGGCCGTGGCCTACGCGGACTGGCTTGCGCTGCGCACCGGGCAGCCCTGGCGCCTCTTGCACGAGGTCGAGCGCGAGAAGGCGGCCCGCGGCACCGACGCCCGACTCCATCCGTGGGGGGACTTCGCCGATCCGGCGTGGTATCGCAGCGCGGTCTCCGACCCCGCCGGTCCCCTGCCCGTCCCGGTCGACGCCTGCCCGGCGGATGGCAGCGTGTACGGCGTGATGGGCCTCGCCGGCAACGTCCGGGACTGGTGCCTGAACGTCTGGGAGACCGACGGCGGGCCGTTCGACGGCGACCGCCTGGTGCTGACCCGACCGGCCGACGACGACGGCCGCTACCGCGCCGTGCGCGGCGGCGCCTGGAACGCGTCCCCACAGCTCGGGAGGAGCTGCGAGCGGTTCGTGGGCTGGCCGGGTGAGCGCTATCCGACGACGGGCTTCCGGCTGGGGCGCGCGGTCACGGACGAGCCTGTCAGAGAGGCGTACCCCACGACTTCGCAGTGAACGCCTCCGAGACGGGGAGGAGGTCGATCCACCCGTCCGGCCCCGGCGCGATGGCGGTGCACTTCTGAGAGGACCGCCAGTAGCCGAAGAGTGAACTCGCGCCCTTCACGAGGGAGGCGGGGTTGGTCCCGGCGGCGAGCACTTTCCATTGTCCGGCGGCCGGCGTGGCCGTCGACCCCATGATGCATCGAATGCGATTGTTGAAGGTCTCCGCCTGCACGGTTCCTGCGGGCCGGGTCACCCCGCGGGCGTCCGAAACCGTGAGCTTCAGGTAGAGCCCTCCCGCGCGATTCCAGGCCGCCGCGCGTTCGAACCAGAAGAAGTGTTCGGTGTTCGGTTGCATGCCCGTCGCCGCGGTCGCGCCCGTGACGACGAGCTGTCCTACGAGTTTCGAGCCGCGCGCTCGATCCGTATGCCGATCCGTCCAGATATCGAAGACCAGGCCATGGCCATTCGGTCCGGTGGAGACCTGGGGCACCTCGGTCCCGCCACGCCCGAAGTCATCGTCCCCCCCACCGCCGAGCGCTCCACCGTCAGCCGGGGCGCCCGACGGATTCGCGGGCGGGTTCGCCGGCGGCCTCGGCCGCGCGGGATCATCGGGGATGGGCGGCCGCGGGGCCGACGGGGTCATGCCCGGGGGCCTCGGAATCCCCTGACCGAACGCGCTCGCGCTGAACGCGAGGCTCGCCACCAAGCACACGAGAATGCCTCGACCCATACGTCCTCCCTCGCCTCCCCGGCGATCCAGTTCGGGTGTTCGACCCCCATAACACGCACGCTCACGTCGGGAAAGACCGATGAGTCACATGGAACCCACTTCGGATCGTCACGTGACGTCACCCCCATTGGCGGTGACACCCGGTGACACTCGCCTCCGGGCCCGGTCCGACGTCCCACTGGCGACCGGATCGTCGGAAAACGAGGCGCTGCAACGAGAACACCCGTTGGCACGCCCCTTGAATTTCCCGGAGTCACCCAGAAAACGGCGCCCCAAAAAACGGCGCCCTCACCCAGGAGAAACACGATGAAGACCTCGAAGCGCATCCCGACCCCCGCCGCCGCCACCCTGAAGCTCGCCGCCCTCGCCGCCCTCGCCGCTGGCCCGGCCCACGCCGCCACGGTGCTCACCACGAGCGACGCGCAGCTCGTGGCGGGCCAGCCCGACACGGCGACCGTCACGCCCGACTGGTCGACCCCCGGGCAGTTCGCCGTCTCGGTGGAACCGGGCTACTCCGAGAGCCGCAGCGTCCTGCGCTTCGCCGTGCCGGAGGGCGTCGCCGCGGACGCCGCCTCGGCGACGCTCAAGCTGCCGCTCGGGTGCATCTACGAGAACTGGTATCGCCCCGACGGGGGCGACGCCGACGGCATCCTCACCGTCCACGCCTCGGAGGTGAGCCTCGACCCGGCGGGCGCCATTCGGGGCGAGGTCGTCCCCGGTCTGTTCGACGACCTCGCCGACGGCCTCCCGTTCGGCAGCGCGTCCTTCTCCCAGTACGGCGAGCCTCAGATCGCCCTGCCCCTGACCGCCGACGGCCTCGCCGGGCTGCAGGCCGCCCAGGCCGGGCACTTCTCGGTCGGGCTCTCGCTGGAGAGCGAGGCGTCGTGGGCCTACGCCTTCGAATGCATGTGGGGTGTCGACGCCCAGCTCGTGATCTGTTCCGCGGCGGACGAGAACGACGGCGACGCGGTGTCCTGCGAGGTCGACAACTGCGCCTCGGTGGCCAACGACGACCAGGCCGACTCGGACTGGGACGGCGTGGGCGACGCCTGCGACGTCTGCCCCCAGAGCTACGACCCCGACCAGAAGGACACCAACGGCGACGGCATGGGCGACGCCTGCCAGGACACCGATCTCGACGGTCTCGTCGACTCGTACGACAACTGCCCGACGCGGCCGAATCCGGATCAGGCCGACGGCGACGCCGATGGTCAGGGCGACGCCTGCGACCTCACGCCGACCCACGACCTCGCCGCCCTGCGCCTCGTCGTCAGCAAGACGACCATCAGCCTGGCGCAGGGGACGGGCCTGGTGAACGTGAAGTACGACGTGAAGAACCTGCGCAACTACCCTGAGTCGTTCACCGCCAACGCGACCCTCGAGGGTCTGCCCGCGAACTGCGGCATCACCGGGTACCCGACGGCCATCAGCGGGGTGCTGCCGGCCCGCGGCAAGCAGACGGTGTCCTTCAGCATCCCCGTCACCTGCGGCCTCAATGCGCCCCGGGGTCTGAGCACCGTGACCGGCGTCAGCCTCATCGACCTCGACCCCGTGAACGGCTACGAGATGGATCAGGCCAACAACTACGTCCGGGCCAACGGCACGCTCCGCCTGACGCGGTGACCGGCGAGGCCGGCCTCGCGCAAGGTTGCCGGCGGCGCCGGTTCCGGCGATGCTCGCGCCGATGACTTTCGCCCCCCCGCCCGATGTCGAAGTCACGCTGACCGCCTCGCCGACCCCCGGTGAGGCGGTCGACGCGTTTCCGGTCCCGCAGCTCATCGTCCTGCTGCAGGGCGACGCACCGACCCTGCCTGCCAGCCGGCACCTGCTCACGGGCACGGCCCGGGTGCGTTTCGGCCGGGGCGCCGCCCGGCAGCACGTCCGCCACGTGGAAGACGGCCTCCGGACGCTCGGCCTGACGTTCCCCGACGCGCTGGCGTCGACGCGGCACGCGGTGCTCTCGCGCGAGGGCCGGGACGGCCCGTTCGTCCTCGAGGACGCCGGCTCCAAGAACGGCACCTGGGTGAACGGTCAGCGCATCGACCGCAGAACGCTCACGGACGGCGACCTGCTCGAGTTCGGGCAGACCTTCTGCCTCTTCCGCGACGCGGTGCCCGTCGACGTGCGGACGCCTCCCGACACGCCGAACGCCCCGGCGCTGGCCGCGGCGAACGCCTGGGCGACGTTTCACGACCCCCTGGCCGCCCAGTACCGGCGCCTCGTCCGCGTGGCGCAATCGACCGTCCCCGTGCTCGTGCTCGGGGAGACGGGCACCGGCAAGGAGGTCGTCGCCCGCACGTTGCACCAGCTCTCCGGCCGTACGCCGGAGATGATGGCCGTCAACTGCGCGGCCATCCCGGCCAGCCTGATCGAGGCCGAGCTCTTCGGGCACAAGAAGGGCGCGTTCACCGGCTCCGGCACCGAACGTCCGGGCTGGATCCGGTCGGCGGACCGCAGCACGCTTTTTCTGGACGAGATCGGTGAACTCCCGCTGGCGTTGCAGGCGACGTTCCTGCGCGCGCTCGAGACCAGCGAGGTCGTGCCCGTGGGCGCCGACCGTCCCGTCAAGGTCGACTTCCGGCTGGTCTCGGCGACGCATCGCGATCTCGACGCCGACGTCGAACGCGGGTCGTTCCGCGCCGACCTCCGGGCGCGGCTCGGGGCCATGACGATTACCTTGCCGCCCTTGCGGGACCGCCGGGAAGATCTCGGCCTCCTGCTGCCCGCGATTCTCGCCCGCATCGCCGGCCCCGGGGCTCCGCTCGCGCGGCTGCGGCGCGAGGTCACCCGCGCGCTCCTGACCTATGCCTGGCCGCGCAACGTCCGCGAGCTCGTCCAGGTGCTGACGCAGGCCGTCGCGCAGATCGGCCCCGGCGACTTCATCGACCAGGAGCACCTGCCCCCGACCTTCGGCCCCGGCGGGCCGGCCAACGCAGCGAACCCCGCCGAGAGCCGGTCGGGCTCCGGGCCGCCCGACGCGCGCCCCCCCACGGCCGCCCCACCGGACGAGGCCACGCTCCGAGCGCTGCTGACCGAGCACCGGGGCAACGTGGCCCTGGTCGCTCGCTGTGTGGGCCTCCACCGGGAGTTGCTCTACCGCGCGCTGCGCAAGTACGGGCTCGACCCCGCGGACTTCCGCGCGTGAGCGACTGACGGCGACCGAGGCCTGCCCTCCGTGACGTTCCCGTGTCGCCGGGGCGGCCGGGCTTCACAAGCTCCGGTCGACGTGGCAAGACAGCCGGATGCAGACCGCAACGAGCGTCCCGCCGCCGTCGTCCGAGCCCGCCCCCGAGATGCCGTCGCTCCTGCGCGACTGGCGCGTCCGCGTCTTCGCGGCGACGTGGCTCTCCTATGTGGGCTTCTACTTCTGTCGCAAGCCGTTCTCCGCGGCGAAGTCGGCCATCGGGCACGAAGCCGGCTTCGATGCCACCACGCTCGGCAACATCTGGGCGGCGTATCTCATCGCCTATGCCATCGGGCAATTCATGGCCGGGGCGTTCGGCACCCGCTTCGGGCCGCGCCGCACGGTGCTGGCGGGCATGGCGTTGTCCATCATCGTGACGCTCTGCATGGGCATCACGCTCTCGCCCCTGGCGATGGCCGGCCTCGTCGCCGTCAACGGCATCGCGCAGGCGACGGGGTGGTCGGGCAACGTCGGCACCATGGCTTCGTGGTTTCACCGGCGCGAGCGCGGCAAGGTGATGGGCATCTGGGCGACGAACTTCACCGTCGGCGCGCTGACCTCGGCCTGGGTGATGTCCTGGGTGCTTTCGCGGCACGCCGCGGGCGAGCCGGCCCCCTGGCGCGACACCCTCATCGCCGGCGCCGCCGTGCTTTCGGTCGTATGGGTCGTGTTCTTTCTCTTCCAGCGCAACCGCCCCGAGGACCTGGGGCTCCCCCCCGCCGAGCGCTTCGCCGCCGACGCCGAGACCCGCGCCTCCGTCGCCCCGGCCGGTGCCGACGAACCGCCGCGCGGGGCCTTGCTGAGCCGCGCCGCCTGGACGAACCTGCTGCTCATCGCGGGCTTCTACTTCTTCGCCAAACTCGTCCGGTACGCCATCTGGAGCTGGTCCGCGTTCTTTCTGGAGCGCAACTACGGCGTGACGGGCGCCGAGGCCAACGTCTATGCCACGGCCTTCGACCTCGCCGGCATCCCCGGGGTCTGGATCACCGGCTGGCTGAGCGACCGCTACTTCCAGAGTCGCCGGGCCGACGTCGCGCTCATCATGATGCTCGGCATGACGGCCGCGTGCGGGGCCCTCATGCTCTTCGGCGGCCTCGGCGTCGGGGTCTTCGCCGGTCTGCTCGCGCTCGTCGGGTTCACGCTCTACGGGCCGGACGCGTTGATGACCGGGGCCGGTGCCATCGACGTCGGCAGCCGCCGCGCCGCCACCTTCACCGCGGCGATGATCTCGGGCTTCGGCAGCCTCGGCCCCATCGTGCAGGAGCTCGTCATCGGGCGCATGTACGACGCGAAGGGGGGCGACCTCTCCGGCGTCTTCGCGCTGCTCTTCGGCTCCGCTTTGCTGGCGGCGACCTTCTGCGCCGTGCTCGTCTGGCGGAACCGCCGCAACGGCAGCGGTGTCTGATCGGGCAGGTTCCTGCGGCGCGAGCGGTTCTGGATTGTGAGGCCCGCCGTGAGGCAGGATGACCTCTTTCCGGTGAATTCGCGTCCCGAAAGGTCTTGCATGCGCCGTCCCGCGTGGTTGTGCACTCTCTCGTCCCTTCGCCCCGTCGGCCTCGCCGTCGGCCTCGTGGCCGGCCTCGCGCCCGGAGGGGCCGCCGCGGCCGCGGACGATCCCCTCGATTGCGGTTTCGTCCCGGCGGTCCTCGACCGCTTTCTCGACGCGCACTACGCGTTCCGCACGCCCGACGCGCGCCTCGCCGACCACTTCGTCGACCTCTACCTCGACCGCCTCGATCCCCAGCGCGTGCTCTTGCTGCAGAGCGAGGCCGACGCGCTCAAGCCCCGCCTACGCAGCCTGCTCGGCGAGGTCCGCGTGCGGCGCTGCGACGGCATCCTGCAGATTCACCGTGAGATGCTCGCCCGGCACGCCGAGAACGAGACGTTCACCAAGGCGTATCTCCAGGATCCCAAGTTCAAGCTCGACAAGGGCATCTCGCTGCTGCTCGACCCGGACAAACGCGAGCGCCCGAAGACGACGGCCGAGCGCGACGACCTGCGCCGCAAGCTGTTGACCTTTCAGCTCGCCAACTACGTCATGGCCGGCACCAAGCAGGAAGAAGGTCAGAGCAAGCTCGTCCACCGCTACGAGCTCATTCACCGGCGCTTCGCCAAGATGGACGACGAGGACAAGTTCTCCGCGTTCCTCGACGCCTTCGCCGGCGCGCTCGACCCCCACTCCGAGTACTTCTCGCAGTCGGCCCTCGAGGACTTCAGCATCGGCATGAAGCTCTCGCTCGATGGCATCGGCGCGGTCCTGCGCTCGCAGGATGGCTACACCGTCGTCAACGAGATCGTCCCGGGCGGCGCGGCGGACCGGCAGGGTCAGCTCCGCACGAAGGACAAGATCGTCGCGGTCGCCCAGGGGGCGGACGGCGAGCCGGTCAACGTCATCGACGAGGACCTTCGCGACGTCGTTCGCCAGATCCGCGGCAAGAAGGGCACGCAGGTGCGCCTGACCGTGCTGCGACAGACCGAGAAGGCCGAGACGCTCAACATCGTCATCACGCGGGACAAGGTCGACCTCAAAGAGCAGGCGGCCAAACTGACGTGGCACGAGGTCGACGCCCCCGCCGGCGGCGGCAAGAAGCTCAGGCTCGCGCTCGTCGACCTGCCGTCCTTCTACGGCGGGCGCGACAGCGGCGCGCGGCAATGCACGGACGACCTCCGCGCGTTGCTCGACGAAGCGAAGGCGAAGGGCGCCGATGGCGTCATGCTGGATCTCTCGCGCAACGGCGGCGGGCTGTTGCAGGCGGCCGTCGAGATCGGCGGATACTTCCTGCGGACCGGTGCCATCGTCGGGGTCGGCGCGCGCGGCCGGGACACGGACCCCCTCGAGGACGAAGACCCGCAGGTGCAGTGGAGCGGGCCCCTCGTCGTCCTGACCTCGCGCTTCTCGGCGTCCGCCTCCGAGATCGTCACGGGCGCGCTGAAAGACTACCGCCGCGCCGTGATCGTCGGCGACGACCGCACCTTCGGCAAGGGCACGGTGCAGAACGTCATCGACCTCCCCCCGGGGTACGGCGCGGTCAAGGTGACCACCGCCATGTTCTTCCGGCCCGGCGGCGAGAGCACGCAGAACACCGGCGTCCCGACGGACATCCAGATTCCGAGCGTCGTGCAGCACGAGGACTTCGGCGAGAGCTCGATGCCCTACGCGCTGCCCCCGGTGAAGACGGCGCCCTTCCTGAGCAGCACCGTCAACGCGCCGAGCGGCGGGTGGCGCCTCGTCACGCCGGAGCTCATCGGTCAGCTCGCCCGCAAGTCGGCCGAACGCATCACCAAGAGCACCGAGTTCGCCGAGGTCGCCAAGCGCATCGAGAAGGCCAAGAAGGCCAAGGGCACGGTCAAGCTCGGCGACCTCATGGCCACGGCCGAGAAGCCCAAGGGCGATCCCGACGACCCCGAGGACGAAGACGAAAAGCGCCGCAAGCGGGGGGAGCTGACCCCCCAGCAGAAGGAGGCGATGAGCATCCTCGCGGACCTCGTCTCCGGGCAGTAGGCGCGGATCGCCGACGCCTGGAAGACGGTCAGCGCGTTCGCGTGGGCGTCCGATGCCGGCGCCGGCGGAGGGCGGCGAGCCCGACCAGCGGCCAGAGCCACGGGGCGCTCGTGACCCCGCGGGCGTGAACGCGACAGACACAGCCCTCGCCGCCCCCGGCCCCGGTGTCTCCATTGACGCCCGCGTCGGTTTCCCCGGGGTCCGCCGAGGGCCAGCCGCCCTCCGGCGAGAACGCCGACTCGGGAAAGACATGCCCCCAGTCGGCGTCGGGCGAGGCGCCGGGCACCAGCGCGAGGGCGCCGGGTTTGTGGTCGGGTGCCGCCGCCGTACGCTCGACCGGGCTCGCCCGCGGACCGACGAGCACGGTGTATCGCAGGCGGGCGCGCCGGAACGGGTCGAGCGCCGCGATGCGCCGGCCGGCGTCGTAGGGTCGGAAGGCCGGCTCGAGCAGGTAGGTGAACTCGGGCCCCCACAGCTCCGTCGCCGGCTCGCCATTCTCGTGCGTCCGGTTCCAGCCCGCGAGCAGGAACGAGCCGTCGGGCCGCGCCACGAGGCTGGCGTCGACGACGTCCGACCGTCGGTAGGTCACGTGTACGTAGACCTGCTGCAGAGAGTCCCAAAGGTTGATGCCCGCGGGTTCTTCGAGGGCCTCGTTCGCGTCCGCGCCCGTGCAGAAGGCCTCGACCGTCGCGACACCGGTCACGGCCCCCGCGACGCCGCGCGCGCGCGTGCCGGGGGCAATCCAGGCCACATGGCTGGGCAGGAACGGCAACGGAGTCACCGCCGCGACCTCCGCCCTTGTGCCACCGACGATGGCTGGCGGTCGCGCTCGTCGTCGGCGCACGCGAGCACCTCGCCCGAGGAGCCGGGCAGGCGCACGGGGCACGGCGCGGCGCTTGCGGGCACGCGACGTACGGGGTCGAGGGTGACCTCCCCTCGTTGCCGAGGTCCGAGCAGGAGAGGTTCAGGCCAGCCGGCGTGAGCGCACGGTCGGCCGGCACGCGGGGCTACCGGCGCTGGGGCCGGAAGACGGCCTCCGTGCGCCGTTCGAGGTCGAGGCGCGCCGACGGGCCGTCGCGCCACGCCCTCTCCGGCCGGGGCGGCCGGCTCGTCGCGTCGGTCGGCGACGTTGCGAACAGGGCCGGCTCCAGGCCGTCGTCGACCCCGTCCGCGTCGGAGTCCATCGACCAGTCGCTCGCGCCGAGTTCGAGCTCGCGGGTGGCCGTGAGCGAGTCCCGGTCCAGCTCCACTGACGCTCGTCGAAGACGATCCGGCCCACCCGGGGCCCGCAGCGGGGTCGTGCGCGGGCATCAGGAAATCCGTCGACGAGGGGACCTTTCCCCGAAAGGTCATCGGCAACTTGTCGTCGAGCGGGCGTCCGCAGCTGGGAACCCCAGAGCGGTTGCCAGGCTGCCCCAGATGAACGGTTGTTTCGCTGCCCACGGACGATTTCATCTATCGAAGACAAGGTCGCAGAGCCCCGACGCGGACAACTTCGGGGTGGAGTTCGCGCTACCCGTTGAACGGCTTGTAGCCGCCTGGGATGGAGGTGTCCTTCTTCGTGAGGTCCATCGTGGCGTTCGGGTCCAGCAACGTAGCGCCTCCCTCGGCGAGAAACCTGAACAACGGGTCCTTTTTGAGGGCAATGGCGGCGGCACACCGGGGATCAATCAGTTGTGACCGCACGCTTTCATACGCGACAGGCCACATCGAACTGTTGAAAAAGCGGGCATCGCTCGCCATGAGCGCCTCGAAACGGTCCCTGAACTCATGTCTCTCCACGAGTTGGGGGTTCTGATCGGTATCCTCGGCCTCGAGGACGAGCGCGAACAACCACACGAGCGGGTCGTTCATTTCAGACAAGATGTCGTTCAGATCGCATGTGAGGCGCAGTCTGAACGCGCGTAGGCCCCAGAGCGACCACAGGACTTCGCTCGTGTGTCGTGCCCTTGCGTGCCTTCGGATCAAGTCGGTGAGAAGCTCTTCGAGTCTGCTTCTGTCGATTGCAAGGCCCCGCCTCTCGTGGTGCCATGTCAGCTCCGAGAGGCAGCGTGGAAGGACGCCGGGCTCTGCAGCGGCGATGCCGAAGATCAGGTTCTGAGCAAAGGGCCAGTTTTCCGGATATACATCGACAGCCCGCAGGAGGCTGACTGCGTAGGCGTATACGTGGGCCTCCGGGTTCGCCTGCGCCTGCGCGGCAGCCGTGTCGGTGACGCAGAGCAGGTCCCGCCTTTGCTGCCGCGATGTCGGTCTATCGCCATCCCTGAGCAGGCCCTTGAGCGCTGTCACCCACGGTGCGTCCAAGGGTGCTGGCAGTTCCACGACGCGGGACTTCCGCGGGTTCAAGCGCAACCCGAACGTGTCGAGCGCTGCGGCGATTTCTGCCAGCGTATCCTCACCTTCGGCTCGGGTCCGCACCCCGACTCGATAGTCATCGACGAGGCGGGTGGCGGCTGCATCTCGGGGCAGCTTGCCCACCCAGACTGCATCCGCAGCCGAGAGAATCGTCTCCGCCAAGACGAGCGACGTGTCCGGCCCGATGGGTAGACCATGCGTCTCCCGGCGCTGACATTTCTGGATAGCCTTGTCGAGATTGTCGGCGAGCGACCAGTTCCGGCTTTCGTCAGCGGTCACCGAACTCCCCGCGAGCTTCCGTTTGCACACGTCCTTACCGGCGATGGCCCAACCCAACGCGTGTGTGTAGATACTGGCGTAGCATTCGGCGATGTCCGCCTCGACGACAAAACGGGCGGTTGCACGTACTCGTGCGTACTCCTGAGTCAAGTGCTCGTCGCTCAGGCCCCTCTTGACGGCGCGACCGTCGGCCTTTCCTTCGAGCCTCGTCTGGGAGATTCGACGGTTGCCCGCGTTCCAGATGGCCTCGAGCGCGCCTTGCTCCCGCTCGATGAGTGCGGCCAGGAGTATCTGGGGGATGGGGTGGGGGATCGAGAGTCTGCGCCTCAGCAAGCCCTGCCGGGCCAGATTTACGGGCGCGAGTTCGAACTCCTCCTTCCGCTTCAACGCAATCTGCCCCAGCTCGCGCGTCTTTTCAGGAGATGCACACCCGAGGAACGACGCGGACGAGAAGATCGGCGGAAGCTCAGCGGGAAGATACCCTCTCGCCATCAGGTCTTGGGCGGAAACGCTCATTGGCGAACCTTACCGCGGGCGTAGTGCGAGTCGCCACACTTGCAACCAACGTCCCGTGAACCCCGCCCCGCCCGGTCGGATCACCCCTCGACGGGGTAGTCCGTGTAGCCCTCGGGGCCCGGCGTGTAGAACTTGGTGTGGTCGGCGACCGCGAGCTCGGCGCCGCGCTTCAGGCGCGAGACGAGCCGGGGGTTGGAGATGAACGCTCGGCCGTAGGCCACGAGGTCGCCGCGGCCGGCGTCGAGGTCGGCCTGGGCGCGGGCGGCGTCCGTGTACCCGCCCGACAGGATGTAGGTGCCGCCGAACCCCTCACGGATGGCCGCCTTGACGGAGGCCGGCACGGCGGGGGCGCCCATGCTGCTGTGGTCGACGATGTGGACGTAGGCGAGCTTCAGGGCGCCGAGCTCGCGGGCGAGGTAGGCGTAGAGCGCCTCGTGCTCGGCGTCGGGCACCATGCCGTTGAAGACGCCGTAGGGCGAGAGCCGGATGCCCGTGCGGTCGGCCCCGATGCGGGCGGCGATCCGACGGGCGACCTCGAGGGCGAAGCGGGCGCGGTTCTCGATGCTGCCGCCCCACACGTCGGTGCGCTGGTTGGCCCCGGTGTTCAGGAACTGGTCGACGAGGTAGCCGTTGGCGCCGTGAATTTCCACGCCGTCGAAGCCCGCCTCGATGGCGTTGGCCGCCGCCTGCTCGAACTCGCCGATGGCCTTGGCGATGTCGTCGGTGGTCATGGCGACGGGCACGGGGTGGTCCTGCATGCCCTGCTGCACGGTGAACATCTGCCCGGGGGCGGCGATGGCCGAGGGGCCGACGACCCGCGCACCGGCGGGCAGGTTGAGCGGGTGGCCGACCCGGCCCGTGTGCATGAGCTGCGCGAAGATGCGGCTGCCGGCGGCGTGGACGGCGTCCGTCACCGCCCGCCAGGCCTGGACCTGCGCCGCGTCGAAGAGGCCGGGGATGCTGCTGTACCCGAGGCCGTCCGGCGAGGGGGACGTGCCCTCGGTGATGATGAGGCCCGCCTCGGCCCGCTGCGCGTAGTACGTCGCGACGAGGTCCGTCGGGACGTTGCCGGGCGAGCGGCTGCGGGTCATGGGGGACATGACGACGCGGTTGGCGAGGGTCACGCGGCCGAGGGTGACGGGGCTGAACAGGCTGGACATCGGGATCGACCTCTCTGAAGGGTTCAGGGTGAAGCGGAATGCTTCAAACTTAAACCGTTCGGATTCAATGTCAAGCCCGCTCAACCCGGCGGGTTCAACAGGGGCCGGACCGCCTGCGCAAACTCGTCGTGCCCGAAGGGCTTCGACAGCATCCCGACCCCGCGGCGCACGCCGAGTTCGCGGGCGACGTCGACCTCGCTGTCTCCGCTGATCAGGAGGACCGGTGGCGGGTTCGGTAACGCCAGCACGCGCCGGGTGAGCTCGATGCCGTCCATGCCGGGCATCCGGACGTCCGTGACGAAGACGTCCGGTCGATCCCCCGACGCCAGCGCGGTCAGCGCGGGCTCCGCGCCGGTGAACGGGCGCACGCGGTATCCGCGACGCGTGAGCATGCGGGTCATGGCGTTGCGCGGCAGGTCGTCGTCGTCGACCAGAAAGATCGCGAGGGCCGTCTCGGCGGCCGCGTCCCGGCCCCCCGGGCCCTCGGCCGTCACGGGGGCCTGCGGCGGGGCGGCCGGCAACTCGACGCTCACGATCGTCCCGGGCGTACCCGCGTCGACCCGCACGGTGCCGCTCGCGCGCTTGACCGCCCCCCAGACGAGGCTCAGCCCCATCCGCCCGCCGCTGACGAACGGATCGAAGACCGTGGCGCACTCCTCCGGGGACAGGGGATCGCCGGTGTCGCTGATGTCGACCCGGTAATGCTCCGTCGCCGTCTGGCCGGGCGCGGGCGGCCGCTCGATGACGGCGACCGTCACGCCGAGCACGCCTCCGTCCGGCATCGCCGAAATGGCCCGCGTACAGACGTCGATGAGCGCGCGGCTGATCTCCGAACGATCCGCGAGCACGTACAGCGGCCGCTCGGGGCGGTTGACCGTCACCCGCACGAGCCCGCGGCCGGCCTGCCGGACCAGCGACGCGGCGTCGTCGACGACCGCCGACAGGTCGAACCGGGCGCGACTCGACGTCGACTCTCCGGCGAAATCCAGAAGCCCGCGCGCGACGTCGCGACCCCGCAGCAGCGCGCTGCGCATCGAGACGAATTCTTCCTCGGTCAGACGCCGCGCCGCGCCGACGACGGGCAGGCCGTCGAGATGACCCATCAGGGCGGCCAGGACGTTGTTGACCTCGTGCGCGACGCCCCGGGCGAGGCGGGCCACCGCTTCGAGGCGATTCGCCACGTCGAGCCGACGGGCCCAGCGCTCCCGCTCCGCCTCCGCGCGACGCCGCTCGGTGACGTCCCGCATGACGACCTGCGCGACGGGGCCGTCCGGCAGGTCGAGCGGGAAGACCATCGCCTCGCAGATGGCCGGCGCACCCGTCGTCCGCCGCAAGAGAAAATCGAACGGCTGCGCGACCCATCGCCGGGACCGCACGGCCACCTCGTTCTCGATGATCGGGACGAGCTCGCGCGCCGTGAGTTCGGTGATGGGCAGCCCGATCAGGGGCTCCTCTCGACCCGGCATCAGCGCGATGGCGGCGGCGTTGAGGTCGACGATGGTGAAGTGTTCGTCGAGGAGCAGAATGGCGTCCCGCGAGGACTGGAAGAGCTGGCGATAGCGCACCTCGGAGCGGGCCAGCTCGCGCTCCCGGGCGCGCAGTTCGGTCAGGTTGGTGGCGCAGATGAGCGTCCGCAGCGCCTGCCCGTCACCGAGCGCCTCGGCCTGCGCCCCGATGAGCTCGAGGTCGAGGAGCTCGCCATCGGGGCGCCCGACCTGAACGTGCAGGGTGGCGGCCACGGTGGCGTGGTGCTTGAAGAACTCCAGCCAGCTCTGGACGCGGGTCTCGGGGACGCGCAGCAGCTGGGCCAGCGTCATCGCGTAGGCCGTGCGATCGGGCAGGGACAGCCAGGCCCGCGCCGTGCTGTTGACCTCCTCCACCGTGCCGTCGGGCCGCAGGACGAAAACGCCCACCGGGGAGCGGTCGAAGAGGCTGAAATACCGCCGTTGCGCCCGCCCGAGGCGCTCCTCCGCCGCCCGGAGCTCTTCGTTCTGGATCTCGAGCTCGGCGCGCTGGACCTCGACCTCGTGGAGGATCTCGTCGACCTGCGGCTGGATGGCCTCGGCGTCCTCGGGCGACCGGTTGCGCAGCAGCACTTCGGCGCGCGCCCGCAGGCGCAACCACGCGGCATCCCGCTGGGCGGCATCGCTCACGGCAGCTCTCCCCCGGCGTCCGCACCGGCGGCCTCCTGATCGGCCAGCACCCGCTCCGTGATGTTCAGGTGGGAGACCACCGCCCCCTCGCCGTTGGCCAGCGCGCGCGCGTGGAGGAGGTACCACCGCTTGGCGATGGGGGAGTGGCAGGGATACTCGAAGACGAATCGCTCGGCGCGTCCGTTCAGGACGTCGTCGAGCCCGGCGGCGACGGCGAGCGCCGCCGGCTGCTCGAGCCCGTGGACGTTCCGACAGACGTCCAGGTAGTTCGTCCCCATGTAGTCGCCGCCCCCATTCGCCTCCGAGAACGTCCTCCAGGCCCGGTTGACCATCGTGATCATGCCCTGCGCGTCGACGACGGCGATGTGCTCCTGCAGCGAGTCCAGCACGGCCTGCAGCCGCACGCGCGCCTCGTGAATGAGCGTGACGTCCACGAGCGTGATCACGACGCCGCGACGCTCCCCCGCCTCCGTGATGAAGGCCCGGGCCCGCAGCAGCACGTGGCGACCGGAGGCGAGCGAGACCTCGCGCTCCGCCGCCCGCCCCGTCTGCAGGACCCCGAGCGAGACCTGCTCGAGGTCGACGCCCGCCAGCAGCGTGCTCAGGTGCGTGATCGGTCGCCCGACGTCCCGCGACAACACCGGGACGATGCTGGTGATGGCCGGCGTGAATCGCCGGATGCGGAGGTCCTCGTCGAGGAAAAGCGTGCCGACGTCCGTCGCGCGCAGCAGGTTGTCGACGTCTTCATTGAGCGCCGCGAGCTCGCCGATCTTCGACTGGTGCTCGGAGTTGACGGTGTGGAGCTCCTCGTTGACGCTCTGCAGCTCTTCGTTGGCGCTCTGCAGCTCTTCGTTCGAGGCCAGGAGCTCTTCGTTGGTGGCCTGCAACTCTTCGTTGGAGGTTTCGAGCTCTTCGATCATGGCCTGCAAGCTCTCCTTGGTGAACTTGAGCTCTTCTTCGAGACCGCTCATGCGCTTCTCGATTTCGACGCCCGCCTCGACCGTCGACATCGGCTCGTTGGACCGCGGCAGGGCGGTCTCCAGGACGACCAGAGCGCTGCGGCGGCCCTCGGCCCGCTCCTCGACGGGCAGGACCCGCAGCGTGACGACCATCGGCCCGTTGCGCGTCTCCCAGGTGATGTCCCGGTAGGCCATCTCGCTGCGTTCGCGGAAGACGTGGTGCACCGCGTTGGAGACCAGGCCCCGGGCGCCCCGGGGGACGAGCTCGCCGAAGTTCAGCGTCGCGGCGCCGGCGGGTACGCTCAGGAACTGCCCGGCCTCGCCGTAAACGTGCAAGAGCTCCATCGTTTCCGAGACGAGGAACGCAGGCGGGGCGTAGTGCGACAACAGCTGCCGGTGCCCGGCGTCGACCACCGTCTCTGCGACCGCCCGCCGCCCGGTCGGCCGCGCGCGGGGCGGCAGCGGAACGCCGACGCGTTGCGTCGGGCCGTAGCCGGTCGACCGGAAGATACGTGCGCGCACGTCCACGGGCGTCAGCGAATCGGTCATGTCCGTGACGCTGTCGCTCGTGCCGAGGAAGAGAAAGCCTTGCGGGCGCAATGCGAAGTGGAACGTGTCGAGGATGCGTCGCTGCGGCTCGGGGTCGAAGTAGATGAGCATGTTGCGGCAGCTCAGCAGGTCGACCCGCAGAAACGGCGGGTCGCGCATGACGTCGTGCGTCGCGAAGACGACGCGTCGCCGCAGGTTCGACGAGACCCGGAAGCCGTCGCCGAATCGCTCGAAGAAGCGCGAGAGACGCTCGGTCGAGACGTCCCCGGCGATGCCCTCCGGGTAGAGACCCGTACTCGCACGCTCGATGGCGCCCCGATTGACGTCCGTCGCAAAGATTTTGACGTCCACGGAGCGCCGGTTGGACTCCAGCGCTTCGAGGAAGAGCATCCCGATCGAATACGCCTCCTCGCCGGTCGCACAGCCGGGGACCCAGACCCGGATCGTGTCGCCGATGGGTGTCGCCTCGATGACTTCGGGCACGATGACCCGGGCGACGGCCTCGAAGGCATCCGGATCGCGGAAGAACCGCGTCACGCTGATCAGGAGGTCCTGCGCGAGCGCGGCCGCCTCTTCGGGGGACTGCTCGACGACTTGCGCATACTGTGCAAGCGACGCCAGGCCCTGCATCGCCATGCGCCGACTGATGCGCCGGCCGATCGTGCTGCGCTTGTACGGCGCGAAGTCGGCCGTGGTGTGGCGTCGCACGGCGCCGATGATCGCCATCATGCGATCGAGGGTGTCGGGGTTGTCGTCGAGGGGGCCGGCGATGGGCAGCGTCTCGCCGCGGCTCAGCGTCCCCGCCCAGCGGACGATCTCGCCGGCGAGCTCCTCCGGCGGCAACACCCGATCGGCGATGCCCATGGCGATGGCAGCGCGGGGCATGCCGTCGAAGCGGGCCGTCTCGGGGGACTGCACGAAGACGGCGCCGCCCGCCTCTTTGACCGCGTTCGCACCGCGCGCCCCGTCGGAGCCCGTGCCGGACAGCACGACGGCGATGGAGCGGGCCCCCACGCCCTCGGCGAGGGACAGAAAGAACGTGTCGATGGGCAACGGCAGTCCGTGGCTCGCCCCGCGATCGTCGAGCACCAGCCGCCCCTCGGAAAGGCGGATGGCCTTGCGGGGCTGCAGGACGTAGACGCTGCCGGGCTCGATGACATGGCCGTCCTCGGCCGGGCGCACGGCGAACCGGGTGTGACGGGCGAGCAGCTCGACCATCAGGCTCTTGTGATCCGGCGAGAGGTGCTGGACCACCACGAACGCCAGCGCGGCGGCGCAGGCATCCGGCGGCGGGAGGGCGGCGAACAGGCGCTCGAGGGCCTCGAGGCCGCCCGCGGACGCGCCAATCCCGACGAGCACGACCGGCGCGTTCGGCGGGGCGTCGGCGACGGCGACGGCGGGCGGCGAGTTCTCGGTGGGGTCGCTCATGGGAAACCTCAGCGGGGAAGACGGCGGTAGCGCTGGTAACCGACGAGTCCGGCGATGGCGGTGCCGGCGCCCACCCACCACCAGACCCAGCCCATCAGCATGCCGACGATGCCGCAGGCGGCGCCGAGCGCGCAGAACCCGGGGTGCCGGATGCGGTAACCCGACACCACCAGCAACAGGCCCAGGGCCAGTGCGGCCGTACCGGCAATCTTGAAGGGCAGGGCGACAAACGAGGTCAGGCAACTCATGGCGGGCTCACACGGCGCGGATCAGGGGAAGCGTCGACTCAACCGTCTTCCGCCGCCGCGCAGTCGCGCTGCCCCGGCGGGACGTCGAACGCACAGCGGAACCCCACGCGGGGGCTGCCGCCGGCCTGAGGCCGACGACGGCCGACGCGCAGGTCGCAGGCGTCGTCTTCGGATATCAGATAGTCCCCCCCTTTGACTACGAAGTTGCCCTCGAGGCCGCGGGGGCTCGTCGTCACGAGGGGCACCTCCACCGGGCGATCGCCGGGTTGGCGGCGCACGTCACACAGCCGATTCGACTCTCGCACGAGATCGCCGCAGAAGGTGCGGCAGTCCGCATTCAGGCACCCGCGCTCCCGGCACCGATCCTCCGCGACGTCGAAGCAATGATTCAGGCAGGTCTCCGGCGTCGCCGCCGGCGGAAACGTCGCCCCCCGGCAGGTCGGCAGGCAGAGGCAGGCCTGCGCGCACGCCTCGGAGCGACCCTCGCGCGGCTCGGTGCACGTGCAGTCGACGGGGACCTGGCACGCCTGCAGGCAGTACGCATCGGCCTGACACGCCTCGAAGTCGGCCGGCGCCCGGTCCCGGCACTCGAAGCACGCGCCCTCGCACCAGAGTCGCTCGGCGTCACACGCCGCGAGACAGTCCGGGAGGCCCGCACACCGGGCGTCGAGGGCCCGCGGATCGGTGAGGACCGGCAGCGCCGCCACGCTGGCCTCCGCCGCCGGCAGATACAGCGCGCGGCTCTCGTCGGAGCAGAATGCCAGCGGATCCCACGCGTCGAGGACCCACTCGGCGACATTGCCCATGAGATCGCGGACCCCCGCACGGCGGTCGAGGGCCGCGCGACCCACGGGCCAGGGCATGCCCTGCGTACAGCGCCCGAAGGCAATGGCCTCGGCGTCGGCCCGGCAGGCCGCGACGGGCTCGGGCTCCTCGCCCCAGGACCAGGCATCGGTGGCCGCCCCACCCGGGCCGCGGGCCGCCATCTCCCACTCTGCTTCGGTGGGCAGGCGCCCGCCGCGCCAGGCGCAGTATGTCTTCGCCTGCTCGTAGTCGACCCCGACCACGGGGTAGGCCGCCCACCGTTCGCCCTGGGTGTAGAACCGGGTGTACGTGCCGAGCGCCACCGAGCCGGCCTCCGACCGGGCGGGCGGCGTACACGGTCCGCGCTCGACGCAGTCTTCGTATTGCCCGTTGGTGACCTCGGTCCGATCGAGCAGGTAGGGCGTGAGGAAGACCTCGTGCCACGGCCGCTCGGCGATCTCCTCGACCCGACAGATCACCGCGTCGGCCGTCACACGCCCACACGGATCGCTGGCATAGGTGCCCATTTCGAAGCGCCCGCCCGGGAGGCAGACGGCCTCCGTGGCGGCGGGGCGGGCCTCTTCGGTGCACGCCGCGAAGGCGGCGCCGAACAGCGCCACCACCGCGAGACCGGTGGGGCGCCGCACCATCACTTGGCCTTCGGATCGCTGTCGTACGCGCAGCGGAAACCGACGACGCCGGAGTAGCCGACCTCGCGCCACGTATCGCGCCGCGTCGCGCGCACGTTGCAGATGTCGGTCTCCTGGAAGTGATTGCCGCGGATGACGTGGCGGTCGTCGAGCAGACCCTGCGTCGGGCCGGCCGCGCCCTCCCCGCCCTTGTCTTCATAGGGCGCGCCGTCGACGCCGCGCGGTGTGCAGACGGGCCGCAGGCGGAACTGTTTGGTCGTCGCCTCGGCATCCGGCTGCGTGTCGAGACACGCGAACCCGACCGCCTGACCGTTTTCGTAGCAGCCCGGGCGCGTCGCCTCGTAGGCGTTCTGCACACCGGCGACGGCGCACGTCCCGTACTCGGCCATACAGTTCTGCAGACACTCGCCGCCGTTCTCGCCGGCGAGCGCCTCGAGTGCGGCGTCGGCGCGGCAGGCGCAGACGTTCTGGCAGCGGGTCTTCTCGGCCTCGTCGGTGACGGCGTCGCACGGCGCGGCGGCGGCGCAGTCCGTCCCCTCGGGCGCGGTGCCGACGCGCGAGACGCACAGCTTCTCCACGAAGTCGGCTCGGGACTGCTCCGGGGAGCGGCTGGCGGTGGTCTTCCACGAGCCGTTGCACTGGGCGAGGCAGGTGTTCAGCCGCTGGTTGCAGCCGGCGCCGGGGTACTCGGCGCTCATGTTCGTCTCGGGATCGGCGTCGAGGCAGGCGTCGGCGCCCTGGACGCTGGCCGGCGGCTCGTTGGCCTTGAACCGGGGGAACTTGCCGGGGCTGGCGTCGTTGTACGCCGCGCCGTCGCCCGAGGCGCAGTAGGCGAGGTAGTTGAAGGGATCGGCGACCCACTCCTGCACGGAGCCGATCATGTCCTTCACCTTCGCTTCGGTGACGTCGGCGCTGGCGGTGCCGACGGGCAGGATCTCGTTGTTGCTGCAGGTGCCGAACGCGACGTCTTTCGAGCCGTCGCCGCAGTCCCGCGTGGCCGACCGGAAGCGGGCCGTGGCCTCGCCCGTCGCGCTCTGGTCGCCGTCCGTCGCGGCGAACTCCCACTCCGCCTCGGTGGGCAGTCGCCCGCCCTGGGCCTTGCAGTAGGCCTGCGCCTGGTCCCACGTGACCCCGATGACCGGGTACTCGCGGTACTTGTCGTTGGAGTAGTAGTTCTTCCGGTGACCCGTCTTGCTGGGGTCCCCCGCTTCCTGAGCCTCCGGCTCGTCGCAGTCGCCGAGCGCGACGCAATGCCGGTAGCGGAAGTTGGTGACCTCGATCTGGTCGATGAAGAACCGATCGACCTTGACCGGATGCCGGATGACCTCGCTTTGCACCTTGTCCGGGCAGGAAATGTTGTTCTGGTCGGTGACCTTGGAGTCGTCGCAGGGGTCGATGTCGCCCCCACCCATGAGAAACACGCCGCCGCTGATCTCGACGGTCGGCGCCGGCGGGGGGGGGTCGATGCCCGCTGCGCAGGCGGCGGTGGCGAGGCCGAGGAGGCCGAGGCGAAGCTGGGTTTGCGTGCGCATGGTCAGAACCCGAAGCCGAGGAAAACGTTTACGCCGCCGCCGGGGGCGGGCGCGAGACCGATGGCGGGCGCGGGCGCTCCCATCGGCGGCTTGACGGGCACGCCGTAGTCGGGGTTGCGGTGCTCGTCGTCGATGCGGTCACGGACGCGGTCCCAGATGATGAGGCCGGTGCCCGCCGCCATCAGACCGCCGCCGAGGCCGTAGCCGAGCTTCTCGTAGAAGGCGAGGTCCTTGAATGCCTGCGTGTCGTTGAACTCGAGGTCGGCGAACTGCCAGGCGACGATGCCGCCGGCGATGCTCAGCAGGCCGAGCACGTTGGCCGTCCAGCCGATGCCGGAGCGCCACGAGCTCTGGAACTCCGTGCGAGCGGTGGCCGCGTCGACGCGGGTGACCTTGCCCTTCTCGACGGAGACGTGCTGATCGAAACGGGTGTACCCGTCGCGGTCGACGACGATCTGGTGGCGCCCCGCCGGGTAGGCGAGGGGCTCGCGCAGCGGCGTCAGGCCGATGTTCTTGCCGTCGATGAAGACCGTGGCGCCCTTGATGTTGGAGTCGACGTGCAGCCACCCCATGTTCTGGATGCCGCGCATCGCCAGGTTCATGCGGAAGGGCTCTTTGATCTGGACCTCGATCGTCTGCTCGATGGGCTCGTACCCGTCGAGCTCGACCCACACCTTGTGGGTGCCCGGGCGGACGTAGTTGCGAAACGGCGTCGAGCCGCGCACGCCCTTGGCGCGATCATCGAGGAAGACCCGCGCGGCAGGCGGATCGGACTCGATGATCAGGAGCTGGTCGCGCTCGATGCGCGCGTCACAGTTCTTCAGCGTGTTCTCGGCGCGGTCCCGCTTGGGGCCGGGACCGGCCTTCTCGAGAAAACGCTCCATGTACGTCACGCACTCCTGCCAGGCCTCGAGCTGCTGGTGGGAGATGGCGATGCTGTACTGCAGGTTGATGTCGGCGCTGATCTCGAAGGCCTGTCGGAACTTCTCGATGGCCTCCTTGTAGCGGCCCTGACCGTAGAGCTGCTCGCCTTCCATCTGCAGCTTCTCGGCGCGGGCGCGGTCGGCCTCGCTGAGCTGCACCTGAGCCTCGGCGGTGAGCACGACCTTCGGCGGACCGGCGGGCGTGGCCTCGGCCGGCGGCGCGGCGGGGGGCGGCGCGGCGGCGGGGGCGTCCTCGGCCGGTGGCGCGGGGGCCTGGGCGAGGGCGGGGGTCGCGACGCACAGCGCCGCCGCGAGCACCAGGAAAAGGTGGCGGGCCCGATTCATGGGCGTTTGCACTCCTTCGGGGCGGGGAAACCTCGACACTTTCGGGCCATCACCCGGGCGCGAGCAAGGGCGGAAATTACCCTTCGATGACGCGAGGTGTCAAAGACCATGCCGGCTTGGTCGTGGGTCCCTTCGATCCGCGGGTTCGCGGATGACGCGCCCCGCTCGGCCCTGCGAATTGAACTGGCCCCGTGCGCCGTCGTGTTGTACCACTACGCCCGACATCGACGCACACCGGACAGGAGTGGCCCTTGGGTGCTTTCCAGGGTGGTCTGACCTATCGACAGTACTTCGTCCGCGGCGAGCTGCCCGCGGACTGGCGCGACCGCTTCGCCGAGCGGCTGCGCGAGCACGCCTTCAAGCCCGTTGAGCCCGCATCCGAAGAAGAGCGCGCCCTGGGCTGGTGCAGCCCGCACTTTCCCCTCGACGTGGACCTGCACGAGGGCATCTACCTGCACAACGAGTACCTGGTGCTCTCGGTGCGCATCGACACGCTGAAAGTGCCGGGACCGATCCTCAAGATCTACACCGAGGCCGAGTGCCGCCGCACGATGGCGGAGCAGAAGGTGGACTCGCTCAACCGCTACCAGCGTGCCGAGATCAAGGATCGGGTGACGCAGGAGCTTCGGCGCAAGATCCTGCCCTCGATCAAGACGGTCGACATGGTCTGGAGCCTGCACACGGGTCGTGTGCGCTTCTGGTCGGGCAATACCAAGCTCAACGAGGAGTTCCAGGAGCTCTTCGAGCAGACGTTCGAGCTCGGGCTCGGCGCCGACACGCCGTACACCGCCGCCGCCTTCGGCATCCTGGGCGTGCCGGAGGACGTCGTGGAGAAGCTCGCCGACCTGCAACCGACCCCCTTCGCCACGGCGGCCGCCGGATTCGTCGACTATGTCGTCGGTGACCCGGAAGGAGATCTCTGAGCCATGGACCTCCTCGACCTCATCAACCGCACGTCCTTCCTCGGACCCGAGTTTCTGACCTGGCTGTGGTACCGCAGCGAGCTGCAGCAGGGCGTCTTCGACGCGGGGGGCGAGATCGGCCCCTTCGAGCTGTGGTTCGACGACAAACTGACGGTCGGCTCCGTGGCCATCAACGCGCAGGAGAACCTGTTCAAGGGCGGGCACCCGGCGTCGAGCGTCGAGGCCCGCATCGCCCTGCGCCTCGGCAAACAGCCGAGCGACGCCAAGCTGCGCATCGTGCGGGCGTCTCAGGAGTGGTCGTTCAGTCTCAAGGCCGACCGCCTGGAACCCGCCGGGGTGAAGATCCCCGCGGTGCTCTCGCGGGAGGACGACGAGGTGCTCACGGAGCGCATGGTGCTCATCGAGCAGCTCGACACGATGCTCAAGGCGCTGCTGCGGCAGTTCCTGGTGCTCCGCGTCTCGCCGGAGTGGGCGGGTTCGGAGCTCCCGGCGATTCAGGCCTGGGTCGCCTCGGGCGGGGACAGCGTGCCCGTCGGGGACGCGCCGTGACGGCCCCCTACGCGGTCATCATGGCCGGCGGGTCCGGCACGCGCTTCTGGCCGCTCTCGCGCCGCGCCCGGCCGAAGCAGTTTCTGGCCATCGGCACGCCGCGCACCCTCATCGAGGAGACCGTCGCCCGCCTCGCGCCCCTCATCCCGGCGGAACGGGTCATGGTCGTCGCCGGCGAGGGGCACGTCCCCGCGATTCGTGACCTGCTGCCCGATCAGTGGCTCGTGACAGAGCCCTGCGCGCGCAACACCGCGCCCTGCGTGGGCCTCGCGGCGGTGCACCTCGCCCGGCGCGATCCGGACGCCGTGATGGCGGTGCTGCCCGCCGACCACCACATCGCGGACGCCCCCGGATTCCGACGCCTCATCGCCGCGGCCCTCGAGCGCGCGCGCGCCGGCGAGATCGTGACGCTCGGCATCCGGCCGGACCGCCCCGAGACCGGGTACGGCTACATTCACTACAACCGCGAAGACACCCTGGCGACGAGCAGCGGGGTCGAGGTCTGCGCGGTCCGCCGCTTCGTCGAGAAGCCCCCCCGCGCGGTGGCCGAACGCTACCTGGCCGAAGGCGGCTACCTCTGGAACAGCGGCATGTTCTTCTTCACCGCGGCCCGCATCCTGGCGGACATCCGGCGCTTTCTGCCGGCGATGGCCGCGGCCCTCGACCGCATCGCCGCGGCCGTGGGCACGCCGGACGAGGCCGAAGTCACCGTGCGCGAGTTCGCCGCGATGGAGTCGGTCTCCATCGACTACGGGGTCATGGAGCACGCCGACCGCGTGCGCGTGGTGCCGGCGGACATCGGCTGGAACGACGTGGGTCACTGGGCGGCGCTGGCCGACTTCGGCACGCCGGACACCGCGGGCAACGTGCGCTCCGGCGGCCGGGCCGAGGATCTCGTGCTCATCGACGCCCGCGAGTGCATCGTGCAGCAGAGCGGCGGCCGGCTGGTGGCGCTGCTCGGTGTGGACGAACTCGTCGTCGTCGACACCCCGGACGTGCTGCTCGTGTGCGCCCGCGACCGCGTGCAGGACGTCCGCAAGGTCGTCGCCCGCCTCGAAGAAACGAAGAGGGAGGAGCTCCTGTGACGACCCCGCCGACGCCTTCGGTCTTCAATCCCCGCGTGTTCCGCGAGTACGACATCCGCGGCAAGGCCGAGACGGACCTGCACGACGACTTCGCCCGCGCGCTCGGTCGGGCGTACGGCACCTACATCCGCCGGCGCGGCGGGCGGCGGGTGGCCGTCGGGCGCGACTGCCGGGTCAGCGGCCCGCGCATCTTCGCGGCGTTCTCGGGCGGCATCCGGGAGAGCGGCCTCGACGTCATCGACCTCGGCGTCGTGCCGACCCCGGTGCTCTACTTTGCGCTCTACCGTGACGCCCTGGCGGTCGACGGCGGCGTCTGCATCACCGGCAGCCACAATCCCGGCGATGAAAACGGCTTCAAGATGTGTGTCGGCCGCGGTTCCCTCTACGGCGCCGAAATCCAGAAGCTGCGCGCCATGATCGACGCGGGCGACTTCGACGTCGGCGCGGGGGAGATCGAGGCCGTCGACCTTCTGCCCGCGTACTACGCCGATCTCGAGGCGCGCCTGCGCCCGGGCCGCCGTCTCAAGGTGGTCATCGACGCCGGCAACGGCATGGGCGGTCTGACGGGCGGGCGGGTGTATCGCGCCCTCGGGCACGAGGTCATCGAGCTCTTCTGCGATCTCGACGGCAGCTTCCCGAACCACCACCCGGATCCCACGGTGGAGGCGAACCTGACGCACCTGCGTCGTGCGGTGGCCGAGCACGGGGCGGATCTCGGCATCGCGTTCGACGGCGACGCGGACCGCATCGGGGCCATCGACGCCCGCGGGCGGGTCGTCTGGGGCGATCAGCTGCTGACGTTTTTCGGGCGGTCTCTGCTCGACGAACATCCGGCGAAGGACATCCGGGTGGTGTGCGAGGTCAAGTGCTCCGAGGTCGTCGCGCAGGACCTCGGCGCGCGCGGCATCAGCGTCGAAATGTGGAAGGTCGGGCACAGCCTCATCAAGACACGCATGAAAGAGACCGGCGCCCTGCTGGCCGGCGAGATGAGCGGGCACCTTTTCTTCGCCGACCGCTACTACGGCTACGACGACGCGGTGTACGCCGGCGCGCGGCTGCTCGAGATCGTCTCACGGGGCCAACACACCCTCGCCGAGCTGCTCGACTCCCTGCCGCCGAGTGTGACGACCCCCGAGCTGCGCCTCCCCTGCGCCGACGACCTCAAGTTCGGCGTGGTCGCGCAGGCCGCCGAACACTTCCGCGGCCGCTACCCCGTCAACGAGATCGACGGCGTACGCATCACATTCCCCCATGGCTGGGGTCTGTTGCGCCCGAGCAATACGGGACCAGTGCTGGTGATGCGCTTCGAGGCGGACTCACCGGCCCGGCTGGCCGCCTACCGGGACGAGGTCGAGGCCTGCCTGCGCGGCCTCGGCGTCGATGTGAACGCGCCCGGCGGGCACTGACCCCGTCGCGTCAGAACGACGCGGTCAGCACATAGGCGGGCACGGCCGCGCCGTTGTAGCCCTGCACGACGATCTCGTAGTCGCCGGCGGCGAGCGACATCGAGAGCCTCGAGCAGCGGCCGAGCCCATCGTCGTCGAAACCGACCTGCGCCCCGTTCTGGTTGAGGGTCAGCGTCGTGTCCGCCGGGCAGCCGCCCTGGCCGTCGCCCGTCTGCAGCACGACGTCGCGGCGCGCGGCGAGGCGCAGCGTCATGCGGTCGCTGCCGCCCTGCGGAATGGCCCCGCGCTCATACTCACCGGCGCGATCGATGACGTCACCGCCGCCGCCGCCGCCCGCACCGTCGACCTGAATGGCGAACTCGGGCAGGGCGTTCCAGCGTGCCCCGTGGACCCAGAGCGTGTGTTCGCCCGCTTCCAGCGGCAGATCCACCGGCCCGCAGGGATCGCCCGGGTCGTTGCCGCCCCAGAAGGTCTCGGGGATGCGGAACGCCGCGATCTCGCAGTTGGGGTTCAGCAGCTGAATGCGGGTATTGCCGCCGCCGGCCACGCTGAACGTGTATTTCGCCGCCTCGAAGGCGTCGAGCCCGCGACCGGTCGCGTACCCGCCCTCGGGGAGGGCGACGGTGGCCGGCCCGCCGACGGGGGCCATGAACACCACCGCGCGGTAGCTGCGATCGGCGTCGCCGAACGTGCGGTCGGCGTGCAGCGTGTAGTCGCCCGCCGGCAGCACCGCCTCGATCACCGGGCAGTACGTGTCGTCCATGTCGACGAAGTTGTTGTCCCGGATCTCCAGGCCGATCTCACCGAAAAGACAGCCCTCGGGGTAGCCGTTGTTCACCTCGTTGGCCGCCGCCAGGATGATGACGTGCTGCGGCGTGGCGATGCGCAGCGGGAAGCTCGCGCGCCCGTCCTCGGGGATGGCCTTTGCATACACACCGGAGCGATCGATGGTCTGCGCCCCATTGCGCACCGGCGCCGGCGGCAGCACCTCGATGGTCAGGGTGTGCGCGGGCAGGTTCATCCGGGTGCCCAGAATGACCTCGTAGGCGCCGCCGACGGTGACCTGCGCGTCGGTCACGATGCAGTCCTCGCCGATGCCGAGGCCCTCGCGCCCCCGGCTGATCATCGGTCGATTGCCGAGCTCGTCCACGGTGGCGACACCGAGCGTGATGAACTCGTTGGCCGTGTCGAAGGGGCTGTCGAAACCCGGGCACGAGCCGTCGTCGAAGCGGACGCGGGCCCGGATGCGCTGCGGGCCGTCGACCTCGATCGTGTAGGCGAGGGCGCTTTCGGCGGAGAGCGGCCCGCCGCGGTGTTCGCCCGGGCGGACGATGGGGCAGCAGGCGTCGTCGCAGTTCTCTCCGATGCGGTCGTTGCGGACGCAGCGCCCCTGGCAGAGCGTGTCGCCCTGCTCGCACGGATCGAGGCACCGACCGCCGGCGCACTGCGGGCGTCCGTTGCGGGCATCGCCGCAGCTGTTGCCGCAGCGGCCGCAGTTCTCCGGATCGCTCTGGAAGTCGATGCTGCGGGGGACGTTCTCCTGCCCGCGGCAAGTCAGGTAGCACTCGGCCTCGATGCACACCGGCACCGCGCCGGCGTTCGCGTTCGTCGGGCAGGCGGTGCGGCAGTTGCCGCAGTGGTTCACGTCGTCGAGCAGGGTGCTGCACTCGCCGCTGCAGTCGATGAGATCGGCCGGGCAGCCCTCGCTCGAACACTGCCCGTCGGTACAGACTTCGCCGTCGCCGCAGCCGCGCCCGCAGGTGCCTCCGCAGCCGTCCGGGCCGCAGACGCGCCCGCGGCAGTCGGGCTCGCAGCTCTGCATGCCGCCCGTGCCGGGATCACCCCCGGGCTGCGCCTGACCGCCCGTGCCGGGCTCGCCGCCGGGCTGCGCCTGACCGCCCGTGCCCCAGGGCAGACCGCCGCCGCCGGGGTCGCCCCCGGGCTGCGACTGCCCGCCCGCCCCCCAGGGCAGGCCGCCCTCGTTGCTCGCGCCGCCGGTGCCCGGCAGGCCGCCGGTGACCTGGCCCCCGGCCCCCTGCCCCCCGGCGCCCGTGCCGGCGTCGCCGGTGCCGACGACCGTGGGTTCGTCGCCGGACTCCGAAGGCAGACAGCCGGGCAGGCCGCCGAGTGCGACCGCGAGGCCGAACAGACCGGAACGGATGATGGAACGTGCGCGTTTCAAGGGGACCTCACTCCGGCGGGAAATAGAGCCAGTAGCCGCGGCCGACGCGAGGATCGGGCTCGGGCAGCTCCGCGTCGTCGGTGAACAGAAGCGAAAGACACCGCTCGCCGAGGGGCAGCAGCGCATGACTGCTGGTGCCCGGCGCGCTCGGCGCGTCGTTGCCGTCGATGACCAGCGGGACGGGCAGGCTCCAGCGGATGGGGCTCTCCGAGAAGCCCTCGCCGGTGCCCGGATAGACGAGCCAGTGCGCGCGACCGAGGCGTGCGTCCTCGTCGGGCGAGACGCCCTCGCGGTGAACGAGCAGGTCGGGCAGGCCGTCGCCCGTGAGTTCCATGACCGTGTGGGCGTAACTGCCGAAACCGCCCGTGTACGCGCCGGGGGCGTCGACGAGGGGGAAGGGCAGCGTGAACGGCACGCCCAAGGAACCGAAGCCGTCGCCGTCGTGGGTGTAGATGTCCCAGCGGGCGCGGCCGAGACGCGCGTCGTCCGTCGGTCGCTCTTCGTCGACCGTGACCACGAACTCGGGCCGAAAGCCCGACGCCGGGCCGCGCAGGGCGGCCAGGACGTGGGCGTTGCTGCCGATGTCCGAGCGATCGCCGGCGCGGCTCTCGTCCGTCAGATCGAACGGGAGGGTGAAGCGCACGGGCTCGGACGCCCACCCGAAGCCCGTGTGCGGGTACAGGTGCCAGAACGCGCTGCCGAGGCGGGGCTCGCTCGTCGGCGCTTCCCCGTTGCGGTGCTCGATGAAGTCGGGCAGGGCATCGGCGGAAAGCGACATCACGACGTGGTGGCGCGAAGCCACGGCCGCGCTCTGCCAGTCCGCGTCCAGCGGGTACGGCAGCGCGAAGCGCGTCGGCTCGGTCGAGAAGCCGGTGCCCGTGTTCGGATACACGACCCACCAGGCGCGGCTGATGCGGGCGTCGCCCGACGGATCCCCCTCGGGCCGGTTCACCACGAAGTCCGGACGCCGGTCCCCCGTGAGATCCATGATCAGGAAGTTCTCGTTGGACCATTCGCCGACGGCGCCGATCTCCTCGAGCGAGAACGGCAGGGTGAAGCGCAGGGGGATGTCCGCGAAGCCCGCCGCGCCCCCTTCGTAGACCAGCCAGTAGGCGCGACCGATGCGCACGTCCGGGGTGGGCATGATGGACGGCTCGTAGACGAGGAGGTCGATGATGCCGTCGCCGGTCAGGTCCATGACGACGTGGCTGCGGCTGGCCAGTCCGGGCGCGTCCTCGAGGGAGAACGGCAGCGACCACTGGCGCGGGGCGTTCGAGAAACCGCTGCCGCAGTCGACGGGCTCGAACCCGCCGGCGCCCTGACCGCCAGCACCGCCGGGGCCCGGACCACCGCCACCGGCGCCGCCGGGGCCCGGACCACTGCCGCCGGTCGGGCCCTGGCCGCCCGCCGCCTCGCCGCCGACCGTCCCCGCGTCCAAACCGCCGCCATCGCTGCCCAACTCGAACAACTCCTGGCCGAAGCCCAACAACGCGAACTCGGCCTCCGCCCCCATCTCCCCGTCGCCCTCGGCGTCTCC
>JAKLJY010000084.1 GCA_023150895.1 Myxococcota bacterium | reverse complement strand
ATTGCCGCCGCTGCCGCCCGTGTCGCCACCGACGGGCTCGCCGCCGGCCGCGCCGCCGGTGGAACCGCCACTCCCGCCCGTTGCGCCGCCACCGCCGGTACTGCCGCCGCTGCCGCCGCCGCTACCGCCGGTGATCTGGCCGCCGCTGCCGCCGACCGGCTCACCGCCGCCGCCGCCCGGCCCCGCATCACCCGTGGGCGAGCCGCCGGTGGCGCCGCCGCCGTCGCCCCCACCACCGCAGGCCGAAACCAACATCGCGCCGACCAGGACACCCCGAAGGCTCATGTTCACAATCACGTCGTCTCCCGCATTCCGTCAGAGCGCGCACCACCACCGACCCGGTCTCGTTCGGGTCTCGTTCGGGCGCGCGCGAACCACAGGGCGACCATGCCTGCGAACCCGGGTCGGCGTCCAGTCCCCCTGCGCGCGCCGCGGGCCGGTGCGTGCGCGAGTTTGCGACGGGCCCGCGAGACGCGAGAGCCCCCTCACGCGTCTCCTTCGCGTGGAACCGACGTGCCGCCCGACGTGCAGTCGTCCCGGGAACGTCGCTTGAATTTGCCACTGGAAAGTCGCTAACTCCCGTCGCCATGCCCAGCAAGACCGAGACCCCCTCCTCCCCGACCGGCGCGTCCGGCTCGGCTGCCTCGGGCGCGCAGAGCGCCCTCGTCGAGCTCGTCGGCGCCAAGAAGGACTACCCCCTCGGCCGCACGGTGGTCAGCGCCTTGCGGGGCGTCGACCTCGTCGTCCGCCGGGGCGAGTTCGTCGCGCTCGCCGGCCCCTCCGGGAGCGGCAAGACGACGCTTCTGAACCTCGTCGGCTGTGTCGACGTCGCCACGGCCGGCACCGTCCGGGTCGATGGCCACGACACGGGCCGGCTGAGCGAGAAGGCCCTGACACAACTTCGCCTCGAGGCCCTCGGCTTCATCTTCCAGAGCTTCAACCTGATCGCGGTGCTCGACGTCTTCCAGAACATCGAGTTCCCGCTGTTGTTGCAGGGCAAGCTCGGCAAGGGCGAGCGCGCCGAGCGCGTGCGGTCGATCGTCGAAAAGGTCGGCCTGACGCAGCAGATGAAACAGCGTCCGGCCGAACTCTCCGGCGGTCAGCGGCAGCGCGTCGCCATCGCGCGGGCCCTCGTCACCCGCCCCCGCCTCGTGCTCGCCGACGAACCGACGGCCAACCTCGACTCCGAGACGGGCGAGCGCATCATCGACCTGATGCGCGAGCTCAATCATACCGAGGGCACGACGTTTCTGTTCTCGACGCACGACCCCAAGATCATGACCCACGCGGACCGCGTCGTGCACATCGCCGACGGCCGCGTCCTCGACGCCGCAGCGGGTCACGCATGAACCTCACCGCCGCCGGCATTCTCTGGCGCATCGCGCTGCGCAACGTCTGGCGCAACCGGATGAAGTCGCTGATCGTCGGGTTCATCCTGTTTTTGGGCACGGGCATCATCGTCTTCGGCAACGCCCTCGTAGATGCCGTCGACGACGGCATGACCCGCAGCGTCACGCAGAGCGTCTCCGGCCACCTGCAGGTCTACAGCGACCAGGCCAAAGACAAGCTCGCCCTCTTCGGCGATCAGTTCGCGGGCATGCCGGACATCGGCAACATCCCGGACTTCCACGCCCTGGCCGAGGTCGCCCGCAAAGTGCCCAACGTCGAGGCCGTCGTGCCGATGGGCATCGACTTCGCCCTCGGCTTCCAGGGCAACGAGATCGACCGCTGGCTCGCCCGGCTGCGGCAGGCCGTCCGCGACGGCGACGAGGCGAAGATCGCCCAGCGCAAGGAGGAGGTCCGGGCGGTCATCGAGCGGGTCAACGCCGAACTCGCCTCCGCGGCCCAGCTCGTCGCAGGCGGCACCGAGTACGCCAGCGACATGGAGAACGCGAAGCGCGCCGCGAGCCCGGAGTTCTGGGCGGCGTTCGATCAGGATCGCCTGGGCAACCTGGAGTTCCTGGAGAATCGCATCGCCCCGCTCGAGCAGACGCTCGGCGACGTCGGCCTCATGTTCCTCGGCACGGATCTCGCCGCTTTCGAGCGCAATTTCGACCGTTTCGAGCTCGTGGAGGGCACCCGCGTCCCCGAGGGGCAGCGCGGGTTCCTGTTCAATCATGGCTTCTACGAAGAGGTCATGAAACACCGCGTCGCCCGCGATCTCGACCGCATCAAGCGGCGCATGGACGAGCGCTTCACCCTGGCCGACGACGCCGAGCTGCGCAGTTGGCGCGATCTGATGGTCGGGCAGTACCGGCGCGTGCTCTTCCAGCTAGACCGGCAGGCGGCCGAGAGCGTGCTGAGCGGCCTGCGGACGCTCCTCGGGCGCACCGACGGGGACCTGCCGACCCTGTTGCAGGACTTCCTGAAGGTCGACGACGCGAACTTCGCGACCCGGTACGCCTGGTTCTACGAACACATCGCCCCGCACATCCAGCTCTACGCCGCGAACATCGGCGAGAGCATCCCACTCCAGGCCTATACCAAGGCGGGCTACTCGAAGTCCGTCAACGTCAAGGTCTACGGCACCTACAAGTTCAAGGGCCTCGAAAAGTCGGACATCGGCAAGACGTTCAACCTGCTCGACATGGTGACGTTTCGCGACCTGTACGGTCTGATGACCCCCGAGCGGCGGGCCGAGGTCGCCGCGTTGCGCGAGAAGGCCGGGCTCAAGGACGTCAAGCGCGAGGACGCCGAGGCGGCGCTCTTCGGGGGCGGGGGCGCCGAGCCGCTCGAGAAGAAGGCCGAGTCCGCCGGGTTCGACGAGTTCGGGGACGCCGGCGTGGGCAAGGTCGTGCGCAGCGACGCGCTCCAGCAGTTCGACCCCGCCGAGATCGAGCGCGGCGTCGCGCTGAACGCCGCCGTGATCCTGACCGACAGCCGCCCCGAGAAGATCGCGGAGACCCGGGCCGCGCTGCTCGCCGCCTTCGAGGCCGCCGGCATGAAGATGCGCGTCGTCGACTGGAAAGAGGCCGCCGGCATGCTCGGCGATCTCGTCACCGTGGCCCGCACGGTGCTGTGGGTCATCGTCGTCATCATGCTGCTCGTGGCCCTGGTCATCATCAACAACTCGATGGTCATCGCCACGATGGAACGCGTGAAGGAGATCGGCACGATGCGGGCGGTCGGCGCACAGCGCAGCTTCATCGCGGCGCTTTTCGTGGCCGAGACCACCGTGCTCGGGTTCCTCTCCGGCGGCGTCGGCGCGCTCTGCGCGGCCGGCGGCATCCTGCTCTGGGGCAAGGTCGGGCTGCCGGCGCAGAACGCCTTCATGACGTTCCTGTTCAGCGGCCCGCGGCTCTATCCGACCGTGACGCTCTCGCACTTGCTCGCGGCGGTGCTGCTGATCCTCTTCTTCGCGCTGATCTCCACCTTGTACCCCGCCGCGCTCGCCGCCCGCATTCTGCCGCGCGTCGCCATGTCCGAGGAGGGCTGAGTCATGGGCACCTTCTCGACCCTCGTCCGCATGGCCGGCCGCAACCTCGTGCAGGGCGGCCGCCGCGTCGTGCTGCTCGGCATGGCGATGGTGCTCGTCTCCATGCTGCTCGTATTGCTCGACAGCCTCGCCGCCGGTCTCGAAGCCTCCATGGTCAACTCGGCGACGACGCTCGCGAGCGGTCACGTCAACGTCGGCGGGTTCTTCAAGGTCACCTCCGGCACGGCGTCCCCCGTCGTGGCCGACGGTCCGAAGATCCGGGCGATCGTCGAGCGCGAGGTCCCCGAGCTCGACTACCAGATCGACCGCGTACGCGGTTGGGCCCGGCTCGTCAGCGAACGCGCCTCGTTCTGGGGCGGCCTGTTGGGCATCGACGTGGAGGAAGAGCGCGGCCTGCGCTCGGTGCTGCAGATCAGTGAAGGCAGTTTCGACGCGTTGAAGCAGCCCGACACCATCCTGCTCTTCGAGCAACAGGCCAAACGCCTCGAGGCCAAGGTCGGCGACACCCTGACGATCTCCGCCCCCACCATGGGCGGGGTGAACAACACGGTGGACGTGCGCGTCGGTGCCATTGCGAAGGACGTCGGGTTCATGAGCGCCATCAACCTGTTCATGCCCAAGGCGACCATCCGGCAGCTCTACCAGATGAAACCCGAGGCGACTGGCGCCGTGCAGCTCTACCTGAAGAACGAGGCCGACGCGTCGGGTGTGATGGAGCGCTTGCGGCCGAAGCTCGAGGCCGAGGGGTTCCGGCTGATGGACCTCGATCCGCGCCCGTTCTGGATGAAGTTCGACACCGTCACGGGGCAGGACTGGGTCGGTCAGAAGCTCGACCTGACCACCTGGCGCGAGGAGGTCTCGTTCCTGCTCTGGATCCTCACCGGCTTCGCCGCCCTCCGCTGGCTGCTCCTCGGCGTGATCCTCCTGCTCGTCGTCGTCGGCATCATGAACACGATGTACATGTCCATCCGCGAGCGCACGCGCGAGATCGGCACCATGCGGGCCATCGGCATGTCCCGCGGGCGCGTGCTGGGGCTGTTCCTGCTCGAAGCGCTCGCGCTCGGCATCGGTGCGAGCGCCCTCGGTGCGGGCCTCGGCGTCGTCATCGCGCTCTCGGTCAACGCCGCCGAGATCAAGATCGCGTCGGACGCCTTCATGGCCATCCTCATGAACGATCAGGTCTACCTGAAGCTCACGGTCGACAACGTCGTCTTCGCGGTCGCGTTGATCACCGGCATTTCCGTCTTCGCGGCCCTGCGCCCCGCCCGGCGCGCCGCCCGCATGCGCCCGGTCGGCGCGCTGCATCAGGTGGGTTGACATGCGCCTGCGTTCCTTCGCCCTGGCCCTCGCGGCCGCCCTGCCCCTGCCCGTGCAGGCGCAGACCCCGGCCCCTGCCTCGGGCTCGACCGCCCGCGCCGAGACGCCCCTCCCCCCCGCCGGCCCCCTCGACGCCGCGCAGATGAACACGCTGCTCACGATCATCGACGATCGGCAGCGCAACAGCGGCGACTTCAAGGCCCGCGCCTTCATCGAACAGCGCGAGAAGGACAAGAACGACGTCTTCTTCGAGACGGTCTTTTACCGCCGCGACGGCAGCGATCAGTTCCTGATCCTTTTCCTCAAGCCCAAGACCGAGGCCGGCAAGGGTTATCTGCGCATCGACAAGAACCTGTGGATGTACGACCCGGCTACCGGCAAGTGGGAGCGCCGGACGGAGCGGGAACGCATCGGCGGCACGAACTCGCGCAGCGACGACTTCGACCCGATCTACCTCGCGCGCGACTTCACCGCGGTCTACGTCGGCAGCGAGAAGCTCGGCAACTTCGGCGTCCACCACATGAAGCTGACGGCGAAGCCGGGGGCCAAAGTGGCGGATCCCATCATCGAACTGTGGGTCGATCAGGCCACCGGCAACATCCTCAAGCAGCAGGGGTACGCGCTGAGCGGGCGCCTCCTGCGCACGGCCTACTACCCCAAGTGGGAGAAGGTCTTCAGCGCGTCGAAGGGCGCCGACGTCTACACCCCCAAGGAGATCCGCATCTTCGACGAGGTGGAGAAAGAGAACCGCACGACCGTGCTGATCGAGCAGGTCGATCTCGCCGCGCTCGACAAGAACGTCTTCACGAAGGCCTGGCTCGAGAGCAAGAGCCGATGAGCCCCCTCGCCCTGGCGCTCGGCGCGGTCCTCGCTCAGACGGGGTCCCCGCCGGACGGGACCGCGCGCCCCTCCGAGGACGAGATGTTCGGCGGCCCGCCGCCGGTGCCGGCGAGCACACCGGCGACCGAAGCCGCGCCCGCGCCCGCACCGGCGAGCGCCGATCCGGCGGCCGCCGCGACGCCCCCGATGCAAGGCCGCGACGCCGAGACCCTCTCCGGCGGGCCGCTGATGCGGGCGGACATCCGCGAAGAGGTCTCCGAAGACAAACTGGAGATCGGCGGGGACCTCCTGCTGCGCTTCCAGAGCACCTTCGCGACCGAGACCGAGGCCCTCGACCAGGGGCTGTCGACGCCGAGCCTGCTCGACGTCTACCTCGACGCGCGACCGTCGGAGCGCGTGCGCGTCTACGCCGAAGGGCGGCTGACCTACGATCCGACGCTGGAGAACGGCCGCGCCGCCATCCCCGACTTCTGCACGCCGACCGACAGTCAGGGGAACCCGAACACGGCGGGCCTCGACGCCGAAGGGCAGCAGACGCTCGCCGAGTGTCAGGCCGCCCGCGACGCGCTCGCCCGGGCCTTCGCGACGCCGGCGGAGACGTCCGGCCTCACACAGCTCTGGCTGAAGTTCGACATCGAACAGACCGCCTTCGTCACGATCGGGCGACAGCCGGTGAAGTGGGGGGCCGCGAAGCTCTGGAACCCCACGGACTTCCTGAACCGGCAACAGAAAGACCCGCTTCAACAGATCGACCTGCGGACGGGCGTGTCCCTCGTGAAGGTCCACATCCCGTGGGAGTCGCAGGCGGCCAATTTCTACGCCGTCGGACAATTCGACGAAGCGCGGCGCGTGGGCGACGTCGGCGGGGCGCTGCGGGCCGAGATCGGCTTCGAGAGCGCCGAGGTGAGCGTGACCGCGGCCGGCCGCCGCGACCACCCGCAGCTGCTCGGCGCCGACTTCTCGGTCGGCTTCTGGCAGATGGACGTCTACGCCGAGGGCGCCGTCGCGCACGGCCACCATCGCCCCCTGCCCGGTGAGGCCGATCGCAGCGACGAATGGCTGCCGTACGTCTCGGGCGGGTTCAGCTTCGACGTGAACTACGGCGACGAGGACACCTTCACCTGGGGTCTCGAGTACGCCTACAACGAGGACGGCGTCGACGACCCCGCGCAGTTCGGCAACGCGCTCGCCGCCGGGCGCAGCGTCTTCACGCTGCCGAAGCAGTCCGCCGGGGCGTATGTCGTCCTGCTCGCGCCGGGCCGGCTCGACGACTCGTCGATCTTTCTGACGAGCCTCGTGAACCTCGACGACCGCAGCGGCACCGCCCGCGCCCAGTGGAGCGAGCGCGTGCTGACGTGGCTGAGCGTGCAGCCCTACGTCGGGGTGTATTTCGGCGACGAGGGCGATCTGTTCCGGGCGAACCTGAACGCCGCCGACCCCGCCGCGACGCCGGCGTTTCTCACCGCCGACGCGGGGGTCTGGCTCAGCGCGCGGTTGTGACGGCTCGGTCTCGGGTCACTGCAGGCAGATCTGGTAGGCGCTGTTGTACGCGCCGCCGGGCGGCAGGAACGTCGTGATGCCGTGGAAGCAGTTGGAGCCGTCGACGCCGTATCCGACGAACTGCATGATCGGCCCGCTGAAGTCACTGTACACGACGAACAGCTCGTCCTCGTCCGGCTGGCTCCACGTGCCGGTGTACCCCGGCTCGGGGAAGTCGCCGATGGAGCCGTCGTCGAAGTAGCGCACCGCGTGCGACGACAGCGAGCTCGGGAAGAGCGTGCACTGGAAGAACGAGACGAGCCCGGTCCCCGTGCAGTGATCGTTGTCGACCGCGATGCTGGTGCCGACCTGGGCGATCGCCGCGGCGATGTCGGTGTCGTAGGCCTTCAGCGGCGGGATGATCGTCACGGTGTTGTTGCCGGGCGAGAGATCGGCCGTCGTCGTGGACACCGTCGCGTTCATGTTCAACGACGCCGTGCTCACCGGCAGCGCGATGTTGAAGAACACCGAGAGGCTCTGATTGCGACGCAAGGTGCCGAGGTTGCAGGTCATCGTCAGGCCCGACACGCTGCAGCTCGCGCTGCGGGCCCCGAGGGTACCCATGACGTAGACCTGCGGGCTCGTCTGGGAGCTCGGCAGGTTGATGGTGATGCGCGTATTGGCCGCGTCGCGGTTGCCGGTATTGCGCGCCGTCACCGAGTAACGACCCTGGCTGTAGACATAGGTCGGTGCCGGCAGCGACACCGAGATGCTCGTGTTCGCACCGTTGGCGGCGAGGGCCTCGCCGGGGATGACGGCGGGGATGGCACAGGCGAAGGCGGCGGCGAGGACGGCGGAACGAGTGCGAGACGACATGCTGGTTTCCCTCCAGGTGGTTCGGGTCTCGGCGAGCGACCTGCTCGCCACGCCTCCGAAACTACCGAGGCTCAATGGCTTCTCTTACCCCCAGAGTTCTGGGGGGGCGGGCCACCGGGGGCATCCCGTTGCCGAACCCCCTTGACCGCGCGCCGCGGCCTTGCGCAACCTCCGACGCGCCCCGATCGACGGGGCCACGGCCCGAATCACCCGAAGTCCGTACCGACGAACCCACAGGAGACGCCCCATGAACCTCGACTATCTCGACAAGGCCTGGCACGGAAAGACGCTCGACGAGGTGCTCAACGCACCGGTCTCGGCCCTCAAGGGCGTGACCGAGGCGGACGGCGAGCGCATCCAGAAGGCCTTCGGCGTCGAGACCATCCGTGCCTTCGCCGGCCTGCACCTGCCGCGCTGGGCGGCCGAGATTGCCGCCGGCGGCGAGACGATCGTCAACCCCGAGTGGGTGGACAAGGCCGGCGAGGGCAAGACCTGCGCCGCGATCGCGGCCTCGCCCGTGGCCATCCTCCAGGGCCTTTCGGACCGCCAGGCCGCGCTGCTCGACGAGGCCTTCCAGGTCAAGACGGTCGGTGACCTCGCCAAGCTCCGCTACTTCGCCTGGGCCCGCGAGCTGCGCGCCGCCGAAAAGGCCTGAGCCACGGCGCCGGGGGCACGAACGCCCCCGCGTCTCGACCATTTTCGGTCGAACGCACCATTCCATGATCCGCGTCAATCCTTGAGCTTGCACCGGCCAATGCTGCGATGCACAATGGCCCGGTTGACGCCCCGCCCAGCCGGCCCTACCGTGCGCGCGCCGTCGCGCCCGTCGGCGCTCGTCCTCTGAACATCCGCCACCGCCTTGGGAGTCCGCCATGTCGGCGCGCCCCGCTCTCTCCGCCGCCCCCCGCTTCCGTTCGTCCGCCCCCATGCGGGCCGCGCTCTGTGCGCTCGGTATCGCGACCGCATGCGCCGACGCGAACTCGCAGAAGGGCTGCCGCTTCGACACCGAGTGCGGCGACGGTCTGTGCATCGACGGGGCCTGCGTGCCCGATCCCTGCCCGGAGTGCCTCGACGCGAGCCCCATCAACGGCGACCGGGACGACGGCGTCCCCGGGGCGTCCTGTACCCTCGACGGCAAGGTCGAGCGCGGCGAGATCACGCTCGCGCCCGGGATCGGCGTGCCTTTCCGGTCGAGCGGCCTCGAGGCGATGCTCGCGGTGGATCTGGCGGGCACGGCCGCGGACGACGGCACGCTGACCTGGGATCTCTCGCGCCTGCCCGGTGCGGTGACCGAGGATCGCTTCACGCAGCTCTTCGCACCGGCCGAAGCGCCCATCAGCGCGGCGTTTCCGGAGGCCGACTATCTCGTGGCCCTGCCGGGCACCCCCGGCCTGCTCGCCTTCTACGACCTGAACGACACCGCGTTGCGGATGCTCGGTGTCGCGGACGCGGCCGGCGCTTACACGCAGCTCGTTTTCGACCCGCCGGTCGATGCCCTCCGCTTCCCGCTGCAGGTCGGCGACCGCTGGGAGACCCGCACCACGGCCCGGGGCGCGCTCTTCGGTGCCTCGATTCAGGTCACCGACCACTACACGACGGAGGTCCGCGGCCGCGGCCGGGCCACCCTGCCCGCCGGCGAGATTCCGGTGCTGCAGGTGTTGACGACGCAGACGCGCACCTTCGACACCGCCGGCTTCGAGCAGGTGTCGACCACGGTCGACTTCCTCGCCGAGTGTCAGGGATACGTCGCGAAAGCGATCTCCGCCGAGGGAGAGCGCGGCCTGCCCGAGCAGGTGCGGCTCCTGAGCCTGATGCTGCCCCAGACCTGCGCCGCCGATGCCGAGTGCGGTGCGGGCGGTGTGTGTGAAGACACGCGCTGCCGCGCCGGCGCGACGTTCGGCGAGGTCGTCGCACCCGCGCCCGACTGCCGGACCAACGGCGACGGCGTCGTCGAGGACGCCGAGATGCCCGTCGAGGCCGGCCTGGCCGGTCGATTCCGGGGCAGCGCCCCGGGGGCGGACGTCACCGTCGACCTCGAGGGCGAGCCGGCGGCGGGTGGCGGGCGCCTGTGGCGCTTCGACACGGACGCGCTCGGCGCCGACGAGCGCCTCGAGCGCACGCTCGCCCCGGACGACTTCTGGTTCGGGCCGTACTTTCCGGCGGCCACCTACGCCGCGATTCTCGACGCCGAGAGCGGCACCAATGCGGTCTTCGAGCGCGTTCCGGGCGAGCTGCGCATCATCGGCCTCGCGAGCGACGTCCCCGATCGTACGCTCCTCGTCTACGAGACGCCGGTCGCCGCGATGCGTTTCCCGATGCGCGAGGGCGACACCTGGTCGGCGGACACCCGCGCCGCCGGCCGTCTCGAGGGGCAGGACCTCGAGATCGACATGCACTACGAGTTCGCGGTCGACGCGCAGGGCACGATTCGTTTGCCCGCTGGCGAGGTCCCCGTCCTGCGGCAGCGCATCGGCTCGCGTCAGCAGGTCGTCGGCGCGCCGTTCGCGATCGCACGACAGAGCGTGCTCTTCGTGGCCGAGTGCCTCGGCGGCGTGGCCCGGGTGGTCTCCGAACTGAACGAGACCGAGGGACTGTTCACCGTCGCGAGCGAGGTCTCGCGGCTGACCGTGCCCGAGTGTCTCAGCCACCTGCAGTGCGGCCCGGCGGCCACCTGTGTCGACGGCCGCTGCGGCGGAGACGGACCGCCGGATCCGGATCCCGAGGCCGACGCCGGCCCGGGCCCCGATCCCGACGCCGGGACCGATGGCGGCCCGGGCCCCGGACCCGATCCCGACGGTGGTCTACCGCCCCCGCCCGATCCCGACGGCGGCGCCCCCCTCTGCAACCCCGAGGGCGACTTCGTGGTCACGCGCGCCGAGTTCCCCCTGAGCGCCGGTCAGACGGCGCACTTCCGCATCGCGGACGACGTCGGCCTGGCCGTGGACCTGCGCGGTCGCGAATGCCCGGAGGGCCGCTGCTGGGATCTCAGCGCCGATCGCGGCGGGGACGCGAACGTCGTCGTCGAACTCATGCCGGTCGCGGGCCGCTGGTTTGCGGAAGACTTCCCCGACGCGACGTATGTCAGCTACGTCGACCGCGAGCAGGGCTGGCTCGGGGTCTTCCGCCTGACGAACGACGCCCTGCAACTGCTCGGCACGGCCTCCGAGGACGACGGCGCGATGAAAACGACCTACGATCCGCCGGTCGATCTCTACCGTTTCCCCCTTGCGGTCGGGGACGAGTGGGTCGTCTCGACGTCGCAGACGGGTTTCCTGAACTACGGCTTCGTGCCCATCTTCACGAACGACACGTACACGATCCGCGCGACGGCCGCAGGCGTCGTCGACACACCGCAGGGGCCGTTCCGGGCCGTGCAGGTCGTCGCGCAGGTGAGTCAGGCGGTGCCGTTCACCTTCCTGGGCAACGACCGCATCGTGCACACTTTCGTCAGCGAGTGTTTCGGCATCATCGGCCGCGTCGTGAGCGAACCCGACGAGTCCGAGCCCTTCTTCGAGACGGCGAGCCGCATCGAGCGCCTCGCCCCGGCCCGCTGACCATGCGCCGACCCTCTCACCGCCCCCTGTTCACCGCCCGTGCCGCGGCGGCCCTGTCGCTCGTCGGGTGTCTCGAGTATCAGACGACGCGCCCGGCGCCGTCACCGAAGGCGTTCGGCTACACGGAAGTGGACGGTCAGCGCGTCCACATGCGGGAGATGGGCCCGCCCGAGGGCACGACGCCGGCGGGCGACGTGGTGTTTCTGCACGGATACGCCGGTGGCCTCGTGAGCTGGATGTTCACGCAGCCGGCGCTCGCGAAGACACACCGGACGCTCTCGCTGGATCTCAAAGGTTTCGGCCTGACGGACAAGGCCGAGGGCGACTACTCGCTCGCCGCCGAGGCCGATCTCGTCGCAGCGCTGATGACGCAGCGCGGAATGCAGCGCGCACACGTCGTGGCCCACTCCTGGGGCTCGGCCGTGGCGCTCGAGCTCGCGCGCCGCCACCCGGACCGCGTCGGGAAGCTCGTCCTGACGGGCGGGTTCGTTTACGAGGACCAGCTCAACGGCTTTCTGCGCTGGTCGAAGCTGCCCGTCGTGGGCGAGATGCTCTATTCGCTCTTCTACAACGCGCAGATCGAGGCCCGGTACACCTGGAGCTACTTCGACCCGGTCCGCTTCTCGTCCGCGCACGAGTTCGACTCGTTGCACGCCTTTCAGGGCAACATCCCCGGGCTCGAGGCCGCCGCCCTCGCCGTGCTGCGCGGCATGGACCTCGACGCACTTCGTCCGGCGTTCGCCCAGACGCAACACCCGACACTCCTCGTCTGGGGCCGCGAGGACCGCGTCTCGCCGCCGCCCTACGGCGAACGCCTGGCCGCCGAGCTCCCGCACGCCCGCCTCGTCGTCCTCGAGCGCTGCGGACACAACGTGATGATCGAGCGCCGCGGCACCTACGAGCAGCTCGTCGCGGAGTTTCTGGCACCATGAACCGCGCTGCTTCCCTCATCCTGGCCGCAACCGCCGGCGCCACGGCCGCCGCCGTCTCCCCGCAGGCCGCCTGCGCGGCCGACGAGTGGGGCCTCGGCGCGATGCGCGATCCCTTCGTCGCCGAGGACCCCGCGCTCGATCCCGGGCTGTCGCTCGGCGGCTACTTCCGCATGCGCGGCGACGTCTTCGACAATCTCGATCTGAATCGCGGGCCGACGCCGACCACCGGCGAGACGGTCTTTCCCGTGCCGCTCACCGACGCGGCCAAAAACGACACACTGACGAGCAGCAATCTCCGGCTCCGGCTCGAGCCTCACATTCGGGTCGGCTGGGAGGTCAACGTCCACGCGGTCATCGACTGCCTCGACAACGTCGTGCTCGGCTCGACGCCGGCGACGTCGAATCGCTGGGCGGGCATGAGCGCGGCGGCCACCTCGCAGCAGGCCCCGGCGGACTCCATTCGCGTCGGGCGGGTCTGGGCCGAGATCGGCACGCCGATTGGTCTCTTGACGGCCGGTCGCATGGGTGTTCAGTGGGGCCTGGGCGTGCTGGCGAACAGCGGCGATTGCCTCGACTGCGATCAGGGCAACGTCGTGGACACCATCGGCCTCGCGCTCCCGGTGGGGCAAGAGATCGTCGGCCTCGCCTACGACGTCGCCTCGTCGGGCCCCGCGTTCTCGCCGTGGGGGGGCATCGGGCAGTCCATCGACGCCGATCCCGACGACGACGTGCGCTCCCTCTCGCTGGCCGTCATGCGCGCGGACACACCCGCCGTGCGGGCGATCAAGCTGCGCGACGGCCGGCATGTGTTGAACTACGGCCTGGTCGCGTCGTACCGCTGGCAGAACGTCGACTTCCCCGTCGTCCCCGCCGATGGTGCGCTGCCGACGGCCGCACAGGCGGTCCGGCGCGACCTCTCCGGTGTGTTGATCGACGCGCACGTCTCCTGGCAGATGCCCCACAACCACCTGGAGTTCGAGGCGGCGGTCCTGCGCGCCCGCATGGAAGACGGCTCGCTCGTGCCCGGTCTGTCGACCGCGCCGCTGACCGCCCTGCAGTGGGGCGGCGTCCTGCGCGATACGTTCGAGGCCATCGAGAAGCTGACGTTCAAGGCCGAGGTCGGCCTCGCCTCGGGAGACCCCGCCCCCGGCTTCGGCGCTCGCCCCGGGGCCGAGCGCGACAAGGCCCGCGCGGGGGATCTCGACGCCCCGCAGATCGCGCTGCCCGACGACACCGAGATCGGCAACTTCCGCTTTCACCCGGACTACCACGTCGATCTCATCCTGTTTCGCGAGATCATCGGCACCGTCACGGACGCGATGTATCTCAAACCCACCGTCGCCTACGGGCCGGTGATGGGGCTGACGTTCGAGGCGTCGGCCATCTATTCGCGGGCGATGGAGGCCGCGTCGACGCCGGGCGGGGAAGCCTCTCTCGGTCTCGAGACGGATCTCGCCGTCCGCTACCGCAGTCACGATCGGTTCGTGCTCGCGCTCGAGTATGGCGTGCTCTTCCCCGGCGCGGGCTTCGACAACGTCGCCCCGGCACACGCCGCCACCGCCACCACCGCCCAGCGCCTGCACGGCACGCTCGGCGTGCTCTTCTGAGGGGTCGCACGATGACACGCCGAACGGCCATGACGTCCCTCGTACTGATGACCGCACTGGCGCTCGCGCTGACGACCGCCTGCAGCGACGGCACGCCGGCAAGCGCGCAGCCGACGGACGGGGTCGCGTTCCTGCCCGCCTGCTCCGGGGACAACGACGGGGTCATCGCCTTTGGCGAGCTTCACTTCACGCCCGGTGTCGTCGCCCCGTACGCCGTGCAGGCGGACGGCGACCCCTCCGTCGAGCCCTCGGGGGATGCGGCGGCCGGCCGCGCGGTCTGGGACTTCACCCGCGCCCGCTTCAAGGGCCTCGAAGACACGGCGACGCTCTCCCCGCGGGACTTCTGGTACGCCGATCGCGCGCCGCGGGCCAACCTGGCCATCCCGCTGAGCGTGCCGGGGGCCCCGCCCGGCCATCTGTTGTTGCGTGACGACGGCCCGCTGCTCGACATCCTCGGCGTGGCGTCCGTCGAGCCGGATCTTCAGTTCCTGCTCTACTCCGCCGGCGTCCCCTTCATGCAGTTCCCGATGCAGCGGGGCGACGCGCGCAGCGCCACCGTCACCCTCGCCCCGGGCAGCGAATGGCAGGGGCTCGCGCTCGATACACTCGGGGTCGAAGACACCTACGACATCGCCGTCGCCGGCTCGGGCACGCTGAAGATGCCCGGGTTGACGATCGACAACGTCCTGGCCCTGACGCTGCAACTCACCCGGCGCATCCCCGATCGCGCCGACACCGTCTCGGGTCAGACGTACCTCGTGCACGAGTGTCTCGGCACCGTCGCCGTGCGCGCCGAACCCGCCGGCCCGTGGCGCGTGATCTGGTATCCACGCTGAGCGGGTCGCGCCTGCTGCCTGCTGCTTCTTGCCGTCTCTTCTCGAATTCCGGAGCCTGACATGTCCGAGCACAACCCGGCCCCCGCGGCCCCGACGCCGCCGCCCGCCGCCGACGACAAACCCTTCGCCCTGAAATACGTCGAGGCGATGGAGAACCTCTGGGTCTCGACGCTCGAGCGCGCGGTGAACGACAAGCGCCTGCTCGGCCTCCCGCTGCGCCTCATGGAGGTCAACATGGCCGCACAGCGCAAGCTCGAGTCGCTCGGTTCGCGCTGGCTTTCGCTCTGGGGCATGCCGACGTCGACGCAGATGCGCGAGACGATGGAGATGCTCCAGCGCGTCGAGGCGCTGTTGCAGGCGCAGCGCGCCGCGGCCGCGGTGTCGCTGGTCGACGGCGCGGCCGCGAGCACGGCGGCGACGGCGACCCCGGAGGCCCGGCCGTGAAACTCGACGCCGTCAGACGATTCACCGATCTGTTCTTCGCCGGGGCCTGGCGGGGCGACTCGGCGATGCGAACGCTGCACGAGACGGTGGGCATCGCACCGACCCCCCGAACGGTCGTGCACGACGAGCGGGCGTTCGAGCTGTATCACTTCGCCCCACCGGCGGGTGCGCCCGCGCTGCCCGACGCGCCGCCGGTGCTGATCGTCCCGTCGCTGATCAATCGCTGGTACATCCTCGATCTCATGCCCGATCACAGTACGGTCGCGGCCCTGGCCGCGCAGGGCCTCAACGTCTATGTGATGGCCTGGCGCGGGGCGAACGACGGGATGGGTCCGCTTCGGCTGCCGGCCTACGTCGACGGCTTCATCCATCGCGCCGTGCAGCTCGCCTGCGCGCATGCGCGGGCACCAAAGGTCTCGCTCGTCGGTCAGTGTCTCGGCGGCACGCTGGCGGTCGCGTATGCGGCCACGCACCCCGAGCGCGTCGATCGCCTCGTCGCGCTGACGACCCCCGTCGACTTCAGTCACGGCGGACTCCTGGGCACGTGGGCGCATCGTGATCTCGTCGACGTCGATGCCATCGTGCGCACGCACCCGGGCGTGCTGCCCGATCGCGTGGTGTACGGGGCGTTTCCGCTGCTCAACCCGCGCGCCCTGGTGACGAAACACCGGGTGCTGTATCAGATGGTCGAGGCCGGCAACGACGAGTACGTGCGGCTCTATCAGGCCCTCGACCTGTGGACGTCCGAGCATCTGCCCGTGGGCAGCGGCGCGTTCGCGAGTCTGTTGCAGGACCTCTACCAGGACAACCGGCTCGTCGAGGGCACCTGGATGTTCGAGACCGGCCCGGCGCGGCTCTCGAACATCCGCTGCCCGGTCCTGAGCCTCGCCGCCAAACGCGACGAGATCGTCCCGCTCGAGTCGGCCCGCGCGCTGCTCGGTCGAACGTCGAGCGTGCGTCCCGTCGAGCACGTCTCGCCGGTCGGGCATGTGACGCTCGTCGTCGGGACGCCCCTGCGCTATCAGACGTGGAAGGTCCTCGGCGACTTCTGTCGTTGACGGACGCGAACGTTTCCAAGAGAAGACGACCCGCAACCGCCGCGCCCGCCCTCGGGCCGCCCCCATGATGGAGTGAACCATGTTCGGTGAGGACCGCTTCAATCTCGGCCGGTGGCCGTCGCTGCACGTCCGCTGGCGTCCGGAACAGATCGCCCTGCAGGAGGGCGACACCCGCCGCACCTACCGCGAGCTCGCGGCCCGCGTCGATCGCCTCGGCTACGCGTTGCAGTCGCGCGGCGTGCGCTTCGGCGACCGCGTCGCGCTGCTCGTGCCGGCCCGCGTCGAGACGATCGAGCTCATCCTCGCCTGTGCACGCATCGGCGCCATCGCCGTGCCGCTGAATTTCCGGCTCGTGCCGCGCGAACTCGCGTTCATGCTGCGGGACAGCGGCGCGAAGATGATCTTCTGGGACGCGGCGTTCTCGACGCTCGTCGACGGTCTGAAAGCCGAAGAGCTGCCCGCCGACCTCCTCTGGACGGAGATCGGCGCCGAACTCGAGGCGTTCGTCGCGTCGGTGCCCGAGCAGGTGCCGGCCCACCCGACGCAGCCGGTGACGGAGGACACGCCGCACCTCATCATGTACACGGCCGGTACCACCGGGCTGCCGAAGGGGGTCGTGCTGACGCACGGCAACACGTTCTGGCAGACGATGAACGCCGTGAACCTCGGCCTCATGCCCGGCGTCGTCGGTCTCGCGACACTGCCCCTGTTCCACGTCGGCGGGCTCAACGGCTCCGTGCTGCCGCTGCTGTTCATCGGCGGCACGGTGGTCATTCAGAAGCAGTTCAGTCCGCTCGAGACGCTCGCGCTCATTCAGACGCACAAGATCCAGGGCATGGTCGGCGTGCCGGCCATGTTCCAGATGATGGCCGCGATGCCGACGTTCGCGTCGACGGATCTGTCGAGTGTCATCGCGTTCACCAGCGGCGGCGCGCCGTTGCCGCTGCACACGATCGAGCTGTATCGCGCCCGGGGCATCGTGTTCCGGCAGGGCTACGGTCTGACCGAGGCCGCCCCCGGCGTCACCGGGATGGAGCCGCAAGACGCGTTTCTCAAGATTGGCAGCGTCGGGCGCCCGTGCCATCACACCGAGGTCCGCGTCGTCGACGAACACGACGCCGATTGCCCCCCGGGTGTCGCCGGCGAAGTGATCGTTCGTGGACCGAACATCATGCCAGGATACTGGAATCGCCCGCAGGAGAGCGCCGAGACGCTGCGCGGCGGTTGGCTGCGCACGGGTGATGCCGGCCACTTCGACGCCGACGGCTACCTCTTCGTCGCCGGCCGCATCAAAGAGATGATCATCACCGGCGGGGAGAACGTCTATCCGGCCGAGGTCGTCAACGCGCTGATGGAGCACCCGTCCGTCGCCGACGCGGCCGTGATCGGCATGCCCGACGAGAAGTGGGGACAACGCCCCGTGGCCTTCATCGTCGCCTGGCCGGGCAAACCCGTCGATGCCGAAGGCCTCGGCGGCTACCTCGAAGGTCGGCTCGCCCGCTACAAGCACCCGCGCGAGTATCACTTCATCCCGGCGTTGCCGCGCAACGCGACGGGCAAGGTCGTGCGTGCCGGGCTCGTCGAGATCCTCGAAGGGCTGAGCCGGTAGCGTCCCGATTCACGCGGGCCAGACGGACGTCGGGTCGAACGGCAGCGCCGCATGGAGCCGCTCGAGGTAGTCGTCCCGGTCGATCTCGACGCCGCCGAACCGCTCGACGTGCTCGGTGTAGACCTGTGAGTCGATGAGCCGGTAGCCGTGTGCGAACAGCCAGGGTGCAAGTGTCCCGAAAACGACCTTCGACGCGTTGTCTCGTCGGCTGAACATGGATTCACCAAAGAAGACGGCGCCGAGCGTGACGCCGTAGAGCCCCCCCACGAGCTCGCCGTCCTGCCAGGCCTCGGCGCTGTGCGCGAATCCCTCGCGATGCAGACGGGTGTAGGCCGCGACCATCGCCTCGGTGACCCACGTGCCGTCCTGTCCGGGTCGCGGGGCCTCGCCACAGGCGCGCATCACGCGTTCGAACGCCGTGTCGTAGCGCAGTTCGAAGACGCCGCGGCGCATCCACTTCTGCGTCGTCCGGCCGACGTGAAGCGACTCCGGGGTCACGACGAAGCGCCACGGCGGCGAGTGCCACAGAATCGGTTGTCCCTCGCTGTACCAGGGGAAGATCGCGTGTTGGTACGCAAGCAGCAGGCGCGGCAACGAGAGATCGCCCCCCACGGCCAGCAGGCTGTCGTCGCCGGCCAACCGCGGGTCGGGGAAGGCGATGCGCTTGTCGAGTCGATAAATCGGCATGGCGGCCGCAGCTTGCGTTCCCCCGTGCTGCCGGGCAATCATCCCGCGCGGCCGGCGGCCAGAAACCGCCGTACACGTCGCCCCCGACCCCGGAGACCCCCTTGCTGAAGCTCGCGTTGCCCAAAGGACGAATGCAGGACGGTGTGACGGCCCTCATGGCCGACGCGGGCATCAAGCTGAGGGCCGGCAGTCGTGGCTATCGCCCCCACGTCTCGCTCGCGGGCGTCGAGGCCAAGATCCTCAAGCCCCAGAGCATCGTGGAGATGCTGCGCGCGGGCTCCCGGGACGTCGGTTTCGCCGGTGCGGACTGGGTCGCCGAGCTCGGCGCGACGGCCTCGCTCGTGGAGCTGCTCGACACCGAGATGGACCCGGTCCGCCTCGTCGCCGCCGCGCCGGTGGAACTCGTTTCGCACGGCAAGCTGCCGGCGAGTGTCGGCGGTCGCCCCCTGGTGGTGGCCAGCGAATACCGCGCGCTGACGCAGCGCTGGATTGCCGACCGCGGCCTGAACGCCGTCTTCGTGCACTCGTGGGGCGCCACCGAGGTCTTCCCGCCCGAGGACGCCGACTGCATCGTCGACAACACCGCCACGGGGGCCACCCTGGTCGCCAACGGCCTGGAAATCGTGGACGAGCTGATGCGTTCGTCGACCCGGATGTATGCGCACCCGGCGGCCCTCGAACACCCGGAGAAGCGGGCGATCATCGACCGCTTCGTGATGCTGCTGCGCTCCGTGCTCGAAGCCCGCAAGCGGGTCATGCTCGAGGTCAACGTGACGCGCGACGCCCTCGAGGCCGTCTGTGCCGCGCTTCCGTGTATGCGCGAACCGACGATCAGCCCGCTTCACGGCGACGCCGGGTACGCCGTCAAGGCCGCCGTCCCCCGCGCGGATCTGCCGCGCATCATCCCCGAGCTCAAGGCCCGTGGCGGCACGGACATCGTCGTCAGTGCCCTCGGCCAGATTGTCCCCTGAGGCGATGGGCGCGTCGGTGAAAGCCCCCCTGCCCGAGCCGCAGATCGCCCCGTCGCCCGGGGCCGCCACGGCGAGCCATTACACGGTCCCGCGGGCGAGCGCGCCGCTCGATCTGTACCTCGACGGCAACGAGGGCGCCGTCCCGTCGCTTGCCCTCTACGAGACCCTGCCGGCGCGCGGGGCCGAGTTGCTGCGCCGCTATCCGAGCGCGTCCGCCCTCGAGGCCGCGTTTGCCGCCCGGCTCGGCGTCGGCCCCGAACACGTGCTCGTCACGGCCGGCGGAGACGAGTCCATCGACCGCGCCTGTCGGGCCGTGCTCGCGCCCGGCCGCACGCTGCTTTTGCCGGAGCCCACGTTCGAGATGATCGCACGGTACGCCCGGCTTTCCGGCGGCGAGGTCGTCTCGGTGCCCTGGGCCCCCGGCGCCGCGTGGCCCGTGGACGCCGTGCTGGCCGCGGTCACGCCCGCGACGGCGATGATCGCCCTCGTCTCGCCGAACAATCCCACCGGCGGCGTGGCGACCGTCGAGGACTTGCATCGCGTCGCGACCGCCGCCCCGCACGCGCTGCTCCTGGTCGATCTCGCCTACGTCGAGTTCGCCGACGCCGGGACGGCCGCCCTCTGCGACGCGGCGCTCGCGCTGCCCAATGCGCTCGTCGTGCGCACGGTGTCGAAGGCCTGGGGCCTCGCCGGCCTGCGCATCGGCTACTGCGCCGGGCACCCCACGCTCATCCGCTGGTTGCGGGCCTGCGGGGGCCCGTACCCCGTCTCCGGGCCATCGCTCGCGCTCGCCGCCGCGGCCCTCGACGCGGGCGAGGCCGACGTCGGTGCGTTCATCGAGACGGTGCGCCGCGAGCGCGACGCGCTGAGCGAGACCCTGCGCGCCGGCGGTGGACGTCCGCAGCCCTCGCAGGGCAACTTCGTCTTCGCGCACGTCCCCGATCCGGTCTGGTTGCGCGACGCGCTCTCGGGCTTCGGCATCGCGATCCGGGCCTTCCCCGGCAAGCCCCGCCTCGAAGACGCCGTCCGCATCACCTGCCCGGGGGACGCCGCGCGCTTCGAACGGCTGACCCATGCCCTCGACGTGACGCTCCGGCCGCAGGCCATGCTCTTCGACCTCGACGGGGTGCTCGCCGATGTGTCGACGTCTTACCGCGCGGCCATCGTCGGCACGTGCGAACACTTCGGCGCTTCGGTGAGCGGCGCAGACATCGCGGCCGTCAAGGCCGCCGGGGACGCCAACAACGACTGGGTGGTGACCCACCGTCTGTTGACCGCGCGGGGCGTCGACGTCCCCTTCGAGGCCGTGAAGGCCCGCTTCGAGGCGCTGTACCACGGCACGGATGCGGCCCCCGGCCTGTGGACGAACGAGACGCTGCGGGTGCCGCGCGAACACATCGCCGCCTGGGCCGCCCGCCGCCCGCTCGGCATCGTCACCGGCCGGCCGGCCCGCGATCTCGCCCGGTTCCTCGATCACTTCGACCTGCGCCCTCTGTTCACGGCGACGGTTTGCATGGAAGAGGCGCCGCTGAAGCCCGATCCGGCGCCCGTGCGTCTGTTGATGCAGCGTCTCGGCGTCGAACGCGCGTGGCTGCTCGGCGACACGCCCGACGACGTCCGGGCCGCCCGAGGCGCGGGCGTACTGCCCCTCGGCGTCCTCGCACCGGGCGAAGCGGACGGCGACGGCACCCACCTGCTCGCCGCGGGCGCCGCGCGCGTGCTGTCACACCCTGGCGAATGGGAGCGCACATGGCCCTGACCTCAACCCGCCGCGCCGAGATCCGGCGCCGCACGAAAGAGACGGACATCGTCTGCGACCTGACGATCGACGGCACGGGCCGGGCCGACGTCCAGACGGGCATCGGCTTCCTCGACCACATGCTGACGACGCTCGCCCGCCACGGCGGCCTGGATCTGACACTGCGCTGCGAGGGCGACCTCGAAGTCGACGACCACCACACGGCCGAGGACTGCGCGCTCGCGCTCGGCGCCGCGCTCGACACCGCACTGGGCGATCGCGCGGGTCTGCGGCGCTTCGGCAGCGCCTACGCGCCCCTCGACGAGGCCCTCGCCCGCGCGGTCTGGGATCTCTCCGGCCGGCCGTACGCGGTCACCGAGCTCGGCCTGCGCCGCGAAGCCATCGGCGGCCTCGCCTGCGAAAACATCGGTCACTTCTTCCGATCCCTGGCCGTGGGCGCACGCTCGTGTCTGCACGTCGACGTGCTGCGCGGCGAGAACGACCACCACCGCGCCGAGGCGGCCTTCAAAGCCACCGCCGTCGCCCTGCGCGAGGCCGTGTTGATCATCGGGGGCGGCATCCCGAGTACCAAGGGCACCCTGTGACGCTGCCCGTTCACGTCGTCCGCACGGGCACGGCCAACCAGGCGTCCGTGCTCGCCGGACTCACCCGCGCGGGCGGGCGACCCGTCCTGACCGACTCGCCCGAGGACGTCCGCCGGGCCGACCGTGTCATGCTGCCGGGCGTCGGTGCCTTCGGCGCGGCCGCCGCCGAGCTCGCCGCGAAGGGTCTGATCGACGCACTCCGCGAGCGCGCGACGGCCGGGCGCCCCACGATGGGCATCTGTCTCGGCATGCAGCTCTTCGCCGAACACAGTGAAGAGTCGCCGGGCGTGCCGGGCCTCGGTGTGTTCCCCGGCGCCATCCTGCGATTCCGGGACGAGTCGGTCCGCATCCCGCAGCTCGGCTGGAATCACATCGAGCCCGAGCCCGGCTGCCGCCTGTTGCGCGCCGGGCATGTATATTTCGCCAACAGCTACCGACTCGCCCGGGCGCCCGAGGGGTGGCACGTCGCGCGGTCGACCCACGGCGAGCCCTTCGTGGCCGCCCTCGAGCGGGGACCCGTGCTCGTGTGTCAGTTCCACCCCGAGCTCTCCGGCGCCTTCGGGCGTGAACTCCTGAGCCGCTGGCTCGACGCGGGTGCACGGCCATGCTGACCCACCGCATCATCCCGTGCCTCGACGTCCGCGACGGTCGCGTGGTCAAGGGCGTGCGTTTCAGCGGTCTGCGGGACGCCGGCGATCCGGCGGAGCGCGCCGCGGCGTACGAAGCGCAAGGCGCCGACGAGCTCGTCATGCTCGACGTCTCGGCGACGCCGGAGGGCCGCGCGACGGCGGTGGTCACCGTCCAGAAGATCCGCGCCGTCCTCGGCATCCCGCTCACCGTGGGCGGCGGCGTGCGCCGCGCAGAGAACGCCGGCGCTCTGCTCGAAGCCGGCGCCGACAAGGTCAGCGTCAACACCGCCGCCGTGGAGAATCCGGCGCTCATCTCCGAAATCGCCGAGCGCTTCGGCCGTCAGTGCGCGGTGCTCGCCCTCGACGCGGCCCGCGTCCCGGGCGCACCCGACGACGCGCCGCGCTGGGAGGTCGTGACCCAGTCCGGCAAACACCGCACGGGCCTCGATGCCATCGCGTGGGCCCGCGAAGCGCAGGCGCGCGGGGCCGGCGAGATCCTGCTGACGAGCTGGGACAAGGACGGCACGCGCTCGGGCTATGACACCGCGCTGCTGGCTGCCGTCTCGGCCGCCGTGCACGTCCCCGTCATCGCCTCGGGCGGCGCGGCGACGGCCGAACACCTCGCGCTCGCACTGCAGGCCGGCGCCGACGCCGTGCTGGCCGCGTCCATCTTCCACGACGGCGACTTCACCGTCGCGCAGGTCAAGGCGGCGCTCGTCGCGCTCGGGTTCGAGGGGAGGATTCGCCTGTGATCGTACCGTCGATCGATCTCATGGACGGACAGACCGTACAGCTCGTCGGTGGCAAGACACGCGCCCTCGAGGCGGGCGATCCGCGGCCCATCGCATCGAAGTTCCGCCTCGCCGGCGACATCGCGGTCATCGACCTCGACGCCGCCCTCGGCCGGGGCAGCAACGCGCATCTCATCCGCGACCTCGTCAAGCTCGCGCGGTGCCGCGTCGGCGGCGGCATCCGCAGCGTGCAGGCCGCCCTCGACTGGCTCGACGCCGGCGCCGCGTCGGTCATCCTGGGCACGATGGCGAAGCCCGAGATCCTGCAGCAGCTCCCGCGGGAGCGGGTGATCGCCGCCCTCGACGCCGTGGACGGCGAGGTGGTGGTCGAGGGCTGGACGAAGGGCACCGGCACGACGATCATCGAGCGCATGCACGCGCTGCGGGACCTCGTCGGCGGGTTTCTCGTGACGTTCGTGGAGCGTGAAGGGCGCCTCGGCGGCACCAACCTCGACGCCGTCGCCGCCCTCGTCGAGGCCGCCGGTCCGGCGAAGCTCACCATCGCCGGCGGGGTCACGACGCCCGAAGACATCGCGGCGCTCGACCGCCTCGGCGCCGACGCACAGGTGGGCATGGCGCTGTATACCGGCCGACTCGACCTCGGCGATGCCATCGCCGCCCCCCTCGTCAGTGACCGCCCGGACGGTCTGTTCCCGACGGTCGTCTGCGACGAGCACGGCGTCGCCCTCGGGCTCGCCTACAGCGACGCCGAAAGCCTGCGAACGGCCGTGCGCCTGCAGAAGGGCGTGTATCACTCCCGAAAGCGCGGGCTGTGGATCAAGGGGGCGTCGAGCGGTGCTGAACAGACGCTGCTGGCCATCGACCTCGATTGTGATCGCGATGCGCTGCGCTTCACCGTGCAACAGACGCCCCCCGGGTTCTGTCACAAAGACACGCACACCTGCTGGGGCGACGCGCACGGTCTGCCCGACCTTGCGCGGACGCTGACCGCGCGGGTCGCCGACGCCCCCAAGGGTTCGTACACCCGGCGGCTGCTCGACGATCCGGCGCTTTTGCGGGCCAAACTGCTCGAAGAAGCGGGCGAGCTGGCCGACGCGGACACCCCCGAGCACGTCGCCGCCGAGGTCGCCGACGTCGTGTATTTCGCGCTCGTCGCGATGGCACGGGCGGGCGTGCCGCTCTCGCGGGTCGAGGCCGTCCTCGACGCCCGCGCGCTCAAGGTGCGCCGCCGACCGGGGGACGCGAAACCCGGCGCTCTACCCGGCGCGGCCGGCCCGTCGTCGTCGCCGGCCCCGTCGAAGGAGCCCTGAGTCATGTCCACCCTGCTGCGCCTCGTCGGCCCCGCCGATCTGCCGAGCCTCAAACGGCCTGCCGTCGACGCCGAGACGCTCGCCGCCGCCGCGCGCATCGTCGAGTCCGTCCGCACCAGTGGCGAAGCCGCCCTGCGCGGGCTCGCCGAACGCTTCGACGACCTGCCGCCCGGTGCGCCGCTGCTCATCCCGCGGGATCACCTCGCCGCGGCGTTTCATCGCCTGCCCGTCGCCGAGCAAGCGCTGCTCGCCCGCACCGCCGAGCGCATTCAGCGCTTCGCGTCGGCGCAGCGGGCGGCCATTGGCGATGTCACGGTCGACATCCCCGGGGGCCGCGCGGGGCATACGGTGTCCCCCGTCGAGCACGCCGGGTGTTATGCCCCGGGCGGGCGTTTCCCCCTGCCCTCTTCGGTGCTGATGACGGCCATCACCGCCCGGGTGGCCGGCGTGACCCACGTCGTCGTCGCCTCGCCGCGACCGGCCCCCGCGACGCTGGCCGCCGCGTACGTTGCCGGCGCGGACGCCCTCCTGCCGATCGGCGGCGCGCAGGCCATCGCCGCGCTGGCCTACGGCGCGGGCCCGGTCCCTGCCTGTGACGTCATCGTCGGTCCCGGCAATCGCTGGGTCACGGCCGCCAAACAACTGGTGTCCGGGCAGGTCGGCATCGACATGCTCGCCGGTCCCTCGGAGTTGGTCGTGCTCGCGACGGCAGAGGCACAGGCCGATCCGGACACCATCGCCGCGGATCTCCTGGCGCAGGCCGAGCACGACCCGGACGCGCTGCCCATTCTGGTCACGACGGATCCCACCCTGCCCGCCCGAGTCGACGCCGCCCTCGCGCGGCAGCTCGACGTGCTGCCGACGGCCGATACGGCGCGTCCCGCCGTCGCCAACGGGTTCGCCGTGCTCTGTGACGACCTCGACACGGCCATTCGCGTCTGTGACACCCTGGCGCCCGAACACCTCGAGGTCCTCGCGCCGGATGCGGAGGCGCTGCGTCCGCGGTTTCGACACTATGGCGGTCTGTTCCTGGGTCACGGCGCCGCCGAGGTCCTCGGCGACTACGGGGCCGGCCCCAACCATGTGTTGCCGACGGGCGGGACGGCGCGACACGTGGGCGGCCTGTCCGTGTTCACGTTTCTGCGCGTGCGCACCTGGATGTCGATGGACGCCCCGGGTCCCCTGGCGCGGGATGCCGCCGCGCTCGCGCGCATCGAGGGCCTCGAGGGACATGCCCGTTCCGCCGAGCGGCGCCTGGTCCCCGCGCCCTGAGATGCCGTCCGCCGGGCGATTTCCCCGGCGGTGAAGTCCTTTTCCCTCCCCGGTGGAGCGCGGCGGCGGTACATCCACGGGTGGAGGTACACCTTGACTCGTAAAGCTCCCTGGCATCGGCCGGCCACCGGGCCGCTCCGCTCCGCGTGCTGGCTCGGACTCGTCCTGGTCTCTGCGTGCATCAGCGACACGTCCGACGAGGCCACGGAGGACGCCGAGTCCAGCCCCACCGGCGGGTCCGCGGCCGATGCGGGCGGCGGCGGCCCCGCCCCACCGGACGCCGCCGGAGGCGCTCGTCCGGACGCGACCACCGGACTCGGCGGCTCGGGCGTCCTCGTCGCCCGGCCCGAGGCCCTCGCCTTTCTCGACGGGGTCGAAACGCAGCGCCTGGCGCTCTCGAACGTCGGTGGCGGCCCGGTGACCTTCCGGCAAGTCGTCCTGCGCGGCGACGCCACCTTCGCGCCTCTGCTCATGGGCCTCGACGTACGCCGGGCCCCGGAGTTGCTCACCGATCCCGACGGCGACGGCGTGCCCGGACTCTCCCCCGGTGCGTCGTTCGAGTTCGAAGTGCGCCATGTGCCCGACGGACCGGGGCGCGATCTGGCCACGCTCGTCATCGTGCCCGACGAGGGGCCGCCCCTCGAGGTGCCGCTCGCCAACGACGCCCCCGCGGGTTGTCTCGAGGCGACCCCGGCCTCGCTGAGCTGGCGCACGCGCGTCGGTCGCCCCGACAACCGGACGCTGACGCTCGCGCCCTGCTTCGCCGACATCCCCGTCGCCGTCGAGTCCCTCGCGCTCGAGGGCGAGCACGCGGACGCCTACCGCATCGTGCGCCCCGAAACCGGCCCGCTGCGTGTCGACACCCCCGTCGTCGTCGAAGTCGAGCTGACGCCCGATGCGCCCGGACCCCGGTTCGCCACCCTGGTCGCCCGCGCCTCGGTCGAGGGCCGCGTCTTCGAGACGCGCGTGCCGCTCGAGGGTCAGGGGTTACAGAACGCCTGCCCGGTCGCGGTCTCCTCGGCGGACGTCGTCACGGCCGCGCCCCTCGACGTCGTCGCCCTCGACGGGCGCCGGTCGTTCGACCCGGACGGCCCGGACGGCCGACCGGTGAGGTTCGAGTGGGTGGTGCTCGACCGGCCCCCTGGTTCGACCAGCCAGCCGATGGAGACCGTGAACCCGGCCGATCCGGCCATTGGGACGGGCGACGATCCGGCGACGCCGACCGCCGAGTTCTTCGTCGACCTTCCCGGCATCTTCCTCATCGAGCTGCGGGTGACGGACGGCGAGGGTCAGCGCAGCGACCTCTGCATGCCCCCGACGTCGACGCTCATCACCATCGACGCCCGCCCGCCGGCGAACGACGCGGGGCCGCCGGACGAGGGCCCCGCCGACGCCGCGCCCTGAGCGCCACGACCGCCGGTATCAGCGCACGCGCGCGGGAATCGCCGCCATCGCCCGTTCGGCCATCGCCGTGATGCTGAGCGACGGGTTGACGCCGGGGTTCGCCGACATCGCCGAGCCGTCGATGGCATAGAGGCCGGCGTACCCGAACACCCGATGCCGCGCGTCGATGACGCCGTCGTCCGCCGAGCCGCCGATCACCGCGCCACCGAGAATGTGGGCCGTCGTCGGTACGCCGAAGAGCGTCTCCGTCAGGATGCTCTGCGGGAAGCCGTCGATCTTCTGCGCGACCCGTTCGCCGAGCTCGGTGGCCTCGGGCAGCGAGGCTTTCGGGGCCTGCCCGTCGCCGGTCTCGGTCACGAGACCCCGCCGGAACCCCGTCTGCACCGCGCGCCCGAGACGGAGGCGCAGGTGGCCCTCCTCGGCGCGCATGTAGAGCAGGATCATCGTCTGTTTCGCCCAGTCCTTCACGGTGAAGGCCCGCAGCGCCCGCAACGGGTTGCGCAGAAAGGTGCCCGTCGCATGGGCGAGGCGGCGGGCGACGGTCTCCCCCGGGGCATGCGGCAGCGCCAGCGTGCGAAAGAACCCCGCCCCGGCCGGGTAGCGCACGGGCTCGAGGTGGGAGCGTTCGTCCGTGTGCAGAATCGACCCGATGGCGACGCCCTGTGAGAGATCGCGGTCGCCCTTCAGGCGCACGACGCCCATCAGGACCTCGGAGTTCGTGCGCACGTAGTCCCCGACGCGGGGGCTGAGGTTCGGCAGCGAACCACTCGCCCGCAGGCGGAGGAGCAGGTCGACGGTGCCGAGCACGCCACCGGCGAAGATGACGTTGCGGGCGGCGTAGCGCCGCGTTTCCAGCTCGGCCCGAATCCCCGACGTGCCCTGCAGGGCCGTCACGTCATAGCCACCGCCGGGTGCCGGCCGCACGTCGACGACCTCGGTGTCCGGCTCGACCACCGCGCCCCCCCGCTCGGCGAGGTAGAGGTAGTTCTTGTCGAGGGTGTTCTTGGCGCCGTGTCGACAGCCGAGCATGCAGCCGCCACAGAACGTGCAGCCCGTGCGCGCCGGTCCCCGGCCGCCGAAGTAGGGATCGGGCACCGTCCGGCCCGGCTCTCCGAAATGCACCGCCACGCGCGTCGGCTCGAAGCCCTCGGCCCGACCGATGTCGTGTCCAATCTCGCGCAGGATCTCGTCCGGCCAGGTCAGCTTCGGGTTGGGGGCCGCGCCGAGCATGCGCAGCGCCGTCTCGTAATGGGGCGCGAGCTCGGTCTGCCAGTCGACGAGGCCGGCCCAGGTGCCCGACTCGAAAAAGGGCCGTTTGGGGACGGGCAGCGTATTGGCATAGACGAGTGACCCGCCGCCGACCCCCACGCCCGAAAGCGCCGTCAGGTGTGGCAGAAAGGTCATCTTGAACAGACCGCGGAAGCCGAGGCCGGGCATCCACAGCCAGCGCGCGACCTCCCAGTTGGTGCGGGGGAAGTCCTCGGCGGCCAGCCGTCGTCCCTTCTCCAGGACGCGCACCCGGTAACCCTTCTCCACGAGGCGCAACGCGCTGACGCTGCCGCCGAACCCCGAGCCGATGATCAGGTAGTCGTCGACCGCGCGGGTCTCAGCGAATGCAGTCACAGATGAGATCCCCCTGACGTTCGCTGTCACACTCGGCTTCCAGTCCGGGCCGACAGACGCGAGTGTCGTCGGTGCCGCCCATGGCCTCTGCATCGACCGCGAACGCGCGGGCACAGTGCATGCCGACCGCCGTACAGAGACCGAGGCAGGAGTTGACGGTGTCCTGCTGCGTCCGGAACAGGAATTCGCAGTGGCCGCCGAACGGCCCGGAGTGACATCGCTGTGCGTACTGGTTGCCGCCGTAGGGCGCCAACTCCGGACACGGACCGCAGACGAGGTCGGTCGGGCTGCAGTACGGCCGATCATTGGGGCAGTTGTTGTCGTCCGGACTGCACTGGGAACAGGAGTTCGATCGGTCGTCGGGTTGACAGGCGAACGACGGGGGACACCCCTGATCCGTGCCGACGACGCACGTCAGGCAAACCCCTCCCGAGCAGATCGGGCGGTCGAAGAACCGATCGAGGCAGTCCGCGTCGCCGTCCTCGTCCGTGAGCCCGTCGAGGTCGTCGTCCTGCCCGTTGCACACCTCGACCGCGGACGGCGCCGCGTCCCGCTCGACGGGGGCCGCGTCGGGTTCCGGGGGGGGCGGTGGCTCGGTGTCGTGCGGGATGGCCGTCGGCCCATCGAGCGGCTCCGCCGCGTCCACCCCCGGCACCGACCCCGACGCGTCCACCGGCATCGTCCGGGCGTCTTCGAGGTGGGCCTCACGCTCGGGAAACTCGGCCACGCAGCTCGCCGTCGACACCAGGACGACGGCGGCGGCGACCCGGAGCCCCCAGCGGGCGACGGGCGGGCAGGTCGACGGCGGCACGGCGCGTTTCATCGTTCGCCAGCATACGCCCGGCGTGGCCTCTTCATGACCGGGAGACGGCACGGCCGCGCGCTTTTTTTTGCCTTTGTCCTTCACCTGCGCACCATGTAGGTGTTAGAACGACCTCAACGGACCGCCACCCCCGGGAGCGCCATGAAGACTGCCCTCCGTAGCTGGACCCTCTGGATCGGGTCCGCCCTGCTCGCCGGCACCGCGCTCGGGGCCGTGACTCGCCCGATGGGCCCTCGCGACGCGCTGACGCTGTCGCACAGCGACTTCTACAAGGTCCGCCTCGCCTCCGCGCGCCTGCTTGCGCGCCGGGACGACGACCCGAGCCGCCGGCGGCTCGAGGCCATGCTGGCCGATCCGCACCCGCTCGTCCGACGCACGGTCGCAACGACGCTGGAGCGGGGCGCGCCGACGGCCGACCGCTGCCCGACGGCCGCGCTCGGGGGGGCGCCCTGACCATGGGCCGACCCGCCGCCTGCCGGTGGGCCGCCCTGGCGACCCTCGTCACGGTGGGTGCGTGCAGCGGGCACGATGCCGGCCCCTCGTCGGCCGCCGCCGCGCCCTCCCCGAAGGGCCCGGTTCGTCCACCCCCGGCGGGTGTCGTCGCGACTGCAAAGGCCGTGCACCGGGCCGGGCAGACGTTCCTGACGTGGCCGGAGACCGGTCGCGGGGGGACCGGTCGCTTTCATGTCTATCGGGCGCTGACCCCCCTCGGGCCGGCGCAGCTTGCGGCGCTCGACGCCCGGACGCGTCTGCACACCCTGCCCCCCGACACGGGCCGCGCTTCGACGGACCGCTGGCTCGACCGCGAGGGTCGCTGGTCGACGCGCTACCTCGACCGCTGGGTCATCGAGTCGGGCGCCGCTCCGTTGCCGCCCGAGACGGGCCTCTACGTCTTCACGGTGCACGCCGACGACCTCGGCGGCGCCCCTGCGGCGGGCGCCTACTACGCCGTCACGGCGGAGAGCGGCGACGGGAGCGAGGTCCTGTGGGCGACCACCGGCCCCGTCGAAGAGCGCGTCTCCCCCCCGGAGGCCGTGCGTGCGCAGACCGGCCCCGACGGCAAGGGGCACGTTTACGTCCAATTCATGGACCTGCGACGGTGGAACCCGACCTTCCACGCCCCGCGGGCCGCCAACGGGCACCTCGGCCTGGGTCCGACGGCGTCCCAACCGGCTTACGCCTACACCTACCTCGTCTCGGAGCCTTCCCCCGCGAGCTGCCCGGGTGGGGTGCCGAGGTCGCTGCCGGTCTTCGTGAATCTCCACGGCTGGGGCGGGGGGTCCTATCGCGACCCCGTCGCCGCGACGCCTTACTACTGCGCGCTCCAGCTCACGCCGACCGACTTCGGCGAGACCTGGTGGTTCGGCTTCGCCGAAGGGCACGACTACGGCCGCACCGCCGTCCCGCCCGATGGGACGACGGTGGTGAACTACACCGAACAGCGCGTCCTGCGCATGCTGGCCGACCTGCGCCGCGACCCGGTCCTCGGCTCGAGCGTCGACCCCGAGCGCGTCTACGTCTGGGGACACTCGATGGGCGGCAGCGGCGCCCTGGCGTTGGCTTCGCGGTATCCGCAGGTCTTCGCCGCCGCGTACGCCAGCCAGCCGATGACGCACCCCGACGTCGACCCGCAGTGGACCAAAGACATGGTCGCCAAGTGGGGCCGCCCGGAACAGCGCCTCGGCGTGCGGTCCGAGGGCCCGGAAGCCGCGGCCGCGAAGCTCGGGCGCTCCGACGGGACACCCGTCTTCGAGTGGCAGCGCCACGGTCGGCAGATCCGGGACCGCCTGGCCGATGAGGTGGCCCCCTTCGGCATCTCCCACGGTCGCCTCGACACGGTGCTCGCCTGGCCCATCCAGGGACGACCGGTCTATGCCGAGCTCGACGCGGGGCGCCGCGCCTGGGCGGGCGCGATGCTGGACGCCGAGCACACCTGGGCCGCATTCAACGGCCTGCCGCCAACCCTCGGCGCCGACCGCTCCCTGGCCCCGTTCAAGGGGTTCAAGGTCCGAAAGGACGAGACGGTCCCGGGCCTGTCCGGCAGCACCGGCAACGCGCCCCTGCCGCCCCCGGATCCCCCCGCGCCCTTGCCGGCCTACAACACCCACTTCGAGTGGTCGGCCTCGTGGCATCCGTGGCACGAGCGCCCCGTCGATGAGCCGTCGCGCTGGTGCATGAGCTTGCGCACGACCGACGGTCGCACGGTCGGCGTCGGCGTCACCCCTCGGCGGACACAGGCGTTTCGCCCCGCGCCGGGTTCGAAGTGGCGATCGATCGCCACTTACCTCGGACCGACCCCCGCCGGGGCGCCGCCATCGGGAACGGCTCCCCCGATCGCGGCCGACGCCGACGGCCTCCTGCTCGTCCCCGTCGACGTCACGCCCGAGGGCGTCCGCCTCTGTCTCGAGCCGGGCTGAGCCGTGCACGTGGGGCGCACCCGGTGGCGGGAACACATCCGGCCGCTCCCCCTCGGTCTCGGTCTCTTCTTCTTCGTCGCGATCCTCGTCGTCGAAACACCCCTGCACGACTTCGAGGGGTTCGGGGACCGCCCGGCGAAGGCCGCGGCCGTGACCGGCCTCATGGCGCTGCTCTGGATGACCGAGGCCGTGCCGATCACCTGGACGGCCTGCCTGCCGCTCGTGCTCTTTCCGGCCCTGGGCGTCTTCGGAGACGGCCTCGGCGGCGACCTCGCGGGCGCGGTCGGCCCCTACGTCGATCCCTACATCTTCCTGTTCCTCGGCGGCATGGGTGTGGCCGCGGCGATGCAGCAGTGGAACCTTCACCGGCGCATCGCCGTCGGCATCATGGCCGCGCTGGGCACGGATCCGCGGCGACTTCTGCTCGGCGTTCTCTGTGGCGCCGCATTCATCTCGCTGTGGATCTCCAACACCGCGACCGCGGCCATGATGGTCCCGATCGCACTGGCGGTGGCCGTCGCGCTGGAGCGTCAGGTCGGACCCGGACACATGACGGCTTTCGGTGCCTCCCTGCTGCTGGCCGTCGCCTATGGTGCCAATGTCGGGGGCATCGGAACGAAGATCGGGACGGCGCCGAACGCTCAGTTTGCGCAGTTCATGGAGCGGACCGTGGGCGTCGAGGTCGGCTTTCTGGCGTTCATGGCGGTCGGACTGCCGTTCGTGCTCATCATGCTCCCCGTGACCTGGGCCGTGCTCTGGCTCGCGGGCCGGCGGGATGCCCCCCATGCTTCGATTGGCGCGGCCGTCGTCGAAAGCGAGCGGCGAGCGCTCGGCCGCATGGCGCGGGGTGAGTCCATCGTCCTGCTGGTGTTCGCGGCGACCGCTGCCCTCTGGATGGCCGGACGCCCCCTCCACGGTGCGCTCGCACCCGTCTTTGCCGACGCTTTCGCGTTCAAACTCGGCGCCGCCCACGTCGAGGGGGGCATCGCCCTGCTCGCGATGGCGACACTCATGCTGCTGCGCACCGGCGGGCAGGCGGTCCTCGCGCCGGCGTCCCTGCGATTCGTCCCCTGGGGGACGCTGGTCTTGCTCGGCGGCGCGTTCTCGATGGCGCACGGCGTCCAGCAGAGCGGCCTGTCGGCGTTCATGGGGAGCCGCCTCGGGGCCATTGCCGAGATGTCGCCTCCGTTCCAGGTCCTTCTCGCCACGCTCGTCACCGTCACGCTCACCGCCGTCGCCTCCAACACCGCCACGACGGGGGTGATGCTCAACGTGCTGCGCGATGCCGTCCCGGCGGCGCACCTGAATACGGTCCTCTTCGCCTCTACGATCGCGGCCTCGCTCGACTTCGCCCTGCCCGCGGGCACACCGCCGAACGCCATCGTCTTCGGGACCGGGTTCGTCACCGTCGCACACATGGTCCGGACCGGCGTCGCCCTCGACCTCCTCGGCGCGGTCCTCGCGACACTCTGGTGTATTTTTTCCGTCCCACTTGTCCTGGGTTAGATCTGCGCTGGGCATGACGGTCGTCGGTGCCCATGTTGGGCCCCATGTGGCCGCTCAACATCGTGGTCGTCGGGGCCGGCATCTTCGGAGTCACCGCAGCGGACGTCCTCGCCCGGCGAGGCCATCGGCTGACACTGCTGGAGCGCGGACACGTCCCCGACCCCCGCGCGGCCTCCACCGATCTCGGTCGGATCATCCGGATGGACGCCGGCCGGGACACCACGTGCGCCTCGCTGGCGGACAGCTGCGTCACGGACTGGGAGAGCAGCGCGGCGTGGCTGGGCGAGCCGGTCTACCATGCCGACGGTTTTCTGGTACTGAGCCGGCGCGGGCCGACCCCCGGCGGATTCGTGCAAGAGAGCATTCGTACCCTCGAACGCATGGGGCGGGCCGTCCGGCGACTCGACCGGGCGACCCTGGCCCGGAGCTTCCCGGCCTGGGCCCGGGCCGACTTCGCAGACGGCTACTTCAACCCGCGCGGGGGGTGGGTGGAAGCCGGTGCAGCGCTGGCCGCCTGGGCCCGCCGCGCGGTCGGCGCCGGCGTCCGACTTCGCGAGGAGTCCACCGTCGCAGGACTCTGGGAGCGCGGCGGAGCGGTTCGCGGCGTCGTGCTCGCCAGCGGCGAACGCCTCGAAGCGGACCGCGTGCTCATCACCGCCGGATCGGAAACGGCGCGCCTCGTGCCCTGGACCTCCTCCCGGCTCGACAGCGTCGGACAGCCCGTGTTTCACCTCATGCCGGTCGACGGGACCCCCTTCCACAGCCGCGCGTTTCCGCCGTGGGCGCTGGATATCGGCGAGGCCGGCTGGTACGGGCTGCCCTTGAATCGCCATGGAGTCCTCAAGATCGCCCACCACGGCGCGGGGGTCGCGATGGACCCCGACGACCGTCGCACCGTCCCGGCGTCCTGTGTCGAACGGCTCCGTTCGTTCCTCGAAAGCCACCTGCCCGTGCTGAACGGTGCCCGGATCGCCGCGCAACGCCTGTGTCAGACGACCGAAACGACGGACGGCGACTTCCTGATTGACGCCGATCCCGAGCACCCCGGCCTGGTGATCTCGACCGGGGGCGGTGGCCACGGGTTCAAGTTCGCGCCGCAGCTCGGTCAGATTGCGGCCGACGTCATCGACGGACGCCCCAACCCGTGGCGCGAGCGTTTCGCCTGGCGTCGCCCCGCCGCTGGTCTCGGGGCGGCCCGCACGCCGGCCCCGAGCGCGCCCTGACTCAGGGCAGTGGGGGCGTGCTCAGCTCGGCGTAGGGGTCGACGAGCGTGGGCGTCCCATCGGCCGCCCACGAGGCCAGGAACGTGAACATCTGCGTGATGGGCTCCATCGCGAACGCGTTGTCGTGTGACGCCGCGACGGGCCGACCGTTCTGGCTCTGCCGCACGCGATCGTACTGGAAGAGGCCCGCGGTCACCCCCTCGAGGTTGCCGGACAACGGGGCCGGCCCCGTGACCTCGAGGAGGCCGACGTCCTGAAAGACCGGGGGGACGTGCGGCAGCGAGAGGGCGCGCGCCAGCGTGCGGTTGGCCGGGTTGTAGACAATCTCGTCACCGATGGCCATCGTCTGCAGGACGTGCGGCCGGCGCGCCCCGCCCGCGGGCAGGCGGTCGGCCAGCACGTGCGGGGCGTAGGCCACGGGATCCCCCGCGTCGACGACCGTCTGAATCACGGGCACGGCGCGGGCGAGCGCGTCCGCCCCCCCCGCGAAGCTCTTGAGAAACGGTTGGAACTGCCCGAAGGCCGGCGCCTCGGCCACGATGTCGATCAGGCGCGCGCCGGCGACGGTGAGGATGCCCGCGCTGTAGTGCGGGTCGAGCGCCAGGGGCTCGGCGCCCATGATGCCGCCCAGGCTCACCCCCCAGTAGAGCACCCGCTCGAGGTCGAGATCGGGCGTGCCATTGGCGTCCACGTCGGGGTGCGCGTCCAGAATGCGCAGGAGCTGCAGCTTGTCGAAGGCGCTCTGGCGGAAGTTGTCCCGGATGCGCCGCGCATAGACCTGCTGGGTCGTGACGTCGAGGCCGAGGAACTGTATGAGGGCGAACGGATCGTTGCCGGGCGGCGCGGTGGGGTGTGCGCCGTGACCGAGCGCGTCCACCGCGAAGACGGCGAAGCCCTCGGGCGCGAGCGCCTCGGCGAGCCCGGCCGCATTGTCGCGCGCGCCCCCGAGCCCGTGCCCGAAAACGACGAGCGGCAGCGGACCGGTGCGGGTCTCCGGCATCCAGACGGTGAACGGCACTTCGTACTGTGCGTCCGGCTCGGCGTCGGCGATGACGTCGCCCGTCCGGTAGTCGTCGAGCATGGCCCGACCCTGGCAGGTCACGAGACCGGCGCGCGTGGTGCACGTCGGCGCTTCGAGCCAATCGGGATTCGAGCCTTGCACCCGCAGCGAGACGGCCTCGGACAGCGCCGTGGTGCTCTGCGTCGTGAAGACGACCGCCGCCGCGACCTCCCCCGGCTCGGCCCCGGCCGCCGCCAGGAGCTCGGTGTATCGGTTGGTCAGGCGGGCGAGACCGGGCTCCGCGCTCGAACCGTCGAGCGTCGCCGCGAGGGCGGGCGACGCGTCGAGGCACCCGCCGTCCGCCGCGGTGAGCGTCCGCCGGACGACGACGCCGGCCCGGCTTTGCGAGGGCAGCGGCACCATCGGCTTCAGAATGAGCGTGCCGCCGGCGTCGGCCGTCGTGACCTCGAAGGGCACCCGCCGGGGCGCGTCCCCGAGGACCCAGAGCTCGACGGGGCCTTCGCTCGCCGTCGCCGGCCCGCCCGGCAGCTCGGCCAGCGGCGCGGTGAAGCGCAATACGATCCCGGCGCTGACGCCGAAACCGTCCAGCGTGTCGAGGTCTTCGAAGACCCGGGTCAGGGCGCGCACGACGCCCGCCCGCCAGGGGGCCGCGGTGGTGTCCACGCGCAGGCCCGTCGGGGTGTCCGGCGTTTCGGTCGTGTAGTAGTCGTCGGGGAAGGTCGTCAGCTCGGTGTCGACGGTCGGATCGTAGCGGTACTGCGCAGTGCAGGCCTGCCCGCCGGTGCCGCCGCCGGCGCCGCCTTCGGCCATGCCGCCGCCACCGGCTCCGCCCGCGCCGCCCAAAGGCCGACCGCCGCCGCCCCCGCCCCCGACGCCGGCGTCGGGCTCGCCACCGCCCACCGGCCCCGCGTCCGTCCCGCCGGCCGGTGATTCAGTCTCGTTCGCAGCCGACGAATCGTCGCCGCAGGCAGCCGCGACGGTCAGCGCAAGGGCAACGACCGAGAGGGTCGGCCATCCCCCGGAGTGGCAGCGGCGCCGCTTCATTTGACCGTCACCTCATAGGCCTGGACGCGGGCGGGCGGCCCCTTCTCCCACGAACGCGCGTAGGTCAGCCGGACCGTGGCGACCCCCGCCGAGACTCCTTTGAAGGTGAACCGATGCGTCCCGCCGACGCCGGCCTTGACCGCCCCACCGGGTCCGGGGGGATTCGGGTCGGTTTCGTAGGCATCACTGACCAGCGACAGATGCGGGTCGAGCGGCTCCTGGAGCTTCCACTGAAAGCCGGTCGTGACGTTGCCGGCGACCCGGACGTCGAACGTCGCACCAACGGCGACCTCGATCTTCTCCGGCGCGGCGTCGGGCGCCGCAGCGTCGAGGGGCGCCGCGTCGCCGTCCGTCGCGTCGCGCACTTCTCCGCCGTCGCTCGCGTCGGCCTCGGGCGCGGCGTCGTCGTGCGTCGACGCGTCGGAGGCG
>JAKLJY010000083.1 GCA_023150895.1 Myxococcota bacterium | reverse complement strand
CGCCGACGGCGACCCCCGCGCCCGCGACGGCCGTGGCCGTGGCCGCCGCCCCCGCGACCGCCGCGACGGCCCCAGGCCGGCCCTCGGGAGAACCGCCGCGCCTCGTGGTCGACGGGCTCCAGATCGTCGGCGGTGGGAGCGGCGCACTGATCAAACCGAAGTTCGCGGCCGCCGAGGCGGCGATGCGCGCCTGTGTGGCCCGGACGCCCGGCCTCGCCGCCGGCGCTTCCGCCAAGGTCAAGGTCATCATCGACGAGGACGGCTTCTTCGAGGAGCCGCAGGTCAGCGGAGATGCCGCGCTCGGCCGGTGTGCGGCCGGGGCCGTGAAGGGCTTTCGCCTGGATCGACGTCCGGACACCGGCGGGATCGTCGTCACCGTCCCGCTGCGACTGGAGGCCCCGTGATGCGCTTCCGCGCCGGAAACTGGGTCGTGACCGCGCTCTGGGGTCTCACCGCCTGCGGTGAGCTCGGGCCCGAATTCGGCGACCCGACGGACGCAGGCACGACGGCGTGCACCCTCGTCGACTCGGACCCGTCGACCCCGGTCTCCTGGGCCGAGGTCAAGGGCGAGATCTTCGCCAAGCGGTGCGGCTGCCACATGACTCCGGCCGGCTTCGGGGCGACGGTCGGCGGGTTGCTTCTGGCCGATCACGCCTCGGCGCTGCTCGGGGGGCGCCACCAGAAGGCAGGCGGCCCGGAGGCGCCCAAAGCCATCGTGCCGGGCGCGCCCTGCGACAGCTACCTGGTCGCCAAGACCGGCGCGACGCCGCCGTTCGGCGCGCGCATGCCCCTGACGGCCGCGCCCCTCTCGGGGGCCGAGCGCCAGCTCGTCGTGGATTGGATCGCGGAGGGAGCCCGGAAATGACGCACAGCGTTTCATCTCGTCTCCGGGGGCCGGCGTCCGGCCTCGCGGGCCTTGCCGGGCTCGCCGGCCTCGCCCTCGCGTTCGCGCTCGGCGGTGCGCTCCTGCCGGCCTGTGGCAGCGCGCCCAACAGCATCGACGTGCGGGGGTATCCGCCCGACATGCAGGCCCGCTACGACCTCTTCGAGAAACGCTGCACGCGTTGCCACGAGCTCGAACGGCCCCTGAACGCGCAGGTCGGGGCCGGCGGGTGGCCCAAGTACGTGCGGCGCATGGCGCGCCACCCGGCGGCGGGGATCCCGGCCGAGGAGCAGCGCGAGATCGCACTCTTCCTCGAGTACCACGCCGAGCGGCGGCGCGATGCCCAACGACAGGCCCTGGAAGGCGGTGCCCCGTGAACGGCGTGCTCCTGGCGATTCTCTTCCTGGCCGACGTCAACTTCGCCGGCAGCATCTTCGTCAACCAGCCGACGCTCGTCTCCGACGCGGCGGGGGACGAACGCGAAATTCTCGGCGACACCTCTTACGGGCTCAACGCCGAGGCCAACTTCAAGGTCGTCGCCGAGGTTCAGGACCACGTCTCGGCGAGCGCGAAGGTCTGCTACGGCTGTCACGGCTTCATGGCGGACATGGCCTACTTCGACTGGACGGTCGTCGAGCCCTTCAACGTCCGCGTCGGCCGCTTCCCCGTGCCGTTCGGCGAGTTCTACCTGCGCCACGACCCGGCCAACCACCGCTCGGCGACCAAGCCTCTGCCCTATGAGATGGGCCGGATGCTGAGGCGAAATCAGTACAACCTCGCCGTCCTGCCCGAGCCTTACCCCGACAACGGCGTCGAGCTCTTCGGCACCCTGCGCACCGACCGCGCCGAGGTCTCATACAGCGCCTACGCCGTGGCCGGGCTCAAGGGCGACGCCAGCACGGGCGACCTCGACTTCATCCGCAGCCGGTCGGAGTACGTCGCCGACAACAACCGCACCCCGGCGGTCGGCGGGCGGCTCACCCTGGCGGTCCCAAACCTGCCCGTGCCGTCGTGGCGCTGGTTCGCGCTCGGGGCGAGCGCCATGTGGGGCCACTACGACGACGACGGGGCGCTGTCCTACTTCCTCGGCGGCCTGGACCTCTACACCCGGGTGCAGAAGGTCAACCTGCGCGGCGAGGTCATGTTCCGACGCACGGAGATCCCCGACCGCCCGGAGGCTTTCCGGCACGCACTGCAGGATCTCTTCGTTCAGCGGGACGGCTTCTACGTCGAGCTCGACGGCCCGGTGTTCGACCGCTTCGAGTGGCTCGTCCGATTCGACGGGTTCCGGCGCGATGGGGCCGTTCCCATCGTCTCCTCCCTCGACAGCACGGACTCGCGCATCCTGCGCTACACCGGCGGCATCAACGTCATTCCGCTGACGGGCATCAAACTCAAGCTCTCGTACGAATACTGGCATTTCACCGACTTCCCCGCGGCGCAGGTCGTGCACACGGGCCTGGTGGGGACGTTCTGACGATGATCATCAAGCCCCCCGAGCGGCGCCTCTTTCTCGGTCACCTCGCGCGTCTTTCCCTGGGGCTGAGCGCCTTTCCGCTCGCCGGGTGCTTTCCGACGTCCGCCGGTCGGGGCGCAACCGGGGGCAGTGAGGGCGCCGGGGGCGGTGGCGGGGCGGAGGGCGGGGCCGAGCCGCCCCTCGACGCCCTGGAAGCCGAGGTCCTCGCGGCGGAGTTCCTCATGGAGGACTACGCGATCTTCGCCTACGGCGCGGCCGCGCCGGCGCTCGATGCGGACACGCGCGCCGTCGCCCTGCTCTTTCGAGATCACCACGTCGCGCATCAGGATCATGCCGGCGAGACGCTGCGGCGCAGGGGGTATCCGGTCCCGACGCCGCCTGAAACCTACGACGTCGAGCTCCCCGGCGATCAGACCGGCATCCTGCGGCTGGCCCTGACCCTCGAGACGCAGGCGGTCAATGGGTACCACGCGTTCGTCGCGCAACACGGGGACCCCGCTCTCCGTGCGGTCTCGGCGAGCATCCTGGCCTGCGAGGTCGCCCACGTCGTCGCCCTGCTGACGGCCCTCGGCGACGATGCGCCCTTCGGCTTCGCCTTCGCGACGGAGCTGCCGCCCAAGGTCACGGCGTTTCTGACCCCCCGTGATCCCTACGGGGAAGACGCTGCCGATCCGTGACCCATCGCCGCGCCCCCCTTGACCCGGCCCCTACCGTGCGCAGGATCTCGACCCCATGAGCACCCCGAAGAAACCGGACGGCGGCACGCCCCGCGAGGATCGTCAGGAAGGCGTCGGCACCCTGACGCGCAAGCAGACCAAGCGGCCTCCGCTCTACAAGGTCCTCTTCCACAACGACGACTACACCACGCGCGACTTCGTGATCCTGGCGTTGGTGCGGTACTTCCACAAGAGTCAGGCCGAGGCGACGCACATCATGCTGCACGTCCACCACAACGGCATGGGTGTCGCCGGCATCTTCCCCTACGACATCGCCGCCACGAAAAAACACCAGGTCGAGCAGCTCGCCCGGCAATACGAGATGCCGCTCAAGCTCAGCCTCGAGCCGGAGGACGCATGAGCCAGGTCCGTATCACCCGGGAGCTGAAGGTCGCGATCGACTTCGCGCACCAGATCGCCCTCGACCGTCGCCACGAGATCGTCGGCACCGAGCATCTGTTCCTCGGGCTGCTCTTCGACGCCGTCTCGGCGCGGGCCTTGCGCCGATGCGGGGCCGACGTCGCGGAGCTCAAGCGCAAGACCGAGCGGTTTCTCGACGAGAGCATCCCGGCCGTCCCCGACGACGAGCCCTACGACCTCGTGCCGTCGGTCGCGTTTCAGCAGGTGATGTCCATCGCCGCCTTCAACGCCCAGACGTCCGAGCGGGGCGAGGTCGCCGGGCCGCACGTCCTGATTGCCTATTTCAACCTGAAAGACTGCCACGCCGTTTACCTGATGCAGCGGCAGGGCCTCACCAAGCTCGACCTGATGGAGTACGCCTCCCATCAGATGCACGAGGACACCGACGACGACGACGATGCCCGGTCACCCGGGGACTCGGCGGAGAACGAAGACGGCGAGGCTTCTGCCGAAGACGGCGAGTCGGCCGAGGACGACGACGCGGGACCTGCTCGCGGGCGGGGCGGCGCCCCGAAGAACGCGTTGCAGTCGTTCACCGTGCTGCTCAACGCCGAGGCCGAAGCGGGGCGCATCGACCCCATGATCGGGCGCTCGAAGGAACTCGAGCGCACGATTCACATCCTCTGTCGCCGCCGGAAGAACAACCCCGTCTTCGTCGGCGAGGCCGGTGTCGGCAAGACGGCCATCGTCGAAGGGCTCGCCCTCGCCATCCACGAGGGGCGCGTGCCCGAGCCGCTGAAGGCCGCCAAGATCTACAGCCTCGACGTCGGCGCGCTCGTGGCCGGCACGCGGTACCGCGGCGACTTCGAGAACCGGCTCAAGGCGGTGATCGGTCAGCTCGAAAAGCTGCCCGACGCGATTCTCTTCGTCGACGAGATCCACCAGCTCATCGGCGCCGGAGCGGCCAGCGGGGGGGCGCTCGACGCCTCGACGATCCTGAAACCGTTGCTCGCGCGCGGCAAGATTCGCTGCATCGGTGCAACGACATGGAAAGAGTTCCGCCAGCTCTTCGAGCGGGACCACGCCCTCGCCCGCCGTTTCCAGAAGGTCGAGGTCGGTGAGCCCTCGGCGGAAGAAACGCTCGAGATCCTCAAGGGCCTGAAGAAACACTACGAGAGCTTCCACGGCGTGACGTTCACGGACGACGCCCTGCGCGCCGCCGCGACCCTCGCAGCGCGGTATCTCAACGACCGTCACCTGCCGGACAAGGCAATCGACGTCGTCGACGAGGCCGCGGCGGGTGTGCGACTCGCCGGGGGCACCGTCGTCGGCGAGACGGCGATCGAGGAGACCCTCGCCCGGATGGCCAGCATTCCGCCCAAGCAGGTGGGGGAGCGTGATCGCGACCGCCTCGAGAAGCTCGAGCCGCAGTTGCGAGCCAAGGTCTTCGGGCAGGACGAAGCGGTCTCCCAGCTCGCCGCCGCCATCAAGCTGTCGCGCTCGGGATTGTCGCACCCCGACAAGCCCATCGGGTCGTTCCTCTTCACCGGGCCGACGGGCGTCGGCAAGACGGAGCTCGCTCGCCAGCTCGCGGCCATCCTCGGCGTCGAGCTGCTGCGATTCGACATGAGCGAGTACATGGAGCGCCACACGGTCAGCCGTCTCATCGGTGCGCCCCCGGGGTACGTGGGCTTCGATCAGGGCGGGCTGCTGACGGACGCCGTCTCCAAGAACCCGCACGCGGTGTTGCTCCTCGACGAGATCGAGAAGGCCCACCCGGAGGTCTTCAACCTGCTGCTGCAGGTGATGGACCACGGCACGTTGACGGACAACAACGGCAAGAAGGCCGACTTCCGCAACATCGTGCTCATCATGACGAGCAACGTCGGTGCGCGCGACCTCCAGAGTCGGCGGCCCGGGTTCCACGAGGCCGGGGCGGTGGCGGCCGGGCTCGCGGGCGACGACGACAAAGCCTTCAAGGACGCCTTCAGCCCCGAGTTCCGCAACCGCCTCGACGCGCGCATCCGCTTCCGCCCGCTCGCGCCCGAGGTCATGGCCTCGATCGTCGAGAAGTTCCTCGATCAGCTCGCGGACCAGCTCCTGACCCGCGGTGTCCGGCTCGTCGCGACCCCCGCGGCGAAGGCGCTCCTCGCCGAGCTCGGTTTCGACCCGCAGAACGGCGCGCGCCCGCTCGACCGCGTCATCCGGGAGAAGATCAAGCGCGCGATCGCCGACGACCTGCTCTTCGGGCGCCTCGAGAAGGGCGGGCGGCTCTCGGTCGACGCCGCTGACGGCGCATTCGTGTTCGACATGCAGGCGGAGCGGGTCGACAATCGCCCCGACGACGACGCCGGGACCTCGGACGCGCCGCCGTCCGAGGATTCGTGAGCCCCGCCGACGCGCCTGCCCTCATCGAACGTTTCCGACTCGAACGCCCGCTCGGCTCCGGCGGCATGGCGGTCGTGTACGCCGCCTACGACCGACAGGCGGGCGAGCGTCCCGTCGCGCTCAAGGTCCAACGGGTGCCCGATGCGACGACGTCGGTGCGGTTCGAACGCGAAGCCGAGATTCTGGCGGCCCTCGACGCGCCGGGCATCGTGGGGTATCGCGCCCACGGGCACCTCGACGACGGGCGGGTGTGGCTGGCGCTCGAGTGGCTGACCGGGGAGACGCTGCTCGCTCGACTGCAGCGGGGTGCATTGCCGCCGGACGCGGCGCTCGCCCTCGGCGCGCGGGTCGCCCGCTCGCTCTCCGTGCTGCACGCCCAGGGCGTCGTGCATCGCGACATCAAACCCGAGAACCTCTTTCTGCGAGACGGTCGGCCCGAAGACGTCTGCTTGCTCGACCTCGGCATCGCGCGGCTGCTCGCCCCCGATCGGCGGACGACCCGTCACGGCATGGTGGTGGGCACCCCGGCCTACATGGCGCCCGAGCAGGCCCGCGCAGCCCCCGAACTCGATCATCGGGCGGACCTCTACGCGTTGGGCACGGTGCTCTACGAGTGCTTCACCGGGCAGCAGGCCTGGCCGGGTCAGAACGCGCTGGCCGTCATGGTGAAGATTCTGGTGCAGCCGCCGCCGCGCCTCGCGCGGGCCCGCCCGGACCTGCCTCCGGAGCTCGACGCGCTCGTCGGCGGGCTCATGGCCATGGACCCCATGCGGCGACCACCGGACGCGGCGGCGGCGGCATTGGCCATCGAGGGCGCGCGCGTCGCGCTGCCCGCCGGCGCGCGCACCGACGTGCGGGCGTCTGCGGAGATGTTCCCCGGCGGGCTCTCGACACCCGTGCCGCTGGGCCAGAACGAGGTGAGGATCCGGACGTTTCTGCTGGTCGGCGGGGCCCCCGACGCGTCGACGGGCGTGACCCTCGACGCTTCGTCACCGGCCTGGTCGCGGGTCAGCACGCTGCTGCGCGAGAACGACGCGACCCTCGTGCCGCTTGCGGACGGCTCGCTGCTGGTGACGTTCGACGGGACGGGGTTTCCGACGGATCGCGCGGCTCGGGCGGCCCGATGTGCGCTGGCCGTCGCCGCGCACTTGCCGGACGCGCCGCTCGTGCTGGCGACGGGCAGTCTGCGGGCGGATGTGGGCCGCGGCGGGTCGGCGCTTCTCGGCGCCGTCATCGATCGGGCGGCCGACGCGGTGCGGGCGACCCCCCCGGGGCAGGTGCGGGTCGACGCGACGACCGCCGGGCTGCTCGACGCGCGCTTCGTCCTCGACGAGCCGGTGGCCGCCGAGCGGGGAGAGCGGCTCCTCCTCGGCGAGGTCGAGCCCCTCACCCGGGCCCGGCTCGTGCGGGGTCGACCGTCCCCCTTCGTCGGTCGGGAGCGCGAGCTGCTGTTGTTCGACGCCTGGCTGCGGGACGCGCTCCGGCTCGGTCGACCCCACTGGATCCGGATCCACGGGCCGCCGGGCATCGGGAAGACCCGCCTGCGCGACGAACTGCTGGCCCGTTGGCTCACTGCGCATCCCCAGATGCCGGTCCTCTCCGGGGCCTGCCCCGAGAAGGCCGGGCCCGGGACGGCGTTGCGAGACGCCCTGTTGCACGGGCTCGGCTCCGACGGCGAAGGGTCGAAGGCGAACCGCCGGTCGCGGATCTCGGGGGCCCTCGAAGGGGCCGGTGGTCCGGAGACCATCGAGCGGGCGCTTCCATTCCTGGCCGAGTTCCTGGGGGTCGCGTCCGAAATGGACGCCTACCCCCTTCGCGGCGCGCGTCGTTCGCCGGAGGAGATGGACGACGGCGTGCTGCGCGCGCTCGTGACGTTCTTCGGTGTCGCGACGCGACGGGGGCCGGTAGTCGTCGCGCTCGACGACGTGCAGTGGCTCGACGCGGCCTCGGGCTCGCTCCTGCGGCGCCTGACCGCGCGCCTCGCCCGGGCCCCGTTGGTCGTGTTGCTCTTCCAGCGCGATCCCCCCGAAACGGCCGATGCCGACGTCGGCGCCGAGACGCAGCGCGCGTCGCTGGCCCTTCGTCCGCTTGCCGACGCCGCCGCCGAACGGCTCGTGGCGGCGACGCTGGGGGTCACGGCGGACGTGCGGTCGGCCCTCGTGGCGCGGGCCGAGGGCAGCCCGTTTGCGCTCGAGGAGCTCGTCCGGGCCGCGGCGGACGGTCCGGTCCACGCGCTGCCGGATACGGTGCTGGCCATGGTCCAGGCCCGCCTCGGCGCCCGCCCGCCCGCCGAAGCCCGACTTCTCCGGGCAGCGAGCGTCTTCCGCGGGCCGTTCTCCGATGCCGGCCTCCTCTCCGTTCTCGAAGATGCCTCGCCCGAGGCGGTCGGGGCGGGGCTTCTCGCCCTGCGGGACGCCGAACTCGTCGACGCGCTGGACGGGGGGCGCTGGCAGTTCGCGCAGGCCACCGTCCGGGAGGCCGCGGCGGCCATGTTGACGCCCGAGGACCTCCGGGTGGCGCATGCGCGGGCCGCGGCACACCTGGGGACGTGCACCTCCGTCCCGAGCTGGGAGATCGCCGAGCATCTCGTGAGCGCCGACCGCGGCGCGGAGGCGGCCCCCCATTTCGTGGACGCGGCCGACGGCAGTCTGGCCCGCAACGACCTGGAGGGCGCCGCCCGGACGGCGCAGCGCGGGCTCGAGGCATGCGGTGCGGTCGGGGGGTCGGCCGCGCCCATCGGCGCCTTGCACCAGATCCTCGCCCACGTCGCCGGCTGGCAGGGGCGCCGCGCCGAGCTCGCGATGCATGTGGAGGCGGCCCTCTCCCGACTCGAGACCGGGAGTGCGCGCTGGTGCCGGGCCGTCGGTGACTGGGCCACGCTGTCGACGTCGGGGGCGACACCCTGGCCGGCCGAACGACTCGAGGCCCTGATCGCGGCCGCGCAGGTCGCGACGGACACGGCGACCCGCTCCGCCGCGGTGGTCGCGCTCTGTCGCGTGGCGACGCGGGCTTCGGAGCGGGGCGCCGATGAACAGAGCGAAGCGCTCTTTCAGGCGGCGTTTGCCGTCGGACAGCGGGCCGATCTGGAGCCGCCGACGCTGGCCATCGTGCAACGCACCATCGCCGCGCGGGCTTGGCGCCGCGGGGACACGCCCACGGTGGAGGCCGCGCTCCGCCGGGCGCTCTACGAACTCGAACTGCACGGATTCGAGCGCCTCGCGCTCAGTGTCCGCGGCAATCTCGGGGCGACGGTCACGGAGCTCGGGCGCTACGACGAGGCGCTCGAACTGCTCGACGTCACCGTTCGGGGCGCGGCGCGACTCGGCCTCGTGCGCATCGAGGCCGTCGCGTGGCACAACCTCGGGCATACCCTCTTCCGGGTGGGCCGCCTCGACGACGCGTTCGACGCCGAGTTGACGGCGCTCGAGCACTTCGACGTGCAGGGCGACGCGCTCATGGCCGGCGCGGCGCGCTGTTACCTCGCCCGGATCCACACGCACCAGGGCCGGCCGGCCCAGGGCGAGCAGGAAGCCCGGCGGGCGGCCCGGGGCCTCTCTGCCCTCTCGGTCCCGCTCTTCGTGCTCGCGCAGGCGGCGCTGATCGAGGCCCTCCTCGCCCAGGGACGACTGGACGAGGCCTGCGCGGCGGGCGCGGCGGGGGAGGCGGCCGCACGCACGGTGTCGGCCCTCGGCGAGGGCGAGGTCCTGTTCGACGTGCTGTACGGCGAGGCCCTCGATGCGACGGGGGCGACGGCGGAGGCGCGGCTCCGCTTCCGCCGGGCGGCCGGGCGTGTCGTCGAGCGCGCGGCCCGGTTCGCCGATCCGGAGGCGCGGGCCGCGTTCTGCGCGGGCGTTGCCGAGAACGCCCAGGCCCTCGCCCGGGAGACCGAGTGAGTTCGACCGGCGAGATGGCCGATGGCCACGCGGGCCCGGCATCGCCCGGTGGCGCGCCTCGCCCGGACATGAGACGATACGGCCCCTTCTCATCGCTGAACGGGTCTGCCATGCCGCCGCGCGCCGCCTCCACCACTGTTCTGCTCTGCGTCGTCGCCGCCTGCCAGGGGACGCCGGCCCCCGCGGCGGCGGTCCTGCCCTCCGCCCCCCCCGGCCGCGTGACGGCCCAGGCGACGCAGCCACCCCCGTCGATTCTGACCTTCGCGCGCGGGGCGCAGCATCTTTTCGTCGGCGCCGGCGACATCGCCTCCTGCGAGGAGACCGCCGACGAGGCCACCGCCGACATGCTCGACCGCCTCGTGGGGGTCAACGCCGGCGCGACGGTCTTCACCGCCGGCGACAACGTCTACCCGGACGGGGCGGCCGACGAGTTCGCGCAGTGTTACACGCCGAACTGGGGGCGCCACCGGGAACGCACGATCCCCACCATCGGCAATCACGACGCCCGGACCGACAACGGGCGGCCGTATCACGACTACTTCGGCGCGAAGGCCGGGACGTACGGCGAGAGCTGGGCAGCGCACACCGTCGGGACATGGAAGGTCCTGGTCCTGAATTCGAACTGCGATCGCGTCGACTGCTCGGCGGGCGGGCCGCAGGGCCGTTGGCTGACCGAGCAGCTCACCGCCCACGAGGGGGCGCCCGGGGACGCGACGCGCCGGGCCTGCACCGTCGCGCTCTGGCATCACCCGCGGTTCTCGTCCGGTCCGCACGGCGACACGCGCGCGATGGCGGGGCTTTTCGGCATCCTGAGTGCGCACGAGGTCGAGCTCCTGATCGCCGGCCACGACCACCACTACGAGCGCTTCGCCCCCCGGACGCCGTCGGGTGAGCTCGCGGCGGAGGGCGTCGTGCAGATCGTCGCCGGGACGGGCGGCAAGCACCCCTACGAGCTCGACGCCACCCAGCCGGGCTCTCAGGTCCGCATCCCGGGCGTCGCCGGGCTCCTCGGACTCGACCTGCGGGACGGCGAGTACGAAGCGCGTTTCGCGACCACGGACGACGTCGTCCGGGACACGTTCGCGGGCCGCTGTCGCTGACCTCGCCGCCGTCCGCGCCAGCGCGGGCGTTTCGCGCCGGGCGTGGTATGCTCCACGCCCCATGCAGCCGGAGACGACCATCCCCTGTCGGGTCCTCCTCATCGACGACGACGAGGCGTTTCGTCTGGCGATGGGCAAGGCGTTGCGGCGTCGGGGGTTCGAGGTCAGCCCCGTCGGCGACGGGGCGGCGGCCGTCCGAGCCCTCAGCGAGCCGGGCGACGACGCCCCCCACGTCGCGGTGCTCGACCTCCGCATGCCGGACCTCGACGGCCTCGAGGTGTTGCGGCGCACCATGAACCGTCGGATGCCCGTCGTCGTCCTGACCGGCCACGGCTCGGTGCCCGATGCCGTGGAGGCGATGCGGCTCGGGGCGCACACCTTTCTGCTCAAACCGCTCGACGCCGAGGCCCTCGCGCCGTGGTTGCTGCAGGCCGCCGGCCTGACCGGGGCGACCGCCGGGACCGGCGGTTGGGCCGACGGTCCGTCGAGGCACGGCCCGCCCCCGGACGCCCTCGTGGGCGAGGCGCGGGCCACCCGGGCGTTCCGATCAGTCCTCGACCGCCTGGCCACGGCCGACGAGCCGATTCTCCTCACGGGTGAGACGGGGACGGGCAAAGAGGTCGCCGCGCGGTACCTGCACCGCCACTCCCGGCGGCCGAGCGCCCCCTTCGTGGCGGTCAACATGGCCTGTCTCCCGGCGGATCTCGTCGAGAGCGAGCTCTTCGGTCACGCGCGGGGGTCGTTCACCGGCGCGGACCGGCGCAAACCGGGGCTGCTCGAAGAGGCCGGGGAGGGGATGCTCTTCCTCGACGAAATCGCCGAACTGCCCCTCGAACACCAACCGAAGCTCCTGCGCGTCCTCGAGACGCGCTCGTATCGGCCGGTCGGCGAGACGCGGGAGCGGCCCTTCCTCGGGCGCCTCGTCGCCGCGACCCACCGAGACCTGGCGCTGGAGGTTCAGCGTGGCCGCTTTCGTCAGGACCTCTACTACCGGCTCCAGGTGCTGCCCCTGCGCCTCCCGCCGCTGCGGGAGCGGCCCGATGACGTCCTCCCGATCCTGCGGCACTGGCTCGAGGCCGCCGGACGCGGGGGCCTGACGATCACGTCCGCCGCCGAGACTGCACTTCTGAGCCACCGCTGGCCGGGCAATGTCCGCGAGCTCGTCAACCTCGCCCGTCGCCTGACCCTCTTTGCCGAAGAGGGTCGCGTCGACGCCGCGCTGGTCCGGCGGATGCTCGAGGCCAACCCTTTCGCCGGGCCGGCCGAACCGACGCTCGACCCCGCCCCCGGGGGCCTTGCCCCGGACGACGCCCCGGTCCCGGGACCGCGCGCCGATCCGCGCGATCCCGAGGCGCTGACCCTCGAATCGCTCGAGCGGCGGCACACCGAGCGGCTTCTCGCGCATCACCGCAACGTCACGCGCGTCGCGGACATCCTGGGCATCAACCGGCGCACGCTCCAACGCAAGCTGCGTGCCTGGGGAATTGACGCCGATTAAGCGATGGGTGCGACATTTTGCCGCACCGCGGTGAGATGCCGCGGCACCTTGCCGCGTCGCAACCCGGCGAAATAAATGGACTTGGCGGGGCCCCTTTGCTAGAAGGCCCGCCCTATCCGTGGCACGCGTCTTGCCGGTTCGGGGGTGAACCGGCCGGTCGACGGTCACGGATTGCGCGTCCACAGCCCCAATCAAGGGGCGGCTGCCAGACGAGGTTGCGCCGCGATGAGCAACGAGAACCCTGGCCACGACGGGAAGAAACCCCTGTTCGTCTTCCCGGCATTCCACAACCGGATCCCGCTCTTGCTGGCCCCCGTGCTGGCGATTGCGCCGATCGGCCTGATCGGGGCGATCTGGTACTACTTCTCGCCCAACTTCACCGACGTCGGGTACCAGCCCGAGCAGCCGGTGGCGTACAGCCACAAGCTGCATGCGGGCGATCTCGGCATCGACTGCCGGTACTGCCACGTCGGCGTCGAAAAAGGCCCCCACGCCGGCGTGCCGCCCACGCAGACGTGCATGAACTGCCACACGGCGGTGAAGAAGGACAGCCCGCTGCTGACCCCGATCCGGGAGAGCTGGGTGTCCGGGCAGCCGGTGCCCTGGGTGCGCATCCACAAGTCGCCGGACTACGTCTACTTCGACCACTCGGCCCACGTCCGCGCGACCATCGGCTGCGAGTCGTGCCACGGACGCATCGACCAGGCGATCGAGGTCAAGCAGGAGCAGTCGCTGAGCATGTCCTGGTGCCTCGAGTGCCACAAGGCGCCCGAGCAGCACCTGCGGCCCCGCGGCACGGCCACGGTGATGGGCTACAAGCCCGAGGGCGGCGACCAGCTCGCGGCCGGCACCCGGCTCAAGAAGGACCACAACATCAACCCCCCCATCCATTGCTCGGGGTGCCACCGATGAGCACATCGAAGCGCTACTGGCGGAGCCTGGAGGAGCTGGAGAACACGCCGGCCTTCCAGGAAGCCCTGCTCAAGGAGTTCCCCGAGGAGGTCGAGCCCGGCACGGTGGACGCCACCACCCGCCGCCACTTCCTCGGCGTCATGGGCGCCTCCATCGCCATGACCTCGCTCGCGGGCTGCGTCCGCCGCCCCGAGCAGAAGATTCTGCCCTACACCCGTGCGCCCGAGGACCTCATCCCGGGCGTCGCGCAGCACTACGCCACCGCCACGAGCATCAACGGCCGCGCCATCGGCCTGGTGGTCGAGGCGCACGAGGGGCGCCCCACGAAGATCGAGGGCAACCCCGGTGCGGCGGGCGGCGTGGTCCGGGCCGGCGGCACGTCGGCGCTGCACCAGGCGCTCGTCCTCGATCTCTACGACCCCCAGCGCCTGCGCATCCCCATGAACGGCGCCAAGGCCTCGACCTGGGAGGCCGCGGACGCGGCCCTGAAGGCGAAGTTCGACGCCCTCAAGGCGGCGGGCGGGGCCGGCCTCGTCATCCTCGGCGAGTCCTTCCCGTCGCCGACGCTGCGCAAGCTCCGGGAGCGCTTCCACGCCGACTTCCCGCAGGCCCGCTGGTTCACCTACGAGTCCCTGGCGGAGGACAACGAGCGGGTCGGCCTCAAGGCCGCCTGGGGCGAGCCGGTCGTGCCGGTCTTCCGCCTCCAGAACGCCCGGGTGGTTCTCAGCCTCGACAGCGACTTCCTCGGCACCGAGGGCGACGTCGTCGAGAACGCCGCCAACTGGGCGAAGTCGCGCAAGGTCAACGGTCCCAACGACCGGATGTCCCGCCTCTACGCGGTCGAGGGGCATCTTTCGATCACGGGCAGCAACGCCGATCACCGTCTGCGCGTGAAGACCTCGCAGGTCGAGGCGTTTGCGTGGGCGCTCGCCGCCGAGCTCGGCAAGGACAACAAGGTCGTCCTGCCGCCCGACATGGCCCCGCACGCCAAGGCCGGGGCGGGCATCGACCCGAAGTTCGTCGCCGCGGTGGCCGCCGACCTCCAGGGCAACCGGGGCGGTGCGCTCATCATCGCCGGGCGGCGGCAGCCCGCCGTCGTCCACGCCCTCGTCGCCGCGCTGAACGCCGGTCTCGAGGCCCACGGCCAGACAGTCTACTACTACCCCGACCACCGCCGGGCCGCCGCCGAAAACGGCGACATGGCCAACATCAAAGAGGTCGCCGCCCTGCTCAACGCCGGGCAGGTGGATACCCTGCTCACGCTCGGCGGCAACCCCGCCTACACGGCGCCCGCCGACCTCGCTTTCGCCGCCGCCTACGCCAAGGCGAAGACGAAGATCGCGCTCTGCGACTTCCTCGACGAGACGAGCAAGCTGGCCGACTGGGCGCTGCCCCGCGCGCACTTCCTCGAGACCTGGGGGGACGTCGTCTCCACGGACGGCAAGGTGTCGATCCAGCAGCCGATCATCACCCCGCTCTGGGGCGGTCGCAGCGAGATCGAACTGCTCGCCGCGCTGCTCGGCGAGGTCGAGCGCGACGGCTACACCCTGGTCCGCAACCACTGGAAGGCCAAAGAGGGCCCCGTCTCTTTCTACAAGAAGTGGCGGCGCTGGCTCAGCGACGGCTTCCGGCAGGGCGACGAGTTCGGGGTCGTCCCGACCTTCAAGCAGCCGGCGGGCCTCGCCGGTCTGACGCCCTCGGCCGCGGCCCCTGCCGGCCTCGAGGTCACGTTCTTCGACGGGTTCCTGCACGACGGGCGCTTCGGCAACAACGCCTGGCTGCTCGAGACGCCGGAGATGGCGAGCAAGATCGTCTGGGACAACCCGGCCCTGGTCAACGTCAAGACGGCGCAGGAACTCGGGGTCGCGGACGAAGACCGCGTCACGATCGAGCTCGGCGGGCGCAAGCTCGAGACCGTCATCTGCGTCGTCCCCGGTCTGGCCGACGGCAACATCAGCCTCCAGCTCGGTTTCGGCCGCGACTTCCAGAGCTTCCTGCCCTACCACGACGCCGGCAAGGTCGGCTTCGACGTCGGCGTCATCCGCACGGCGGACGCGGCCGGGTTCGCGGTCGGCGCCAAGGTGACCAAGAGCGGCGGCACGTACCCCCTCGCCCGCACGCAGGCCTACGCCAAGCAGGACCCGGGCTTCGGCTACGACGCCCGACCCATGGTCCGTGAGGCCACGCTCGGCGAGTTCCAGAAGAACCCGAAGTTCGCCAAGGAGGGCCTCCTCGAGGAGGGCAAGCCCTTCCCGGAGGCCATGGTGGTCCACCCCCCCGAGGTGGCCATCTACAAAGAGCTCGAGTACACCGGCGAGTACCAGTGGGGCATGGCCATCGACCTCGGCGCCTGCACGGGCTGCGGGGCCTGCACGGTGGCCTGCGTGGCCGAGAACAACATCTCGATGGTCGGCAAGGACCAGGTCCGCCGCGGCCGCGAGATGCACTGGATCCGCATGGACCGCTACTTCGTCAGCGAGGGCGACAAGAGCCCCGACGACGTGCAGGTCGTGCACCAGCCCCTCGGCTGCCACCACTGCGAGAACGCCCCGTGCGAAAACGTCTGCCCCGTGCAGGCCACCTCGCACAGCCCCGAGGGCCTCAACGACATGGCGTACAACCGCTGCATCGGCACGCGGTACTGCGCCAACAACTGCCCGTTCAAGGTCCGGCGCTTCAACTTCTACCACTACTCGAAGGACTACCCCGAGACGGTCCACATGGGGCGCAACCCCAACGTGACGGTCCGCTTCCGCGGTGTCATCGAGAAGTGCACCTACTGCGTGCAGCGCATCAACGCGGGTCGGCAGGTGGCCAAGGCCGCCGAGACGCCGCAGGGCAAGAAGGCGGCCATCGACGCCATCACCCCGGCGTGCGCGCAGGCCTGCCCGACCTCGGCGATCGTGTTCGGCAACATCAAGGACCCGAGCACCGCGGTCTCCAAGGCCAAGGCCGCCGACCGCAACTACCGCCTGCTCTCCGAACTGAACGTCAAGCCGCGCACCTCCTATCTCGGCAAGGTGCGCAATCCCAACCCGGGCCTGGGGGCGTAACCGACCATGTCGACCGCGAACTACCAGCAGGAAACCGTCTTCCCGCCCCCCCTGGTCGAAGGCAATCAGACCTTCCACTCGGTGACCGAGGCCGTCTGCCGCGTCGTCGAGGCGCCGCCCTCGAAGGGGTGGCTCGCTTCGTTCGCCATGGCGCTCCTCGGCCTCGCCGTCCTCGGCGTCTCCGTCGGCTGGCTCATCTGGGAAGGCTCCGGCATCTGGGGTCTGAACCAGCCCGTGAGCTGGGGCTTCGCCATCGTGAACTTCGTGTTCTGGGTCGGCATCGGCCACGCCGGCACGCTGATCTCGGCGATTCTCTTCCTCTTCCGGCAGAAGTGGCGCACGTCCATCAACCGGTTCGCCGAGGCGATGACGATCTTCGCCGTCATCTGCGCCTTGCTCTTCCCGACGATCCACGTCGGTCGCGTGTGGCTGCTCTACTGGGCGCTGCCGATTCCGAACCAGATGGGCATGTGGCCGAACTTCCGCAGTCCGCTGCTGTGGGACGTCTTCGCGGTGTCCACCTACTTCACCGTCTCGCTCCTGTTCTGGTACACGGGCCTCATCCCGGACCTGGCCACCCTGCGGGACCGCGCGAAGAGCAAGGTCGCCTACTACGCGTACGGCATGTTCGCCCTCGGGTGGCGCGGCGCGAACCGGCACTGGCAGAACTACGAGAAGGCCTACCTGATTCTGGCCGGCCTCTCGGCGCCGCTGGTCCTCTCGGTCCACACCATCGTGTCCTTCGACTTCGCGACCTCGGTCATCCCCGGCTGGCACACGACGATCTTCCCGCCCTACTTCGTCGCGGGCGCCATTTTCTCCGGCTTCGCCATGGTGCTGACGCTGGCCATCCCGGCCCGCAAGATCTTCAAGCTCGAAGAGTTCATCACCGTCCGGCACGTCGAGAACATGAACAAGATCATCCTCGTGACGGGGATGATGGTCGGATACGCCTACGCGATGGAGTTCTTCATCGCGTGGTACTCCGGCTCCGCCTACGAGTCCTGGACGTTCATCAACCGCGCGTTCGGCCCGTACTGGTGGGCCTACTGGATCATGTGGAGCTGCAACGTCATCACGCCGCAGCTCTTCTGGTCCCAGAAGATCCGCCAGAACATGACCGCCTCGTTCATCCTGTCGATCTTCGTGAACATCGGCATGTGGTTCGAGCGCTTCGTCATCACGATGTCGCTGCACCGCGACTACATCCCGTCCTCTTGGGACTACTACCGTCCGACCATCTGGGACGTGGGCTGTCTCATCGGATCCTTCGGTCTGTTCTTCACGCTCTTCCTGCTGTTCCTCAAGTTCCTGCCGGCCATCGCCATCGCCGAGGTGAAGGGTGTGATGCCGCAGGCGGATCCGCACTGGGAGGGCTACCACGCCGACCACCACCACTCGGCCGATCACGCTCACGCCGCGGGGGAGAAGCACCATGGCTGAGGCACGCGTCTGGGGGCTCGTCGCGCAGTTCGACGACCCCGCCAAGCTCCTGCACGCCGCCGAAGGGCTGCGCGATGCCGGGTACAAACGCTACGAGGTCTGGTCGCCCTTCCCCGTGCACGGGATGGACAACGCCATGGGGCTCTCGCGCTCCAAGGTGCCGTGGATCGTCCTCGGCGGCGGCCTGACCGGCATGGCCAGCGCCCTGCTGCTCCAGTGGTGGTCCGGCGCGGTGGAGTACCCGGTGATGATCGGCGGCAAGCCGCTGTTCGCCTTCGAGTTCGCCACGCCGGTGACGTTCGAGCTCTCGGTCCTCCTGTCGGCCTTCGGCGCCGTGTTCGGCATGATCGGCCTGAACAAGCTGCCGACGCCGTACCACCCGCTCGACAAGATCGCGATGTTCCGGCGGGTGACGGACGACGGGTTCTTCATTTCCATCGAAACGCGGGACGCGAAGTTCGACCTGCACCGGAGCCGCGAGCTGCTCGAGTCGCTCGGCGGCCGCCACGTCACCGTGGTGGAGGAGTGACGCGATGCGCAGCCTGATTGCTCTCGTGATCGCCGCCGCCGCGCTGGGCGGGTGCCGGGGCGAGCCCTCGCGGCTCCCGCCGGTTCACCTGAACCCCAACATGGACACGCAGGCGAAATACAAGGCGTACGGCCACAGCAACCTCTTCCAGGACGGCCGCACGATGCGCGAGCCGCCGGCCAACACCGTGCAGTACGGGCTCGGCAAGGTCGACGACGAGGTCTATCGCGGTCAGGACGAGTTCGGGAACTTCATCTCCAGGTTCCCGATGCCGCTCGACAAGAAGCTGCTCGACCGCGGGCAGGAGCGGTACGACATCTTCTGCGCGCCGTGCCACGACAAGTCCGGCAACGGCAAGGGCATGGTGGCGCAGCGCCCCGGCCTCGTGCCGCCGCCGACCTTCATCGACCCCGCGGACGCCAACGGGCGCCGCATCATCGAGATGCCGGTGGGTGAGATCTACAACACCATCACCAACGGCAAGAACACGATGCCCGCCTATCGGTCCCAGATCCCGACCGAGGATCGCTGGGCCATCGTCGCCTACGTCCGGGCCCTTCAGCGCGGTCAGAACGCCCGCCTGAGCGACGTGCCCGCCGATCAGCAGGGGAGCCTCAAATGAGCGCGCACGGCCCGGTCTTCCGTGACAACCCGAAGCTCGATCCCGCCGTCGCCGGAACGCTGGTCAAGGGCGGTTACGCCGTCGGCGGGCTCGCGCTGCTGATCAGCGTCGCGGGCGGCTTCGCCGGGGGAGAGGAGACGCGCAAGCAGTTCTTCTTCTCGTACCTCGCGGCCTACATGCCCTTCGTGACCATCACCGTCTGCGCGATGTTCTTCTCCGTCCTGCACCACTTGGTGCGGGCGAGCTGGAGCACGGCGGTCCGTCGCGTCGCCGAGAACATCGCCGGCAACATCCCCCTGATGGCGGTGCTGTTCATCCCGGTGCTGCTCGGCATGCACGACCTCTACCACTGGTCGCATCACGACGCGGTCGAGCACGACCCCATCCTCAAGGGCAAGTCCGGCTATCTCAGCCCGGCCTTCTTCGTGGCCCGCGCGGTCGTGTTCTTCGTCATCTGGTTCGCGATTCAGCACTTCTTCCGCAAGAACAGCCTCGCCCAGGACGAGAGCGGCGATGTCTCGCTGACCTACAAGATGCGCCGGCTCGCCCCCATCTCCACGTTGCTCTTCGCCCTGACGATCTCGTTCGCGGCCTTCGACTGGTCGATGAGCACCTCGCCCCACTGGTTCAGCACCATCTACGGCGTGTTCACGTTCGCCGGCGGGATGATGGGCTTCTTCGCGGCGCTGGCCCTGGGCATTCTGTGGATCACCGGCCGCGGCGCCCTGACCAGCACGCTGACCGTGGACAACTTCCACGACGTCGGCAAGCTGATGTGGGGCTTCATGGTCTTCTGGACCTATACCGGCTTCAGCCAGTACTTCCTGATCTGGTACGGCAACATCCCCGAAGAGACGATTTACTACATCACCCGGCAGAACAACGGCTGGATGTCCGTTTTCATCCTGCTCGTGGTCGGCCACTTCTTCGCGCCCTTCTGGATTCTGATGAGCCGTCACACGAAGCGCAGCCGGGCGATGCTCGGCGCCGGCGCGGCGTGGCTGCTCCTGATGCACTACATGGACCACTACTTCATGGTCATGCCGGTGCTCCACCACCACCTGCACTTCCACTGGCTCGACCTGACCACGCTGATCGCCGTCGGCGGTCTGTTCGTGGCGGCCTGGGCGCAGCGCACGGTGAAGCACAACCTGGTGCCCGTGAAGGATCCTCAGCTCCTCGCTTCGATGGGGTACGAGAATGCAGTCTGACAGCCACGGCCACGACGCACACGGCGGGCACGACCTCACCGCGGCGAGCGAAGAGAACATCCGCTCCGGCCTCGTTTTCGGCTGGGGTCTGGGCATGTTCATCGCCGTGCTGATCAGCATCGGTTTCCTGACGGGCTACTTCTGGTCGAAGCGGGATCTCCACTTCGGCGAGAAGGTCGGCGCCGTCTCGACCTTCGGCAACACGGCGGCCGAGCTCGACAAGGCCGTCCAGGGTCGCCTGCAGGGTTACAAGGCGCTCGGCAACGGCCGCTATCAGATCCCCATCGAAGACGCGAAGAAGAAGCTCGTCGAGGAAGGGCTCTGAGCACGTGAAGGCCGTCGTCGCCCCTCTGCTCGCGCTCCTCGCCGCGGTGACGCCCGTCGCCGCGCAGGAACCCGCCGCGGCACCCGCCACGGTGGCGCTGCAGGGCAATGCCCCGCTCATTCCGCCCGAATTCAAGGGCGTGGAGATCGTGGAGCACCTCGGGGCGAAGCTCCCGCTCTCGTTGCCCTTCGTGGACGAGACCGGGACGAACGTGACGCTCGGCGACTACTTCAAGGCCGGCCGGCCGGTCCTGCTGACGCTGAACTATTACGAGTGCCCGATGCTGTGCAACCTCGTGCTCGCCGGCCTCGTCGACGGTCTGAAGGCCCTCGACTGGACGCCGGGCAAGGAGTTCGAGGTCGTCACGGTGAGCATCAACCACCGCGAGGGACCCGCCGTCGCGCTCGCCAAGAAGAACAGCCACGTCGAAGCCATCGGCAAACCCGAGGCCGCCAGCGGCTGGCACTTCCTGACGGGCAAGACGGAGAGCATCAAGGCCCTCACGGAGACGGTCGGTTTCGGCTATCGCTGGGACCCCGACCAGATGCAGTACGTGCACGGCGCGGCGATCTTCATGGTCGCCCCCGACGGCACCCTGACCCGCTACCTCTATGGCATCCAGTATCCGGCCCGTGACCTGCGCCTCGCGCTCGTCGAGGCCGGAGAGGGCAAGCTCGGGAGCGTGGTCGACAAGTTCATCCTCTATTGTTTCCACTACGTGCCCTCGTCGCAGAAATACGAATTCTACATCTGGGGGGCGATGCGCCTGGGCGGTCTGTTGACCATCCTGGCGGTCGGCACACTGCTCGGGGTGCTTTGGGCCCGGGAACGGCGCGCGATGCGCGCAGAGGCGGGGGGCGTCCCGCCGCATGACCACGCAGTGACACGCGTCTGACGGCGCGCGGGAGAACTTATCGATGGAGACCGGAAGCAGCTTCTGGATGCCACCGCCGGCGTCGACGTTCGCCGGAGACGTGGATGACCTCTACTTCTTCATCTACTGGCTCAACGTCTTCTTCTTCCTCGTGATTGCGGGCGGCACCGTCCTCTTCGCGTGGAAGTACCGGCGTCGCCACCCGGACCAGCTCGCCTCGCAGCAGATGACGCACAACACGCTCATCGAAGCTGCGTGGACGATCATCCCGACGATCATCGTCATCGGCATCTTCGCCTGGTCCTTCAAGGTCTACATGACCCTGCAGGTCGCGCCGGCGAACGCGCCCGAATACAAGGTCGTTGGCAAGCAGTGGGCCTGGGAGTTCACCGAGCCGGACGGCTGCCAGACCTACGGCGAGCTGCACGTCGAGGCGAACAAGCCCGTCAAGCTGCTCATGCGCTCGGAAGACGTGATCCACTCGTTCTACGTCCCCGATTTCCGCATCAAGCAGGACGTCATCCCGGGGCGGTACACCGGTTTGTGGTTCCAGGCCCCCAAGCCCAACGCCGCGGGCCATCAGGTCTTCTGTACCGAGTACTGCGGCACGAGTCACTCGGACATGCTCGCCCGCATCAAGGTGCACACCCCCGAAGAGATGCAGAAGCGTGAGTGGTGTCAGGTCAAGGCCGATGCCGCCGCGGGCGAGAAGCTCTTCAAGGCCCTCTGCGCCGCCTGCCACAGCATCGACGGCAATCGGCTCGTCGGCCCGAGCATGAAGGGCCTGTTCGGCCGCGAGGAAAAGCTCGTCGGCGGCGCCGCGGTCACGGTCGACGAGAACTACATCGTCGAGTCGATCCGCGTCCCGACGGCGAAGGTGGTCGACACCTACCCGCCCGCCATGCCGCCGTTCCCGCAGCTCAAGGACGCCGAGATCGACGCCATCATCATGTACATCAAGACGCTGAAGTGACAGGAGCCACGCCCATGCACGACAACGCTCATCACGACGTGGACTACCTCAACGAAGGGAAGGGCCTGAAGTCCTGGCTCTTCACGCTCGATCACAAGCGGATCGGCGTCATGTATCTCTTCGGCGTCCTCATCGCCTTCGCGCTCGGCGGCATCTTCGCGCTGCTTCTGCGCACCGAGCTTCTGACCCCGGGCAAGACGTTCGTCGAAGCGGATACCTACAACCGCTTCTACACGCTGCACGGCGCCATCATGGTGTTCATCTTCATCATTCCGTCGATCCCCTCGGCGCTGGGCAACTTCGCGCTGCCGCTGCACCTCGGCGCGAAGGACGTGGCGTTTCCCCGGCTGAACCTCCTGAGCTTCTGGATTTGGGGCATCGGCACCATTCTCGCACTGCTCGCCATCGTGCTCGGCGGCGTCGACACCGGCTGGACGTTCTACACGCCCTACAGCAGCAACGTCGGCGGGGCGGTCACCATGATGACCTTCGCCGCGTTCGTGCTCGGGTTCTCGTCCATCCTCACGGGCCTGAACTTCATCGTCACGGTGCACAAGATGCGCGCCCCGGGCATGGGCTTCTTCCGCATGCCCTTGTTCGTGTGGGCGCTCTACGCGACGGCCATTCTGCAGGTCATGGCGACGCCGGTCCTCGGCATCACCCTCATGCTCCTGATGGCCGAGCGCATTCTCGGCATCGGCATCTTCGATCCGGCCCTCGGCGGCGACCCGGTACTCTACCAGCACTTCTTCTGGTTCTACAGCCACCCGGCCGTCTACATCATGATTCTGCCGGGCATGGGCGTGATCAGCGAGCTGATCACGGCGTTCTCCCGCAAGAACATCTTCGGGTACCGCGCCATCGCCTACTCCTCGCTGGGCATCGGCATCATCAGCTTCCTGGTCTGGGGCCACCACATGTTCGTCTCGGGCCAGTCGGCCTATGCGGGCATGGTGTTCAGCTTCCTGACCTACCTGGTGGCCATTCCCACCGCCATCAAGGTCGTCAACTGGGTGATGACGCTCTACAAGGGGTCGATTTCCTTCGACACCCCGATGCTGTGGACGCTGAGCTTCCTGATCCTCTTCACCATCGGTGGCCTGACCGGCATCTTCCTCGGGTCGATGGGCACGGACGTCCACCTGCACGACACGTACTTCGTCGTCGCACACTTCCACTACGTGATGATGGGTGGCACGGCGATCGCCTTCTTCGGTGGCATCCACTACTGGTGGCCGAAGATGTTCGGCCGCATGTACTCGGAGAAGCCGGCCAAACTGTCGGCCGTCCTGGTCTTCATCGGGTTCAACCTGACGTTCTTCACGCAGTTCGTCCTCGGGTCCCGCGGCATGCCCCGGCGCTATTACAACTACGTGCCCGAGTTCCAGACGCTGCATCAGCTGTCGACGCTCGGCGCGTACATCCTCGGCATCGCGTTCACGATCATGGCGCTGAACCTGCTCGTCTCGCTGCGCAGCGGCGCGAAGGCCACCCAGAACCCCTGGGGCGCCCGCACGCTGGAGTGGACGCACGCGGCGTCGCCGCCCATCATGCACAACTTCCACAACACGCCGACGGTCACCGAGGGGCCCTATGAGTACCCCGTCGAAGGTCAGGGCGTGACTTCCACGGCTCAATCGTCGGTTTGAGGCGGACAGCGACATGAGCACGATCGTCAAACACCACCACGCCCACCACTTCGCCAGCTCGGCCCAGGAGTTCTCCGCGGCCAAGATGGGCATGTGGCTCTTCCTCGTGACCGAAGTGCTGCTCTTCAGCGGTCTCTTCCTGGGTTACGCCGTGCTGAAGAGCCTCTACCCGGAGATGTGGCACGAGGCCTCCAAACACCTCGACTGGAAACTCGGCGCGCTCAACACGCTGGTCCTGATCACCAGCTCGTTCACGATGGCGCTGGCCGTCAACGCGGCGCAGACCAATCACAATGGCGAGAAGACGGCGCGCACCGTCAAGCTGCTCGCGGCGACGATTGCGCTCGCCGGCGTGTTCCTCGTCGTGAAGTACTTCGAATACAGCCACAAGTTCCACGAGGGCATCCTGCCCGGCGCGGCCTACAGCTACGGCGGCATTCACGCGCCGAACGCCCACCTGTTCTTCGGCCTGTACTTCCTGATGACCGGCCTGCACGGGTTCCACGTGGTCGTGGGCATGGGCATCCTGACGTGGGTTCTGCTCCGCGCGAAGAAGGGCCACTTCTACTCGGAGTACTACACCCCGGTCGAGGTGGGCGGCCTGTACTGGCACCTGGTGGACCTCATCTGGATCTATCTTTTCCCGCTTCTGTATCTGGTGGGCTGAGGAGTCGCGCGCCATGAGTCACGACAATACCCAGGCGCACGGTGGGGGCGAGCACGGCCACCACGTCGTGCCGATGAAGGTCTACTTCGGCGTCTTCGGGGCGCTGTTGTTCCTCACCGTCGTCACGGTGGCCGTCGCCCAGGTGGACCTCGGCCCGGCGAACATGCTCGTCGCGATGCTGGTGGCCACCATCAAGGCCAGCCTCGTCTGCGCGTTCTTCATGCAGCTCAAGTACGACGAGAAGCTGAACACCATCATCTTCGTGTTCGGCCTCATCTTCGTCGCCCTGTTCTTCCTCTTCACGCTGCTCGACGTGTTCAGCCGAGGGTTCCTCGATCCGCGGCAGGACAATCTGTACATGCAGAAAGAGGCGATGCAGAAGCTGCGGTACGACATCGAGCAGAAGGTCAACAAGCCCCTGCCCGGGGTCGGTCTCGCCGCCGATACGCCCCCGAAGGACGAGCTCGTGCCGCCCCCGCCGCCGCCCTCGGCGCCGGATGGTGGTGTCCCGCCGGCCGAGGGCAGCGCGCCGCCCTCCGACGTGGCCGCGCCCGGCAGCGAGGCTCCCGGCTCTGCGCCTGCCTCTGCCGCCCCCGCCTCCGCCGCCCCGTCCGCGCCCTGAGCCCGTCGCGGAGGCCTCGACGCCTCCGATGGACGTGACCCCCGGACTTGACCGGCGCCGCAACCCCGCCGGATGATGCGTGCGTTTCGGGAGTTTGCACGCATGGTCGACTCGACCACCCCCACACCGTCCGCCCCGCCGACCCCGCTGCTGGTCATTCGACCCCTGCCGGATGTCGTTTTTCTCTACCCGACGCTCGTCGCGGCGCTGCTCTGCGGCCTCGTCGTGCAGTTGGGTGGGGCCTCGGGTGCCGAGCCGGGGGCGACGGGCATCGTCTTCACGATCGTCTTCTTCGTGAACCTGTCGATGCTGGCCTTTGAATACACCCGCATGACCGCCGTCGCGCTCCTGCTCGGCGGGGTGATCCTCGGCCTGCTCGCCGCCATGTATCCCGGGCTGCGGACGTTCGTTCACGACGTCCTCGACCAACCCATGTTCATGAACGCGACGTTCTATTGGGTCTGGTCCGGCGGTTTCGGCGTCTTGCTCCTGCTCGTCATCGCGCGCACGCGTTTCGACTATTGGGAGATCAACTCGAACGAGATCATCCACCGGCGCGGACTCCTCGGAGACGTCGAGCGCTGGCCGGCGCCGAATACTCGAATGTCCAAAGAAATCAAGGACGTACTCGAGTATGCGCTGTTGCGGTCCGGGCGGCTGGTGCTCGTACCGCCCGGAGAACAGCGGGCCATCGTCATCGACAACGTGCCGCAGATCAACGCCGTGGAGGTCGAGATCCAGCGCGTCCTGAGCACGCTGCGGGTCTCCCATGCCGAATGACCGGACGCCGACCGTTCTGGTCGTGAGCGCGGATACGGCGGTCCGGGGGGCCACGAACAGCGTCCTGCCCCTGGCCGGGTGGCGCGTCCAGGACGTGCCGTCGTACACGCTCGCCATGCACAACCTGAAGGTGGCCGTGCCCGACGTCCTGATGATGGACCAGAAGTTCCAGGACGGAGACCCGCTGTCGTTGATGAAGGCGTTTCGTTACCTGCCGGGCAGCGAGAACACCGTCACGGCGGTCATGGTCGAGAGCATCGATCGTTCGTTGGCGGTGAACTACGTCCGCGCCGGGATTCAGGTCTTCCTGGCGAAGCCGCTGAACATCGTGGACGTCTGCGAGAAGCTGGCGGAGAAGGTTCCGGATGCCGGGCGCATCCAGGCGCCCCCCCCGGAGGAAGACCCGCTCGCCAAGCCGGTGCTGGTGCTGGCGACGCCAAACCTGAACCTGCGGGAGATGGCCGAGAAGGCGCTCGCCGACGAGTTCGATCTCGTCTTCTTCGACGGCGCGCAGGGGGTCGACGCGAACCGCCGGGCGGCCGGCATTCTGGTCGTCGACGAGGGCTTGCCCGGCGGGCTGGAGGCCCTGCGGAACTGGCAGACGATCTTCGGCACGGACGGTGCGGCCGTGGCGCTGACGTCCCGCGGCGGGGCCGCGCCCCCGGGTTACGTCGAGACGCTGGTGAAGCCCGTCCGCGACACGGCCCTCAAACGCGTGGTCCGCGGCCTCACCGGCCGGGACCAGTATGGCATCTTCCCGATGGTCAACGGGGTCGTGCTCCGCATCCGGGACGGCTGGCACGCACTCGAGGAGGCGGCGTTCGAGAACTACCTCGCCAACCTCGACGAGCTCGCCGAGCTCACGAAGGACACGGGGCGAAAGTGGCTTTGTCTCGACGGTCCCTATCTCGGCGCCGTCGAACACATGCCACGGACGCGCGCACTGTATGAGGCCGCGACGCGGCCCGGTTTGCATGTCGGCCTGGTGACGCTGAACCCGGAGGTGCAGCGGGTGTCGGTGATGTGCAACATCCACCCGACGTTCGTGCACAACAAGACGGCGGACTTCATCAAGGTCGTGCAAGACCTCGCCTGAGAGCCCTCGGCCGTCAGGGTAGCTCGATGGCGGGCGCACCTGATGCGGGGGCGCTGGCGGGGGCCGCGTCGCTCGGCGGCGCCGGGGGGGGCGGATTGGCGGCGGCCGTGGCGGCTTCGTCGAGCTGGTAGCGCTTGTCCGTGTCGTGCCAGGCGAAGATGCGGGAGGCGCCGCCCGCCTCGAAGATGATCACCGGCTTGCCGCTCGCCTGCGTCGCTTTCCACTGGGCGAAGAGCTCGACGTCCTCCCGGGTCTTGATCTTGAGCGACTCGGACAGGAGGTCACGGGGCCCCTCGGGCGAGAGCGTCAGCGAGAAAAGGCGCAGGCCCTGGTAGGACTCGGCGCCAAGCGAACTCTCGCGCACGATGACCTCCGGGACGCCATCCTGCGTGATGTCCGCCGTCTCGATCTCCAGATCCACGGGGCCCGGGCTCTGGGGCGAGGGATCGGGCACGGTGAGCGTCCAGCGCGTTTTCGGATCGGGCGTGAGGAAGGCGAGGCGCTGATCCGCCCCGCCGGCGGCGGCCTCTTCGCCGAGACCCTCCTCCGCGAGCTCCTCGGGGACGAGCGTGAAGACCACGGCGCAACCGATGGGCGCAGCCGGGGCCTCCCCCTGCGCGGGCTTGAACACGGGGACGCGCTTCACGATGCCCTGCAACTCGGGGCCGAGGTGTTTGCGCAGTCGGGATTCGGCGGCGTCACACGGCGAGCCGCCCTTGACCGGGGGCGCTTTCGGCGCGCTGGCACCGCAGGCGGCCGTGAAGAGCAGGGCAGGGGCGCAGACGCGCAGAGCACGGGGGGATGAACGCATGGGACCTCCTCCGGGCCGCGTAGCGCAAATCGACGCGCCGCGCAACGGCCGGCGCGCACGTGCGTGTCACGCGGCGCCGGAAGGGCTCGGGATGGCGCGGGACTCGTCGGCCGCCCCGCCCCGGGTCGGCCGGGCGAAGACCTCGGACCAGCGGATGCGGCCGGTGAGCTGCATGAGCACGAAGAGGGTCACGATCGAGAGCACGGTGACGGTCAGGCCGGTGAAGCCCTCCCAGAAGTGCGCCAGCGAGAAGCCGACCATGTAGAGGAGCTGCGCGAAGGCGGCTTCGACGAAGGCGAAACGATTTCCGACCACGAGGCGCAGGTAGGTGACGACGAGCAACATGCTGACGACGCTGCTGACGAAGAACGCGGGCACGATGCGCAGGTGATCGACGGAGTAGGCGAACAGGAGGTGGAAGGCGAAGAACGCGCCGGCGATGAACAGGTAGTTCACCGGATGGATGTCGATGCGACGGATCGTCCCGAGCACGAAGAGGATCAGGAAGTAGAACAGCAGCGAGACCGGCGCCGAGAAGCTGAGGGCCGACGCGAGCTCGCCGGGCTGCAGGCGGGACGGCATCTTCATCCCCATGCCCTGCCCGGTGACGACCTGCTTGAACGCCCAGGTGAGCTGGTAGCCGGCATCGGTCGGCGTCTTGAGCGAGGGGGAGATCGTGTCCCCCGGGAAGTCGATCGCGTCGAAGTCGGTATTCATGAGCAGCCGGAAGTTCTCGAGGCTGACGACGCCCTGGGCCGGCACGTAGCGCCACTGATCGATGCCCCGGCTCTGGTAGGCGATCTCGACGGAGAGCGACTGCCCGGGTTTGACGTCGACCTCCGTGAACACGCGTCCGTTCTCCGGCTGAAGGCGGGCCGCCCGGTCCTCACCGTCGACGATGAAACGAAACCCGTCGTACAGACCCTCGGCCACCGGGAAGTCGAACGTGACCCGCAGGCGGCCGGCCTGGGGCTCGCGGTGGACGTAAGACCAGCGGCCGACGAACCCGACGTTGTAGAGCGAGTACCACATCAGCCCCTTGAGGCGCTGGTCGAGCCCGAGATCGACCTCGAGGTCCGTGGACGAAAAGCGCACGGGCTTTTCGAGTTTGACCTGCGTCTGTTCGGTGATGTTCACGCTCTGCCCGTCCTTGTATTCGGTCCGGGTGTTCTCCCGGCTCTCTTCCCAGTGAAAGCTGGGGACGGGCGCCTGTTGGGCGTGGGCGCGCCCCCAGAGCGACTGGACCTCGGGCCCGAGGCGTTCACCCTGGGACCAGGTGCGTTGAGTGGTGACCCCGCCCAGGACCATCCAGGCGACGCTGGCGAGACCGAAGACGAAGCAGATGGCGACGATGCGCGCGACCATGAGGGCGTCCTTTCGACGACGTTTCGTGACGTGACTGGACGCAGCGTCTCAGACGCCCGTGAAACCGTGACGACGGCTGGGTGGAAAAGTCGCGCGGAGATCGTGCAGATCCCGTGCAGACGGGGCGTGACCCTCTCAGAGGGTGACGGTGAACCGCGTATCGCCGGGACGCGACTCGACCTCGATCTGCCCGCCGCGCGCCCGGGCGGCCGCCGCCGCGATGGCCAGGCCGAGGCCGGTGCCGCCGCGCCCGCGCTCCGTCGTGAAGAAGCGCTCGAAGAGCCGGGCGCGGGCCTGTTCGGTGAGGCCCGGGCCCCGGTCGCGGACCGTCACGACGAGCCCCGGACGGTCGGGACGGGGCTTCACCTCGACCTCGATGGGGTGACCGGCGCCGTGGCGCAGCGCGTTTTCGACGAGGTTCAGGAGGGCGCCTTCCAGGTGCTCGGGCGCAATCCGCAGGCGCGCCGGCACGCCGGGTGCGAGGTGAAGCGTGATCGCGCCCCCATGGCGAGCCGTGAGGGCCTCGAAGAAGGGACCGACCTCGATGTCCTCCTCCGGCGGTGCCGCCGTAGGGTTCTCGAGACGGGCGAGCGTCAGGAGGCGCAGCACGAGGCGCTCCATGCGCTCGGTGTCCGCCGTCAGGTTGCGCAAGAACCGCGCGCGCTCCGAAGGGGGCATTTCATCGCCCGCGTCGGTCAGGAGCTCGACCGCGCCCCGGATGCTCGTGAGCGGCGTCTTCAGCTCGTGGCCCGCTTGCGCGGCAAAGGCCGCCACGTAGTCCGCGCGCGTGGTGAGCTGGGCCGTCACGGCATCGAGGGACTCCGACAGCGCGAAGAGCTCGGCGGGCACGAACCCGCGTGCCCGAAACGGCCGCCGCGCTTCGCCGCGGGTGATGGCCCGGGCCGCGTCCATGAGATCGCGGACCGGACGGCTGATGGCCCGAGACAGCGCCCAGGCGACGGACATCGTCAGCCCGACACAGGCGAGGAGCGCCAGGCTCATCTCACCGCGATAGAGCCACAGGGCCTCGACGACGTCGACACCGGTGCGGGACGCCCGAACGACCGCCACGAGGGCGCCGTCGCGAAAGACGGGGAGGGCGGTGAAGAGGCGCACCTGACCACGTCGACGAATGCCGTCGAGGGGGGGCGCCGGCTCGTCACTGATGCGTTCGCGCCCGACGACGGTGTACTGACCGCGCAGCGCGCCCCGGACCTCGGGCAGATCGTCGAGCACCGCGCCGAGCTCTCCCCCGCTCGACGCCACGACGACGCCGTGCGGATCCAGGACGCGGACGCCCGACAGCGTGACCCGCTTGGCGCGATCGAGCAGCGGTTTGACCCGGGCGCCGGCCCGGAACCAGGCCGTGTCCTGCGCGGCGGGCGGCACGAAACGGGCCGGCGCCTGCAGGCGCGGCAGGATGGCCTGCCCGGGCTCGAACTGCGGCGACACCGGCCAGAAGGCATCGGCCTCGCCCGGGGGACGCGCGGACGCCTCGCTCGGGCGACCCTGTGCGGCAGCGAGCGCGTCGCCGTACACCTCGCCGATCCAGACGGATTCCGCGATGAGCGCGGCCTCGGTCTGATGCAGAAGATGGGTCTGATAGATCCGCAGCATCAGAACGAAAACGAGCGGCGCGAGCAGGATCAGCGCATTGACGGCGAAGATCAGCAGGCGGATCGGCGGCCGACGCGGCGCCCGGGTTCGAGTGGGGGCCGTCATGGCACGCCGAGGCGGTACCCCACCCCGTAGACCGTCTCGATGGGAGAGGCGCCGAGCTCGGCGAATTTGCGACGCAACCGGCGGATGTGACTGTCGATCGTCCGGTCGGAGATGTGGTGATCGGCACCGAAGGCGTGATCCGTCAGGGCGTCGCGGCTGAACACGCGGCCGGGAGACGTCAGGAGCACCCGCAGCAGCTCGAACTCGGAGACCGTGAGGACGAGCTCACGCTCTTGCCAGAAGCAGCGGTGGGTGAGGGTCTCGAGGCGAAGGGGGCCGCGCACGATCGCCAGCGCATCGTCGGCGACCCCCGGCGCGCCCCCCTCGGCGCCGCCGCCCTGGGGGCGCATCACCCGCCGCAGCACCACCTTGAGGCGCGTGACGACCTCGCGCGGCGAGAACGGTTTCGTCACGTAGTCGTCCGCGCCGAGCTCGAGACCCAGAATGCGGTCGAGCTCCTCGTCCCGGCTGCTCAGAAAGAGAATCGGCGTGTCGTGCGCGGCGCGGATCCGGCGACACACCTCGAGCCCGTCGAGTTCGGGCATCACGATGTCGAGCAGGACGGCGTCGAAGCGGGGCTTCGCCTGCTGAAACGCCGTCCACGCTTCGCGACCATCGGCGGCCTCGACGACGGTGTGCCCCGCGCGCAACAGCGCATAGCGCAGCACGTCCCGGATGGGCGGATCGTCGTCGGCGACGAGGACGTGGGCCATCGCTGCGTCGACCGCCTCAGACCTGACTCGTGTCGGTCTCGAGCCCCAGCATGATGCGCCCGATGAGGCCCTGCGTGGACGGCGTGACCATCAGATGCTGCGTCGCGACGTGCACGTCGCGGAAGTGCCGCTGGAGCGGATTGCTCTCGTAGATCGATGCGCCGCCGCCGGCCTCGTACATGAGATCCACCGCCGCGGCGCTCTCGGACACGGCATGACACGCGGCGTTGCGCAGCCGCGCGCGCAGGCCGACGGGCACCGGGGCATCGCCCTCGCTCGCGGCGAGGATCGCGGCCTGCGCGGTCTCCATCAACCAGGCCCGTGCGGCGGACCGTTTGGCCTCCGCCCGGGCCACGGCGAGCTGGACGAGCTCGCGCTGCGCAAGGGAGCGGCGCGCGAGGCCGGTCGGTCGGCGGGTGGCCATGGTCGTCAGGGACTCGATGGCCGAATGGGCGATGCCCAGGGAGACGGCGGCGATGCCCGAAGCGAGGACGCCGAACACCGGCACCGAGAGCAGCGGCGCGATCGGTCGCGGCGCTTCGTCCACCAACGAAAAACACCGGTTCGGTGGCACGAAAGCACCGTCGATGACGAGATCGTGGCTGCCCGTGCCACAGAGTCCACTGACGCGCCAGGTGTCGACGACGCTGGTCTGTTCGGCATTGAACAGGAAACAGCGAAATCGCGGTGGCCCGCCGTCCTCGACGAAGGCCCCGACCATCCGATGACGTGCGTGCTCGCACCCGCTGGCGAACGGCCATTGCCCCGTGACCCGGTAGCCCCCGGTGACCGGCGCGGCGCGGCCCATCGGCGCAAAGACGCCGCTCGTGACCGCGTCGGCTGGCCCGAAGATCTCCATCGTGGTGTCGGTGTCGAGCCATCCCGCCATGAGCGACGAGGTCACCGCGATCATCACCACCCAGCCGGCCGACGCGTCCGCCCGGGCCGTCGCCTCGATGGCGGCCAGGGCGGTGGGCAGGCCGGCCGCGGCGCCCCCGAGCCAGTCCGGGAGTGCCATCTTGAAGGCACCGGCCTCGATGAGCGCCGCGAGCGCCTCGGGCGGCAGTCGCCGCTCGGCCTCGATGCGATCGGTCAGCGGCGCAATCGCCGCACCGGCGCGGTAGATGCGGCGCAGAAGCTCCGTGTCGAGACGTGCGGGGTCGTGCATGGTCCGACATGAAAGCCTTTGGCCGGCCGACTCGCAAGGGGTGACGCGCAGGGGCAGGCCGTGCGAGCATGACGCAATGCCCGCCACCGCCGTCCCTTCCGAGGTCGAGGCGCTCCTCGACGAGACGCGCCCCCCCCGCAGCCGCGAGATGCTCGACGCCGGCCGCGTCGCCGAGTGGCTCGCCGAGGCACACCCCGAACTCGGCCCGCTCGGCGTGCCCGAGGTTCGTCAGTTTCCCGGGGGGGCGTCGAACCTGACGTATCTCCTGCGCTTTCCGGGTCCGCCCGCCCGCGAACTCGTGCTGCGGCGTCCCCCGTTCGGCCACAAGGCCCGCAGCGCGCACGACATGGTGCGCGAGGCCCGCCTCGTCACGGCGCTCGCGCCCGTGTATCCGCAGGTCCCGCGCGTCGTGGCCGTGTGTGACGACCCCTCGGTCCTCGACGCGGAGTTCTACCTCATGGAGCGGCTCCGCGGGGTGATTCTCCGGACCGATCTCCCGCCGGCGCTCGCCCTCGACGCCGACCGCACCCGGCGCCTGTGTACGGATGTCCTCGACGCCCTCGTCGCGCTGCATCGGCTCGACTGGCGGGCCGCCGGGCTCGCCTGGATGGATCGGGGCGAGGGCTACACTCGCCGACAGATCGAGGGGTGGACCCGCCGATTCCGCGACGCGCGCACCCCCGACGTGCCCGACTTCGAGTACGTCATGGGCTGGCTCGCGGAGCGCACGCCCGAGGACGCCGGGACGTGCCTGCTCCACAACGATTTCCGGTTCGACAACGTGGTTCTCGATCCGCGGGCGGACCTGCGCGTCGCGGGGGTGCTCGACTGGGAGCTCGCGGCCATCGGCGATCCGCTGATGGATCTGGGCAACAGCCTGGCCTACTGGGTGCGCGACGACGACGAGCCCGGGTTCCGCGCCATGCGTCGGCAGCCGACGAACGCACCGGGCATGCTCGACCGCGCCGAGGTCGTGGCGTTCTACGCCGAGCGCACCGGGCGCGCGCTGACGGTCGAGTCTTTCGTCTTCTACGAAATCTACGGCCTGTTCCGGCTGGCCGGCATCCTGCAACAGATCTATCGCCGCTTCGTGGCCGGCGACGCGCAGAACCCGCAGTTCGCGATGTTCGGCCCGCTCGTCGGGGTCCTCGAGGCCCGTTGTCGCCGCATGATCTCCACCCGGGGGAAGTCCTGATGACACCGTCCCATCTCTTCGATCTGACCGGCCAGGTGGCGGTCGTCACGGGGGCCAGCCGGGGCATCGGCGAGTCCATCGCCCGCCTTCTTGCGGCGGCGGGGGCGCACGTCGTCGTCGTGAGCCGCAAGCTCGCCGGCTGCGAGGCCGTCGCCGAGTCCATCCGGGCTACCGGCGGTCGCGCCGAAGCGTTGGCCTGTCACATCGGCGAGCTCGAGCAGATCGACGCGCTCTGGCAAGCACTGCGCGAGCGCCACGGCCGGGTGGACATCCTCGTCAACAACGCGGCGGCCAACCCGTACTTCGGCCCCATCGCCGCGACGGATCCCGGTGCATTCCAGAAGACGGTGGACGTGAACATCCGAGGCTACTTCTTCATGAGCGCCCGTGCGGTGACGCTCATGGCGACGCACGGCGGCGGGGCGATCGTGAACGTCTCGTCGGTCAACGGCCTGCTGCCCGGCGCCTTCCAGGGCATCTATTCCATCACGAAGGCCGCCGTCATCTCCATGACACAGGCATTCGCCAAAGAACACGCCAAGGACGCCATCCGGGTCAACGCGCTCCTGCCGGGGCCGACGGATACGAAGTTCGCGGCGACGATCGTCCACAACCCGGACATCCTGCAGATGGTGCTGCAGCACGTCCCGCTCGGTCGGGTGGCCATGCCCGACGAAATGGCGGGGGCGGTCCTGTATTTCGTCTCCCGGGCGGGCAGCTACACCACCGGCGCGTGCCTGCCCGTCGACGGGGGGTATCTCATCGCGTGACGTTTCGGACCCGGTCGCCGGCGCAATGGGCGGCCTTTGGGGGGGGTGACATGCACCGCGTTCGCAATCGCGTGAGTCTGCTCGTGTTGTGGGCGCTGCCGACCGGGGCCTTCGGTCAGGCGGGCGAGCGTCACTACATCGCCAACGACGATCACACGGACTACTTCTGGTCGGGCGACGACGCGGAATACCGCAGCGCGTTCATCGAGACGCTCGACTACTACCAGGACCAGATCGAGGAGACGGCGAACCGGCCGCCGGACGGGCGCAGCCGCTACAACGTCGATGGCAGTTTCTGGCTCTACGAGTATGAGACCAACCGCCCGCGGGCGGACTTCGAGCGGCTCATCGAGCATGTCCGGGCGGGCAACGTCTCGGTGCCGTTTCAGTCCCTGGTGCTCTTGCCCGGGGCGATGCCGACCGAGGCGGTGCTGCGCGATATGTACTACGCGGGCAGCCTGGAGCGCCGCTTTGGGCTCGACCTCGACCTCGTCGTAAACATGGAGAATCAGACGCTGCCCCTGGGCCTTGCGTCGTTGTGGGCCGGCGCCGGGGCGCGCTACTCGTGGCGCGGCGTGTGCGCGTGTGCCACGAACGTCTCGCTCGACGCGCTCATCGACCGGCCCCGGGAGATCTATCACTACACCGGCCTCGATGGTGCGTCGGTGCTGCTCAAGTGGCAGTCGATGGTCGGCAACAATCAGGGCCTCGGCGGGTATGCAGAAGCGCGGGATCCGGCGGGGATCGTCGGGTACATGTCGCAGGACGCGCTGTTCCGGCAACGCTGGCCCTATCGTGTATTCGGCGCGTTCGGGTATGGCTGGGACGATCTCGAAACCCGCACGACGGCCTTCATCGACGCCGCCGCTGCACTGGGGCGGCCCGACCGGCGTGTCATCGTTTCCAACGAGGTCGACTTCTTTCGCGATTTCGAAGCGACCCACGGCGCCGGCCTGCCGCACTACACGGCCGCCCACGGCAACGAGTGGGACCTCTACGTCGCGTCCATGGCCTCGGTCTCCGCCCCGTTTCGCCGAGCGTTGGCCGCGCTGCGCACCGCCGAGGCCGCCGCCGCCCTGGTCGTCGTGACGGCTCCGGGCGTTCTGCCGGATCGCGAAGCCGAGCGCCGGCGGGCGTTTCTGGACATGGGCCTCTTCTACGAGCACGACTGGGTGGCCAACGGCAGCGTCCCGCAGGCCCGCCGCATTCAGTTCCAGCGAGACGTGCTCGCCCGGGTTCAGCGGTACGTCGACGGCCTCCGGTCGGACGCCTTTGCTGCGCTCGGCAACCGCATTCCCGGGCCCCCGGCCGGCTCGAGCCGGTACGCCGTCTTCAACGGCCTCGGGTTCGCGCGCACGGGGTCGGTCGACCTGCCGCACGCGGGCCCCGGGCCGTTCACCGTCGTCGACGTCGAAAGCGGGGCCGAAGTGCCGAATCAGGTCCTGGGGGGCGGCGCCGGGCTGCGCATCTTCGCGTCGGCGGTGCCGGCCGTCGGGTATCGGCTCTACGATGTGCGCGCCGGGCAGGGGCGCATCTTCGACGCCGCCGCCGAAGCCGACGGCGCGACCCTGGACAACGGGCGTGTGAGGCTCCGTCTGCGCGGCGACGGTGCGCTCGAGAGTGTCGTGCATGCTGCGACGGGCCGAGAGCTCGTCGGCGCCGGGGGGGCGTGGAATCTGCAGAGCGCCGCACCCGCGGCCGCGGTGCGGCTCGTCGACGCCGGTCCGGTCTCCGTCGGCCTCGAGGTCGACGTCGCGACCGCCCCCCGACACCGCACGCGGGTCACGCTGTACCGCGACCTCGATCGTGTGGACCTGCAGAACGACGTCACGCAGGGCTTCTCGGAGACCGTCGGGTACGGCTTCGACTTCGCGCTCCGGGGGCAGGTCCTGCACCACGAGGAGGTCGGCGCCGTGTTGCGGGTCGGCCGTCTGCGGGACGGGGGCCACTACGCCGACGAGGGCGCGCGCGTCGATTATCTGACGCTGAACCACTTCGTCGACGCCAGTGAGCCGGGGTTCGGCGTGACCCTCGCGTCCCGGGACAGTCAGTTCTTCCGCGCGGGGCAGAGCGACGTCGACACGCTGGACACGGCGACGCCCCGGATCTTCGCGGTGCTCGGCATGCAGGTCGACGGGCGGCACCTCGGCATCGTGGATCAGGGCTACGACGAACGATTCGAGGCCGACTTCTCCTTGCGCGCCCACGGCGGATACGACGCCGCCGAGGCCATGCGTTTCGGCCTCGACGTGCAGACCCCCCTGGCGGCCTTCCCGGTCGCCGGGCCGGCCGGTGCTCCCCTGCCGGCGAGCGCCTACGGCCTCGTCGAGACCGATACCCCGGACACCGTGTTGTTCGCGTTCAAGCCGGCCGAAGCCGGTGAGGACGCCGGCGTCGTCATGCGGTATTGGCACCTGGGGGACGCGGAGGGGCCGCTCGCCGTGCGCCCGACGGCCCGACCGTTTGCGACGGCGCAACAGGTGAGCCACGTCGAGATCGACGGTGCCGCCGTCCCCCTCGTGGACGGAGTCCTGGAAGATCGCCTGCCGCGACAGGCGCTGCGGAGCTACCGGGTGACCTTTGGCCGCGGCGTCCCTCCGCCGCCCCCGCCGCCCCCCGACGCCGGTCCGGCCGACACCGGTCCGGCCGACGTGGGCGCGCCGGGGCCCTTGCCCGATGCCCGCTTGCCTGGACCGCCGGCCGATGGTGGCGCGATCGGGCCCCGACCCGATGCCGGCCCCGACGAGGCGGACGTGCGCGCCCCGCCGACGGGCCCCGATGCGCGTCC
>JAKLJY010000082.1 GCA_023150895.1 Myxococcota bacterium | reverse complement strand
ACCGTTCCGGCCCGCCGCGCCGGGCTCCCCGTCGCCCGCGACCTCCCAGTCGCCGCTGACGAGGAAGTCCGCCAGACCGCAGCAGACGCGGTCCGGGCAGCCCTCCTCGCGGAATCGGGGTCCACGCAGGTCGATGCCGCCCCGCCCGCCCCGGCCGGCACCGGCTCCGCGGCCTGCCTCGCCGGCGGCCTGCGGGTGACCCACGTCGACCGGACAGTCCGCGTCCGCGCCCGCGCCGCCCCCGGCGTCCTCGCCCCCGCAGACGAACGCGGCGCCCGCGCCGCCCCGGACGGCGTTCGCCTCGCCTGAACGACACGTCCGGGCGTCCGACTCGACGGCGGCCCGCGGCGGGGCTCCGGGGGCACCGGGGCGGTCGGGCGCCGCGCCGGCCGCGCCGTCCGGACCGTCATCGCCGTCGACGCCGTCACCGGCCACGATCTCGAGGGCCTCGAGGCGTAGGCCGGCGCCCGGATCGACGAGCCACGCGCCGACCGCAGCGCCGCGGGGCGACGTCGCCGAGGCGCCGACGAATCGGACGCCACGGACGACGGTTTCGCCCTCGCGACCCGCACCGCGTGCGATCAAGGCGGCCCCGCCGGTCTCCGCAGACCAGGCGGGCGCCCGGACCTCCGTGACGTAGGCCGTCGGGTCCGCGGTCAGAAAGTCCGGTGCATAGCCGCCATGGAGTCCGACGCCGTCGTGCAACGTCACCGTCTCCGGGTAGATGCCTGCGGCGACGTAGATGTGCGGGCGCGGGCGACCGGCGGCCGCGGCGGTTTCGCTGGCGGCGAGCGCGGCCGTGATCGTCGCAAGGGGGTGGGCCGGCGAGCCGGGCGCGGCGTCGTCGCCATCGGGGGCGACGTACAGGCTGCGTTCGACCTCCCCGTCGGCACCGTCGCAGTTCGCGTCGGCGCGGGCGGCGGGATCTTCGCCGTCGGTCGTCCCCGGCCCGTCGTCGAGTGCCGTCAGGCGGCACTCGCAGCCGTTGCCCAGACTGCTGTCCGCGTCGATCGCATCGCCGACGTCCAGACCGTCCGCCGCATCGGGGCAGTCCACGATGCAGCGCGGGTCGTTCGAAGGCCCACCGCAGGCGAGACGGGCGTCGCGCAGGTGGGGTTCGCGGCAGTCGATGCCGCACCCGCCGCAATGCGCCACGTCGACCCGGTACGCCCCCGCCTCATCGACGAACGGATCGTCGACGATGCCGTTGCAGTCGTCGTCCCGGCCGTCGCAGGTTTCCGGAACCCCGGTGCAGGCCGTCAGGACACCATCCGCACAGGTCGCATGGCCGGGGCAGCTGCCGGCCGGCGTGTCGATGGAACACCCGAGGGTGAAGTACACACCCGGTCGGCACGTACAGCCCCCCGACTCGTGCGCGCAGAGGCCCTCCGGACCGCAAAGGAACCCCGTCGGGCAGGGGCGTGCGGCGTCGCAGTCGAGCGTGCACCGGGGCTCGCCCTCCCGGTCGCTGCAGCGGGCGTCCGGGAGCGCGCCGCAGTCTGCATCGCCGAGGCACGGTGCGCACAGGCGGGCCGCCCGATCGACGCACGCCCCGGTGGCGTCCACCGCGAATCCGTCGGCACATTCGAGGGCGACGCAGCGGGGAGCGCCATCGAGCCCGCCGGGCCGGCACTCGGTCGCGGTCGCGTTCGGCAACGCGCCGCATCGGCGCCCGCACCCGCCGCACGCGTCCGGGCTCGCGTAGAGACCGACCGCGTCGCGAAAGTCCTCGTCGACCCGGCCGTCGAGGTCGTCGTCGAGGCGATTGCAGGTCTCCGGCGCAGGCGTCGGCCCCTGCCCGGCGTCCGCCCCGGCGGGGAGCCCCGTCCGGCTGCAGCCGAGGGAGGCGGCTGCCACGACGCCGAGCGCGAGTCGCCCCCCCAGGAGTCGGTGGGCGAGCGGACGGGGCGAGGGCGGAGAAGGCGGCTTCGGCACGGCCCGAGTATCGTGGCCGCCTCCGCCGGGCGCAACCGGCGCGGCCTCAGGCGCGGTCCACCTGGAGCCCGCCGCCGTCTCGACCGGCCACGACGAGCACGCGCGCCGGCGAGCCCCGGTCGTCGGTCAGGAACCGCAGGGCCCGCGCGGTGAGCCCCGCCGCACCGAGGCCGAGCAGGAGCGCCGCGAGTTGTCCCGAGTCGAAGACGAAGACGCCGCGTCCGTGTGGTGCGAGCGCCTGCGCGGCGGCGGCGGCGAAGTCCTCGACGGTCCCGTTGAGCGCGTGTGTCGCCGCATGGACCCGCGCGTCGGCGCTCTCGCGGCCCCACCCGCGCGGATAGAACGGGGGGTTGGCGACGACGAGATCGAAGGCACGCGGCGCGACGGGGCGGTCCCGGACGTCGCCGCGCACGACGGCGAACGCGGCGTCGGCCAGGCGAGCGTTGCGCCGTGCCTGGTCGCAGGCCGCCGGATCGAGCTCCAGGCCGACCTTCGGCCCCAGCGATGGGTAGATCTGAGCGAGGGCGATGAGCAGCGCCCCGCCGCCCGTCCCGAGGTCCAGGACGCGATCGCCCGGACGGGCCGGCGTGAAGCGCGCGAGGTCGAACGCCCATGGACACGGCTCGAAGCCGCCCCGACTCCGGATCAGGAAGCCGTCGCCGAACGGGACGACGCGCTCTTCGCGGCCGACGGACACGCCGCGCGACGCCGCCCGGGCGGCGCCTTCACGGCCGGACACGGTGAATTCGCAAGAAAGCGGACATGCGGCGATGATGAACCCATGTCGCTCTCCGTCAAGCTCGCCCCCGCGGCGTTCGTCTGCCTCGTGTCGACGGTCGCGGCGGCGCACGCCGAGGAAGGCGGCACGCGGTTCTCCCTCGGGGCGGGGTTTCTGGTCCCCACGCTGCTATCCGTGGACGACACCCTGGTCTCGGCGAGCCCCGGTCCGCTGCTGATCATTGCGTTCGATCGCCCGGTCTCGCCCGATTCGTCTCTCGATTGGGGCGGGTTTCTCGACGTGGGCTCTTTCACTGCGGGCGACAGCCACGAGCAGGTGAACCTGATGCAGATTGGCGGGGCGCTGTTCTGGCGGCGGCCCGGAACCTGGGGGGGGCGCCTGCGTCTCGGGGGCCGGGTCGGATACCGGCAGCTCTTTGCCGACGCCCGGGGATTCGACTCGGTGCACGGTGTGGTGGTCGACCTCGTCGGGCAGTACCACCATGCGCTGAACGACATGATCGACGGACTGCTCGAAGTCGGCGTACTGACCGAGCCCATCGGATTCAACGAGCACGGGCGCCTGTCGTTCGGGCCGTTCCCGTATCTGGCCGTCGGCGTCGTGTTCTGATGTCGCAGGACGCCCCATCCCCGCCGGCCTGGCCGGTGCGTGTCGAGCTCCCGTTGCTCTGGGGGCACATGGACGCGCTCGGGCATGTGAACAATACGGTCTACCTGAGGTTCTTCGAGGAGGCGCGCATCGTGCTGTTCGACCGTGTCGAACTTCGGGCGGTGCGACGCGAGACGCGGATCGGGCCGATTCTGGCGTCGACGAGCGTGCGGTTTCTGCGTCCGCTCGTGCACCCGGACACCGTCCTGGTCGAGACCGGCGTCCGCAGCGTCGGGCAGACGAGTTTCGTCCTCGCCTACCAGGTGACGAGTCGGGTGACTGGGGGTCTCGCCGCGACGGGCGACTCGGCGGTCGTGATGTACGACTACGCCCGGGGAGAAAAGGTCCGGGTCGCCGACGACCTGCGAGCCCGCCTGCTCGCCTTGCCCGCGCCGGACCCCGGCCCCTGACGGACCTGGCAGGGTTACACCCAGCGACCGATTCCCACAGACTGCGGGCATTCATTCACACAAGTCAGGGAATGCGCCATGCGGTCCAACGCGACGGGTCCGGGGAACGGGCCGTTTGCGCTCTGGAGAGGTGCCGTCGGCGTCCTCTTCGTCAGCGGTGTCCTCGGGGCGTGCGGAGGCGGCGGGGGCAGCGGTCACGAGACCGATGCCGGCGGCGGCAGCACCGGCGGTTCGACGGGCGGGAGCACCGGCGGCTCGACGGGCGGCAGCACGGGAGGTTCGACGGGCGGCAGCACCGGCGGTTCGACGGGCGGGAGCACCGGCGGTTCGACGGGCGGTAGCACCGGCGGTTCGACGGGCGGCAGCACGGGCGGTTCGACGGGCGGCAGCACCGGCGGTTCGACGGGCGGCGGCCAGCCCCCGCCGATGGGTGTCGCCCTGGCCGTCCCAGCGGCCGCGCGGGCCTGCGAGGTCACGCTCCTCGACGAGGCGGGCCGGCTCGGGCAGGTGGTCTTTCACGACGGCACGCGGGGTCAGTGGCTCCGGCGTGGCGGTCGGGTCGCGTTGGCGTTCGTGTCGACGGGCGGCGCCATCGCCGACGGGGTCGTCGGGCTCGAACTCGAGCTCGGGCCCGGCGCAGGCGAGGCCGCCCCCGACGTCGAGAGCGCGACGTGTTTCGGCGAGAACGGCCAACCGCTGCCCGCCTCCGATGTTCGCGTCGTGACGGGAGGTGCCCCGTGAGCCGCCGGATCTCCATGGCCGTGCTCGCGGCGCTCTTGTCACCGGGCGCGCCCGCGCTCGCGCAGACGGGCGTCTCGGACGATCGCGTCTCGCTGCCGGAAGGCCCCGGCTCGCTCGAGGGCGTCGGCGAGAGCGTCAAGCCCAACCTCAACATGGGCACGATGTCGTACAGCGTGCCCGTTCCGGTTCCGGCCGGTTTCGCCGGGACGACGCCGGACATGGCGCTGCGCTACGACAGCGGTGCCGGCAGCGGCCCCGTCGGCATCGGCTGGTCGATGGACGTGCCCAACATCGAGCGACTCACCCTGCGCGGTCTGCCCGAGTACGACACCGACGACGAGTTCACGGCCAGCGGCGGGCAACTCGTTCGCGTATCGGCCGATCCGCTGGTCTACCGCGCGCGCGACGAGCGGGGGTTCGTCCGGTACACCTGGCACGACGCCGGGGACGGGGCCGGCGGCTACTGGACGGCCGAGTATCCCGACGGCCGCGTCGGCTACTTCGGTGCCGACCGTGACGGGGTCCTCGATCCGGCGGCTCGAGTCGAAGCCGACGGCCGCACCTTCCGGTACAACCTCGTCGAGATGGTCGACGTCTTCGGGCACCGGGCGCGGTACCTGTACGAGCGGGACCAGGCGGCGGCGGGGCAAGTCGGCACGTCGCTCCTCGTGGCGGTGGACTACGTCTTCGGCCAGGGCGATGACGGGCCGGCGACGTATCAGCTCGGCTTCGAGTACGAGCCGGCCCGCGACGCCGGCGGCGTATCGGTCATCTCCGATGCCAAGCCCGGCTACGACGTCCGCACGACGTCGCGTCTGCGTGCGGTCTCGGTTTTCGCCCGCGGGCGCAAGATCCGCGGCATGCGTCTGACGTACGAGCCCTACGCGACGGCCGGCGGGTTCACGCGGCTGACGCGCGTCGAGACCACGGGACAGCGGGACGGCGTCTACCCCATCCGGTTCGACTTCGCCTACTCGCAGGCCCTCGGCGGGGCGTGCGCGGACGGCGCCTGCCGGCGACCCTACGTCGTGGACATGGGCGACGTGGACCTCGACCCCACCGCGGGGCAGTCCACGTTCATCGACATCAACGGCGATGGCTTGCCCGACCTTCTGCAGACGCCGCCCAACGGCAATCACCGCTTCTTCCTGAACGTCCCGGACGCCGAGGGCGGCAGCGCGTTTGCGGGCGCGCACCCGAGCAACTTCGGCGGGCAGCAGTTCGAGCTGACGAGCGGGCGCGTGCAACCCCTCGACGTCGACGGCGACGGCTTCTGCGATCTGCTCAACAGCCGCACGGCCGCGGTCCTCTTCAACCGGGGCCTCGGCGATTGGGCGGAGGCCGGCGCGGTGGCGGACGTCGACGCCCTCTCCGGGCTCGACGCCGACTTCGAGATCGGGGCCGGCGCCGACCTCGCCGGCGTCCGATTCCTGGACTTCGACAACGACAAGCGCATCGATCTCCTGCGCTCGACGGCCAACGACACCAACCTCTATCGCAACCTGGGCGGGGGCGGCTTCGTGGCCGTCCCGGGCGTGAGCGCCCTCGGGTATGGCATTCGGGAAAACGCGCTGACGTTCGCCGACATGAACGGCGACGGCCTGCAAGACGCCGTCGTGATGCAGCTCGGCTCGGTCCGGTACAAACTCAACTACGGGCGCGGGGTCTGGGGACCGGAAATCCGGTTGCAGGGTGCCCCCATCGAGACGGACGACGAGCTCGCGAAGGCGTCGCTCGAGGACATCAACGGCGACGGTCTCGCGGACGTCGTCGTCGTGGTCGGACGCACGGTGAAGTACGCGATCAGCCGCAACGGGGCGTCGTTCTTCGAGGTGCGCACCCTCACGAGCGCCGATCTCGAGGGCGGCGGGGCCATCCCCGACCGGCAGGACCGTCAGGTGCTGTTCGCCGACATGAACGCCAACGGCTCGCAGGACGTCGTCTGGCTCGGCCGCGCGGGCGACGTGCAATACCTCGAACTCTTCCCCGTGCGGCCCAATCTGTTGACGCGCGTCACGAATGGCATCGGCGCCGTGACCGAGGTCGCCTATGGCACCTCCGTGGAACACATCGCCCGTTCCGCGGAGCCGTGGGCCACGCCGCTGCCTCACCCCATGCTGGTCGTCGACCGCATCGACACCTACGACACGCTCTCGCAGGAGCACGACGTCGATCTGTTCGCGTACCGGGACGGTTTCTACGACGGCGTCGAGAAACAGTTTCGCGGGTACGCCGAGGTCGTGCAGACGCTCGTCGGCGACGCGGACCACGAAGAGGGCACGCAGACGGTGACGTTCGACGTCGGGCAGGAGGACCCGTATCGCCACGGGCTGCAACTGACCTCCGTGCAGACGAGCGGGGGCCGCACGCTGAGCCGCGGCGAGACGACGTATGACGACTGCGAGGTCGCCGAGGTGCCGGAGGCCGGGCTGCGTTTTCCCGTGCGCCATCTGTGCGCCGTGGCGACGCGGACGACGCTCGAGGAGGGTCGCCCCGCAGCCGAACACGTCACGCTCGAGACGCGCAGCACCCACGACGGGTACGGCAACGTCGTCCGCTCGGAGAACCTCGGGGTGACGCGGATGGGCGGCGGGGCGTGTGCGCCGTGTGCCGCCGGCCGGGGCGCCGACGACTTCGGCGCCCCTTGCGGCGCCATGTGTCTCGGGGACGAACAGTTCACCGAGACCGAGTACGTCGGCCCGCGCAACACCGGCGGGCGCTGGATTCTGGGCGCCGCGTCGCGCGTCCGGAGTTACGGGCGCGCGGGCTTGGCGCTGGTGTCCGAGACGCTCAACTACTACGACGGCCCCGCTTTCGAGGGCCTGCCGCTCGGTCAGCTCACCCACGGCAAGGTCACGCGGACGACGGTCGCGAAGGCGCCGGGTGAGCCACCGATCAACAGTGTCCGCAATACCTTCGACGTCCACGGCAATGTGGTGGCGACGCTCGACCCCCTCGGGTCGCCGGACGGTCGCACGCACCGTCGCGAATACACCTACGACCCCGATGGCTTGCGGGTCATCACGACGGACCTCCTGCTCGAGGACGCGGCCGGGCCCTACCGACTGCGGCGCGAGACACAGTACGAGGCGCTCTTCGACAAACCGTCCGAGTCGACGGCCTGGATGCGGGTGGAGAACGGCGAGGTCCTGTCGCCGCGGCGCCCCCAGTCGTTCGCCCACGACGAGTTCGCGCGCATCACCAAGCGCGTCCTGCCGGGGGGCGACACGCTGCAGAACCCCACCGAGGAGTACGCATACACGCTCGCCGACCCCGTGAGCCGCGTGGTCGTTCGTCGGCGCAGCCAGATCGGGGCCCAGTACGACCTCGAGTCCGTGCGATGCCTCGACGGGCGCGGGCGTGCCATCCAGACCCGCACGCGCCTCGCGCAGGGGCGCTGGCAGGTCACCGGCTTCACGCTCTATGACCGTCGCAGTCTGCCCAAGGCCGTTTCGCAGCCCTTCGTCGACGTCGACGGCGAGTGTGACACGGCCCCCCCGGCGGGCGTGAGGACGCAGCGGTACGCCTACGACGCGACGGACCGCATCGTCCGCACGACCGAGCCGGACGCAGAGGACTACGGGACGGAGAGTGTCTCGCAGATGGAGTATCTGCCCCTCGTGACCGTGTCCTCCGATGCAAACGACACCGACGCTCGCAGCCCCCACGCGGGCACGCCCACCACGCGGCGCAGCGACGGCCTCGGCCGCACGGTCGCGCTCGAGCGCACGCTGACGCCGAACGGCGCCCCGTCCGTGGTGACGGCCCTGTACGACGGCCTCGGGCGCATGACCGGCTACCTCGATCCGGCCGGCCACCGGAAGACGCAGACCTACGACCTCGCGGGGCGACTGCTCTCCATCGACGACCCCAACGCCGGCGTGACGCGCTTCGTCTACGACGACGCGGGCAATCTGCTCGAGCGGACGGACGCCCGCGGCGAGACGGTCGTGACCGAGTACGACGGTGCCAACCGGCCGGTCGCACGCTTCGACGCGGCGGATCCCGAGGGGACGCGCGTCGTGATGCGCTACGACGGCTGCGACGACGAGGTGTGCAGCAACCCCGAGGGCGTGCTCTCGGAGGTGACGTACCCCGGTCCGGGGGCCGACCTGCCGGGCGTGCGGAGCGCGCCGGGCCGCGAGCGGTACGGGTACGACGTGCGGGGTCGCAGCGTCTACGCGTCGCGCCAGATCGAGGGGGTGACCTATTCGCAGACCGCGCGCTACGACAACGCCGACCGGCTGCGCGCCAACGACTACCCGGATGGACATTCGATCGAACGACGCTATGACGACGCCTCGCGCCTGATCGCCATCGAGGGGCTCGTCGATGACATCGAGTACGACGATCGCGGCCTTGCGGTGGCGGTGACCCGCGCGGACGGCACGGTCGACCGGACGACCCATGACAGTCGCCTGCGTCTCGCAACGCTGCAGACGGAGAGCGGGGGTCGGGTGCTGCAGGGCTTCGAATACACCCGCGACCGCGTCGGCAACCTGACGGCCATCGTCGACACGAGCACCGAGCCCGGGCCGGCGGCGGACGCCGAGATCGTGCACGACGCGTGGTATCGCAGCCGCGAGGTCCGGCTGACCATCGGCGGGGTCGACGAGACACTCGGCTGGCAGTTCGACGCGCTCGACAACATCGTCGCCCGCACCAGCTCGCTCGCCGAAGGCGCGCACGGGTTGACCGGCGCGTTCACCTACGGCGACGCCGGTCCGAATGCGGTCACGGCCGCCGGGGACCTGACGCTCGAGTACGATGCCGCGGGGCGGGTCAGCCGGCGCGGCGACCTGGCGATGACCTGGGACTACCAGGGTCGCCTGACGCGGATGGGAGACGACGTCGCGCATGTGTACGGCGCCGATCAGACCCGCGTGCTGACGGCCGCCCGCGGCAGTGTCACCCACTACGCGCTGCCGGACTTCGACGTGCGCGATGGCATCGCCAGCCTCTATGTGCGCATCGGGCGCCAGCGCATCGCGCGGCTCGAATCCGCCGGGCTGGCGACGATGCTGATGACCGATCACAACGGGAACGACCGCATCGACGCCGGCGACGCGCTGCTCGCGCAGGACCAGGAAGACGAGAACTCGGACGCCGGGATCGACCGGTTCCTGTGGTCGGCCGTGCGGCGCCAGCACCTCGACCGCGGCGCGGAGACGACCCACCTGCACGCGGATCAGCAGGGCAGTCTCACGCTGGCCACGGTGGACGGCGAGGCGGTCGGTCGGCGCGGGTTCCTGCCGACGGGCGAGAGCCGCGGCGACGACGTCGGCTTCGTGGACGTGTATGGCTTCACGGGCCAGGAGGGCCCCGAGGACCCGCGCGATCCGCTGATTCACTTCCAGTTCCGCTGGCTCGACCCCGCGCTCGGTCGCTGGGGGAGCCCGGATCCGCTGTTCGCGGCGGCGTCGGCCGGGCGCCTCGGCCTGTTTGGCGAGTCGACGACGGCGTACGCGTACGTGGCGAACGGGTTCTTCGACCGGTTCGACCCGACGGGGTTGATGCTGCCGTCCGGCGGTGGCGGCCACGGCGCGGGGAGCAGCGGCGGGCATGGGGCCGGCGGCGGCGGCCAACCGAGCGGCGGCGGCGGGCGGGAGCGTTCCGGCGCAATGTCGGGCAGTCGCGATGCGCGGCAGGCAATCGGCACGGCCCTGCGAAACAACCATCAGGTCTATGAACAGACCCGCGGCGCCCAGAGCAGCGTGCAGTTCGCGAGCGCCGGGGGCATTTCGCGATACGGTTTCGCCGGGGCCAATTTCGCGGCAGCAGCCGCAGGCAATCTCGCCGACCACGCGGCGAGACTCGGACGGACCCAATCGGCCAATCGTCTCGACAACATCCGGATTCAGGGCCTGCAGGATGTCACCCGCCTCGTGAACCGGCGTCTCAGCGGTCTGGACCTCGCCATCACCTCCTATCGTGCGGCGGGAAGCCTGGACAATCGCTACGCGGCTGCGGCTGCCGCTGCGGCGAGCCCGCCGAACGCATCCGCAGCGGCGGCGAGTGCAGCCTCGAACAGCCCCTACGCAAACGCGAGTTCCGTGGTTTCGTCGCTGCAAGGTAACGCGTCGGCGGCGTCTGCGTCGGCGGCGGCTGCCTCTGCGGCGACGGCACCTTCGGGGTCTGCATCCGCCGCGTCGTCACCGCTGAGCTTCGAGGCGGAAGCCGCGCACTTCGCTGAGTACTACAGATGATTAGATGACCAAACCGTGCGTCCCCAACAGTAACCCGACCCCCGGTTCGGGACACCCCTCGCCTCGAGACGTCCGCCCACTGGAGTCGAAGACATGCAGAGAAACGTGATGGACCTGAAACCGCCCACGCGCGTGACCCTCGGGTCCGCGCTCTTGCTCTGTCTCGTCACGCTGTCCGCGTGTGGCGGCGACTCCACCGCGTCCGGCGCCAAGACACCCGACGCCGAGGCGGCCGGGGGGGAACCGGGCGGCAGCGGCGGCGAGGGCGGCACGCCCGCCGGGGGGGAGGCACCGCCCCCTCGCGGCGATGCCGGCCCCGAGGGGGACGCGCTGACATGCATCGTCGGCTCCATCGGATGCGAATGCACCGCGGGCGGCGGGTGTGAACCCGGCCTCGCGTGCAACGCCGATCACAAGTGCGACGTGCCGCCTCCGGCGGAGTGCCCGGTGGGCACGCTCGACTGTCCGTGCGACAAGGGCGCGTGCGCCTCGCCCGATCTCGCCTGCAACGCCGAGGGGTTCTGTGAGGCGCGTGCGTGCTTGCGCGGGACGGAGGGTTGCCCGTGCACGGCGGCCGGACGATGCGGCGTCGCCGAGGACGGCAGCGCGCTCGTTTGTGTCGAGGGCGCCTGCCAGGCCCCCGGTTGCACGGCCGGCGCCCTCGGGTGCATGTGCGACGCCGGTGTCTGTCAGGCCGACGCCGAGTGTGTCGACGGCGTGTGTCGCCCCAACGACTGCCCGGCGGGCGAGACCGGCTGCCCCTGCGGCGCGGGCGGCGCGTGCGACGCGGCGGGTGATACCTGCGACGCGGGGACTTGCCAGCCCGAGGGCTGCACGGCGGGCACCCTCGGCTGTGCGTGCGTCGCCCGCGGCTGCAACGGGGGGCTCGAGTGTGCCGGCGACGTCTGCATCGAGCAACGGGGCGGGGTCGGTGAAGCCTGCCTCGCGGGCGACCGATGCAGTGAGGTCCATCTCGAGTGTCTCGGCGGCACCTGCGTCGACCGGACCGGGTCGCTGAACTTCCGCTGCGGCCCGGACGGGGCGTGCGACGGCGGGCTCTCCTGCCAGTTCGCTTTCTGTCGGCAGTGCGTTCTGGGTGAAGAGGGCTGCAACTGCGACGACGGGGACTGCGACCGCGGTCTCGTGTGCAACGCGCAGACCGACCGCTGCGTCGAGGAAGTGCGCGACCCCGACGATCTCGTCTGTTACACCGCGTGCACCGGGCGCTACTACTTCCCGAACGGCAACGGGCCGCGAACGGCCTGCCCGCCCGACGGCCTCGTGCGCGACTGCCACGCCAACGCCGCGCACACGTGCCGCGAGGGGTCGTGTCTGCTCCCCGACGCACCGGTGCCCCGATGTGAGTCCGACGCCCAGTGCCCGGATTTCCAGACCTGCGTCGATGCCAAGTGCATCTCCACCTGCGAGCGGGACGCCGACTGTGACGGCGACGACGAGATCTGCCATCGCAAGGTCTGCCGTCAGACGTGCTCGCTGTCCGACGGCGCGTGCGCGGTGGGGTACACGTGCAACGCCCAGGGCGACGGCACGACGGGCGTGTGTCTTTTCAGCGTCCCGGCGACCGCCGAGCCCCGGCTGCAGGTCGACGGCGCCGTCCAGTTGACGACACCGGCCCTCAGCTTCAGCACCTATGACACCGACCGCACGTTCGGGCTGACGAACGACAGCGACGAGGCGCGCCGCTTCGTCATTCGCAAGGTCGCCCACACCATCACGAACGAAGACGGCACGACCGAAGAGCGCACCGAGCCGGACGCGGAGCTTCGCTGCGACCTGCCGTGCGAAGAGCGGGAGCGCATCGTCCGTGAACGCTGTGAAGCCGAGGGCCGCAGCGACGCGGTCTGTAATCAGCGCGTCGCGGCGGACCGGCCGTTCTGCAATCCGGCGGTCTCCTGTCCGCTGACCTGGCTCGACCTGTACGTCGACGGCCGGCCGGCGCAGCGCGCGCAGGAGATCGAGGTCCAGGTGCCGGCGAACACCACCGCGATCATTCACGTCGCCAACGCGGCCGGGGCGCCGGGTGTCGCCTACAGCGGCCGCATCGAAGTGCGGCACCCGCAGGTCAACACGACCGGCCTCGACCTCGCGTACACACAGTCCGCGACGGGTCAGTGGACGGGTCGCATGTATTACTTCTCTCAGTTCGGCACGACGGGGCTCTACAACACGCCGAGCGGTTGTCAGGCCGGGACGCCCGGATGCACGACGGGCTGGGTGAACCTGCCCAACGCCGCCCCCGGCTCGCCGCAGCAGGCGGGGACGCGCGACGCCCCGGACGCCCGACAGCGGCTCGGCAACGCCTTCCTCGAGGTCTGGGGCGCCTTCCGCGCAGAGCGACTCTCGTTCACGAACTTCATCGCCATGCTGACGAGCGTGCGCACCGGCTCCTGGGCCTTCGAGCGCGTCGCACGAGACTGTGTCTCGACGCTCGGCAACGGCCGCCGCAACATCGCCTGTTATCTGTCCGAGACGGGCTTCAACGGGCTCGTCGAGCTCAGCGCCAACACCCAGAACGATCCCGTGCCCTCCGGTGTGGTCGAGCTCCCCATCTCGATGAACCTGCAGGAGCGCGACGGGAACCTCCTCGCAGGCCGCATCAACAGCGCCGAAGCGCTCCACTACGCGGGGGACCCCGGCATCGAGATTCGGCTCGCGAGCCCGCCGGGCACGTGTACACGCTCGCCTTCGGGGGCATGTCTTCTCCTGGTCGATCCCGGCCACGCGATGACGCCCGCCGCCTACATCAACGTCGGCGGGCGCATCGAACTCGACGACCCCGACGACGCCTGCCCGGCCGGCTTCAACCGCGAGGTCTTTCCCTGGCTGCCCGTCGGTTTCCTGCGACAGACCGGCTTCGCCGACGACCTCGGTGTCTACCGCGCAGAGTGTCGCAGCACGCAACTGCCGTTCGCGGAGCCCGCCCTCGGCGCTCGCAATCGACACCTCGCGGCCTCGAACCCCATCCCCGACGGGCGACCGCGCCGCCGCGAGCTGCGCATTCTCGATGGCGGGTTCCTGAATCAGGAGCAGCTCTTCCTCATTTTCGAGGAGCGCTTCGAGTCGTTCCTCGGGGCGTCGGACACCTCCGGGTTCTCGTCGTATGGCTACATGCTCATGACGCGCAGCGGGCAGGACCTCGACGTCGACGTCGACCAGGGCCCGGGCGCGCCGAATGGCATCCCGGATGTCTTCGAGGGGGCCCGCCCGCCGGCCCAGGTGGCCGTCGTCGACGATGAACTCGCCCCGACCTGCACCGAGGCCCTCGTCGATCTCATCCCAGGCCTGACCCCGCGCGCGGGGGGCGCCGTCGCGGACGGCAACGCGGCCGTCGAGACGCTCGTCCACGGGGTCTCGCGCTCCGCCGGCGCGTTGGCGTGCTTGCAGGTGCTCGACCCGGATGGTCACGACCAGCCCTGTCTCGCCCCCGGGCAGACCGTTCACTTCTACTGCGAAGAGACCGGCACGTTCGACGGGGGCAACGGAGAGATCGCCGAGGCCTGCCCGGCCGGCAGCCGCGTCACCTACTTCCTCATGGACGCCGGGGCACCGGATCCGGCGGCACACCGCTGCAATACGCACGCGGCCGGGGAGCGGGGCACCTGTCAGACGGCGCTCAACGCCTACGTGGACGCCGGCTGGGTCGCCGAGCTCGACCCGGCCTGGACATGCCGCCGCGCGGACCAGGCGCTGTGCAGCGAGGACCGCCTCGACCTCCTCGCCGGCAAGGTCTTCTTCCCGCCGCTGCCCGAGCCCGTGGCCGTCTTCCGGCCGTTGAGCGAAGCCATTGATCAGGCATTCCGCTACAAGACGCGTTTCCGCAGTCGCACCGGCGCGACGGTCGGGTTCGCGCCGCAGATCTGTCTGCCCGACTCGGACCAGATCCCCTACTGTTATGACCCGGACGCCATCGAGGGCCTCCGCGAGCGGGTGGACTGCCTCATCTCGGTGCGGCGCTCGCCGACGCAGTTCGCCGCGCTGTCCGACTCGAACAAGCAACTCCTCGTCGACACCTTGAAAGAGGCGTTCGCCGTCGGGCCGGTCGACCACCCGCCCAACGCGCCGCGCAGCGCCCTGCGGGACGGCTTCGAGCGGTTGTACGCCGAGTTGCTGGTCATGATGGGCGACGAGGCGCTCACCCGCGCGTTTGCGTCCCGCTACGACATCGCCGGGGACCGCGGCGGGGCCTTCGATGGCACCGCCTTCGAGCCCAACGGCATCGTGCTCTCCGGGGTGGTCGGCGGGGAGTTCCGTTCTCTCTACGAAGCACGCCAGTATTACCAGGAGGCCGTGACGCGCCTGTTCTCGCTCGCACCGACGCTCTGGGGTTCCATCCGGGGCGAGCGCGAGGCCGATTTCGTCACTGCGGCGACCGTCGGTGAGTACTTCGAGCGTGTCATCCGGGCGTCGACGCAGAAGACCCGGGCGGCGAGCGCCATCGCCGAGCGGTATCAGCGTGTGAACCGGCCGGACCTCGCGCGCGGCGTGCTCGAGCGCGAATACACGGCGGCCTACATCGAGTCCGTCATTCTGTCGCGCATGCTCCAGGGCATCATCGACCAGGCCGATCAGAGCGCCCGCGACGGCGTGCGCCTGACGATGGAGGACGCCGCGCGGCGCTACCGGGCCGCCCTCATGGAGATGCAGAACGCCTATCGCACCATCGCCGACGACGTGAACATTTTCGGTTTCGCACCGGATTACATCCCGTTCCCGACGATTGACGTCCGCGAGACCAACGGCTTCGAGAACATGCTCCTGCGGGTCGAGCAGCGCCTGCGCCTCGCCCGCGAGAAAGAAGACGCGGCCATCTCCGGGGACCGCGCTTTCGAGACGGACACGGCGGAGTTCCAGTCGGAGCTCGTCCGCCTGCGCAACACCTACGAAGGGCAGCTGCGCGAGATCTGCGGCAGTTTCGAAGGTCCCGACGGCGTCATCTACCCCGCCATCAAGAAGTACGCCTCCCTCTCGCCGGTCCTCGAGCGGCTCGGAGACCCCTGCGGGCTCGTCACCAATGGCGACATCCACAGCGCGCTCATCACCCTCGAACAGGGGCACATCGACGTGAACGACCGGCTGCAGGCCATTCGGGACGTCTTCTCGCGCATCGAGAATGCGACGACTTACCTGAACGCCATGTGCGACCTGCAAGAGGCGTTCATCGACATGTCTTACGACATCGGCGGTGAGCGGCGCGAGCTGCGCGAGGACATTCACGGTCTTCAGCTCGACATCCAGCTCATGGAGTCCGCGCAGGCGCTCGCGCAGCAGGAAGTCGGCGCGGCGTTGTCCTGCGCGGGGGGACTCGCCGCGGGACCCGCCGCGGCGGCCGTCTGCGGCGCCTCGGGCGCGGCCGGGAAGGCCTACGCCCTCGTCCACATCGGTCTCGAGGTGGGTGTCCAGATTCAGCAGCGGAAGATCAATCACAAGGAACTCGAGCTCCTCGACCTCGACATCGAACAGTCCACCTGGCCGTACCTGATGACCTGTCGGGCCTCGACGCTCGAGGTGCAGCGGCAGATCCAGGACCTCGTCATCGAGCTCAAGCGCAAGGAGCTCGACGCGCTGCGGGCGCAGTACCAGTTGGCCCTGCAGCGCGGGGAGATGCAGCGGCTCTTCAATCGCGCGCAGCGCCTGCAGGCCGAGGGCGAAGAAGCGCAGCAGCTCGCCATCAACGTGGCGGCCGCGCGCAACGATCCGAACATCCGCATCTTCCGCAACGACGCCGTGATCAACGCCGAGGTGGCTTTCGATGCGGCCATCCGCGAGGCCTACCGGGCGACGCTCGTCTTCGAGTACTACACCAGCCAGTCCTACGCGCGCCGGGGCGACCTCTTCCTGACGCGCCTGGTCTCGCGCGGTCAGTACACGCTCGAGAACTACATGAATGACCTCGGCAACGCCTTCTTCGAATTTGAAGAAGAATTCGGCCTGCCCAACCTGCGCGTGCAGGTCATCTCGATGCGGGACGACATGTTCGCCATCCCCCGGACAGCCCCGGACGGCCGCGCCTACACCCTCGGCGAGCGCATCGGGTTCATGCGCGAGAAGCTCCTCAACCCGGCCATCCTCGACCGGCGCGGGTACACCTCGATCCCGTTCGGCACGAGCCTCGACCGCCTCTCGCCGGCGACGCGCAACCACAAGATCCGGTACATCGAGGCCGAGATCAACGCCGACTCGGCCGGCGATGCCGTCGCTCGGCTCTACCTGACGCAGGGCGGCACGAGCCTGGTGAACTCCGTGCGGGACGAAAAGCTGTACTACCGGTTCCCCGAGCTGAGCGCCGTGCTCAACCCGTTCATCGGCGGCAACAAAGTCTTCGACCCCGAGGTGTACCAGAACGCCCGCCTGCGGGACCGCCCGCTGGTGGCCACCGACTGGCGGTTGCTCATCAATCAGCGCGACGAGCGGGTGAATCAGGACCTCGACCTCGCGTCGGTGAACGACATCCGCCTTTTCGTCTACTATACGGACTTCACTGAACTCTGAGCCGGGGGACCCCCATGAATCGAGTGTCGTTGGCATTCGCGGCGGTGTTGTGTGCCTGTGGCGGCGGCGGAAGCGGCGGCGGCGCGGGCGACACGGACGCCTCCGGCGGCGGAGAGGCCGGCGGCAGCCCGGGGCGACCGGACGCGAGCGGCGGCAGCGCTGGGGGCGGGTCGACCGGCGGCTCCACGGGCGGCTCGGTCACCGAGGACGCCCGTCCGGGCGGTGCGCAGCCACCCGGGGACGCCGGGCCGGGGCCGGGGGATCAGGGCCCCGCGTGTCCAGTCGGGGACGAGGGCTGCGCCTGCACCGCCGAGGGCGACTGCAACGCCGGCTTCTACTGTGAAGAGAACATCTGCACCACCTGTCTGCCGGGCCTGCCCGACTGCCCGTGCGGCGCTCGGGGGACGTGCGGCGACGGACTCGTCTGCATCGAGAACACCTGCGTCGAGTGTGATGCCGACACGGCGGGTTGCCCGTGCGGTCCTCGGCGCGCATGCGGCGCGGGCTTGACCTGCGACGCCGACGACGACGTGTGCCGACCCTATCTCGACTGCGCCGGCGTGACGTGCGCCGAACACCAGGTCTGCCGCGCCGCCGGCAATGCCGACGCCGAGTGCCTGCCCGAGTGCCTGCCCGGCTACACCTGGAATGCCGGCGCGGGACGCTGTGACGCGGTGATGAATGCCAACTGCGGCGCGGGTGCCGGCAGCATCGCCGCCGACTGCCGGGCGCTGAGCCGCACCTGTCTCGAGTCGGAGGACGGCGCGTCGTGCGGCGTCTGCGTCGACGGCACCACCGACCAGGGCGGCGCGCTCATGGCCTGCCGGCCCTTCGAGACCTGTGCGAGCCTGCGCTGTGGCGGCGAGAACCGCGGCTGCGTGGAACCGCCGGCGGGCGAGGACGCCACCTGCGGGGCCTGTCTGCCCGGTTTCGCGGATCGGGGCGGCGCCTGTGTCGCCGACGTGCCGACGACCTGCGTCGCGGGTGCGGCCGGCTCGATTCTTCCGATGTGTACGGCGCAGAACCGGACCTGCGTGGAAGAGGCCGGCGGGGCCGTCTGCGGGGCCTGCTTGCCGGGGTTCCGGCTGGAGGGCGCGGCTTGTGTCGCCCTGGTCCCGACCTGCGAGCCCGGGTCGCCGACGCGCGAGGCCTGTGACGACGCCCTGCGGACCTGCGTCGACGCTCCCGGTGGCGCGAGTTGCGGCGCGTGCGTCGATGGGTACGTCGACGTCGACGGGGCGTGCCTCAGTCGCGTCTGCGACGCCGCGGCTTGTCTCATGGAGAACCGCTCCTGCGACGGCGCGCCCATTGGCGGCTGCGGGCCCTGCCTCGAGGGCTTCGACGCCGCGGATCCGGACGATCCGCAGGGGGCGTGCCTGCCGCACCGCATCTGCGACGCGCAGGCCTGCCCGGCCGGCACGTTCTGTGAGGAGCAGGGCGGCGGTCTGCCCCCGCTCTGCAACGACCGCCCGTGCCCGGAGGGGCAGGCGTTGCGGCAGAACACCCAGAACGGCCTCGTGATCAGCGAGGCGTGCGTGCCGTGTCAGATCCGGGCCTGCAACGGCGCCGGCGAGACGGGCCGCATCGGGCCGTACACGATGCAGAACGACGATCGCTGCTTCTGCGAGACGCTGCCCGGCTTCTTCACCTCGGCCAACGATGCCGGGACGCGCGCCTGCGACGCCGACGCGGACGGCTGGGTCAACGTGACGGCCGCGACGCACCTCGGCCCCAACGCCGATCCGCACCTGCGGGACAACGCGCGCTGCACGGTGCAGACGGTCGAACGGATTGCGCTCCAGAACGAGCTCGGGCAGGTCCTCGGGCTGCAGATCTGCGACGACGGGCCGCGGCCCGACGCGGACGGCCCGTGCCCCAACCCGGGCGGCTATCCCCTGTTCGAGGACGAAGCGACGGACGTCCCGGGCGGAGCGTTCGTCGTCGGCAACGGCAACCCGCCGTACCCGGCGCTCGACGGCCGACGCCTCGAAGCGGCCGAAATGAACCCGCTCACGCGGGCCTGCGCCCCCGGGGCGGACGCCAACGCCAACGGCGTGCTCGACGTCGGCGAAGCGCAGGGCGTCTTCCCGGTCGACTACGACGCGCAATTGCGGCCTTTCTCGCGATACGCGTACTTCCTCGAACTGCACACGTCGGCGTACGAACAGAACCTCCCCGGCGGCGTCGCGTGTCGATCCGACGACGAGTGCGGGTCCGACTTCTGCCTCGGCGGCCGGTGCGGGGCGCGGCGCGGCACCCTGACCGTGCGGGAACGCTCCCGTTGTGACGCCGACTTCCCGCTCGGATACCTCGGTGCCGAGGCCGACGATGGCGTCCCCGGCGACGGCGAACCGACGGATGGTTATTGGCGCTCGTGCGTGCGCAACCGGGACGCGAGCTACGACGCCGATCCGCTCGGTGACGGCCCGAGCGCCGGCATTCAGCAGGCCGCCGGGTTCGATTTCGGTGCGTGGTCCTGTGACCGCGCGATCGACGAGGGCACCTGCCCGGTGCCGCCGCCGGTGGCCGCCGTGCCCGCGGACCGCTTCGAGCGCGCCCCCGCGCATGGCATCTGCGACACCGATCCCGCACAGCGGGCCGCGGACCTCCCCTGGATGGGGATGAACCACCACAGTCAGTTCAAGTGCGTGCAGGTGATGGCCGCGTTCGCCGAATTGCAGCCCCGCGTTCGGCCTTGGGAGACCAAGGCCGCCGAGTTCTACAGCGAAGGGGGCCGCGCGGACGCCCCGCTCGTCATGAACCAGTGCAGCCTGAGCCCGGCCGCGCCGGGGATGCCGCCGTCGGTCCGCTGTACGCCCGTCGGGGGCGCCGCCGTACGGCAGGGGGACGTCGGGTTCGCCTCGGTTCGTTACATCGACACCAGCGCCGACGGCGTCTACGCGCGGGGCTGCATCGACGAGTGGAAGCCGGCCCCGGTCGCGAGCGTCCGTCGCATGCCCGAAGACGTGCGGGCCTGGCGGGACCTCTGCCCGGGTCACCGCGAGAATCCCATCGGCGTCCTCGGCGCGGGCAACCCCGCGGCGTTCGGTCGGCTGAGCTGCGGCTGCACGCCCCACACCGGCGGGGCCTACTGCGAGGTCGCCTGCGCCGATGCCCTCTTCGTGGGGGACAACGCCGCCGTGCCGGGCTGCGATCCGGCGACCGGCTACTGCCCGTTCGGCACCGCCATCCACGAGGGTCGGCTCGGCACCTGGATGTGCGGCGGCATCACCACGACGTCCGTCTCTTCGGAGGACCCCGAGGCGCCGCCCTTCCTCGAGGGCGCGGGCGACGACGGCGCCACCTGGCGCCTGCGCGGCGAGGTGCCGGTACAGATCCGCGCCGAATACATGGTCGAGAACGCGGCGGAACCGGAAACGGGCTGGCGGCTGCGCTGAACGCCCGGGGCCGGCCCCGCCGTCAGCGCGCGGGTTCGAGCACGGCCACGGTCTCGACGTGGTGGGTGTGCGGGAACATCTCGAACGGGGCGGCCTCGACGAGGGCGTATTCGCCGGCGGCGAGCGCGGCGACGTCTCGCGCGAGGGCGGTTGGTTCGCACGAGACGTAGATCACCCGACGCGGGCGGACGCTCTCTGCGAGCGCGCGCAGGACGGCCGGATCGCAGCCGTCGCGAGGGGGATCGAGCACGACCGTGTGAACGTCGAGCCGGCGGGCGGCCGCGCGGAGCTCGTCCTCGACCCGACCGGCGATGAACGTGGCGTTGGGTGTGTTCCAGGCGCGGGCGGTCGTGCGGGCATCTTCGATGGCCGCCGGGTTGCCCTCGATGCCGACGATGCGCCGGCAGCGCGACGCCAGGGGCAGCGTCAGCAGACCGCCGCCACAGTACAGGTCGAGCGCGTCGGACCCCGCCGGGGGCGTAAATCGGGCCGACACGGCCTCGACGAGGTGCGCGGCCCCCCACGTCGACGTCTGGAAAAACGCCCCCGGAGACACCAGATACGGGCGACCGGCGGCCTCGATCGTGACCCGCTGCGGGCCGCTGAGCACCCGCGTGTCGCGGCCGATCAGGAAGGGACCGTTCTCCGGACCGACATTGTAGGCGAGGCCGCCGGCGCCGGCCGCCGTCGCCACTTCCACCATCGAGGCGATGTCGCCGTCATCGGGCTCCGTGCCGACCAGCAGCAGGTGGGGCGGCGTCTTCGGACCCGTGCTGCGGGCCACGACCGCCCGCAACCCCGGCGCGCCGGTTCGGGGATCGGCGACGGGAATGCGGCGCGCCCTGATCTGTGCCACGCTGCGCAGGGCGAGCCCGAGGGCCGTCGAATCCGTCACCGGGCACTCGTACAGCGGCACGACCCGTTGGCTGCGGCGGGCGAAGAGACCCGCCGCGAGCCACTGTCGATCGTCCGTCTCCAACATCAGCGCCACCTTCGTGCGCTGGCCCCAGGGGGTGGGCGCCCCCACGGCCGGCCGCACGGGGAGCGACTCGGCCGGTCGTTTCAGGGCGAACGCGAGGGCTTTTGCCACCCGGGCCGTCGCTGCCGTGCGCTGCGCCTCCGGGGCCTGCATCTGGAAGTCGCAGCCCCCGCAGGCGCCGAAGTGTGCGCACCGCGGGCGCACGCGGTCGGGCGAGGGCCGCAGCACCTCGATGAGCTCCGCCCGCCCGTGTTTGCGCCCGGCGGAGACGATCCGGGCGCGGATGCGCTCGCCTGGGAGCGCGAACGCGACGAAAACGACGTAGCCGCCCACGGTGCACAAGGCGTCGGGGCCATCGGCGAGGTGGGCGACGTCGAGTTCGACGACGTCACCGATGGCGACCGGGCGCGCCGCGGCGCCGAAGCCGCCCATCGGTGCGTCAGAGCTTCTTCATCAGATCGCCCGAGGCCGGGCGGCTCTCGAGCTGCGCAGAGATCTGCCGCAGGGCGGTGCGCTCCTCGTCGGCGACCTTGGAGAAGAGTCCGAAGATGCCGCCGCTGGCCTTGGCCATCTGACCGGCGAGGGACTGCAGATTCTCGCGGGCGCCATCGGCCTGCTCGGCGGGCAGGGCGGCGAGCACGAGGCGGACGTAGATCAGCGCCGCGTCGTAGTAACCGCGGCTCGGCGGGGCCTTGAGGAGCTCCTGGAAGGCGGCGTAGGCGGCCGTCTCCGGCTGGATGCCGGTCTCGGCCGCGGCCTTCTCGAGCAGCTCTTTCTCCGCCGGCTGGATGGCGCCGTCGGCCCAGGCCACCTGGAAGAGGGGCACGAGGTGGAGGACGGGGGCGTTCTCCGGCGTGATGCCGAGCTCGGCGAGCCAGCTCATCAGCTCGCGGTCGTGGATGCCCGTCGCCGTCTCGAGGGCGCGGGCGCGCTCGGCGGTCTCCAGCTGATGCCGGAGCCGGGCGATCAGCTCCTGGTTCTTCTGGTGGAAGAACTCTTCCTCGTGGCTGGCACGGACGGGATCGAGGGGGTTGTTGTCGGGCATTTCCAGTCTCGCAGGCGCAAAGGGGTCGACGCTCAGGTCTACCCCTCGATTGTCGCAGATTGCGCGGCTATTTACACGGAGGGCCGCCCGCATGCAATTCGGATGGCCATGGGAGCGCGCCTGCGCGAGACTGGCGCTGCGTGGACGACGCGCCGTCGGGAGGGGGAAATGGACACCGGAACGCGAGTGCGGTCGCTGGCCCTGTCGGGGTGGGCCGCCACCTGGGGGGCCATCCCCGCCTGCGACGGGGGCGGGGGCAGCGGCGGGGGTGTGGTCGAGGGCACCGGCGGGGCCGGTGCCGGGGAGTCGCTCACGCCGGCGCCCGGACGCTTCGAGGGGGAGGTCGTCTCGTTCCGGGTCACCGATGACGGGCACCTCGCGGATCTGGACCTGCGCCTCGCCTGCACCTGCGACGGCGAACCCTTCGCCCTCGACGGCCGCGTCCGCGAGGGCGGCGCGCTGTCCGACGACGGCCGGACGCTGGTGCCCGTCGTCAACTCCGCGGCCGGCCTGCGGCTCGAAGGGGCGTTCAGCGGCCCGGACACGGCCGAGGGGCGCTACGACTTCCAGTGCTGTCGCCGCGTCGCCTGGCGTTCCTTTCGGGCCCCGGCGAACGCCGACGCGGGGGTCGCCGGGGATGGCATCTGTCGAGGCAGTCCCGCGGCCTCGCCGGTGCCGCTCGGCCGCACCGAGACGGGCGCCGCGCTCCACTGGCGCGAGCCCGCGCGGTGCATCGCCCTGAGCGTTTCCCCGGCGCTCGGGGAACGTCGCGCGTTCATCGAGGCCGCCGCTGCCGCATGGGCGCTCGTCGGGTGCAGCGAGCTCTGCTTCGAGCCCGTCGGCGAGGTCGCGCAGGGCCCGACCGACGCGGCGGACCGGCGGATTCACGTCCAGCCTGCGGACGACGAGCACCCCGTGCCGGCCGGCGCGGCGGCGGCGACCCGTGTACGGGTCCGGCCGTTGGACGGCGAGATCACGGGCGCAACGATTGCTCTGGGTGCCGCGGCGCTCGCGAGCCCCGGGGCCGAGGATCCGACCGAACTGTTGCGTCAGCTCGGGCGCGCGCTCGGCTTCGAACAGGCGCCGGAGGGGGTCGACTCCGTGTTGGCCGCGGGCGGCACTGCGAACCGGCCGACAGCCGCGGACGAACAGGCGCTGTGCGCCGTCTACGGGACGCCCCCCTTCTGCGGGGAGTAAAGGCCCCGACTACTCCCCTTCGGCCACGGCGTACCGATCGCGCCCCTGGTGCTTGGCGGCATACAACGCGTCGTCCGCCCGGGCCACCAGGCGTTCGGGCCCCGTCGAGCCATCGTTGCGCGACGTGGCGACGCCGACGCTGACCGTGACGTGCGCGGCGGTCGGCGAGGCGCCGTGGGGCAGCGCCATCGCCCGGACCGACGCGAGGACGGCACGAGCGACCGCCACGGCCCCGCGCTCGTCCGTTTCGGGCAGGATGATCGCCAGCTCCTCGCCCCCGTAGCGGGCCAGGAAGTCGGTCGAACGCCGGATGCCGGCCGCCACGGCGTCGGCCACGCGGCGCAGGCACGCGTCCCCGCCCAGGTGGCCGTGTCGGTCGTTGTAGCGCTTGAAGTGATCGACATCGATCATCACGAGGCCCAGGGGACTGCCCGTCCGGCGGGCGCGGCCCCACTCGAGCTCGAGGCGCTCGTTGAAGTGGAGGCGGTTGGCGATGTCGAGCAGGCCGTCCGTCCGGGCCATGCGCAGCAGCGCCTCGTTGGCCAGCGCCAGCTCGCGCGTGCGATCCGCGACGCGGGCCTCGAGGTGCGCGTTCGCCTCGGAGAGGTCCCGGTTCTGTTCGGAGAGGACGTGGTAGAGATTGTTCAGCGCGCTCAGCAGCGCCTTCGTCGCGCCCGAGGCCCGCGCCGGACCTTCGCCCGACCCGGAGGGGGTGGCGATCCCCGGAAGGTCGTCCCGGAGGGCGCGCACGATCATCTGGTCTTCACCCAGGATGTGGAACGCGAGCCACGCGCTGAGGAAACCGCACAAGACCTCGTCCGGGTTCTTCATCGAGGCCCGGGTCCGCCACATCGTCGCGACCTGGTGGATGAACTGGTCGTGCAGCTCGCGGTGCCGGTCGAGCTCGTCGCCGTCGAGACCGCGGGCCTCGAACCAGGCCTCTTCTTCGGCGAAATGCAGTCGGGCGTAGGTCTCGAGCTGGTCGAAGTGGTGCTCGAGCACCGCGGGCTCGGGGGGGACGTCGAGCCCTCGTCCGCCCTCCACGAGCGTCGAGCCGAGCTCGTTGATCAGCGCTACGAGCTGCCGGTGCTGTTCGTCGATGCGTGCGACGCCGGTCTCGAAATCCGGCGTCCAGATGAAGGTCTCCACGGGGACTCCAGGGTACGGGCCTGCTCGCCCCCCCCAGTATCGGCCGGGGTGAAAGATTGCATAAGGGCCATCCCGGATTCCCACTTCGGCGCGACGGAACGCGTATGATCCGCCCATGGAACTCACTGCCGACGATTTCCGCGCCCTGGCCCTCGCGCTGCCCGACAGCGTCCAGGGTTTTCACATGGGGCACGTCGACTTCCGCGTGCGCGGCAAGATCTTCGCGTCCCTCGACGGCGCCGAGACCGAGGGCAACGTCAAGCTCGAGCCGGGGCGGCGCGACGCGCTCGCGCAGCGATTTCCCGGCGCGCTTCACCCCCACCGGGGCGCCTGGGGCGTGCAGGGATGGACGCGCCTGCCGCTGACCGCCGCGCCGCCCGCGCTGGTGAACGAGGCGCTGTACGCGTCGTTCCGCCTCGTCGCCCCGCCGAAGCTCACCCGCGGCTGGCCCGACACCCCGACGACGCCGGCGGTCGGATTCCGCGTGGGTCGGCCCGACGAGCTGCCCGCCGTGCTCGCGCTCGACGAGGACGCGTCGCTGACCTACGAACCCTTCGGGCTCGTCGTCGTACTCGACCGCGAGCACCCGTTCTCGCTGGACGAAGAGCGCCGCTGGGGGGCCGATCTGCAGGCCGGCCGGTTGCTCCTTGCGTGCATCGACGGGGACGACCGGGCCGGGTTCATCTCGTTTCACCTCGTCGACGGCGCGCCGTATCTCGACCAGCTCTCCGTGCGCCGTGTCCATGGCCGGCAGGGCCTCGGGCGGCGCCTGCTGCGCCGGGCGCAGGTCTGGGCCGCGCCCCACGGTGCGCTGTGGCTGACGACGTATGCCGGCCTGCCGTTCAACGAATTCTTCTACGCGGCCAACGGCTTCCAGGTCGTGCCCGAGAGCGAGTGCGGGCCGGGCATCCGCGCAATCCTGGAGAGTCAGCGCGCGGCGCTGCCGGCCCCGGAGCGGCGCATCGCGATGCGGTGGCGGGCGCCGGTTCCCGGCACGCGTTGAGTCGGCCCGACGGATGCCGTCAGTCCTCCGGCGCGATCATGTCCCAGGCGAGCGGCGTGCCCCGGCGCAGGTCCCGCGCGGCCCGGCGCCCGAGCAGCGCCGGCAGATGCACGGGGGGCAGGCCATTACCCGGGCGGATGGAGCGCAGGTTGGCTTTCGTGAAGGCCTCGCCGGCCTGCATGTCGGCCGTGACGAAGAGGGAGCGCCGGAAGAAGACGTTGCCCGCGGCCGCCGGGGTGACGTCGTAGCGCACCTCGCCGAGTGTCTTCTCCAGATCCCGCACGAGGCGCGCCATCTCGGCGAACTCGGCGGGCAGCATGGAGAACGAAGCGTCGGGGCCGCCGACCGCGCGGTCGAGGATGAAGTGTTTCTCGACGACGGTCGCACCGAGCGCGACGGCGGCGAGCGGCGCGACGGGACCCATCGTGTGATCGGACAGACCGACACGCGTCCCGAAACGGGCGGCGAGGTCCGGCAGGGTGCGCAGGTTGGCCTCGTCGAGGGGGGCGGGATACGACGACGTACACTTGAGCAGTGTGATGTCCTCGTTGCCGACCCGCCGGCAGGCCGCCACCGCGGCGCCGATGTCGTCGAGGGACGCCAGCCCCGTCGACAGAATCATCGGCTTGCCCTTCGACGCCGTGTATTCGACCAGCGGCAGATCGACGAGTTCGAACGAGGCGATCTTGTAGATTGGGACGCCGAGCGTCTCCAGAAAGTCCACCGCGGTGGGATCGAACGGCGTCGAGAAGAACACGAGGCCGCACGCCCGGGCCTCGTCGCGGAGCGCTTCGTGCCATTCCCAGGGCGTGTAGGCCGCCTGATAGAGGCGATACAGCGTCTGGCCATCCCAGAGGGTGCCGTGCCCGATGCGGAAGTGTTCGTCATCGCAATCGATCGTCAGCGTGTCGGCTGTATACGTCTGGATCTTGATCGCGTCGGCCCCGGCGGCGGCCGCGGCGCGCACGGTCTCGAGGGCGGTCTCGAGGCGGTGACCATGGTTGGCCGACAACTCGGCGACGAGGAACGTCTTCATGGCTTCTCTCCGTCGCCCGGCGACCCGACCTTGCGCAGAACGATCTCATAGCGCGCGCCCCGCAGGTCGAAGAAGGCCGGGAATCGCTCCGGATCACAGACGCGCAACAGATCGAACTGCGCCTCGATGGAGCGGGCGGGATCGACCCGGCTGTCCTCGGGCGTGCGGCGGCGACGCACGCTCGGCGTGCCGGACTGCGGGACCGGGCGCGTCGTGTCGGCGTTCGCGAGCAGCCAGTCCATCAGCTCGATTTCGGCGTCGAAGACCTTGCGGTTGATCTCGTCGTACAGCTCGGTGCCGTCCAGCGCGATGCGGCGCTTCTGCCAGACGTCGCCGGTGTCGAACGGATCGGCGACCGCGAGCATCGACAGGGTCAGGTGCGTGCACCCCTCGACGACGTCCCAGACGTGGGGCGACCAACCGCGCCCCGCCGGCAGATCCGACGCGTGGAGCACCACGGCGTGCCGGTAACGAGCCCGCACCTCGGGGCGGACGATCTCGGTACACGAAACGAGAAACAAGATGTCCCCGCCCGAACACTCGCGGGCGGCCCGCAGCAGCGAGATGTCGTGGGTGGCGGCCTGGCGCGCGGCCCAGGCCGAAAGCCAGTGGTTGACCGGGTGGCGAGCGTCGGAACACAGGACGGTGACCTTCACGGATGGTCTCCCCGGGGGCCGAGCAATGCATCGAGGACCCGATCGACGCCCCGGCCGTCGATGAGTGTCGACGCCCGGGCGGACAGGGCGGCGCGGACGTCCGGCGCCGCGAGGTCGTGGAGCGCGTCGAGGAGCCGGGCCGTCAGCGCGGGGTCGGTGTGTTCCCCGGCTACGACGAGCGCCCCCTCGGTCGACATCGCCGTCAGTTGCGCGTGCTGATTCGTCGCGACCTCGATCGCGATGGTCGGCAGCCCGAGGCGCGCCATCTCGAAGATGGTCTGTCCGCCGGCGGTGACGGCGAGATCCGCCGAACACATCAGCGCGCGCAGATCTTCGGCGGTCTGTGCGCCCTCGACGTGAGCCTGCAGCTCGAGCAGCCGCTGCCGATACGTGGCCCGCAACGCCGGGTGGGCGACGACGACCGTCAGCGCGGCGTCGGGGTAGACCGTCCGCGCGGCGGCGGCGGCGAGGGGCGTCAGGCCCCGCGGATCGGTGCCGCCGAGCATGATCAGCACCGTGCGCGGCGTGTCGGGGAACGTTCGGGCGGCATCCGGCCGGAAGGCGGCGCGCAGGGGTTGGTACGCGAACCCGGAGAGGAGCGCCCGCCCGGGGCCGCCACCGAGCAGGGCCGCGGGGGGATCGGGCCGCGGCGAACGCTGTCGGGCCTGCGGGCTCGGGTTGAGGACCGTGCCCCGCGGGTAGTCGAGCCGGGCCTCGTCGTCGATGAAGAGGACGTGACCCACCCGCGCGGCGAGCGCGGCGCAGGTGGCGTCGTCGGCCGCGTACGAGTCACAGATGGCCACGTCGGCGCGGGGCGGCAGGCCATTCAGTGCCGGGGTCTGCCAGGGCCCGAGGGTGGCGTCGAGGGCGTGCTCGGCGGCAAACCGGGCGGCGAGTCCATCGCCGTCGATGAACCACCGCGGGGCGAGGCCCCGGGCGACGAGCCCCTCGTGAAAGGCCAGGCAGCGGTACAGATGCCCCAGGCCGCGGGTGGCATCACCCTCACAGAGAATCAGCGCCCGGCGCGGGTCCATCGCCGTCATCCGGCCCTCTCCTCCAGCAGTCGGTGTTTGAGTTCGGCGAGCCGCCAGTCGTCCTCGGTGTCGATGTCCTGTACGCGCTCGGCGGGCAACTCGATGACACCGGAACGGTCCGTGAACAGACCCCCCTTCGCGCGACAGACCGACGGGTGCAGCCAGTAGAACTGACCCGCGTCGTGGTGCGCCACGGGCAGGTCCTGCGACCGCTTCGCCATGTTCTCCGGCCAGAACATGCGGGCGCGGCCGGCCTCCACGGCGACCGCCCGCCAGATGGGGAAGTCGAAGCGCACCACGGGAAAGACACTGTCGAGATCTTCCGCCCGAAGGCGCTCGAGGCCGGCGGTGAGGTCCGCGGGGCGCAGGAACGGCGCCGTCGCCAGGATGCAACACACCTCGTCGAACACACGCCCTGCGGACGCATACGCGTCGACGACCTCGGCGATCACGTCGAGCAGAATCGCGTGATCATCCGCGGTGCGGGCGGAGCGGAAGAACGGGACGGTTGCGCCGTGCAATCGTGCGATCTCGGCGATCTCGGTGTCGTCCGTCGAGACCATGATCTCGTCGAAAACGCCGGCAGCGCGGGCCGCGTCGATGGAGTACGAGAGCATCGGCCGCCCGCGGAAGGGCCGCATGTTCTTGCGCGGCAGGCGTTTGCTGCCGCCCCGAGCCGGGATGAGCGCCAGCGTCGCCACGGCCTCAGGCCCCCGAGCCGAGCGCGCGCACGGCGGCGACGACCCGCGCGACGTCGGCGTCCGTCAGGGCGGGGTAGAGGGGCAGGCTGAGACATTCCGCGAAGTAGTGTTCGGCCTCGGGGCACAGGCCGTCGTGCGTGCCGTACGTCTCGCGATACCAGGGTTGGGTGTAGACCGGAATATAGTGCACCTGCGAGCCGATGCCCGCGGCGGCGAGGCGGGCCATGACGGCCGCGCGATCACACCCGAGCGCGGCGAAATCGAGCCGCACGACGTACAGGTGGAAACAACTGTCGGTGCCGGGGCGCTCCACGAGCGGTCGGAGCCAGGGGAGCCCGGCAAAGGCCGCATCGTAGGCCGAGACGATGGCTCGGCGCCGCGACTTGAACGCATCGAGCTTGCGAAGCTGCGACACGCCGAGCGCGCACTGCAGATCGGTGATGCGGTAGTTGAACCCGAGGCGCTCCTGCTCGTAGTGCCAGGGCCCCGGATTCGTCCGCAGCCGAGCGGGGTCTTTCGTGATGCCATGGCTGCGCAACAGAGTCAGTGCTTCGTGCAGTGCCGCGTCGTTGGTGGTGACCGCGCCACCCTCGCCCGTGGTGATGGTCTTGACCGGGTGGAACGAGAAGACGGTCATGTCACTGTGTGCGCAGGCCCCGACCGGGATGCCGTGCGCGTCCACCGAGCCGATGGCGTGCGCGGCGTCCTCGATGACTCGCAGGCCCCGCTCCCGGGCGAGGGCGCCGATGGCGGGCATGTCGCAGGGTTGCCCGGCGAAATGCACGGGGATGAGCACGCGCGTCGCCGCCGTGACGCACGCCGAGAGCGTCGCCGCCGTGACGTTTGCGGTCTGCGCGTCGATGTCTGCGAACCGCGGCACGAGGCCGTTGTACGCGAGGCAGTTGGCCGAAGCGACGAAGGTGTTGGCGCTCGTCACGCCCTCCGCACCCGGAGGCAGGTCGAGCGCTGCGACGGCACAATGCAGCGCGGCGGTGGCGTTGGCGAACGCGACGCAGTAGCGGGCGCCCGTGCGCTCGGCCAGCGCGGCCTCGAAGCGCGCGACCTCGGGTCCTTGGGTGAGAAACGGGCTCTGCAGCACGGCCTGCACGGCGGCGACGTCGTCGGCATCGATGGACTGCCGTCCGTAGGGCAGAAACGCCGGCGTCCCGGCCGCGCCGCTCATCAGAACGTCCCGATCTTGGCCCGGTGGGCGGCGATCCACGCGCGCAGCGTATCGACGTCCATCCACTCCGGGTTGGTCTCGGAGTTGTAACAGAACCCCTCGCCGACGGGCCGACCCGCACCGATACGGGCGGGGTCTTTGTCCCATCCGTGAATGGACGGCAGAATCTTGAAGTGACCGGGATACTCGTAGGTGTACCCTGCGTCCTCGACGCCGATCATCTGTTCGTGCAGCTTCTCGCCGGGACGGATGCCGATGGTCTCCTGCGGCGCGCCCGGTGCACAGGCCTGTGCGATCTCGGTGATGCGCATCGACGGGATCTTCTTGACGTAGATCTCACCGCCGACCATGTCCTCGAAGGCATGCCAGACCAGCTCGACCCCCTGTTCGAGGGTGATCATGAAGCGTGTCATGCGCGGATCCGTTACCGGCATCGGGAGGCCCTCGCCCGCCCGGGACAGGAAGAACGGGATGACCGAGCCGCGCGAGCCCATGACATTGCCGTAGCGGACGACCGAGAACCGCGTGCCGGTGGCGCCGGAATATGAGTTGCCGGCGATGAAGACCTTGTCGGAGGCGAGCTTGGTCGCGCCGTAGAGATTGATCGGCGAGCTCGCCTTGTCCGTGCTGAGCGCGACACAGCGTCTGACGCCCGAGTCGATGCACGCGTCGATGAGGTTCATCGCCCCCATGACGTTTGTCTTGATGCACTCGAAGGGGTTGTACTCGGCCGTCGGCACGATCTTCAGCGCGGCGGCGTGCACCACGTACTCGATGCCGTCGAGCGCGCGGTGCAGGCGCTCCTTGTCGCGGACGTCGCCGACGAAGAAGCGCACCCGCGGGTCGCCCTGGAACTTCTTGGCCATCTCCCACTGCTTCATCTCGTCGCGGCTGAACACGACGAGGCGACGCGGCTCGTACCGGGCGAGCGTGGCCGGCACGAAGGTGTTCCCGAAGGAGCCCGTGCCGCCGGTGACCAGGATGGAGGCGTTCTTCAGCATGGGTCGCATCATGTGCGACATTGTCGCAGAATGCAAGCCGGGGGCCGCCGGGCGGCGTGCCCTCAGACGTGCACGCCCGCCACGACGCGGTCCTTGCCGCCGTAGTCTTTGTGCACGGTGACCCCGGTGAACGCCGCCGACGCCTCGACGAGCGCCGCTGCGGCCGGCCCCTGATCGTGCCCGATCTCGAACAACAGCGCGCCGCCCGCCGGCAACAGCGCCGCCGCCTGCGTGACGAGCGCCCGCACGACCCGCAGCCCGTCGAGCCCCCCGTCGAGGGCGAGGCGGGGCTCGAAAAGCCGCACGTCCGGCATCAGCGCCTCGCACTCGGCCGAGGTGATGTACGGCGGGTTGGAGAGCACGACGTCCGGCCGGAACGCCGCGGCCGGCGCGAGGACGTCACCGCGCGCGAAGGTCACGTTCGTCAGGCCGGCGGCGGTCGCATTCGCTTCGGCGGCGGCGAGCGCGTCCGGCGAGAGGTCGATGGCGAGCACCGTGGCGTCCGGGCGCTCACTCGCGATGGACAACGCGATGGCGCCGCTGCCCGTGCCGACGTCCACCACCCGGGGCGCCTCGCGCCCGGTCAACGCCTCGAGGGCGAGCTCGACGAGGCGCTCGGTGTCGGGCCGCGGGATGAGGACGCGGGCATCGACGGCGAGGTCGAGCTTCCAGAACCCGCGCTTGCCGGTGATGTAGGCGACGGGCTCGTGCCGGCCGCGGCGACGCACGCGCTCGCGGATGTCGGCGAGCTCGCGCTCGTCGAGGGGGCGGTCGAGGTCCATGTAGAGGCGCACGCGGGTCAGTTTCAGCGCGTCGCCGATCAGCAACTCGGCATCGAGGCGGGGCGTGTCGAGGCCCTTGTCTTTGAAGAAGCCCTGCGTCCACTGGAGCACGGCGCGGATCGTCCAGACCGGTTGACTCATCAGCGCAGCTTGATTCCTTTTCGGTCGAAGCGCGCCTCGTCGAACGCGGCGCGGAAGACGGCCTGACAGTCGCCGCGGTCGACGCAGGCGTGCACGGGCTCGAGCTTGAGGCGCTCGAAGCGCTTCCGCGTCAGCCGGACCCGCATGTAGGGCGTGACACTCTCTTCGGCCAGGCGGCGGCCGCGCTGGTCCTTGCGCACCACCTCGTGGAAGACCATCACGACCTCCTGCGTGGCGGGCATCTCGCTGAACAGCGCCCGCACCCCGGGCGAGAACTGTGTGCGTCCGAGGAGAAACCACTGCGTCGCGCGGGTGGTGAGTTCGGCGTCGGAGAAGCCCGAGGCGGGCTGCCAGTAGTGCAGTACGACGCGCTCGCCCTCGAGCTCGACGCGCTCCGAGGCGTGCCGGCGCGGCGGATCGACGAGGTACAGACCGAAGATGTCTTCGACACGCAGCTTCAGCCCGGCACTCGGGTCGCCGGCATACATCGTCGCGGCGCGAGGGCGAAAATCCGGGCGCCCGACGGCGAAGGCGAGGCGCGGAACGCTCGACAGCAGCAGGGCCGCGAGACAGAGGCCGCGACGCAGGTCGGCGCCGGTCAAGGGATCACCCGCTCTCCCGCTCGCGCTTGAGGTCGCGGGACATGAGATCCCGGATGGCCTGTTTCGCCGGTTTGTCTTCGTGCACCATGCGGAAGACCTCGGCGGTGATGGGCATCTCGACGCCCTCGCGCAGCGACAGGTCGTAGGCGCTGCGGGCCGTGCGGACGCCCTCGGCCACCTCGCTCATCTCGGCGATGATCTCGCTCGCGCGCCGGCCCTTGCCGATCTCGCAGCCGACGTGTCGATTGCGCGACAGATTGCCGGTGCAGGTGAGCACGAGGTCGCCCATGCCGGCGAGACCGCTCAGCGTCAGCGGATTGGCCCCCAGCTTGACCGCCAGGCGGGTGATCTCGGCGACGCCGCGGGTGAGCAGCGCGGCGCGGGTGTTGTGCCCGAGGCCGAGGCCGTCGGCGGCGCCGGCCGCGATGGCGATGACGTTCTTCAACGCGCCGCCGAGCTCGACGCCGGTGACGTCTTCCGTGGTGTAACACCGGAAGTACGGCGTGCTGAACGCCTGCTGCACGGCCTCGGCGGTGTCGTGGTAGCGCGCGGCGATGGTCACGGCGGTGACCATGCGGGCGATGGTCTCGGCAGCGAAGCTCGGGCCGGACAGAAACGCGACGTCGCTGCGCAGCGCCCGCGGAAGCGCCCCGTTCAGGACCTCCTCCATCGTACACAGCGTCTCGTTCTCGATGCCCTTGCTCGCGCTGACGATGGGCACGCCGGGCGAGAGCAGGGGGCCGATGCGCTCGCACATCGGCCGCATGACGTGGCTCGGCACGACGAGCGTCACGAGTGCGGCGCCTTGCACGGCTTCGGCCAGATCCGTCGTCGCCCGGATGTTCTCGGGCAGCACGGCGTCCTTCTGGTAGCGGACGTTGCGGTGCTCGCGGTTGATGCTCTCGACCACGTCCGGCTCGCGGGCCCAGACGCAGACGTCGCCCTTGTTGGCCAGGACCGTGGCCAGGGCCGTGCCCCAGCTTCCACCACCGATGACTGCGCTGCGCATGCCCCGTGTCTAGGCCAAAGCGGCGCCGGCGACAAGGGCCTTACGGCGTCGCGACCTCGCGCAGCACGTGACCGGCCTCGTCGAGCCGCGGGGCCGTATTGCCGTAGCGCAGCGTCACGCCGTCGGCGATCTCGAAGCCCCACGCGCGCAGGAGGGCGAGGGGGTCGATGAAGCGGGCCTTCCCCTCGGCGGCGCGCTTCGACAGGCGTCCGGACATCTCCACGCCCACGACCTTGCCGCGCAGGACGTCGAGGTGACCGTTGAAGAGCAGGTGCCGCCCCCGGCTGAGGTGGGGGTTGGTCAGAATGAGGTCCTGCAGCTCGGAGCGCCGCGAAGCCGGCAGCGCGTGAATCGTGCCGTCGGACAGGATGGCGAAGTTGTTGGCCCACTTCTGCCCCTCGGTGCCGCGGGCGTAGATGTCCGGATGCCAGGCCTCATCGTACTGCGCGAGCACGTTGCCCGTGCCGCCGACCCCCGGCTCGTAGACGACCCGCGTGTAGGTCTGTCCCGACGCGGTGGTGGCCGTCTCGGTGCCGATGATGCGGTTGTACTCGACCGTGGTATCGGCGAGGTCCGCCGCGAGCGCCTCGGGCGTGAGCTGCGTGTACTCGAAAGTCATGTTGCCGACGGGCGGCGTCGTGGCGGGGTAGGGGCTCCAGACCCCCTCGCCGTCGTCGTCGGTCTCGTTGACGTCGTAGGCGATGGCGCCGTTGAGGCGGGCCGTTTCGAGCACCTCGCGCACGGCCGCGGGCAGGTCCCCCTCGGCGAACGTCCGGCCGGCGGCGACCGTTTCGGCCTCGTCGTCGAAGAGGTCGAGCACGAGGGCCCGGGCGCGCGCTGCGGCCGGCGCCGCCTCGTCGACGGTGTACGCGTCTGCGGCCGGGCCGAGCGCCGCGCGGATGGCGTCGAGCTCGTCCTCGTTGACCCGATTGCCGGCGGCGGCGAACAGCGCCTCGACGTCGTCGGCCGAGAGCACGCCGTCGGCGACGGCGCCCGTCACCGCGCTCTCGATGGCGGCGGCGTCGGCCTTGCCGGGGCTGCGTTCGGGCGTGTACGGCCCGTCATCGTCGAAGGCCGCCTCGTCGACCGCGCAGGCCTCGATGCCACAGGCCCCGGGGGCCGTCTCGGCGGGGGCCGGCGCCGGCTCGGTCTCATCGCCTCCGCAGGCGGGTACGAGCAGGGCGAGCGCCAGGGCGGTGAGCCCGCGGGCAGCGAGCCGACGAGCGAACGGGACGACGGGGCGAGGCATGGCGGCTCCGGTGACGAGGACTTCGGGCCGCGCGAAGCACGTACCGTGCCAGTTCTGGCCGGCCACTGCAGGCGCCAGGGGCTACGGGGTGTTTTCGGCCAGGATCCGGGCGACGCGCGGGTGCCTGCGCAGCGCGTCGAAGCGGGGCTCGGTGCGGACGCGGGCACGGAAGGCCGGGGCGTCCGAGCCGCTCGTCAGGAGCACCTCGGCCCGGGCGGCGGCCATCTCGAGCCGTTTCGCGTCGAGGGCGTCGATGATGCCCTGCAGGGCCTCCGGGGCCGGCGCCTGGGTCACCGGGGCAGGCGCGGCCTTGGACTCGGGCGCGGCGGCGATCGCCACCTGCATGACCGCGGGCGTGGTGTCCACCGGCGGCGCCGGCGGTTCGACGTCGCGCAACAGACCCCAGAGCGCCCCCGCGGCCAGGGCAGCCACGCCGGCCGCGCCGAGCAGCACGCGCCGGATCCGACCGCTGCGGCTCGTCGCGTCCGAGCCGGCCGCCGACCCGCCACGGGGCGAAGCGCGCAGCGCCTCACCGGCGAGCATCGAGGTCGTGCTCATCTCGACGGTGGGTTTGATGCCGTCGTCCTCTTCGGGTTCGGCGGCGGTCGGCACCGGCGGCGCCGGCATGGCTGCCGCCAGGGGCTCGAGGTGGCGGGCCATCTCGGCGGCATCGGCGAAGCGGTGCACGGGCTCCTTCGCCATGGCCCGGGCCACGACGTGCCAGACGGGCTCGGGCACGTGCGCCGGCAGGGGCGGCACGGGCTCGCGTGCGTGCATCGACAGCAGCGCGAACGTCGACGGCGCATCGAAGGGCGGGTGCCCGGCGAGCATCTCGAACAGCAACACACCCAGCGAATACACATCCGTCGCCGCGGTGACGGGGGCCGAGTGGATCTGTTCGGGCGCCATGTAGCGGGGCGTGCCGAGCACGATGCCGGCGCGCGTCTGCCCGAGATCGGCGTTGCCGGACTCGGCCTGGATCTTCGCGATGCCGAAGTCGAGGACCTTCACGCGTTCCGCGCCGCCGCGCCCGCCGTGGGCCAGGATCATGTTCTCGGGCTTGAGGTCGCGATGAATCAGGCCCCGGGCGTGGGCGTGGGCGACCGCCGACAGGATCTGCAGCATGGTGGCGAGGGCGACGGGCACGGGCATGGCCCCGCGCCGCACGATGCGCTCCTTCAGTGTCTCGCCGCGCAGAAACTCCATGACCAGGTACAGCGTGCCGTCCGGCTCGACGCCACTGTCGTGTAGCGTGACGATGCCCGCGTGGTCGAGCGTCGCGAGCGCCCGCGCCTCGCGCAGAAAGCGCATCTCGAGGTCCGCCGCCGCGCCCGTACGCCCCCCCGGGGCCGGCGGGATGACCTTGACGGCCACCTCGCGCCCGACGGGGTGCTGGACGCCGACGTACACGGCGCCCATGCCGCCCGCGCCCAGCATGCGCTGCACGACGAACTTGCCCCCGAGCACCCGGCCGAGCATGGGGTCACCCGGGACGGTCGTGGCGTCCGGTAACAGTGGCTCGAGAGTGGATTCGGGGTGGTTCGACATCGTCTCGCCACTATACGCCGGGCGAGGCGCGCGGATCTATTTACGAATTGGTGGGGGGGACGGGGGGCGGGCCGGCGGGGCGTGACCGGAGGTTCGTGGCGAACGACGGCCGGACGCGCGCGCTCACGCGTCGTCACGGGGCGATGGTGAGGAGGAACTCGTGATACAGACCGACGTAGGGGTTGTTCGGGTCCGGTTGGTACTCGCGTGCCATGGTCAGAACGATGCGTGCACGGCGGCCGTCGGGCAGGCCGATTTCGCCTTGCTCGCCGCGACGAAGCGTGAGGGTGTCGCCCGCGCCGTTGGCGAAAAAAAGGGCCAATTCACGGCCGAACACGGTGCGTTCCGGGTGAAACTCGTCCTCCACGCCGAATTCCGGCCACGGAACCGGGGGGCAAACCGCCTCTAGGGTCAGTGTCAGCCCGAACTTCGCAAGGTCGATTCGGGTGTCCGTCAAGGACGTGTCTGCACGATTCGTCGCGATGAGGACATCGAACGGCGCGTCCGGGGCGCCATGGCGAAAAGACCCGCTGATTCTGGCCGTCTGGAGGTTGATGAACTGTCCGAGTTGATCTGTCTCGAGCCAGACCTCGTCGCCCTGCGCCCACGGCAATCGGGTTCCCAGCGCGGCGCATCGGACCGGAAAGCCATCATCGAACTGCAGACGGTAGTCGACGATGAACGGACGCGGACCCGGAAATACCGGACGGTCGAGTCCGTTCTCGACCACCGACTCGACGATTGCCCGTCCCACAAAGGGCTCGTTGAACTCA
>JAKLJY010000081.1 GCA_023150895.1 Myxococcota bacterium | reverse complement strand
TCGAGACGCGCCTGCGACTCTCGGCGCTCACCGGCGAGGCCCGCGAGGCCTGGGCGGCCCGCGTCGGCGCCTGGCAGGCCGCCCGGTCGGCGTACGAGGCGGTCGTCGGCGAGGCCCGCGGCGGACGCCGTTCGCCGGCCGAGGTCGCCGCGGCGCATCGGACACAACAGCGCGCGTTCGACGATGCGCACGCGTACCTCGAGGCGACGGGGCTCGCCGGGCCGGCGGCGGCCGGTCCGCCAAATGCGGCGCTGTCCCCGGACGAGGTGTTGCTGTTCGGCTTCCCGGGGGAGACGCCCGAGCAACCGTGGCGCCTCTTTCGCGCGGCGTCCGGCGGCGTCGAGGTCCTGCCGTTGGCAGCGGACGCCCGGACGCTCCCGGAGGCCGTCCGCTCGGCGCTCGCCGGGCGATCACACGTCTACGTGGTCGACGCCGGTCACCCGGCGCTGCGTCGCCTCGCGCCGGACGCGCTCGAGGCGCCGACGACCCTGAGTCACTTGCCCGCGGCCGCCGTCCTCGCGTCGGCGCCGGACGCAGGGACGCCGCCGGTCGCCGGCGCGGCCATCGGACCCGCGCTCGTCGTCGCGGATCCGGCCGGGGACCTGCCCGCCGCCCGCGAGGAGGGCCGGCTCGTCGCCGCGCAACTGTCCGGTGCGCGCCTGTTGCTCGGGGCCGATGCCGAGCGGGCGAGCGTCCTCGCCGCGCTGCGCGGGGCGCCCGTCTGGCACTTCGCGGGGCATGGCGTTCTCATCGACGATGACCCGTTTGCCGCCCATCTTCGCCTCGCGCAGGGCGCGCGACTGACCGTCGCCGATCTGCTCATCGAGCGACCGGGCGTGCCCCTCGTCGTCCTCGACGGGTGTGAGACCGGTGGAGACTCGACGCTGGAGAACGGGGAACGCATCGGGCTGCCGGCGGCGTTTCTGGCGGCGGGAACGCGGTCCGTCATCGCCGCCGACCGGGTCGTGACCGACGCCGAGGCGCTGGCCTTCACCCGCCGGTTCTACGCCGCGGGCGGCGCGACGACGCCGGGCGTCGCGTTCCGTCTCACGATGGCGTCGGCGCGGGCGGCGGGTGAGACGTTCACGGACGCCTACCGGCTGCACGGTCGGCCGTAAGGACTCCGCTGCGGGCCGCACGGTGAGCGGCGCGTCGGCATCGACGACTTGAAAATCTTCGAACGTTTCGCGACCCTGCGCGCCATTCGCTTCCACAGAGGGGGAGTGTTGCCCATGTCGTTCGCGCACCCGTTCGGGCTTCGGCCCCGGTGGCATCATGTCTTCTCGGCCCTGGCATTCCTCGGCGGCTGTGAGCTCGAGTCGTGTAACACCGTTCCGCCCGACGACGGGATGGGGGGCGAGTTTTCCGGGCCCGAGGCCGACCTCGGGGTCCCGCCCGAGCCGCCCCCCTCACGGATCATCGCCCGGGTCTCCCCCGTGCTGGAGGCGGACGCCTTCGACGCCCAGCGGCGGTACTTCCGGATCTGGTTCGAAGCCGCGCCGGGCGTGCCCCCCGATGACATCGGGCGGTCGCTCAGTCAGGCGGATTTCGAGGCCTGGGAGGCCGATCAGCATCCGCTGGCCCGGTACTGCAGCGAAGATGCCTTCGTCGTTCAGTTCCCGCTGACGGAGACGCCCGCCGCGCTGCTGCCCGACGACGGGTTCGCCGACCGCCTCGCCGCTTCGTTGACGACCTGGGCCAACCGCCGGCAGGCGGACCTCTTCGCGCGGCCGGCTGCGGCCGGCGCCACGCTGGACGTCGATCCCACGGCACTTTGCGAGGTCATCGCCACCCTGCGCGACGAGACGGACGCGGACTATCTCGCCCGGACCGGTCGCACCTACACCGGCGCGCAACACATGCTCTACGTCGGTCGGGAGTGCAGCTTCCGCGGCATGGCCCTCCAGGGGCCTTCGCCCACCGAGGCGGCCGCGACCGAAGCCGAACGCGCCTGGCACCTCAATCTGCTCGATCCCGCCGCGCTCGGTCCGGTGGACGACGCGCCGCCGGTGCGCATCCTGCTGGTGGACTCGGGCGTGGACGCGGACGCCGCAGGCCCCTTGAGTGTGACGCCCTTCTCCGATGCCGCACCCGGTCGGCCGCTGACGCCGCACGGCACGCAGATGGCGCTCTTGCTGCGGCAGATCGCACCGGCCGGTCTGGCCGATCTGCTCGACGTGCGGGTCATGGACGACCGCTCGCTGTCTTCCACGGGGACCCTCGCCCGCGCACTCCAGGAGGCGCTGAACCACAGCCTGAGGATCGGCGACGGCGGCCTCACCCTGGTCAACCTCAGCTTCGGCTGGCCGCCCGAGCTCACCGTCCCCCGCTATCTGCCCGGGCGAGCGCTGCCCGACGGGCGGGGCTGCGCGGCCATCGAGGCCCCCATCGGCGAGGAGGTGCGGCACGTCCTGTACGCCGCTCGGCTCCAGAGCGAGCGGGATCCGGCCGCGGGCCCCGTCGTGGCGTTCGCCGCCGCGGGGAACCGTGCGGACGCGTCCGAGGTCATCGACGCGGCGGGCGAGAGCGCGCTCGGCGGTGAGGCCCCCTTCGATCGGACGCCCGCGTGCCGACCGGCCGGCTTCGAGGCGCGGCTGTTCGGACCCGGCGATCTCGCCCGGCTGCCGACGTGTGATCGCGAGGGGGTCGGTACACCGATGCGCCTGACGACGGCCATCGGCGGCATCGACGCGCGGGGCTATCCGGCGGCGCTCTCGAACGCCGCGGAGCCGCCCCTCGTGGCGCCCGGGCAGTCGGTCTATGCCACCGCCCCCGGCCTCGAGCAGCCCGCCGAGCCCGCCAACGCGCGCTGGTGCGGACCCCGGCCACCGCTCGCCGCGGCCGATGGTCCCCCGGCCGCCGTGCCGGTGCCCTCGGCGGTCTCGGGAACGTCCGCCGCAGCGGCCCTGACGACGGGCGCCGCGGCGCTGGTGGCGCGGGCGGTGTATCAGCGCCACGGCGCGTGGCCTGCCCAGGACGCATTGGCGTCCATCCTGTACGACGCCGGCCGCCCGATGCCGCAGCCCCTCGACGGCTCGCCGCGGGCGACCGAGGGCGGGCTCGAGGTCCGGTCCGTTCAGCTCTGTCGCACCGCGCGCCTCATCGAGTGCGACGACTACCTGCGCTGCGCGCTCGGCCCCGCTCCGGCCGGTGCCCCGGCCATCGGCCGGCCGGACTGTCTCGCCGCCGCCGAGGGGTGCATCGGTCTGGCTCAGTGTCCGGAGGCGCCGCTCGAGCAGCCCGAGGTGGACGTCGACCGCTTGCTCGGCATGCCGGCCTGCATCCGGGGCGACGATCTGATCGGCGTCGGTGCATCGGCAGAGGCCTGCATCCGTGACCTCTCTTGCCCCCACCACGATGGCCCGGGCACGGACGGCGTGGTCCGGCGGGCCTACGACCGCTACTCCGTCGGGCGGCTCGGCCCGCAGCCGGACATCCTCGGGTGCACCGAGTGTCGGCTCATCGTCCAGGGAGACACGCTGAGCGCGAGCCTGCAACTCAGCCGCTCGCTGCCGGTCGGCACGCGCTTTTCCGAGGCCACGATGGAGTTCACGGACGCCTCGGGCCGCACGGCGACGCTCGATCTCAATACCACGGGCGTCTCGCCACCGGTCGCGGCGTGGCTCCCCGGGACGACCGTTACGCTGACCAAGGTGCGGGTCGGCGCGCCCGTCGCCCGGACGCTGGCGTCGTGGTCGAAGACCCGCGCCCGGTTCGTGTCGACGCTGACCTCGACGGCCTGGACGGCGCCCGTGCGCGACAGCTCGCCGTTGACCATCGTGATCCCCTGAGTGTCGTGGCGACCGCGCGCCCGGATTTCGAGTTCGAGCGAGTCCATTGGCGGGCGGGGCTCGTCCGCGTCGCCGGGGTCGACGAGGCCGGCGCGGGGCCCCTGGCGGGACCGGTCATGGCCGCCGCCGTCATCTTCGCGCCCGAAGACGCCGCCGTGGCCGGGCTCGGCATCGACGATTCGAAAAAGCTGACCGAGGCGGTCCGCACGGCGCTCGCCCCGCTGATCCGCGCCCGGGCCGTCGCCTGCGCGGTCGCAGCGTGCTCCCCGGCGGAGATCGACCGCCACAACATCCGGCAGGCCTGCCTCATCGCCATGCGGCGGGCCGTGGACGCACTCGCCCCGGCCGCCGAGGCGCTCGTGATCGACTACCGGCGCTTGCCCGATCTCGCGCTGCCGCAAACGTCCATCACGCGTGGGGACGCGCTCTCGCTCTCCATCGGCGCTGCGTCCATTCTGGCGAAGACGACCCGGGATGCGTTCATGGAGGCGGCGGACGCACAGTACCCGGGGTACGGGTTCGCCCGACACAAGGGGTATGGCACGCCCGAGCACCTCGAAGCGCTCGCGCGCCTCGGCCCGTGCCCGCTGCACCGCCGGTCCTACGCGCCCGTTCGGGCGGCCGCCGGCCTCGACGCGGTGCAGGCGACGCTCGGGCTGTGATGCCCGGCGTGTCGGTCAGGTCGGCGTCTGGGCCGGCGGTTTGGGATGGCCGACGTAGACGTAGCTGTAGAGCTTCTGGAACTCTTCGGCCGTGAGCGTTTTCGGGTGCGAGCTGCCCCAGGGGTTGAAGAGGTCGACTGTATTGCCCTTGGCGTCGGCCTTTTTCACGACGTAGGCGTGCCAGGCATAGACGCCCTTCTCGTCGGCGAGCTTGGCGAGGGCCTCGTCGGACTTCATCTGGTTCTTGTCGAGGCTGGCCGCGACGGTGGGCTTGCCCTGCTTCAACAGACCCTCGAGCCGCGAGACACACTCCTTGGCGTTCAGGGAGCCCGTGCTGAAGCCGGTGGACTCGGTGCCGAGCATCCGGGTCAACACATCCCCCGGGCTGCCGCCGCTGTTGACGCCCTGATAGTCGCCGCCGGCGAACTCGGCGACGTAGGCCTTTTCGATGAGCGACGGCCAGAGCTCGCGGCTGCTCGCCTTGGCATACGTCGGCGAGCTGCCGTTGGCCGTCGGCAGCTTCATCGAGACGCGGACGTCCACGGGTTTGCCGTGGCCGGGCGCGGCGAGGCCGTCGCCGTCCCGGTAGAGCGTGACCGTCACCGTGCCGTCGCCGTTGTCCTTGATCATCTTTTCGATCAGCTCGGGGCGCTGTTGGGCGACGGCGCCCATGGCCGCAACGAGAAAACAGTCGGCCAGGTACCCCTGCTGGACGTCCTCCATCGCGGCGCCGTCCTTGAAGACCTCCTTGCCGAAGTCGCCGTACTTCGTCTCGTGGGTCTTGCCATCGTGGACGGTATTGCTCTTCGGCTCGCTGCGCTGCGCGGGCAGGGTGGTGTCGTCGCCCACGCTCGGGCCGCGCGTCCGGGCGGCGGTGTCATCGCCCACGGAGGGCCCGCGGGTCGACTTCGCCCCGGCCTTGTCGGCCCCGGGAAGATCCTTGACGTATTTCAGCCAGGAGTTCGTCAGCTTGACCTGCACCGGGGCGACCGGCGTGGCGATGTTGGCCTTGACACCCTGGGGTTGCGTCTGGGCGGCCTGCTTCTGCGACTTGGATTCGGTGGGCATCAGTGCGCGCCTCCGGTGGGGGCCTCGGTGGCCGTGAGCGTGACGCTGCCGCGCCCGTTCGCCGGGGCGCTGACCGCCTCGATGCGGTAGCGGCGCCCCGCAACGAAGAGTTCGGAGCCGGCGTGGACGCGCTCGCGGTGGAGGTCCTGCCCGGCCTCGTCCGCGAACGAGACCATGGCCGTCGGGCCTCGGGTCGTCTGCCCGTCGGGACCGGTGAAGTCGGCCTCCCAGACATTGCCGACGCCGACGCGCAGGCCGGCGACTTCGGTGATGGTGGTCTCGGTGATGGTCACGGCGAGAGGCCCTTTCTGTGCGCCCACGGCGGGCGGCGGGGGCGGCGCCGGCTCGGGCGCCGGGGGCGGGCGTCCGCACCCCGGACCGACGACCGACCACACCGAGACGGCGAGGGCGGCGGCGGTCGAGGGGCGCGGGTGCGTCATGCTGCGCGCAGCATGGATCAGCCGGGTTCGCGCTGCAACCCGGAGGGACCGGAGCCACACGGACGACGGCGGAAGAGCCGCGCCTCCAGCCGCTGGCGGAGGCGCAACGCCGGCTGCTCGACGAAGCGATGGAGCGCAATCGCGCAGACCGCGAGGGCCAGGAAACGCACCGAGAGGGGCAGACCGCGGGCATCCGCCAGGAGCGGCTGTTGGCACAGATAGAGTGCGTAGCTCAGGACGCCGACGAAGGTCATCACCGGCGCATCGAGCCAGCGCGTCAACGCCTCGTCCGGGACCCGGAGGCAACGCTCCACCACGAGCGCCACGGCGAAGTTGACGAGCGAGATGCCGACGACCTCGCGCATCGGCGACAGCGCCGTGAGCGGCCAGGTCAGCGCCAGCGTGAAGACGGCCGGCCAGAGCAATCGCCCCGTCACGAACGCGCGCCAGCGCACGGACTGCCAGGCCGCGTCGCGCAGCATGGCCACGCCGCAGCCCACCGCCAGGGCGTCGGCGTTCGCCTCGAAACCGAAGAGGTAGTAGTACGGCCAGTCCCCCGTGCTCCCCGCGACGTAGCGGAACAGGGGCGCCGCCAGCAACCAGACCCCGACGGCGATGCGCCCGCCGGCGAGCCCGAAGGCCGCCAGCACCAGGGGCCAGAAGAGGTAGAACTGCTCTTCGACCGAGAGCGACCACGTATGCCCCAGGTCCCAGGGCATCTGCACGTAGTTGGACGTGTAGGTCAGCGCATGCAGGAAGTCGCGCGGCGTCGCCGGACTGAACCCGGCGGCCGCCACGATCGCCATGACGCCGAGGAAGACCAGGGCCGGCGGCGCGATGCGCATGAACCGCCGGAAGAAGAAGCGCCGCAGGTGGATGCGCCCCGTCGTCTCGAGTTCGCGCAGGAGCAGCCCGGTGATCAGGAAACCCGAGATCACGAAGAAGATGCGCACGCCCACGCGCCCGAGATCGAATCGCCACCACGGGCCGTCGCCGGAGACGAGGTGGTTGCGGAGCATGTGGTCGACGATGACGAACGCGATCGAGATCGCGCGCAGGCCATCGAGGGCGCGTATTCGGAACATATCGAAGCATCATACGGGGGGTTCCCGTGGGATGGTCGTCGGAAAAACGCTCCGAATGACAATGTAGGTTTTGGTAGTATCGTCCGCGGATCAGTCCGACAGGTTCGGTCCGAGGGCCCGCCGGGCGACGGTCGGGTCGAGCCCGGCGCGCCGCGCGTAGTCGTCGAGCTGATCGGCGCCAATCTTGCCGAGCAGGAAGTACCGCGCCTCGGGGTGGTGCAGGTACAGGCCGCTGACACTCGCCGCGGGTGTCATCGCGAAACTCTCGGTGAGTTCGATGCCGTGCTCGCGGGCGCCGAGGAGGTCGAAGAGCGGCCCCTTGCGCGTGTGATCCGGGCAGGCCGGGTACCCGAACGCCGGCCGGATGCCTCGGTATCGCTCGGCGATGAGATCGTCGGTCGACAGGGGCGTTACCTCGCCATGGCCCCACTCGCCCCGCACCCGGGCGTGCAACCACTCCGCCGCAGCTTCGGCGAGGCGGTCGGCGAGGGCCTTGGCGATGAGGGCGTGGTAGTCGTCGTGCGCAGCCATGTACTCGGCGACGAGGGCGTCGAGGCCGAGCCCGGCGGTCACGGCAAAGGCCCCGAGGTAGTCTCCCCCGGCGCTGCGCGGGGCCACGAAGTCCGCCAGCGAAGTGTGGGGCTTGTCGTCCGTCTTCACGGCCTGCTGGCGCAGCATCGGGAAACGCGCGCACTCGTCCGCGTCCCCCCGGGCCGCGTCGCGGTACAGCACGATGTCCGCGGCGTCTTCGGTCGCGGCGGCCGGCCAGAAGCCGTAGATCGCCCGGGCGGTGAGTCGCTTTTCGGAGACGATGCGGCCGAGGACGGCCTGTGCGGCCGCGTAGAGGTCCCGGGCGGCAGCCCCCTGCTCGGGGTGCGAGAGAATCTGCGGGAAGCGCCCCCGCAGCTCCCAGGCGGTGAAGAAGAACGTCCAGTCGATCAGCGGGACGAGCACGTCGAGGGGGATGTCCTCGAGGACCCGGACGCCGGTGAATGCCGGGATGGGGGCTGGCGTCGAGAAGTCGGTCCGGGGCCGGTTCTCACAGGCGAGGGCGTACGGCAGGAGCGCGCGGTCGTTTCGAAGCTTGTGAATCTCGCGCAGGCGGGCCTGCTCCGTCCGGTTCTTCGCTTCGAACGCCGGCCGCTGCTCGGGGGAAAGCAGCGCCGAGACCACCCCGACGGCACGCGACGCGTCGAGGACGTGCACGACGGGGCCGTCGTAGACCGGGGCGATCTTCACGGCGGTGTGTTGGCGACTCGTCGTCGCCCCGCCGATCAGGAGGGGCGTCTTCAGACCGCGGCGCTGCATCTCCTCGGCGACGAAGACCATTTCGTCGAGGGACGGCGTGATGAGACCGGAGAGGCCGATGAGATCGACGTTCTCGTTGGCCGCGGCCTCGAGGATGCGGTCGCAATGACACATGACGCCGAGATCGACGACCCCGTAGTTGTTGCACCCGAGGACGACCCCCACGATGTTCTTGCCGATGTCGTGGACGTCGCCCTTGACCGTCGCCATGAGCACGCGGCCCTGCGTCCGGGCGCCCTCGGCCGCCCCCGCGGCCCGCTCCGCCGCCATGTGCGGCTCGAGGTGGGCGACGGCCCGCTTCATGGCCCGGGCGCTCTTGACCACCTGCGGCAGGAACATCTTGCCGGCACCGAACAGATCGCCCACCGTCCGCATGCCGTCCATCAGCGGACCTTCGATGACGGCGAGCGGGCGGCCGAGCTTCTGCCGGGCCTCCTCGGCGTCGGCCTCGATGAAGTCCACGAGGCCGTGCACGAGGGCGTGAGACAACCGCGCTTCGACGGTGGCGTCCCGCCAGGCGAGATCGGCCCCCTTGCGGGCGAGCGTGCCCTTGACCGTCTCGGCGTGCTCGACGAGTCGTTCGGTGGCGTCCGGCCGGCGGTTGAAGAGCACGTCCTCGATGCGCAGCAGGAGCTCGGGCTCGATGTCCTCGTACACCATGAGCTGCCCGGCGTTGACGATGCCCATGTCCAGCCCGGCCCGGATGGCGTGATACAGGAACGCCGCGTGCATCGCTTCGCGCACGACGTTGTTGCCCCGGAACGAGAACGACAGATTGCTGATGCCGCCGCTGATGCGGACGCCGGGGCAGGCGGCCTTGATGAGACGGGTGGCTTCGATGAAGGCCCGGGCGTAATCGTCGTGCGCCTCGATGCCCGTCGCAATCGCCAGGACGTTGGGGTCGAAGATGATGTCGCGCGCGGGGAAGTCGAGGCGCTCGCGCAGCAGGGCATAGGCGCGCCGACAGATCTCGACCTTGCGCTCGACCGTGTCGGCCTGTCCCTGCTCGTCGAAGGCCATGACCACCACGCCCGCGCCGAACTGCTGGATGCGCCGGGCCTTGGCGAGGAAGTCGGCCTCGCCCTCCTTGAGGCTGATCGAGTTGACGATGCCCTTGCCCTGCAGGCAACACAGGCCGGCCTCGAGGACCGACCAGCGCGAGCTGTCGATCATCACCGGGATGCGGGCGATCTCGGGCTCCGTCGCGATGTGATTCAGGAACCGGGTCATGCAGGCGACCGAGTCGAGCATGCCCTCGTCCATGTTGACGTCGAGGATGTTGGCCCCGCCGCGCACCTGGTCGAGCGCGACCTCCACCGCCGTGGTGTAGTCGCCCTCTTTGATGAGGCGGGCGAACCGGGCCGAGCCCGTGACGTTGGTGCGCTCGCCGATCATCAGGAAGCCGGCGCTCGCCGACTCGCCCGTGCCCGGCTCCGGATCGTGGCGCAGGACCAGCGGTTCGAGCCCCGAGAATCGGCCGAGCTCGGCGTACCCGTGGCCGGGGGCGGGGAGGGGACGCGGGGCGAGCTCCGCGACGTGGCGCGCAATCTCGGCGATGTGATCGGGCGACGTACCGCAGCAGCCGCCGACGACGTTGACGAGGCCGTCGCGCGCGAACCCCTCGAGCAGGCCGCCGGTGGTGCAGGGGTCCTCGTCGAACCCGCCGAACGCGTTGGGCAGGCCGGCGTTGGGGTAGCAGGTGATCCGGCACGGCGCGACCTTGGCGAGCGCCGCGAGGTGGGGGCGCATCTCCCGCGCGCCGAGGGCGCAGTTCAGGCCGACGCTGAAGGGCTGCGCGTGCTCGACGCTGATCCAGAACGCCTCGATCGTCTGCCCGGAGAGCGTGCGGCCGCTCTTGTCGACGATCGTCACCGAGATCATCACCGGGATGTCGCGGGCCGCGCTGAGGCCGCGCTCGGCGAGGACCTCGGAGACGGCGACGAGGGCGGCCTTGGCGTTGAGGGTGTCGAAGATCGTCTCGACGAGCAGCGCGTCCGCCCCGCCGTCGAGCAGGCCGCGGACCTGATCGACGTAGGCGAGCCGGGCCTCGTCGAAGGTCAGGTTTCGGGCGGCGGGATCGTTCACGTCGGGCGAGATCGACAGCGTGCGATTCAGCGGCCCGATGGAGCCGGCGACGAACCGGGGGCGCTCGGGCGTGTCGAACTCGGCCGCGACGGCCTTCGCGAGCCGCGCGGCGGCGACGTTGAGTTCGTACGCGAGTGCGTCGAGGGCGTAGTCGTGCTGTGCGACGGCCGTGGCGCTGAACGTGTTGGTCTCGATGATGTCCGCGCCCGCGGCGAGGTACTCGCGGTGGATGCCCGCGATGACGTCGGGCCGCGTCAGCACGAGGACGTCGGCGTTGCCCTTGAGGTCCTTCGGGTGGGCGGCGAAGCGGTCGCCCCGGTAGTCGGCTTCGACGAGACCGTGCCGCTGGATCATCGTGCCCATGGCACCGTCGAGCACGAGAATGCGGCGCTCGCAGGCGCGGCGGAGCCGTTCGTAGGGCGTGGGGGCGGTCCCCGGCGCGTCGGCCGGGCGGGTCTCGGGCTGCGTCTGGGTCTGCATGGGGCGCGGAGTGTCGCAGGCGAGGGCGAGGGGATCAAGGCGCCCCTGGAGGCGCACGCGGCCGCTTCCCCGGGTCGGCCCCACCGTCCACCCCCTCGCGTCGCGGCGTCGGGCGCTGTACGCTCTGCGCCGTGATTCCGACCGATCCCATCGCGCCCACGGCCGACGCCGCGCTCCCCGGGGCCACCGGCCCCACCCGGGCGCAGACGACGGCTCCGGACGCAAAGGCCCGGCCCGATCGCGAGCTGTCACCCGGAGCGACGTTCCGCGGACTGCACGTGCACTCCCGCCTGGGCGCGGGCGGCATGGGGGTCACCTACCTGGCGAGCCACCCCATCCTGCAGATGCCGCTCGTCGTGAAGATCATTCACGCGCAACGGGGGGACGGCACCCTCGGGGCGGAGGAGCAGGTCTTTCGCGAGGCGCACTTCGCTGCCCGCGTGACCTCGCCGCACGTCGTCCCGGCCATCGACGCCGGATTCGAGGGCGGGCTGCCCTTCGTCATTCAGCGGTACGTCGACGGCATCGATCTGGGCGAGCTCGTGACGCGGCACGCGCGGATGGGGCGGCCGGTGCCCCTGCCGGCCGTGGTGCGGCTCGTCGCCGACATCGCACGCGGTCTGCACGCGATCCATCAGGCGGGGGTGGTCCATCAGGACGTCAAACCGGCCAACCTCTTCCTCGGCGGGGGCGGAGAGGCCGCGGTCGGCGACTTCGGCATCGCGCGCGAGGTCGTCGAGCGCACCGACGACCGCCTGTCGGGCACGCCCGCGTTCATCGCACCCGAGGTCTGGGCCGGGCGTCGGGTCGGTCGCCGTGCGGACATCTATGCGCTCGGAGCGACGGCGCACCTGCTCGCGACGGGTCGGACGCCCTTTCCGGCCGCGACCATCGAGGAAGCCCGGCGCCACCACCTGGAGACGCCCTATCAGGCGCCGGTCGGCCAGGATCCGCGAGGGGCCTACTTCTTCTCGGTCGTGGAGCGGATGCTGCGCAAGGCCCCCGAGGACCGCTACCCCAACGCCGATGCGGTCGCCCGCGCGCTCTCGGTGATCGTCGAGCGCCTGCCCTTCCCGGACCGGGGCGGCGCCTTCACGACCCGCTTCGGCGGCGTGACGGTGCGGCTGGTGGTCGGTGACCTCGCTGCGTGTGAAGGGGCGGACGTCGTCGTCTGCTCGGCGAACCACGAGCTCCGCATGCGGCAGGGCGTCGCGTGCGCGCTGCGCGAAGCGGCGGGGGATGCCGTCGAGGTCGAAGCGATGTCCTACGGTCCCGTCGCCATGGGCGAGGTGGTCTGGACGCAGGCGGGGCGCCTGGCGGCGCGGGCGATGGCGCACGCGGTCTCGGCGGCCGAAGGGGCCGTGTGTCTGCAGCGATGCATGCTGCGCCTGCTTCTGGAGGCCGAGGCGCGGCAGATGCGCAGCGTCGCGATGCCGCTCATCGGCGCCGGCGTGGGCCGGGTCCCGGTGGATCTGGCGGGCAAGCTGATCGTCGAGTCCATTCGGACGTTCGCCGCGCTGCGCCCGCAGGCGGTGCATGAAATCCGGCTCTTTGCCCTCGACGAGGCCTTGCGCGACCGTCTGTGGAGCATTCTCGAGGCGGTCTGAGGCGCCGGCCCCGCCGCTCCGTTTCCGCCCGTGTCCCCCCGTGTCCCCCGGAGCCTCGATGTACCCGAAGACCGGTTTTTCCCGTCCGTCCTTCACCGGCGCACTCCGTGCGGGCGGGGCGCTCGTGGGCGTTGGTCTCTTCGCCTGCGGTGGCACGCCCGGCGCGCAGCCCTCGCCGTCACCGGCGGCGGGACCGGCCGCAAACGACGCCCCGGTGTCGGCGCCCCCCCCGGTCGCACGAGTTCCCGCCGCCGCCGAGACACACCCGACGACCGGGTGCGGCGAGGGCGTCTCGGCCCTTCGGTTCCTCCCGGGCACCCCGACGCCGAGCCTCGTCGACTCGCTCCCCCGGGCGCTCGAGGCATTGCCTCCAGGCGCTCACGTGCGCATCTGCCCGGGGATTCACGGCGCCGCGGAGACCCTGACGGTGGCCGACGCGCAGGACGTCGTGATCGACGGGACGGGGGCGGTCGTGCTGCGACCCGACGAGGGCGTCGTGTTGTCGCTCGAGCGCGCCGCCGGTGTGCGGGTCGTCGGCCTGACGCTCGCCCGAGCCTGGGCCTCCGGCGACGACGCGCCCCAGGGACCGCCGCTGTTCGAGGTCGTCGGCGGACGGGACGTGCACCTTCACGACGTCACGCTGGACGCCTCGGGCTCGCCCGCGATCGGCTTGCGGGCGACTGCCGGGATGCGGGTCGAGAACACGACGATCCTCGACGCCGCCGTCGCGTTCGTTCTCGCCGAATCGCCACCGCCGCCCGAGGCGGCGACCGTGACGGTCTCCGGCGGGCGCATCCTGCGTTCGCGGGCCCTGGTCGACCCGGCTGCGGCGGCGGGGCACATCGTGCGCACCCCGGCGACCCCGCCCCTCGAGGTCGGCCGGGGCCAACGGCCGACGCCGCCCCTCGCCCCACTGCCGCCCGCGCCCCCGGCGGTGGCGGCGCTCGACTGGCCGACCCTCATGAAGCAGCACCGGGGGGCGGGGGTCCGGATCTGGCAAGGGAGCGCCTACCTGGTGATCGCGCACACCTGGGGCACGCCGCCCGGGTACCCCGTTCCACCCGAGCATGCCGCCGGCCGTCCCTCGCCGCCGCGGCCGGCACCGAAGGGGACGGGCGCCGCCGAGCTCCCCGCGCGGGACCGGGGTCACGTCAACCTGTTCACCCCCGACGGCCCCTGTCGGGCGAAGGTCGGGGCGCCGGTTTTCGTCGACACGCTGGGCTGCGAGTCCGGGTACATGACCGCGTTCCCGCTGACGGGCTGTGGCACCGAAGTGGCCCCCGTCGCCCTCGTGGGACCGGCGCCGCCGCCGCTGCGGTACGCGCAGCGCACCGAGCACCGCGCGGTGCCCGGCCCGGAGGCGCTGCCGGCCGATGCCCGACGCGAGGTCGTCGTCGGGGCGTTCGCCGACAGCCTGCTGGGCAACTGGGCGCGGGTCGCCGCCGCGCCGGACCACGCCGTCGTGCGCAGCTCGGTGGGCACCCCGGTGGAGTCGCTCGAGGCGGTCTACGTCGGGTTTCAATACCCGGTGCTCGAGTGTTCGATCTTCAAGCGCACGCTGGTCGAGGCCTTCGCCGTCGGGGCGGAGACGCCCGCCCGCGCGGTGGCGCTGCCGGTCGACCTGCTCTCGGATACCCCCTTCGAGGGGGCGCTCCTGCTCGGTGACCGGATCGCCGCGCTGACCGCCGCCAACCCGACGACGGTGGCGCTGCATGGCCGAATGCCCGATGGCAGCTACACGGGGCTCTTCAGCGGCGTGATCTTCACGGACAACGCCGAGTGCCTCGGCAACGGCCCGACACCCCTGGACTTCGACTACCCCTGCGGACCGTGAACGGTCCCGCGGTTACGGCGGGGTAGCACACCGGTTATCAGTTGATTACCGGAGGGGAACGTCGGTTGAGATCCGCCTCGGGCGGGCGGCCCGGTTGACCATGGCCCACCTTTTGCTCGTACAGTCGACCAAGAGGTCCCCTGATGCCTGGTTCCAACGCCCCCCTCCTCGCCCCCGGCCATCGCCGGTACGTCGCGCTCGCCGTGTCCGTCGGCGTGCTCGCCGGTCTCGGCGGTTTCACCTTCCGCTACGCCGAAGGTCTCTCGTACTTCAGCACCGATCCGGCCGCCTGCGCCAACTGCCACATCATGCGGCCGCAGTACGATGCCTGGCAGAAGGCGAGTCACCACACGGCGGCGACCTGCGTGGATTGCCACCTGCCGCAGGCGTTCATTCCGAAGTACATGGCCAAGGCCAGCAACGGCTGGCACCACTCCAAGGGCTTCACCTTCCAGGACTTCGCCGAGCCCATCGAGATCAAACCGGGCAACAGCGCGATCCTGCAGGAGAACTGCCTGCGCTGCCACGCTGACGCGGTGCACCAGATGGTCGAAGGCGCCCGCACCGATCACGACGCCGTCCTGTGCGTGCATTGCCACGCCACGGTCGGCCACGGCCAGCGGGCCGGCCTCGGTGGCCGCCTGCGCGCCGAAGAGCTTCCCCCCGAAACCGCCCCCGCCGCCCCGAGAGCCGAAAAATGAGCGCCGAAACCGCCCCGAGAGCCCCCCGCAGTCGCGTTTTCTACATCGTCCTGATCCTGTGCGTCGCGGTCATCACCGCGGGCGCCACGGCCTTGCTGCTCAACATCTTCGAGCGCAAGACGGAGGCCAAGAACCAGTTCGTCCGCGTCGTCGACGTCGGCGAGGACGACACTGACCCCGAGAAGTGGGGCAAGAACTGGCCCGCGCAGTACGACGCTTACAAGCGCACGGCGCTGCCCACGAAGACGCGCTTCGGCGGCCACGGGGGCAACGAGGCCATGCCCGAGGAGAAGATCGAGCGCGATCCGTGGCTGAAGCGCATGTTCCTCGGCTACGCGTTCAGCATCGACTATCGCGACCGCCGCGGGCACGCCTACATGCTCGCCGATCAGGAAGCGACCCAGCGGTTGACCAAACCGCAGAGTGGCTCGTGTCTACACTGCCACGGCTCGGTGATGCCGCTGTATCGCAAGCTCGGCAACGGTGACCCGCTCAAGGGCCTCGAAGAGACCTACAAGATGACCTACCAGGAGACGAACAAGCTCCTGCACGACGCCGGGCAGGCCCACCCGGTGAGCTGTGTCGACTGCCACGATCCCGAGTCCATGGCGCTGCGCGTGACCCGCCCCGGTTTCATCAAGGGCATTCAGGCCCTCGCCGCGTCGGAGGCGCCGACCCCGGCGATGTCGTCCATCGAGACCTGGCGCAAGGGCAGCCGCGCGAAGCCGTACGACCCGAACGTCGACGCGAGCCGCAACGAGATGCGCTCGTTCGTCTGTGGCCAGTGCCACGTCGAGTATTACTGCTCCACGAAGATGCCGCTGACCTTCCCCTGGGGCAAAGGCCTGAAGGCCGACGAGATCGAAGCGACCTGGGACGAGACGAAGTTCGTCGATGGCTCGACGTTCGTCGATTACACCCACAAGGAGACCGGCGCGCCGATTCTGAAGGCCCAGCACCCCGAGTTCGAGCTGTGGAGCCAGGGCATCCACGCCCGCAGCGGCGTCTCCTGTGCGGACTGCCACATGCCCTACATGCGCGAAGGCGCCAGCAAGGTCAGCGACCACTGGGTCCGTAGCCCCCTGCTCAACGTCAACCGCGCCTGCCAGACCTGTCACCGCGCCTCCGAAGGCGAGATGCTCGCCCGCGTCGACGTCATCCAGCAGCGCAACTACGACCTCATGCAGCGGGGCGGGACGGCGGTCGTCGCCCTCATCGACCAGATCGTCGGCGCGAAGACGGCCGGCGCGTCGCCCGACCAGCTGGCGGAAGCCCTGACGATGCAGCGCAAAGCGCAATGGCGCCTCGACTTCATCGCCGCGGAGAACAGCATGGGCTTCCATGCCCCGCAGGAGGCCGCGCGCATCCTCGGCGAGGCCATCGACTACGCCCGCCAGGGTCAGATCGCCGTCCTGAAGGCCGTCCCCGGCGCCGCCCCGGCCCCCGCCGCCCCCGCCCCCGGTTCCCAGGCCGCCCCGGGGAGCGCACCCGCCTCCGGCGCAGCGCCCGCCTCGGCCCCCTGAGGTCTGCGCCCCCGCCACGGCCCTTGACGCCGGCCGCGTTGCCCGCCTACATCCCTGGCCCATGTTCCAGGTCTCCGAGATCGTTCACTTCTGCTATGGCCACCGCTTGCTGGACTACGTCGGCAAGTGCGCGCGGGTCCACGGGCACAACGGCAAGGTCGAGATCGTCGCCGGCGGCGAGACGCTCGATCACCGCGGCTTCGTGATGGACTTCAGCGATCTGCAGGCGGCCGCACAGGCGTTCATCGACGAGCGTTTCGACCATCGCCTGCTCCTGCGGGCGGACGATCCGCTCGTGCCGGTGCTGACGGCCGAGGGCGAGGCCTTCGTCGCCCTCGACGTGAACCCGTCGGCCGAAAACCTCGCGCGGCTGATCTTCGAACACCTGCGCGGCCTCGGTTTCCCGATCGTGGCGGTCCGGTTCTACGAGACCGAGACGTCCGTCGCCGTGTACGCGCGCCCGCTCGAGACCGCACGCCCGTGACGTGGCTCCTCTACGTCCTCGCCGCACTGGTCGTGCTCGACGCCTTCCGGCTGCGCGGCCGCGCCGCGGCGCTCACCGTCCTGCCCCCGTCCGACGAGCCCATCGACCCGGCGCACCGATTTCTGACCGGCCCCGGCGTCACGCTCGACGAGGCGACCCGCCGGGCCGCGAGCGCGCATGCCCGCCGTGAGGGCCTGACGGTCCTCGACGTCTGGCCGGCCGACCTCTCCCCCGAATTCTCGCTCGGGTTGCTGTCCCTGCTCGACGTTCCGAAGTTCCGGCGCATGCGCCTCGCGCGCGGGTTCACCGCCGGGCAGGCCATGCTGGTCGACGTCGACGTCCTCGAGCGCGCGCAGTTGCCCGTGCCCGGGCCCGCGCCGGACGACCCGGCGGCACACACCGAAGATCCGGTGGCCTTTCTGAACCGGGCGGTGACGCTCAAGCGTTTCGCGTGCACGGGGTTCGACTTCGCGGTCGCCCCCGGGTTGCGGGCCGCGCCCGAGGACCCGGACAAGCGCCTGGCCCTGGCCCGTGCCGCGATGGGCGGCATGACGGGCGCGCTCTTCGCCGCGCGCGTCGCCTGGCTCGTGCTCATCTTCGGCGGGGCCGTCTGGCATCCGCAGGCGGCCGGGGCCCTCCTCGGGGTGTGGATGACGCGCCCGGTTCTCGTCCTGGCGGGCACGGCGCTTCAGTCGGGGCGGCTGTTCGTCTATTCGGCGCTGCGCCCGCTCTTCGAAGTGTACGGCCTCGTCCGCACGGCCCTGGGCCGCTGGCGCCCGCCCGATCCGCACGGCGGCGTCGATCCGGTCACCGCCGCGCGACCGATCTACGCCGAACTCATGCGGGACGGCCTCGAACCGTTCTTCCAGCCGCGCCGGGACGACTGCCCGATCTGCGGCGCGCGTGCGCTGAAACTCCACTTCGAGGTCGGCGACCTCTTCCAGTTCAAGCCCGGCCGTTTTCGCCTCGAGCGATGTGGCGACTGCGGACACATTTTCCAGAATCCGCAACTCTCGGTTCGCGGGCTCGGATTCTACTACCGCGACTTCTACGACGGGCTCGACGCGGAGGCGCTCGAGTCGTTGCTCGGCGCCGGCCCGCAGGTCTACGAGGCGCGTGCGAAGATGGTGCAGGGGCACGGCGAGCCCTCGACGTGGCTCGACGTCGGCGGCGGCAGCGGGCACCTCTGCTGCGTCTCGCGGGACACCTGGCCGAAGACCCGCTTCGACGGGCTCGACCTCAGCGCCGGCATCGAAGAGGCCGCCCGGCGCGGCTGGGTGGACCGCGCCATCCGGGGTCTGTTCCCGGAGACCGCGCCGAGCCTGGCCGGTCAGTACGACGTCGTGAGCATGAGTCACTACCTCGAACACACGCTCGATCCGAAGGCCGAGGTTGCCGCGGCGGCGCTCGCGTTGCGTCCGGGGGGGCTGTTCCTCGTCGAGGTGCCCGATCCGGCCTGCTTCTGGGGGCGCGCGCTCGGGCGCTACTGGTTGCCGTGGTTCCAGCCGCAGCACCTTCACCTCCTGAGCGTGGAGAATCTGGAGCGCCTGCTGCGGGCGCACGGGTTCGAGCCGCTGGTGTGGCACCGGGGCGAGACGCACCACCCGCTCGATCTTTTCCTGGCGACGTCGCTTTTCCTGAACCGCGTCCTGCCGAAGCCGGATCGTCCCTGGCTCCCGCCGGCGGGCCTCTCGCGACGCCTCGGGCACAAGCTCGGCTGGACGTTCGGCATGGGCCTTCTGCTGGTCATGCTCATCCTCGACGCCCTGCTCGCCCCCGTCATGCGGCGGCCCGGCGGGGCCAACACGTTCCGAGTCCTGGCGCGGCGCGGGGCCTGAGCCGATGGCCGAGACGACCGACCGGCCCGCGTGGCTGCCGCCGGACCAGACGCCCACCCAGAAGTGGCCGGTGGTCGGCGAGCGGGCACCCTTGCCGGTGTGCCTCGACCTCGACGCCTGGACGTTCGAGGTCACCGGGCTCGTCTCGCGCCCGCTGACCATTCCGCCGCGGACGTTGATCGCGCGGGGCACGCAGTCGCTCACGACGGACCTCCACTGTGTCACCCGCTGGTCGCATCGGGCGATGCACTTCACGGGGCTGCCCGTGTCGGCGCTCCTCGACGAGGCCCGGCCGCTGCCGGAAGCCACCTATGTGCGCTTCGTGTCCTTTTCGCCGCGGGCCCACGACACCGGCCTGCCGCTGGACGTGGCCCGACGCGATACATGGCTCGTTCATGCCGCGGACGGCGTCCCACTGTCGGTCCCGCACGGGGCGCCGCTGCGCACCGTCACCGTCGGGCGCTACCTCTACAAGAGCCTGAAGTGGGTCCGGCGGATCGAGCTGCTCGCCGCGCCGCACCTCGGATACTGGGAGCGCGAGGACGGCTACCACGAGAACGCCGATCCCTGGCCGGGGAACGAGCGGTATGTCGGCGGCTCGCTGCCGCCCGACGCGCTCGCCCGGTTCCGCGTGGCGACGGACTTCACGGCTTGGCGCGGCAAGACGCTGCGGGGCCTCGATCTGCGCGGCTGGCGGCCCTCGGATCGGGACCTCTCCGGCCTGGCCCTCAAGGACTGCGACCTGCGCGGGGCCGATTTCACCGGCGTCGACCTTCGCGGGGCCAACCTGACGATGGCGCGCCTCGCCGGGGCGTCGCTGCGCGGTGCCGATCTCACCGGTGCCGACCTCGAAGGCGCGTGGCTCGCGGGCGCCGATCTCACCGACGCCTGTCTGCGGCAGACCGCCCTCAACGGTACGTCGTTCTACGAGCCGAGCGACGTCGCGGGCGGCGCCCGCCTCACGGGCGCCCGGTTCGGTGGCGCGGTCGGTCTGCTCGAGTCGCAGGTCGGCTACGTGCTCGCCGCCCCGATCGCGGAGGGGCCGGTGCCATGAGCGAGCGCGCCGAGCGAATGGGCCACCGCGCGGGGGCGGCCCCATGACCCGAAAGTTGCCGGTCCGTCACGCGTTCGTCACCATGCCGTGGTGGAGTCCGCCGCCATGACCGCGACCATACTTCTCGTGGAAGACGAGCTCGATCTCGTGCGTACACTGGAATACAGCCTTCAGCGCGAGGGATACGTCGTGCGGTCGGCGACGACGGGCAAGGCGGCGATGGATCTGCTGTCGGCGCCCGGCGCCTTCGTCCCGGATCTCGTGCTGCTCGACCTGATGCTCCCCGACATGGCCGGGACGGAGATTTGCCGGCGCATTCGCGCCCACGAGCGCACCCGCAACGTGCCGGTGATTATTCTGACGGCCAAGACGGAGGAAATCGACCGGGTGGTCGGATTCGAGGTCGGCGCGGACGACTACGTCACCAAACCGTTCAGCGTTCGCGAGCTGTCTCTCCGGATTCGCGCGATCCTCCGGCGAGCGCACGTCGAACCGGGCGACACGGGCGCGTCCGTCCAGTCCTTCGGGCGTTTGCGCGCGGACGGAGAGGCGCATCGGGTCTGGGTCGACGACCAGGAGCTTCGTCTGACCGCGCTCGAGTTTCGCCTGCTGAGCACGTTCATGGCCCGCCGGGGTCGGGTGCAGACGCGCGAGACGCTCCTGAGCGACGTCTGGGGCATTCAGGCCGACGTCACGACGCGCACGGTCGACACGCACGTCAAACGCCTTCGCGAGAAGCTCGGCGCGGCCGGCGAGTACGTGGAGACGGTCCGGGGGGTGGGGTACCGCTGGCGCAGCGTGCCCGACGCACCCGGCGAGACCGACTGATCGACCATGCCGCGGTTCGGCATCCGACGCCGGGTGCTCTACGGCACGCTGCTCGTCGCGCTCTTCGGCGTGCTCTTCATCGCCGGGCGCCTGTACGGTGCGATGCGATCGACCCTCGATGCGGCGCTCGAGAGCCGCCTGCAGACGGAGATCGCCTGGGTCTTTCGAGAGATCGACGGCCGGTCCGCCGCGCTCGGCCCGGTCGGCGAGGTCGAGGTCGCCGCCTACATCGCCAGGTTGCCGCACGACGCCCACACGGTCTACGCGTTGCGCCGGGCGGACGGGACGGTGCTCGCCAGCCCGCCGACGGCCTGGCCGCGTGCGACCGATGGGGCGGGGGCCACACCCGCGCAGGTGCGATTGCCCCGCGGCAGCCTCTGGCGGGGGGTCGAGGCGCCGCTCGTGAGCCGGGACGGCCCCCTGCAGGTCGCCGTGTTTGGCCGCGCGGTCTTGCTCGACGACGTGCAGCAGACGTTGTTCGGGCTGGTCGCCGCGCTGGCGGGCGTCGCGTTCCTGGCCGTGCTCATCGTGACCGGGCATGCGGCCCGGGTCCTGCGGCGCGCGCTCTCCGTGCTCGAGGACACGGCCCGCAACTTCGCGTCGACCCGAGGCCGCGCGCGGGCGACCGAGGTGGCGCCGGAGCTCGGTGTGCTCACGGGGTCGCTGAACGCGCTGGCGGAGTCGTTCGAGCAGACGGTGGCGACCCTGGCGGCCGAGCGGGATCGCTTCGAGGCCGTGCTCGAGGGCCTGACCGACGCCGTCATCGCCGTCGACGATGAACAGCGCCTGACCCTCGTGAACCGGTCGGCGCTGGACCTCTTCGAGCTCGAACACCTCCCCCTCGGTCGGCCGGTCGTGGAGGTCGTTCGGGTCCCCATGCTGCTCGAGGTGCTCGACCGGTTGCGGCGCGAGCCGGCGGTGAAGGCCGAGGTGGACTGGCCCGGCGCTCGGCGTCGACGACTGTTGTTGCGGGGCGGGCGCCTCAGGACCAGCGGCGGCTCCGTCCTCGTGCTGCAGGATCTCACGGCGCTGCGCCGGCTGGAGACGGTGCGACGCGACTTCGTCGCCAACGTCTCTCACGAGCTGAGGACGCCGGTGGGCGTGATCCTGGCGAGCGCCGAGACGCTGCTCGACGGCGCGATCGACGACCCCGAACATGCACGCGGCTTCGTCGAAGCCTTGCACCGCAACGCCGAGCGCCTCACCCGCCTGGTGTCGGATCTGCTCGACCTCTCGCGCATCGAAGCCGGCCAGTACCAGATGCGCCCGGTCGACGTCGACCTGCACATGGCCGCCGAGCGGGTCATCGATCAGCTCCTCTCGAAGGCCGAACGGCGGGGCACGAGCCTCATCAACCGCATCCCGCCCGGCACGCGGGCGCGCGTGGACAGCAAGGCGCTCGATCAGGTGCTCTACAACCTGACGGACAACGCCATCAAATACTCACCCGACGGCAGTCACATCATCGCCGGGCTCCGGGACGGCGGCCCGGGCCGCCTGAGGGTCTTCGTCGAGGACGACGGGCCGGGCATCGAGCCGGCGCATCGCGAGCGGGTCTTCGAACGGTTCTACCGGGTCGATCCGGGGCGCTCCCGCGAGATGGGCGGAACCGGCCTCGGCCTCTCCATCGTCAAGCACCTCGTCGAACACATGGGCGGCGCGGTGGGCGTCGAGGCCGCGCACCCGAGGGGCGCGCGCTTTCACTTCACCGTGCCGGTCGCCGATGGACCCGATGGCACTCCGGGGTCGCCCGCCGTTCGTTCGGGCGATCCGGGGGGATGAAATCCGGGCCGTCACCCGAGGGCGACTCTCAGAAAATCCGCGTGACCGTCCAGTAGAGTCCGGTCGCGGCGATGGCCACGCAGGCCGGGCGCCGAACGAGCTGCTCGTAGCGGGCGAACCGGCGCAGCGGCGCGGTCGCCAGCGCGGCGGCGAGGAGGACGGCGAGCTGACCGGCCTCGACGCCGAGGTTGAAGCCGAGAAGGGTCCGGACGAGGTCGTCCATCGGGAGTCCGGCCTCGGAGAGTGCGCCCGCAAACCCGAGCCCGTGCAGAAGGCCGAAAAAGAAGACGACGACCACGCGCCGACGGGTGACGTCCGTCCGCCCCCGGGCGAAGAGGTCCTCGAGGGCGACGAGGGCGATGGAGGCGGCGATGGCCGGTTCGATGACCTCGGGCGGGAGGCGCGCGACGCCGAGCAGACCGGCGGCCAGGGTCGCCGAGTGGGCCAGCGTGAAGGCCGTCACCTGCCAGGCGAGGGCGCGCAGGCCGGCGCCGAGGAAGAAGAGCGCGAGCACGAACAGGACGTGGTCGAGCCCGTCCGGGACGATGTGTTCGAACCCGACGACGACGTACGTCGCGAACGACGGCGCCGGGACGGGCGGGACCTCGGGCGTCGCCCGCATGGGATACATCGGCGATGCTTCGCCCGCCCCGAGCAGCCGGATTTCGTCGGCGAAACGGCCCGGGCGGCGCACGCGCAGGACGGCGCTGCCGAGGGACTCGTCGAGTGCGAGCCCGCACGCTGTCGGCGTCCCGGTGAACGGCGCCGCCCCTTCGACGAGCAGGTTCGGCACCGAGGCGGCGGGCAGGGCTTCCTGTCCAGGGGTCGACAGCACGGGAAACGCCAGCCGCAGCGGGATCGCCACGCCATCGCAACGCAGGGTGACCCGCGGGCTCAGGTGGGCTCGCAATCGCTCGAGCCAGGCGGCCCGCTCCGGCCCCGCGAGCCGGAGTTGCGCCTCCAGAAACGCGTCCGCGGCCTCCGGATCGGGCAGGTGCTGCGTGAACGTGTGCCACCCGACCGTCAACTGCAGATCGGCGCCCGCGTCGTCGAGCGACAGCGTCGCGTCGGCCGGGACGAGGGGGTGCGCGATGGCACGCCCGAGGCCGAGCAGCAGGCCCAGCCCGCAGACGAGCGCAAACCACCGGCTCGGGCGCCGCGCGGTGCTCATGCGACGAGGTTGTTGCCGACCCAGAAGAGTCCGAGCAGGACGGCGAACCCGCCGACGAGCGTCGAGGGCAGGCGGGCACCGAGCGCCCCGAAACGGTCGCCGGCGCTGCGCGCCCACCCGAAGGCGAGCCCGAACCCGACCATCGCCGTCGTCACGCCGGCGCCGAACGTCAGCACGTAGCCGGCGATGCCCACCCAGTCGTGGCGGGCGAGCAGCAGGGCCGGCAGGCTGAGCAGCAGGCCACGAACGCCGCTCAGCGCAAAGGCCCCGCCGATCAGTGTCGCCCGTGGCGCGTCGGACGTCGGCGCGTGCAACGTGCCGCGGCGCAGGACGACGACCCCCATCCCGAACAGCAGCAGCCCGCCGAACATCTCGGCGAACCGCTCCCAGGACTCGGGGATGGCGGCCCCCACCAGGGACGCGCCCGAGACGAAAAAGGCCAGAACGAAGGCGTGGCCGAGTCCGAAACGCAGGCTGATCGAGAGCGCGCGGCGGCGATCGAGGGGGTTGCCGACCAGCAGCGACGCCAGGGCGGCGCAGTGATCGGGGCCGAGCCCGTGTTTGAGACCCATGATCCAGCCGGCGAGGGCGGCGGCAAGTGCGTCCATCGAGGGGAGGCTCCTTGAAGCGCGAGCGCGCGAACGCGAACGCGCGCAGGGTACGCCGATCCCGCCCGGATCAGAAGCCGAAGCGCACCTCCGCACGAAGGCGGTCGGCGTCGAGCGCCAAGCGGCGCTCGCCGAATTGCCAGGGGTTGTCCCACCGCAGGTGCGTCGAGACGAAGGGCACCGGATGCCAGGTCAGCGCCGCGAAGACACGGTGCGACGAGTCGTAACGCACGTCGACGTCGGCGTCGGTCCAGCCGTATCCCGCCGCAACGTCGAGCCCGCGCAGCGGCGTGGAGCGGACGGTGTGCTCGGCCGAGAGCCCGTGCGCCGGCGTGTGCGGACCGAAGACACCGCCGGGGGTTCGCGTGTGACCAAGACGGCTCGCGAGTCGCAGGGGCACGCCCGACGCCCGCGCGAGGTCGAGCCCCGCGTGCACGCCTGCGCGGGTCTCGAGGCCGCCGCCGGCCTGACCTCCCTCGAACGCCACGCCGGCCAGGATCGGCACCTTCGGTTGCCACTCCACGAGCAGACCCCCGAAGGTTCCCCCGTTCGCGTTCAGTGGGATGTGTGGGTCCGCCGCGGGGCGAAATGCCGTGAGCCAGACGCGCACGGCGCCGGGGCGCGCGTGCAACGACACCCCCGTCGCGTCGGGCGGGCCATCGAGCGCCGCCGCGGACGGCCGGGGCTGGCGACCCGCCGCCAGGGCCAGGTCGAGCATCAGGTCGTCGAAAAGCACTCCGTAGTGCTCGACCTGGAATCCGTCACGCCGCTCGGTCGTGATCGCCGCGCCGTGGAGCGTCAGCCGGCCCTCCCGGTCACCCGTCCCGTCGAACGGGCGCACGGCCAAGTGGAGCGCGGCATCGAGCGCGGCATCGACCGCCGCCGGCGCGTCGGGGGGGCTCGTGCCCCAGAGGGCCGCGTCGGCGCCGACGGAGACGGTCGGTCGCCGGTGGGTGCCTGCGCGCGAGCCGGGCGGCGTCGACACCGGACCGGCCGGGAAACTCGGACGCTCGCGGGCCATGTAGACCACCGCCGCCGGGGTCCGCAATCCCCCGCCGGCCGGCGAGACATGGCAGGCCGAGCAGGGGAGACCGGTGCGCAGCGCCTCATCCGTCGAGGCGCGGGCGTGCGCCACGAGGACGCAGAGGACCGCGAGCACGAGGCTGAGGACCAGCCCCATCCGGGCGCCGCGCGTCATCGTTCGGCCGCGGCGCCGGGCGGGGCGGCGTCCTCGGGGCCTTCCGGTGCGCCGGCCTCGACCCAGGCCAGCAGGGCCGCGCGCTCGGCGTCCGTGACGAGGCCGCCGCCCGGCGGCATGTCTTGCAGCTCCACCGTCCGGCGAAGGACGGCGGCCAGGTGGGGCACGACCTGCGCGTAGGTCACCAGGGGATACGGGGCCCCGCCGACGGGGGTCTGCCCATGACAGAGACCACAGTGGCGCACGAAGAAGTCGGCCATCTCCGGTGCCCAGACGGGGACGGACGGGGCGGCGTCGGCCGGCTCGGCGTCCAGCCGGCGGAGGTCGGCCACCGGGACATCCTCCATGCGGGCATCTGCGGCCGCGTCGGCTGAGAAGCCGTCCGGGTCGCCGGCCCTTGCGGCGTCCGGGGCGAGGCGATCACCGAATCCCGGGCAAGCTGGACCGGCCGCCAGTGCGGCAATGTAGACGAAGACGCGCCCCCCGGGACGACCGGGACGCGAAACACGGCGGGCCGACATGGGCGCATCATGGCCGATGGCCCGCCCAGACACAACGCGGCCGCCGAGGCGTCGTGCCCCGCGCGCGGCCGGTGCGACGCGGCGCCGGCTGTGCTACAAACCGCCCCCCGATGCGCATCAACGCCTGGATCCTGTTGCCCCTGCTCGTCGTCGTCTCCGCCCTCGTCGGCGTGTGGCAGCGCGGTCGTGTCCCCGCGCGGGCCGATTGGCAGGCGGCCGTCGCCCGCGTCCGCGCCGGCTGGTCGCCGGGGGACGGCGCCACCTGGGCGCCCTACACCCAGGGGGAGGGGCGCACGGCCTTCGGCGATCTGAAGATGCTGCACGTCCGGGACCTCGGGACGGCGGATCTCGCGCGCTTCGACCGCGTCTGGCTGCTCGGGGCGCTCGGGTACGATGCCGACGATCTGGCGCCCGAGCATACGCTGGTCGAGCGGCACCGGGAGGGCGGCGTGACGGTCGACCTCGTGCGCGTGGGCGGCCCGAAGGTCGTCGGTGATCTTTACGCGCAGCTCGAACAGGCCATCCACACCCGGCACGACGCCCGGGGCGGCGTGCAGACGTGCGACTTCTGGAGCGGCCGCGGCTGGCACTGCACCCTGCGCGACCCCCCCGAGAAGACCCGCGCCTGCCTCGGTCAGAGTGTTGCACGGCGCCTCGAACAGCGGGCGAAGGACCCCGAGTGCGGGCTCGACCCCTGGCTGCACGCCAGCCGGGACGTCCGTCTCATCGGCGACACGCCCCGCCACTGCATCTGGCTGCACCCCATGGCCGAGGCCGCGGTTCGCCTGACCTGGAACGAGGCGCCGGGCGGTGACGCGCTCGTCGTCGACTTCGGTTTCCCGGATCCCATGGTGGCCGACAACTACGCGAAACAACTCCGCGTCAAGCCGGCGAAGCTGCGGGTGTTGCGCGCCGGCGCGGAGCTCGCGGTCGTCGACGTCCCCGCGACGAAGGGCTGGCATCGGCAGAGCATCGACCTGCCGGCCGGGGCCGCGCCGTTGGCGTTCGAGCTGACGACCACGGCCACGGCGGATGCCCACTTCTGTTTCGACCCGACCGTCCGGGTGAAGACCCGCCCCGGGAGCGCCCCATGACGCTGACCCCCCCGTCCTGGCGCGACCACCTCCTCGGCGCGCTGCTGTGCCTGCTCACGTTCTCTCTGCTGGTCTCGACGTCGGACGAGGTGGGCATTCCCCGCGACGAGAGCTTCTACTTCTACGCCGGAGACCGCGCGGCCGACTGGGTCCTGGGGCTCTTCGACGGCGACGTGCGCAGCTTCTCCCGGGCCGAGGTCGACCGGGGGTTCAGTTACAATCACGAGCACCCGGTCCTGATGAAGACGCTGTTCGGCCTCAGCCATCGCATCTTCCACGACCGTCTGGGGTGGGTCGATTCGCACATCCTGTCCTACCGGCTGCCCTCGATGTTCATGGCCGGGCTGGCGGTGTGGCTGACGTCGCTGCTCGGCACGATGCTGGCCGGCCGCGGCGTCGGGCTGGTGGCCGGGTTGGCGCTGCTCTTCATGCCGCGGGTCTATTTTCACAGTCACTTCGCCTGCTTCGATGGCCCGGTCACGTTCATGTGGCTGCTCATCGTCTACACGTGGCTGCGGGCGCTGCGCAGCCTGCGCTGGGCCCCGGTGGCCGGCGTGGCGCTCGGGCTCGGGCTCGCGACGAAGCTCAACACGTTCTTCGTGCCGTTCCTGCTCTTGCTGGTGACGCTCTACGACGTCTGGTCGTTCAAGCGGCGTACGGGCGCTGCGCGGGCGCCGGACGGGCAGCGCGGGCCGATCAGCCATGCCGTCGCCACCGGGTCGTCCATGGTCTTTCTGGGCACGTTCGTCTTCTTCGCACACTGGCCGTGGCTCTGGTTCGACACCTGGCCGCGCCTGAAGGAGTACGTCGCGTTCCACTCGCATCACGTGAACTACCCGGTCGCCTACCTGGGTACCCTTTGGTACGACCCGCCGTTTCCCGTGCACTATCCGTTCGTGATGAGCCTGACGACGCTGCCCGTCGCCATTCTGCTTTTCGGTGCGGTGGGGGTGGCACTGCTCACCCGGGACGCCTGGCGGCACCTGGTCGCGGGCGGCCGCGGGGACGCCGACGTCCCCCCCGTCTCGCTCGCGCTCGTGGCCAACGTCGCCGTGCCGTTTCTGATCATCGCGGCGCCCTACACCCCGATTTTCGGCGGCGTGAAGCACTGGATGCCGGCGATGCCCTTCCTGGCGGTGGCCGTCGGGCTCGGCGTCGCTCGTACCGTCCGCGGCGCGCTCTCGCTCGCGACGCCGCCGGCGGCCTGGGCGACGGGGCTCGCCGGCGCGCTCCTGCTCGTGCCCGCGGCCGCGGACACCCTGCGCGATCCCGGTTACGGCGAGGCGCACTTCAATGAACTCGTCGGCGGCGCCGCCGGGGCGGCCGAACTCGATCTCCCGCGCAACTTCTGGGGGTATGCCACCCTCGGCGCGCTGCCCGCGCTGAACGAGAAGGCCGAGAAGGGCGCGCTGGCGTTCTGGCACGACGCGACGAAGTGGGCGTTCGACGCCTATCAGCGCGACGGGCTTCTGCGCAAAGACGTCCGCTACACCGGCGACTGGACGGCGGCGTACTCGAACTGGGCGCTGTACCACGATCAGCGCGACAAGTTCTGGGAGGAGCTGGACATCTGGCGGGCCTACGGCACCGACTTCCCCGTGGACGGCAAGTTCCACGAGGGCGTCCAGCTGCTCGGCTTGTATCAGCGGCCCGCGGCGCCGAGCGCGCCCGCTGCCTTGCGGCCGAAGGTCTCAGCCCCGCCGGCGCCGGCGAGCGAGGGCGAGGCCGAGCAGGGCGAAACCGGCCGCGAGCCCTGACGTCGTCGGGAGGCCGGGGCGGGCCTGGCAGCCGCCGCCGCCGTCGTCGCCCGAGCCGTCACCGGTGCCGTCACCCGTGCCGGCGTCCGGCTGCGGGCCGATGGGGGCCCCCCCGGTGCCGTCGGGCGTGCCGCCGGTGCCGTCGGGCGTGCCGCCGGCCCCGCCGCCACCCGCCTCGGCCACCGTGATGGTGGCGCTGACGAGCGCGGACATGTCGCCGGTGATGTTGGCGTCGCCGTTGACGCTGTTGCCGGCGGCGAAAATCGTCACGGGGCCGGGCGTCGCGGGGGCCGTCCACTGGAACGTGAAGTCGACGCTGTCCCCCTCGAACTCGACGGGCCCGCTGTGCACGAGTTCACCGAGCAGCGTCTTGAGCCGGCCGGCGGCGTCGGCGGTGAGCGTGCCGCCCTCCGCCCGGATGTCGATGCCCGCCTTGGGCGCGGCGGCGCCGGCCTGCGGACCGGTCAGCGTGATGGTGAGGTCCACCGTCTCGCCGAGCCCGACGGTGGCCGGGGCGTCGAACGTCAGGCTCGGGGCGGCGCCGCCCATGTGGCAGCCCCCGCCGGTGCAGCCGAGCTGCGTGCGTCCGGGGGCGCCGAGGCTGTTGGCCGCGGCGGGCGTGGCGGTGGCGAGTCCGAGAGAGAGGGTGGAGAGGACCGTGAGAGCGGCACGACGCATCATTGGGCTTCGGAGTTTCCTGGGGTTGGGGTTGTCGTTGGGGTCGCAGAAATCGGCGCCGGTTGTCGACGCCGACCCGGCAGCGCCAGGAGGGGATTCAGTCGCGGCGGCGGCGGTCGCGGTCGCCTCGCCCGCCGCGGCGTTCACCGCGGTCGCGGTCGCCCCGGCCTTCGCGTCGGGGGCCGCGCGGACCCCGATCGTCGCCGTCCCGGCTGGCGCGGTGGGGGCGTTCTTCGCCGCCTTCGCCCGCGCCCTCTTCGCGCTCTTCTCGCCGGGGCGGCTCGACGTACTCTTCCTCGCGCGGGCGGGACAAAAAAAACGCGGGCCTCGAATTCGATGGGCCACACGGAGCCGTCCCGCAGCGCGTCGACGAGGGCGGCCTGGCGCAGACGTTCGCCGTGGACGAAGGTCAGCGCGCGGCCGACGAAGCCCGGATCACCGCCGCAGGAGCCGATGCGGGGCAGTTTCCGGCGGGCGGCGACGTCGTCGGCCATGGCGTCCCACAACGGGCGCCCGCGGGCGACGCGCGTCTCGATGGCGGCGAGACCGGGCAGCGTGTAGACGCTGTCGAACAGCACGCTGCCGAGGTCCCGGCAGTAGGGGTGTCCGGCGATGGTGACGCCCGGCAGGGCGGCGCAGGCGGCGACGGCGGCGTTGGCGTCCCACTTGCCGGCGCCGATGGACCACCGCGCGCCGAGGAAGGCCGCGTCGACCTCCCGGGGGATGAAAACGAGAAAGCCCCGATCGAGCGCGAGTTCGACGCCACCGTAGGCCGCGAGACCGGCCTGCCGCAGCGCGTCGAGGTACGCGGGGAGGCGGTCCGTGCGGTTGGTGTCGGTCACGACGGCGCCGTGCAGGCCCGCCTCGCGGGCTGCCTGGGCCAACGCCGCGGGGGCGAGGTCGTGCGGGGTGAGGTGGAGATCGACGAGCATCGCGAACCTCTGAGTCCAAGGGCCGGGGACGGCCAGGGGGCCGCCGGGGACGAGTCAGTACGGAAAAAGCGCCGCAGCGTACACCCGACCCCGGAAAATCGCGATACGATGCAGGTGTTCAGTGTCCGATTCCGCCGGGCCGGAGTAGATTCCCCGCCCCATGGCCGGCCAACTCGACCTGAAACACGTCGGAATCTTCACGCGCGACGACCCGGCGGACGGTGACTACCGCCTCGACGTCATTCGCCGCCTGTTCTCGCGGGCGCACATCGAGGTCACGATGCTGCCCGGCCGCGCGCCGGACATCCCGCTGGACCTGGTCATCGCGATGGGGGGCGACGGCACGGTGCTCCGGGCGCTGTCGACGTGGCCGGGCGTGCCCGTCCTGGCCGTCAACTACGGTCACCTGGGCTTCCTGACGGCCTCCGATCGCAACGAGCTCGACCGGGTCCTGGTTCGGCTGCTGAGCGACGACTACTTCATCGAAGAGCGCCTCACGCTCGAGGTCGGCCATCGCGGCTCGGCCTATCGTTGCGTGAACGAGGTCGTCGTCAAGGGCACGACCCACATGATTCAGGTGACGCTGCGGGTCAACGGGCAGGAGGTCAGCCGCCCGCGGGGCGACGGCATCATCGTGGGTACGCCCACGGGGTCGACCGCGTACCTGCTGAGCACGGGTGCACCCCTGGTCATGCCGAACGTCGACTGCATCAACGTGAAGCCGCTCAACGAGTACAGCTTCAGCAGCCGGTCGATCATCCTGCCCGGCAGCGCGCGCATCGACGTCGAGGTCGGGACCGAGCTGCGGGGCGGCGAAGTCCTGCTCGTCTGCGACGGCAACCACGTCGTGCGCGTGACCCCCGGCGACGCGATCCACGTCGAACGCTCGCCGGTGCCCGCCCGGCTGGTCTTTTTCGAGACCGACTACTTCTTCCGCAACCTCAAGAGCCGTCTGCGCTGGTGACCATGGAGTCAGAGACGACGTCGGTCGCCCCGCCGGCCCACGAGCGCGTGCTCGCGCGCCGCATCGAGCGCCACCGCCGGCAGGCGGCCCGCTGCCGACGCCTGGCACAGCGCATCGAACGACGCATCGCGGTGCTGTCCACGGTGCGGCTCGTCGCGTTCGCGGTCGCCGCACTCTTCGGCTGGGCCGCGTACTACGACGACCTGCCCCTCGTGTACGGGCCCGTGGCGGCCGCCGGTCTTTTGGCCTTTCTGGCGGCCGTGTACTTGCACCGCACGCCCCACGAGCGGCTGCCCCGCGTCACCGCCCTCGTCCGTTTGCACGACGAGGGCGCGGCGCGGCTGGCCGGCGAGTGGGACGCGCTCCCCGACGACGGCGCGCGGTACCTCGATCCCGGCGTCCCGCACACCCGCGAGCTGCAGGTCTTCGGGCGGGGCTCGTTGTATCAGCTCGTGTGCAGAGCGGCCCTGCCCTGGGCGCGCGACCGCCTCGCGGCCCGGCTGCATGCACCGTTGTCGGCCGCGGAGGTCGAGTCGGCGCAGAGCGCGGCCCGGGAGCTGGCGAGGACGTCGGCGTTCTGCCGCCGCCTGCACGCCGAAGGGCGCATCGTCGAACTCTCCGGTCGGCAGCTCGGCGCGTTCGTCGCATGGGCCGAAGCGGAGGCGACGGCGAGCACGGACGCCGCGTTTGCACGAACGTGCCGGCGCGTGGCGTTCATCGCGGTGCCATTGACCTGGGCCTGCATCGTCGCGAGCGCCAGCTTCGGCCTCGCATCCCCGTGGCGCATCGCGCTCGGCCTGCAGCTCTTGTTTCATCTGGCGACGACGACGCGCCTCGGGCGCCTCTACACCGAACTCGTCGACCGGGACGAGGCGCGCCCTTTCGTGGGCCTGCGCCGCATGTTCCAGCGCGTCGAGAGGCGGCGGTTCCACGGGCCGCGATTGCAGGCGCTCCGCGACGCGCTCGTCTCGAGCGGCGCGCGCCCGTCGGCGCGACTGACGGCGCTGGAGACGATCACCGACAGTCTCGCCGTCCGCTTCAACCCGCTCAGCGCGCTGCTCGCCAACGGGCTCTTCCTCTGGGAGGCCTTCTGGGTGGGGCGACTCGTCGACTGGCGCACGCGCCACGGCGCGCACGTTCGACCGGATCTCGAGACGCTCGCCGAACTCGAGGTGCTCGCGTCCGTCGCCGGGTTCGCGGCGGACACCGCGGGCGCCGGGTTCACCTGGCCGACGCTGGACGCCGACGCGCGGCCGGTGTTTTCGGGCACGGCCCTCGGTCACCCGCTGTTTCCGGTCGATCGCCGCCGGACGAACGACTTCACGCTCGAGGCCGGCGGGCGCCTGACGCTCGTCACGGGCAGCAACATGGCCGGCAAGAGCTCGTTTCTCCGGACGGTGGGGGTCAACGCCATTCTCGCGCAGGCCGGCGCGCCCGTCTGCGCGGCCTCGCTCACGCTCGTGCCCTGCCGCTTGTCGACGAGCATTCAGATCACGGACGCCCCCGAGCAGGGGCTGAGCCGGTTCTACGCCGAGGTCAAGCGCATCCGGCGCATCCTCGACGACTGTGCGGCCGCCGAGGCCGATCCGGGCCTGCCGCCCCGGCTGTATCTCGTCGACGAGATGCTCAGCGGGACGAACAGCCGGGAACGCAACCTCGCGAGTCTGAGCGTCGCCCGTCGATTGCTCGCGCACGGCCGAAGTTTCGGGCTCGTCACGACCCACGACCTGTCGCTCGTCGCGCTCGAGAACCACTTCCCGGACCGCGTGACGACCTGTCATTTCACCGACCGCTTCGACGGCGAGGCGTTGCATTTCGACTATCGCCTGCGACCCGGCGTCGCGACGACGACCAACGCGCTCGACGTGCTGCGCCTCGAGGGCATCGAGGTCGACCCCGCCCTTCTCAGTTGAGAACCGGCCGGGTTTCCACTAAAGGGAAGCGCAATCATGGAAAATTCTACCGCGAAGAGCACGACGACCTTCGAGTCGGTGGCCATCCGTTTCGCCGGTGATTCCGGTGACGGCATGCAGCTCACGGGCACGCAGTTCACGGAGACCACCGCCCTCGCCGGCAACGACCTGGCGACGTTCCCGGACTACCCGGCCGAAATCCGGGCGCCGGCCGGCTCCCTGGCCGGGGTTTCCGGGTTTCAGATCCACTTCTCGAGCCGCGAGGTGCACACCCCCGGCGACGAGCCCGACGTCCTCGTGGCGATGAACCCGGCGGCCCTCCGGGCCAACATCGCGGACCTCCGGCACGGTGGCATCCTCATCGCCAACACCGAACAGTTCGGCGTCAAGAACCTCGAGCGGGCCGGTTACACCAGCAACCCCCTCGAGGATGGCTCGCTGTCGAATTACCGGGTCTTTCCCGTCGACATCACCAACATCACGCTCCGTGCCATCGCGGACGTCGGGCTGAACCAGCGGGCGGCCGTGCGGACGAAGAACTTCTTCGCGCTCGGCCTCGTGTACTGGCTCTTCAGCCGCGAGCTGACGCACACGGAGCAGTGGATTCAGGGCTCGATGGCGGCGAAGGACCCGCTCGCCGCCGAGGCCAACCTCAAGGCGCTGCGCGCCGGCTGGAACTTCGGCGACACCACGGAGATGTTCGCCCAGCGCTATGAGGTGCCCAAGGCCCGCATCACGCCGGGGCGCTACAAGAACATCACCGGCAACGAGGCGACCGCGCTCGGGTTTCTGGCGGCGGCCGAGCTGTCCGGCCTCGACCTCTTCCTGGGCAGCTACCCGATTACCCCCGCGTCCGACATTCTGCATTCGCTCTCGAAGCAGAAGCACCTCGGCGTCCGCACGTTCCAGGCGGAGGACGAGATCGCGGCCATCGGCGCGACCATCGGCGCCGCGTACGCGGGCGGCCTCGCGCTGACGACGACGAGCGGTCCCGGCATCGCGTTGAAGTCCGAGGCCATGAACCTCGTGATGATGCTCGAGCTGCCCCTGGTGATCTGCGACGTGCAGCGCGGCGGACCCAGCACGGGTCTGCCGACCAAAACGGAGCAGTCCGATCTCTTGCAGGTGCTCTTCGGCCGCAACGGCGAATCACCCATCCCGGTCATCGCGGCGTCGAGCCCCGGGGACTGTTTCTACACCGCCATCGAGGCGGCGCGCATCGCGGTCACGCACATGACGCCCGTCGTCATGTTGACGGACGGCTACCTCGCCAACGGCGCCGAGCCCTGGAAAATCCCGAACATGGCCGAGATGCCGCGCATCCCGGTGAAGTTCCACACGGATCCGGCCACGTTCAAGGCCTACGCCCGCGACGAGTTCCTCGCGCGGCCCTGGGCCATCCCCGGCACGCCCGGGCTCGAGCACCGGGTGGGCGGCCTCGAAAAGGCCAACATCACCGGCAACGTCAGCTACGACCCCAACAACCACGACGCGATGTGTCGGCTGCGCGCCGAGAAGGTCGCTCGCATCGCGCGCACGCTCCCGCCCTGCGAGGTCTACGGGGACGCGGAGGGCGACGTCCTCGTGGTCGGCTGGGGCGGCACGCTCGGCGCGCTGCGTGCGGGCACGGAGCGGGCGCGAGAGGCCGGCCACCGCGTCGGTCACCTTCACCTGCGCCACCTGAACCCCCTGCCGGACGACCTCGGGGACGTCCTGCGGCGCTACCGCAAGGTGCTCGTCTGCGAGCTCAACCTCGGGCAGCTGTGGTTCCTGTTGCGCGCCCGCTACCTCGTCGATGCCGTCAGCATCAACAAGGTCCAGGGCAAACCCTTCAAAGAGGCCGAGATCGCGCGCGCCATCATCGAGCACGCCGGGAGCAAGGCATGAGCGTCCAAGCGTTTCTGAGCGAGATCAGTCACACGGATCCCACCGCCCTCGGCCGCAAAGACTTCCAGACGGATCAGGAGATCCGCTGGTGTCCGGGCTGCGGCGACTACGCCATCCTGGCGCAGGTCCACAAGACGCTCCCCGAGCTCGGCATCCCGCGCGAGAACTTCGTCTTCGTCAGCGGCATCGGGTGTTCGAGCCGTTTCCCGTACTACACCAACACCTTCGGCATGCACTCCATCCACGGTCGGGCGCCCACCATCGCCACCGGGGTCAAGGTGCTGCGGCCCGATCTCAGCGTGTGGGTGGTCACGGGCGACGGCGACGCGCTCTCCATCGGCGGCAATCACTTCATCCATGCCATGCGTCGCAACGTGGACCTCAAGATCCTGATGTTCAACAACCGGATCTATGGCCTGACGAAGGGGCAATACAGCCCGACGAGCGAGCAGGGCAAGAAGACGAAGTCCTCCCCGCTCGGTTCCGTGGACTATCCGTTCAACCCCATCAGCCTCGCCCTCAGCGCCGAGGCGACGTTCGTCGCGCGGGGCATCGACGTCGACGCGAAGGGCCTCGGTGCGGTCCTCGAGCGCGCGGCGAAACACAAGGGCACGGCGTTCGTCGAGATCTATCAGAACTGCAACATCTTCAACGACGGCGCCTTCGACTACCTGACGGATCGCAAGCTCAAGGCGGAGGCCGAGCTGCGCCTCGAGCACGGCAAGCCGCTGCGCTTCGGGCTCAACGGCGAGAAGGGCATCGCCCTCGACGCGCAGATGAACCCGATGGTGGTCGACGTCGCAGCCCACGGCGAAGACAAGCTGCTCGTGCACAACGAGGAGAACGCCGCGCTCGGGTTCTTCCTCAGCCGGCTCGTGGCGCCCGAGTTCCCGACGCCCGTCGGCGTGTTCCGCAGTGTCACGAAACCGACGTTCGACGGCATGATGGAAGCGCAGCTCGAGCAGGCGCGCAGCAAGTCCAAGGGCGGCGGTGTGCAGCGGCTGCTCGACGCCGGCGAGACCTGGACGGTCGAGTGAAGGCGGCGGGCGAAGACCCGCCACCGGAGGGCTCGGTCAGTCCTTGACGCAGTAGAGCAGCCCGGCGTAGGGCGGCAGGTGCTGCGCCTCGTTGCTCCAGCGCTCCTCGTGGTTGTCGCCGACCGGGTTGATCCGGACGATGCCGGCCTCACCGATCCACTCGAACATGACCCCCGACATGCCCTGATCGCTGTTGCAGCAGGCGAACTCGTTGGCCCGGCCACCGAGGCGGAAGCGGTGGGAACCGCCCGAGTCGCCGACGGCGACGGGCACGCCGCCCTGGGGCAGGGGACCCGCACCGAGGGGAAAGCGCCCGCGGAGGTCTGGACGGCCGCCCTGACCGTCGGCGGGGCTCCAGCCGGCGGGGCACGCGGCGAGGGCAAACGGCATGACCGCGCCGGCGGGCACCGTGGCATCGCTGCCCGGCGGGCCCTGAGGACCTTGCGGACCCACCGGACCCGGCTCTCCGGGCAGACCCTGCGGGCCCTGACTCCCGGGTGCGCCGGCGGGCCCCGCTGGCCCCCGCAGATCTGCGGCGTGATTGGCGACCAGGAGATCCACGACGTCGGCCAGGAAGGCGGCGTTCAGCGCCAGCTCCGTGGCCACGACGAGCGGATCCGCCGCCGGGCCGGGGGCGCCCTCCGGACCCGGGGGGCCGCGCTCGCCGGCGGGACCGGGCAGACCGGCCGGACCGACCGCGCCCGGGGGGCCTTCGGGCCCTTGCGGCCCTTCGAGACCGGTGGGATCACCCGTCCAGCGCCCGCGGGCGTCGATGACCTGCCGGCCGTCGACCGTGACGCTGCGCGGTGTGATGTCCCCCGTGGCGTCGTCGGCGGTGGCGGCCCGGAAGGCGTAGGGGACGCTCGTGAGTACGACCCGGCCGGTCATCTCGGCGTCGCCCTCGATCTGCACGCCGAGGTAAAGCGGCGAGCCCGTGAACGCGTCGATGGGCAACGGCGTCTGCTCGCCGAGCTGCACCGTGTAGAAGCCGTCCTCGACCGGGATGTCGAGCGTCTCGGCCCAGATGGGGTCGCCGCCGACCCCGCGGTCGTACAGGCGAAAGTGGAACGTCGTCGAGCCTTGCACGGGCGTCCCGTTCGCGGTGGTCAGGCGGCCCTGGTGGGCGAGCTGCGGCGGCACCTGAGCCTGCGCGACCCTGGGCAGGGCGGTCGCGGCGAGGGTCGTGAGCGCGGCGGCGGCGAGCGCGCGGGACGGCGAGCGGCGCGGGGTCATGGGTCGGCCTCCGGGGGGGCGGACGGGGCGGCCCGCCAGACGACGGCCCCGCTGTGCAGGCGGAACCGTTCGGACGTGAGCGTCGTGCCGGCCGCGGCGGCGGGACCGGCGATGGCGTACAGACGGTAGCG
>JAKLJY010000080.1 GCA_023150895.1 Myxococcota bacterium | reverse complement strand
GCCGGTGGCCACCCGCTGACGCCGTTTCTCCCCGCGCCCCCGGCGATGCCGGCCGGAGCGAGTCCGCTGGACGCCGCCTTCGTGGCGAGCGCGAGCGCCGGGGCGGGCGCGCCGCCGGCCGCGGGCAGTCCGCCCGCCGGGGTCCGCGAGGCGCTGAGTCAGGGGACGCCGATGGGGCAGGTCACGGCGCACGATTCGCCCGAAAGCTTCGCCGCCGCGATGGGGGACGGTGGCGCGCCGCCGAGCCCCGCGCCGGCGCCGGCCGGTGCCTCGGGCGCCGGGTTTGCCGCGACGGGTACGCGGGGCACGTCGGCGACGTCCGCCGGGGATTGGTCCGATGGCGTGCCGCGTCAGCAGGCCCCGGGTCAGGTGCCCGAGCCCCCCATCGAGCCCGCCAATACGCTGAGGTTCTGACATGGCCCTGGTGCTCGTCTCGCCCGCCTTCGTCCACGAGGGGGCCATTCCGGCGGCGTACACCTGTCAGGGGGGCGACCGTTCGCCACCGCTGGAGTGGCGGGGCGTTCCGACGGGCACGCGGGCGCTTGCGCTGGTGGTCGACGATCCCGACGCGCCCGATCCCGCGGCGCCGAAGGTGGTCTGGGTCCACTGGCTGCTGGCCAACCTGCCGCCGACGTGCAAGGGGTTGCCCGGCGGGGTGTCGCCGACGGAGCTGCCCCGCGGCACGGTCTCGGGTCGCAACGACTGGAAGCGCACGGGGTACGGCGGGCCGTGTCCGCCCGTGGGGCGTCATCGCTACTTTTTCCGGCTGTTCGCGCTCGACTCGCCGTTGTCCGTGACCGAAGGGGTCTCGCGCACCGAGCTCGATCAGGCGATGCGCGGGCATGTGATCGAGTCGGCGGTGCTCATGGGCACCTACGAAAAGGCCCGCTGAGGCGCAGACCCCGCGCGCGTGACGTCAGGTCAGGCGGCCTGCCCCGGACGGCAGCTCGGGCAGGGGGGTGGGCAGGACGTCCGGCAGGGTGAACCGGAAGCTCGCGCCGCGCCCGGGCATGCCGTCGGCCCAGATGCGGCCGCCGTGGCGTTGCACGATGCGCTGCACGGTGGCGAGGCCGATGCCGGTGCCTTCGAACTCGTCGGCGCGGTGCAGGCGCTGGAAGGGCTCGAACAGGCGATGGGCGAACCGGGGGTCGAAGCCGACGCCGTCGTCGGCGATCTCGAAGCAGCGTTCACCGCTCTGCAGTGATGCCGTCAGTCGAATCTGTCCCGGCTGCCGGCCCCGTGTGAACTTGAAGGCGTTGTTGAGCAAGTTGCGCAGGGCGATCTCGAGCATGCGCGGATCGCCCTGAACGCCCAGCGAGCCCTGAATCTCCAGCGTCGTCCGGCGTTCCGGCGAGGCCCGCGCAATGTCCGCAAAGACGGCGCGCGCGAGGTCGGCGAGGTCGACGGGCACGGGCTTGAGGACGAAGCGTGAGACGCGGGAGAGCTCGAGCAGGGCGTCGAGGAGTTCGCCCATGTGTCGGCCGGCGTCCCGCATGCGATTCAGATACTCGCGCGCTTCGTCGTCGAGTCGCTCGCCGTAGTCCGTCGCCAGAATCTCCGCGAACCCGCCGATCGTCCGCAGGGGCGCCTGCAGGTCGTGCGAGACCGAGTAGGCGAAGGACTCGAGCTCGCGGTTGGCCTGCGCAAGCTCGCGCGTGCGGCGCTCGACCCGGGCCTCGAGCTCGACGTTGAGCAGACGAAGCTGCGTTTCGAGGCGCTTCCGCTCCGTCGCATAGCGCAGGACGCGCCGGAGCAGGGTGGGGTCCTGCGTCCCCTTGACGAGGTAGTCCTGCGCGCCGGCCTGCAGCGCGCGATAGGCCAGTTGCTCGTCGTCGTGCCCGCTGAGCACCACGACGGCGACATCGTCACGCACGTCGAGCAGGCGCGACAGGGTGGCGAGACCGCGCGCGTCTGGCAGGTTCAGGTCGAGCAATACGACGTCGACGTCGCCGCCGGCGAGACGCTCGAGCCCGGCCGCCAGCGTCGGCACGGTGCGCACCTCGACGCCGCCAGCCTCGCGGAGCAGGCTCTGCACGAGGTGGGCATCGGCGGGGTTGTCTTCGACGAGCAGGACCCTCATGTTCGGCCCTCACTTGCCGGGCGGCGGTCCCTTGGGCGGCAACCGCACGATGGTCAGCCAGAAGTCGTCGATGGTCTGGACCACACGCATGAAGTCCTCGAGGCGCGGCGGTTTGCGAATGTAACAATTCGCGTGCAGAGCATAGCTCTTCACGACGTCTTCGTCACGGTCGGACGTCGTCAGCACGACGACCGGAATGGTGCGCAATCCCGCGTCCGACTTGACGATCGAGAGCACCTCCATCCCATTCTTTTTCGGTAGATTCAGGTCGAGGAGCACGAGGTCCGGCCGCGGGGCGTCCTGGTGGGGCGGCCGCCGTTGCAGGTAGTCGAGCGCCGCCTCGCCATCCTCGACGACGACGAGCTGGCAGTAGAGCCGACCGCTCTTCAGCGCCTCGTGCATCAGCCGCACGTCGGCCGGGTTGTCCTCGACGAGCAGGATGTGGATCGGTCTCATCGTGGCCCCTCTGAGCCGGGCAGGTTGAACTGGAAAACCGCGCCGTGTCCGGGCGTCGCGTCGGCGCTGATGCTGCCGCCGTGCTGCTCGATGATCTTTCGGCAGAGCGCGAGGCCGATGCCGGTGCCGGGGTACCGACCGGGGCCGTGCAGGCGCTGAAAGACCTCGAAGATGCGCTCGCGGTACTGCGGGTCGAAGCCGATGCCGTTGTCACGACACACGATCAGGACGCTGGCCGGGGTCGCGGTCGCGTCGATTTCGATGCGCGGCGCGGCGGTCGAGCGAAACTTGAGGGCGTTGCCGATGAGGTTCTGGAAGACCTGCGTCAACTGCAGGGGATCGACCGGAGCGGCGGGCAAGGGCTCGGGTCGCACGATCACCTGCGCGCCCGTCTCCTCGAGGAGGAGGCGCAGATTGGCGAGGGCGTCGCCCAACGGGCCCGAGAGACCGACGAGCTCGCGACGTCGCTGCGCGGTGCCGACGCGGGCATACGCGAGGAGGTCGCGAATGAGCCGCTGCATGCGCGCGGCGGCGTCGACGATGAACTCCAGAAACTCGGCCGACTCACCCGTGAGCTGCCCGCCGAGCGACTTGCGCAGCAGGTCCGAGAAGCCGGTGATGACGCGGAGCGGCTCCTGCAGGTCGTGGGAGGCGACATAGGCGAACTGCTGCAGCTCGGCGTTGGAACGGCGGAGTTCCTCGGCCGCTTGCGTGAGCGCTGCCTCGGCGTCCTTCAGGGCGCTGACGTCCGTCAGGCTCAGCAGCACATACCGCAGGTCCGCATTCGCGCCCGGCGGCACCGTCAGGCGCATGAGCAGGTGCAGCGGCCGACCATCGAGGCGCTGCCCCGAGATCTCGCGCTCGACCGTCTCGGTGCCGCAGGTGAGCTCGACGAGCGCCTCGACGAGGCTGCCGCCGTGACGGCCCATGCCGAGCAGTTCGGGCAGGCGGGCTTGCACGGTCTCCGCGTTCGGTGCGCCGAAGAGCGCGAGCGTCTCGTCGTTGATGGAGAGCGTCACCAGCGATTCGAAGATGCGCCGGATCCGGACGGTCAGGCTCGCCGCCGAGTGGCGCAGGACCTCCAGATCGGGCAGACACGCCGAAGCATCGAGCTCCCAGAGTGATACGGGCGCGCTGCGGAACAGATTGCGAAAACGCTCTTCCTGCGCACGCAGCGCCTCGCGCGCGAGCTTCTTTTCGGTGATGTCCTCGGAGATGCCGAGCAGAAAGGCCGGGATGCCCGTCGCGTCGACGATCGGAATCTTCTTGGTGTGGAGAAACCGCGTCCCCGACGCCGTGTGGATGGGTTCCTCGGCGATCTCGACGAGATTCCGCGACGCCAGCACCTCGCGGTCCTTGGCGGTGAAGAACGCCGCTTCGTCCGGCGGGAAGAAGTCGTGATCATTCTTGCCGAGCAGACGCTCACGGGGCCAGCCCAGGAGGCGCTCACCGGCGGCGTTGAACCGCACGAACCGCAGCTCCGCCGCGTCCTTCACGAAGATCATGTCCGGGATGTTTTCGATCACGGACTCGAGGAATCGCGCACCGCCCCACGGCGCGTCGACCGCCCCGTCGCCCGGCGCGAAGTGATCGATCACATTCGCGAGCGCCCGCCCGGCCTGCTCGAGGGCGTCGCGCACCTCGACGGCCGGCGCGGCGTCGAAAGCGAACTCGAGACGGAGATGCTCGCCTGGGCGAAGAACGACCTCGATGACATCTTCGTAGGTTGGTTCTTGCGATGCCGGTGCGTTCGAAGGGGCTTCGGCGAGGGGAGGGGCGGGCGCCTCGTCTGCCCGTTCGAGGACCCGAACGCGACGGGCCGCCCCGGCGCGCACGACGGCCTCTGCAAACGAACGGGCACAGGCGACGGCGCTGCGACCGGACGTGGTCGCCACCAGCACTTCGACCAACCATGGGATTGCCGCCGACATCGACCCCCCATAACAGGCCCCCGTGGGCGCGTCAATCGGCCTTCACGGCGCCCGCTCCGTGCCCGGGGTCCGCCGCAAGGGCCCGCGCCGCCAGCGTCGCCAGCGCCGCCCGATCCGGCCGGCCGAGCGCGTCCCGCGGGAGTTCCTGCACGACCACGACGCGGGCCGGGCGTTCGGCCGGGTCGAGCGCGCCGCGAGCATATCGGCCGAGCTCGGCGTTCAGGGCGGCGGGGGACACCGACGACGTGACGAATGCAACGAGGCGGACGGCGCCCCAGGCGTCCCGAACGGGGCTCACCTCGGCCTGGTCGACCCCGGGGCCACGCCGCAACTGGGCGGCGACGCGCTCGGTGTGGACCGCGACGCCCGCGATCTGGACCTGATCGTCGGTGCGGCCGAGGAGCCGGAACCGCCCGTCGGGGTCGAGGACGCCGCGGTCCCCCGTCGGTTGCCAGCCGCTCGCCGTCGGCGCCGCAACCGCGAGCCCGTCGCCGCGGACGCAGAGAGCGCCGGCGCACCCCGGCGGACACGGTCGTCCGTCGTCGTCGAAGACATGGACGTCGAGGCCGACCGCCGGGGAGAACGCCGTCGGGCAGCCCTCGCCACCGGGGTCTGCCTCCGCCGTCGCCAGGCCGGGAGCGAGCGACGCGACGCCGTAGCGACTCTGGAGGACGGCCTCCGGAAACGCACCTCGGAGCAGCGCGGCGAGCGCAGCGGTGAGCGGGGCGTCCGTACAGGTGATGCGCCGCAGCTCGGGTCGGTCGGCGGCCGTGCGATCGAGGGCTGCGGTCGCAATCGCGTGGAGGGCTTCCGGGTATGCGACGAGCGCGTCCGCACCCCCTGCGCCGAGCAGGTCGAGCTGCGCCGACGGCCAGGCGAGCTCGCCGACGAGGATCACCGCGCCGCCGGCGAGCAGGGGCGCGAGCACGTCGAACACGAGCGGACCGGCACTGCGAGGGGGACGCACGACCCCAAGGCGCAGGGGGGCCGGATGCGCCGCTCGGGCCCGGGCGAGCAGGGCGGTCACGGCGGTCGTCGGGTACCACACCAGCGAGGTGTCGGCCTGGCGGGCGGCGCGCGGCAGGGCGAGCGCGTGCCCCGTCGCGTCGACGTGGCCATCGGAAGGCAGGACGAACGTCCCCGCGGTGCCCATCAGGGTCGCCGCCCCGAGGGCCGTGGCGCGCGCGACGAGCTGATCGACGGGCAGGGTGGCATCGAGGGGCAGCACGGCATCGCTCCCCTGCCAGACGGCCAGCGTGGCCGCGAGCTGATCGCCCGCGTCGGCATGAGCCACGGCCCGGAGCACCGGGCGCCCGGGGGTCGCCGGCATGGGCGGGGCGAGCGCACGCGCCCGCTGAAACAGCGCCGGGATCGTCCAGGGCGCGCCGCGGGGGCGCAGGAGCACCTCGGCCCCGCCGCCGGACACCTCGAGCAGGTCTGCCTCGAGCGCGGCAAGCGTGATCAACGCGGACCCCGCCACCGGGCGGTCGCCGGGGACTCTGCCTGGATCTTCCCGACACGCGGGAAGCGTGCGAAAGTCGCGCGATGCGTCAGTTCCGCAGTCATGGTGACGGCCGATTTTCGCGAGCGCAGCTCGCCGCGTGTGGCCCGCACGTCGTGTTCGAAGAGGGCGTGCGCATCTGGCATCCCGAGACGGTCTCCATCGGGGACAACGTCTACGTCGGCCACGATGCCATGCTCAAGGGCTATCACCAGAACACGTTGTCCATCGGCGACGACACGTGGCTCGGGCAAGGGGTGTTCCTGCACTCCGCCGGGGGCATCCGTATCGGCCGGGCCGTCGGCGTCGGGCCGTTCGTGCGCATGCTGACGTCGACGCATGGCGAGGCCGGGCGCGACGTGCCCATTCTGGCCTCGCCGCTGCAGTTCGCCCCGATCGTCGTCGAGGACGACGCCGACATCGGCGTGGGGACGATCATTCTGCCCGGCGTGACCATCGGCCGCGGTGCGCAGATCGGCGCCGGTGCGGTCGTGACGCGGGACGTGCCGCCCTACGCGGTCGCCGCCGGCAATCCGGCGCGGGTGCTGCGGTACCGGGGCGAGCGTGTCGCGCCGCGCGTCCTGGTGGTGGGCGGGGGGCCGTTCCAGCTCTCGATGATCCGGACGGCGGTGGCGCAGGGGTTCGAGACGGTCGTGGTCGATCGCGCGACGGACGCGCCGGGCATGGCGCTGGCGACGCACTCGGTGGCGGTGGACACCACCAACGTGGCCGGGGTGGTCGAGGTGGCCAACCGGTTCCGGGTCGACGCGGTCGTCACGGCGGCCAGCGACGTGGCGCTGACGGCGGTGTCGGCGGTCTCGGCCGCCCGGGAGCTGGCCGGGCACCCGCCCGAGGCCGTCCTGACCTGTCGCGACAAGCTGGCCACGTACCGTGCGGTCAAGGCCGCGGGTCTCGCCGTGCCGGTCACCCTCCCGGTCTCGCGGGCGAGCGAAGTCGGTGCCGCGCTCACGCTCGTCGGCGGCTACCCGTTCGTCATCAAACCCCGCTCGGCCGCGGGCGGGCGCGGGGTCAGCATCGTGCGCGAACCCGACGGGCTCGAGCCTGCGCTGGAGCGGGCGCTGCCGCACGCGATGCCGGGCCAGGGCGTGCTGCTGCAGGCGCACGTCGGCGGGCGCAGTGTCGGCGTCGAGGCCGTTTTCCGGCACGGCCGCATCGCCCGGGCATTCGTGCTCGACGACCAGTACCAGGACGCGGTCGTGTCCCCCATCGGTCACTCCTTGCCGTCGACGCTCTCGGCCGCGGAGCAGGCGCGGGTCGTGGCCGACGTCGAACGCTTCGGGCTCGCGCTGGGTCTGACGGACGGCCCGGCGAACTTCGACCTCCGCATCGAGGACGACCGCACCGTTCTCATCGAGTGCAACGCGCGCCTCGGCGGCTCGGCCATCACGGAACTGGTGCGAACGCACTGCGGTGTGGACCTCTCCGCCGTCGCCCTGCAGATCGCGCTCGGACGCGCGCCGGACGCCCTGTTCGCCGACGCTCGCCGGGTGACGCCCGTCGCCGGGCGCCTCGTCGGGTTGCGGGGACGCGGGCGCCTCGCCGTGGACGCCGAGCGGCTCGAAGCGCTGCGTGCGCGTCCGGGCGTCGAGCGGGTCGATCTGACGGCGCCGCCGGGGGAGGCCGTCACCATGGTCGTCGAGCGCTGGTCGATCGTCGGCGTCGTGCTGACCACCGCCGAGACGAGCGAGGCCGCCGTCGCCCGTGCGGCCGAGGTCGCGGCCGAGGTCGCCGCCGCCGCCCGCCTGGAGCCCTGACATGCCCGGTACCCGTGCCGAGAACGCACCGACCATCCGCCACTACGACGCGGACACGCGGCAGAAGCTCGCCGCTGGCGACGAGGCCCTGCTCGGCACGGTGACGGCGCAGGTCCACGTCGCCCGCCTGAAGGACGCCCTCGAGCGCGCCCACCTGAACCGGGTCCTTCACCTGCGGGGCGACGAACGCGTGCTCGACCTCGGCGGTGGGGCCGGGCGCATCGCCTTCGAGCTGGCGCCCCGGGTGCGCGAGGTCGTGCTCGTCGACGCCAGCGAGGCGCTCGTCGAGGCGGCCCGGGCGCGGGCAGTGCGTGAGGGCATCCAGAACGTCCGGGCACGGGTCGGCACGGTGCTCGATCCGCGCCCGGAAGGGCCCTTCGACGTCGTGATTCTCTTCGGGGTCGCCGCGCACCTCGACGAAACGACCCTCGACGCCCTCGTCGACCACCTCGCGACGCTCGTCGTCCCCGGCGGGCGCCTGGTGCTCAAGGAGCCCGTGACGACGGACGGCGCGCCCCGCGAGGACCGGCGGTCGGAGCCCGATGGCACGCTGCGCTATCTGACGCACTTCCGCCCCCGGGAAGCGTATCCGCGGAAGTTCGCGCGCCACTTCGCGGCGCGTTACCAGGCGCCGACGTGTGCGCATCTGATTCCGGCCTTCATGGGGGGGACGGAGGCCGCGGCCGTGCAGACCGAGCAGCCCGCGCTGCGGGTGCTCGTCGAGGCGGCGACGCCCGCGCTGGTCCGGGTGGATCCCACGCTGCAGCGGCTCGAGCAGCGCATCCGGCGCAGCCCGGCGGCCGCTCTGCTCGCCGACGTCCCGGTGCTTCAGGATCTCTATGTTTTCGAGCGTCGCCATCGTCGACCCGTGAGCCCGACGCCCGATCTGAGCGTCGTCTTCATCGCTTTCAACGAGGAAGACTGTCTCGCGCCCGTGGCCTGGGAGATGATCGACGCCCTCGACGCGGCGGGGGTGGACTTCGAGCTCGTCATGGTCGACGACGGCAGCACGGACACGACGCCGGATCACATGGCGACGCTGGCAGCCTGCGATTCACGCGTTCGCCTGTCGCCCAATCCCAAGAACCTCGGCATCGGCGGCGCATTGCGCAATGGCTTCGACGCCGCCCGCGGCCGGTTCGTGACCTGGGCCCCGGGGGACGGCCAGATCGCGCCCGAGAGCGTGCTGGAGCTCTTCCGGCGCCGGCACGAGGCGCCCATGCTCACGACGGTCTATCGCTCGCGCGACGACGCCTGGTACCGGCAGGTGATCTCGAAGTCGCTCAATCAGATGATCCGCCTGCGCACCGGTCAGGTCGCCAAGAGCGGCGGCAACTATCTGTTCGCGCGCGATGTCTGGACACGCTTCGCCCCGCGCGACGATGACTCGATGATGATCAGCACCGCCTTTCGAAAGAACCTCCGCGACGCGGGGGAGACCATCATCGAGGTGGAGATCGACGCCCGTGCGCGCGTGGCCGGCCACTCGAAGGTCCTCAACCCCACGACCATCCTGCGGACGCTGCGCGCGACGCTCTCGATGAGCAAGCGCGGGTCATGAACCCGACCGCCGCGCGCCGGACGGCCCTCGGGTTGCCGGTCGAGTCCCCGGGTCTGGCTTTCGGCGTCACGCTCGCGATGCTCGCCCTGTTCGTCGCGACGGGGAGCCGGGATCTCTCGCACTACGACAGCGCCGAGCTGTCGTTGGTCGCCGCGCAGGGGGGGCTCGGGCATCCCGTCGGGCAGCCGCTGCATACCGCGCTGGGCTACCTGGTCGCGCTGATGGGTGGCGGCGCGTGGGCGTTCAACCTGCTGTCCGCCGTGCCGGCCGCGCTGTGTGCGGTGCCCGCTCTCTCTCTGGCCGACCACTGGGCGGGGCCCGGCGCGCCCGGGCGGGGCCTTCGGGCGCTGGTGGTCGTGGCGGGCCTCTCACACGTCGTCTTCTGGGAGCCGGCGACCCGGGTCGAGGTCTATGCGCTCGCGACGCTGCCGGCGCTGTGGACGCTGGCCCGCTGGGCCGCACTCGACGCGCGCCCGGAAGCCCCCCCTGCTCGGGCGCTGCTCGTCGCCGGGGTCGCCCTCGGCCTCTCGGCGAGCGCGAATCCATACGTGGCCATCGGTGCCGCGGTCGCCGGCGCCCCGGCTTTTTTCCTGGGCACGCGCCGGACGCGGTCGCTGTTGCGGGCGCTCGGCCTGACGACCGCCGGTGGTCTCCTCGGGCTCGTGCCCTATGCGTACGTCTTCTGGGCGGCGGAGCGGACGGGGGTGTTCGTTTGGGGCGGAGACGACCTCTGGCGGTACTTCCGCGGGGTCGACTACACGCGAAACCGCCTCGCCCTCGCCGAGCCGCTGAGCGTCAAGTGGGGGCGGTTCGTGGAGTGGTCGCTGGCGATGGCGTTGTGGCTGCCGTGGCTCCTGGGCCTTTTGGGCGCCCTGCGGCGGGCGCCGCGCCTGCCCGGGCTGCTCGCCTGGGTCTTCATGACCCTGCTGCTGCTGTCCAATACCCAGTACCTGCCCGAGATTCCCGACTACTTCGGCTATCTGATGCTGCCGTTCGCGTTGTCGGCCGCAGGCGCGGCCGCCTGGATCAGCACCCGGACGCTGGTCGTCGGACGCGCGCTGCTGACGGTGCTCTTCGGGCTTCCGACGTTCCTTGCCGGCCCCGGGCCCCTCGCCCGCACCCGTTCGACGGACGCCGTCGCCCGGGCGCTTTCGACGCGCGTGCTCGAGACGGCGCCGGAGGGGGCCGTCGTGGTCGTCGCGTCCGACCACTTCGTCTTTCCTTTGCACTACCTCCAGTCCGTCGAGGGGCTCCGCCCGGACGTCGTCGTGCTGGCCTGGGGTCTGTCGAGTTCGTCGTGGTACTGGCGCCACCTCTACGAACGGCACCCGACGCTGTTGCCCATCGACCTGCCCGGGCCCCCGGACGAGCGGTTGCGGCGCTTCCTGGCCGCGCAGGGCGACCGCCCGGTCGTTCTGGAGTCCGGTGAACTCGTCGGCGCGGCGCGCCTTCGGGTCTGTGCGGGGCCACTCCTGCTGCAGACGGCCCCTTGCCCGAGCGACGAGGCCTCGGCGAATGCGTTTCTGGCCGGGTGGGTCGACGCGGTCGGGACGGGGTCGCCCGCGAGCGACGGTGTTCTGGCGCACGTGGCGTTCGAGCGGGGCGAGGCCCTGTGGACGCTGGACCGGCCGGCGCTGGCGGTGCGGGCCTACCTCGCCGGGGTCCCCGCGGAACGCCGCGCGCTCCCGGAGGCGGTCGAGGCGCGCCTCGAGGGGGGCGCGTTCACCGCACCGCCGCTGAGGCACCCGCCGCCCGTGTGGCAGCGGCCGTATCCGCTGGGGCGGCCGGAGTGGAACCTCTTCCGGGCCGCGGAGCTGCTGCACCGGGCCGGAGAGGGGGAGGCGGCGCAGCTGTTGTTGCGCCACGCCGCCGCCCTCGGTCTTGCCGAGGCGGAGGGCTGAGGGCGCCTTACGCCCCGCCCGTCAGCGCCCGCCGCGTCCGTCGCCGGGCGTCGTCGAGCTCGGCGAAAAACGCCGCCACCTGGGGGCCCGGCGCCTCGGTTTCCGCCGCACGGGCGGCCTTCAGCGCGCGCTCCTGGATCATCCGGGCCTCCCAGTGTGCCTCGGCGGCCCCGGCGCACTCCGCGGCCCGAAGCAGGCAGCGGGCGACGCCGAGGTGGTCGACGCGACCGCGCGCGCTGCCGGCCTGCTTCGCCTCGGCGGCGCGCTCGAAGAACGCCCTCGCCTCGTCGTAGCGCTCCGCGCGCACGTTGCAGAACCCGAGCTCGTGCCAGGTCGTTCCGAGGCTGTCGTGATCCACGCGCCCGTGCAGGTTGCCCTGGGCCTTGGCCTCCGCCGCGCGTTCGAAGTACCGGACGGCGTCGTCGGCCCGTTCACAGGCGAAGGCGGCAAACCCCGCCTGGTGCAGGCTCAAACCGAGACTCTCGTGGTCGACGCGTCCGTGCACGTCGCCCTTCAGGGCGGCCTCGACCGCGCGTTCGTACCAGGCGAGCGCCTCGTCCGGCCGCTGCAGCTCGAGGTGGCAGTCGCCGAGCAGGTGCAGGCTCGCGCCGAGGCTCTCGTGGTCGACCCGGCCCTGCGCGTCGCCCCGGGCCTTGGCCTCCGTGGCCCGGCGGAACTCCTCGATGGCCTCTTCGAGGCGCCCCTCCGATGCGAGGGTGAACGCAATCTGGTGATGTGCGGAGCCGACGGCCGCCTCGTCGACCACGCCGTCCTGGTCGCCGCGCTTCTTCTCGTTGAGCGCGCGCCGGAACCAGAGCAGGGCCTCTCCCCGGCGGCCCGCCTCCAGGAGGCAGTATCCGACCGCCTGCAGGCTGGTACCGAGGCTCGACGCGCTGACGCGGCCATCGCGATCGCCCTGCCGCTTCTCCTCGACCGCGCGCTCGAACCACGTGCGGGCCGCCTCCTCGTCGCCCTCCATGGTGTAGGCGTGGCCGACCTGATGCAGGCTGGTGCCGACGCTGTCGTGATCGATCCGCCCGCTTTCGTCCCCCAAGCCGGCGATCCGCGCCGCTTCGAGGTAGCCGCGCCGGGCGCCGGCCACGTCGCCGCGGGCGAGCCGGCATCCCGCAAGCTCGTGGAGCGTCACGCTGAGGTGATCGATGTCCGGGCACACGCAGCCCGCCCCCGAGTACCCCTTCGCCGCCGCGGAGGCCGTGTAGGCTTCGATCGCCGCATCGTAGTCTCCGCGGACGAACCGGCGACTGCCGAGGGCATGGTGCGCCAAGGCCCGCAGCGCCCCGGGACGGCCCGCGGAGGCGGCGTCCAGGGTCGCAGCCGCCCGCTCGTACGCGGCATCCGTCTGCGGGTCGTCCAGCGAGGCGAGTGTCTGCGCCAGCAGCAGCTGCGTTGCGCCCAGGCTCGTTTCGTCGGGCGAGCCCGCGGCGGCGGGCGACGTCTTGGCCACGATCGCGCGTTCGAGCAGAGCCCGCGCGGTCGTCAGCTCGCCTCGCATCAGATGGCAGGCCGCCTGTCCGTGGAGCGCGCCCCCGAGCGCCTCGCCGGCGATCGAGCCGTCGTCGCCGGGCCGAGCGAAGATCTCGGCCGCTTCCGCGAAGGCGGCCTCCGCCCCGTCCGCATCGGCGGCGTCGAGCAGCGTCGTGCCGAGCTGAGCGAGGCTGACCGCCAGGCCGTGCGGATCGACCCGGCCGAGGGCATCGGCGGCCCGGGCAGCGACGACGGCCGCGTGGAAGTGTCGCGCCGCGGACCGTGCCTCGCCCCGCAGCGCCAGGCACGCACCGAGCTGGTGCTCGCTCAGGCTCAGGAGGCGGGCGTCGATCCGGTCGGGATCGGGGATGGCGCGCCACGCCTCGACCGCGGCCCGATACTGACGCTCGGCGGCGTCGGGCTCGTCCTCGGCAATGAGAAACGTACCGAAGAGCTGGTGGGCCAGCGCGCGCTCCGCAAACTGGGCCGGGGTCACGACCTGCTCATTCGCATGGAGCGCGAGCGCCTGCTCGAACGCAGCCCGCGCGGGGACACGTCGCCCGCGTCGCGCCTCGACCTCCGCAAGCTGGAGCGCCGTCGCGGCGCGGGTCAGGCCCGTCTCGCCGGCGGCGGGCGGTCGCGAGAGCGCGCGGCGGAAGCGGCGGGCGGCCTCGGGCCAGCGAGCCCGTTCCACGGCGCACAACCCGAGCCCCGTGTCCAGGCGACGCCGCCGCGCCGAACCCGCCGCCCGGTTGCCGAAGTGGGTGATCAGGCGCTCGGCGCGCTCGAACGTCTGGGCCGCCCGGTCGATCTCGTCGAGGCGCAACGCCAGCTCGCCGGCGCCGAGCAAGCAGTCGAGCGCGTCACCGACGTCGAGTTCGCCGTGCAGGCAGGCTTCGGCGCGGTCCGCCGCCTGGAGGTAGTGACGCAGCGCGGCGTCCGCCTCGCCGAGTTCGGCCCGGCACAACGCCGCCCGGACGTGGAACGTCGTCCGCAGCGCCGTCCGGTCGGGCAAGGGCGTCGTGCGGAGGCCCTCGATGGCCGCCTCGAAGTGCGCCGCGGCGTCTGCCCATGCGCCGATCTCCGCGAGGCAGTGGGCGGCCCGTCCGAGGGCCCGCAGCCGGATCGGCCCGCCGAGGCCGGCGACCTCGGGGGCCCGCGCGACCCGCAGAAACCAGACGTGCGCCGCCTCGAGGTGGCCATCCGAGACGAGGCAGTCCGCCATCAGGAGCGCGTTCGCCGCCGCGTCCGCGTTCGCGAGCGTCTCCGGCGGGGTCGGTCCGAGGAGCCACTCCGCCCACGCGAGCGCGTCCGCGGTGCGGCCCCCCGCGAGTAGCGCGCGCCCGAGGGCGAGGCCCTCCGTCGGCGTCGGCGAGGTGCTCGCGAGGGCGGTGGGGTGCCCGACGCTCACGAGGAGCCGCTGCCGCTTTCGGCCGTCGGCCGGGGCCGCGAGCCAGGCCTGGAGGCGATCTCGCCACGGCGCGGGCATCAGCGAGGCCCGCCGGCGAGGGGACGACAATGTGTGTGCACCCGATCTTCCCAGCGCGTCGATGGGGCCGCATGATACCGGCACTCGACCGAAAGGGACACCCGATGGCGCATAGTGAGGTCGTTCAGGTCCCGCGGCGGGGCCGTGACGTCGTCGAACTGCGGGCCGCGCCGGCACACGAGCCGCTCTCGAGCTGCGCGTTCGAGTGGCCGCGCGGGTGGCGGACCCACACGACGGACTGGCAGCCGCCGGCGCTCTTCGAAACGGCCTGGCTCTTCGGGCTGACGGCCGCACCCGGGGACGCCCTGACGGTGAGCGTCGCGCGGTTCGGGCTGGAGGTCGACGCGCTGACCTTCCTGCGGGACCGCCTCGGCACGGCCGTCTGCGAGCGCGCCGTCCGGTCGGCCTGGACCGGCCTGTCCGTCGGGGCGTTCGACCTCGGCGCCCCCGAGTCGAGCTGGCGCGTGGTCTGCAGCGGGCCGGCCGTTCACGTGCTGGAAGCGCGCGGGCTCGCCCGCCGGTATGTCGACCGGGCGGCGGCCACGCTTCGCAGCCTCTCCGGGTTCGAACCGCCCGCCGAACGTTTCGGGCAGGTGGCGGTCGGACCCCTGCGATGTCTTCGGCCGGCGGCCTGGCAAATCGTCCCGGAACCTGCCACCCACGGGTTCCATCGCGCCCACCTCCTGCGCACGAGCAACGAGGGCCATCTCGCCGGTTACCTCCGGATCTTCGTCGTCGACCGTCGGATTCACGCCGGAGAGCCGCCCGCGACCTTGCTGGCCCGGGTCGAGACGGACCTCAGACGTGACGGGCTCGTCCTCGGGGCAAGTGTCGACGACGCAGGCCCCGGGGGACCGGCGACACGCCGCGTGGGGACCTGGCGCGGGCTCAGCGTCGAGACGCGGCACGCGGTCCGGCAGGTGGGCCCGCTGCTCGTGGCGCTCGACGGCGCTTGCCCCGGGGCGGATCGCGCTCCGCTGACGCGCCTCAATGCCCGGCGTGCGTTCGACGTCGCCCTCGCGACGCTCTCGCTCGGCGTTTGAGCCCGGGCGCCGTGCGGGTTTGCGCGCGCCTCACCCCTGCTTGAAGAGCGCCTGCAGCTCGCCGTTCGCGTACATCTCGGTCACGATGTCGCACCCGCCGATGAACTCGCCCTTCACGTAGAGCTGCGGGAACGTCGGCCAGTTGGCGTAGTCCTTGACGCCCTGTCGCATCTCGGCGTCCGAGAGGATGTTGAAGGTGGCGTATTGCACGCCGACGTCGTCGAGCACGTCGACGACCCGCGCCGAGAAGCCGCACTGCGGCATCTGCGGGCTGCCCTTCATGAAGAGGATGACGTCGTTGCCCTTGATCAGGTCGTCGATGCGCTTGTGGAGGGTCTCGTCCATCGGAGTTTCGGCCTTCGTTCGATGAGGGGGCTCAGGCCTGTCCGGCCTGGGCGGGGGTCAGAGTCTTGAGCGTCAGCGCGTGGATGGGGCCGTGCATCATCTCGCCGAGCGCGTCGAAGACGGCGCGCTGACGGGCGACGGGCGTCTTGCCCTCGAATGCGCTGGAGACGACGACCGCCTGCCAGTGGTCGGCAGTGCCGGTGAGGTCGCGCAATTCGATGCGTGCATCGGGCATCGCCGCGCGGAGGCGGCGTTCGATTTCGGTCTGGATGGTCTGGGTCGCGTTCATGTCGTACCGGGATGCGAGGGCGATGGAAAAAGTTTCGCCGGTCTCCGCGCCGTCGTCGCCGCGAATCGACCGGTTGCTCGGGCGAGTCGTAACACGGTGGGCCGGAAATGGATCCTGGACCCTGTCTGGTTGACCTCCGCGGAGGGGTGCCTATGATTGCCCGCACATCTGGAGCCGACGTGAACGAAGACGCCCTCGAACCCGCGCTGGTCGAGGCGCCGGACGAAGAGACCGACGCCCCTCGCCCCACCGCCCTCTCCCGTGGGCCCTCGAGCGACGAGCTGATTCGCGCCGACGCGTTCACCCGGTACCTGGCCGAGATCCGGCGCTATCCGCTGCTGAGCCGCGAGCAGGAGCAGACGCTCGCCGAGGCCTTCTATGTCGACGGCGACGTCGAGGCCGGCCGCAAGCTCGTGACCGGCAACCTGCGACTCGTGGTCAAGCTCGCGCTCGAGTACCGCCGGGCCTGGGCGCAGGTCATGGACCTCGTCCAGGAGGGCAACATCGGCCTCGCCGAGGCGGTCAAACGCTTCGATCCCTATCGGGGTGTCCGCTTCTCGAGCTTCGCCCGGTACTGGATCCGCGCGCTCATCCTCCAGTTCATTCTCAAGAACTTCCGGCTGGTGTCCTTCGCCAATACCCGCGCCGGCCGCAAGCTCTTCTTTCGCCTCGAGAAAGAGCGTCAGCGCCTGATGCACCAGCACGGCGAGGCCTCGCCCCGGCTCCTGGCGGATGCGCTCGACGTCGACGAGTCCGACGTCGTGGCCGCCGACCTTTTCCGGCAGCCGGCGCTCTCGCTCACGGGGCCCCGCGGTGGCGGCGACGAGGGCCGCAGCCTCGACGAGATGCTGCCCTCGGGCGACCGCGACATCGAAGATCAGGTCGGCCGCGCCGAGCTGATGGACACCGTCGAGGCCAAGATGCAGGCCTTCTACGAGACGCTCGAGGACGAGCGCGAGCGGGCGATCTGGCGAGAGCGCCTCGTGGCCGAAGATCCGGCCGCCCTCGCGGAGCTCGGTGAGCGGTACGGCGTCTCGCGGGAGCGGATTCGCCAGATCGAGGCCCGCCTGAAAGATCGCCTCAAGCTGTTTCTCACCCAGGAACTCGGCCCCGAGCTGCAGCTCGACTTCGCCCGGGACTGAGTCCCCTTCGCCCCTTCGCCCGACCATTCGAACAGGACACCTCCGATGCCCGATCTCGGCCAAGAGCTCGATGCCCGCCTGAAGGCCGCCATCCTCGCCAAGGACCAGCCGCTGCTGAACCTGGTCCGCATGTTGAAGACCAAGATGATGGAGCGCCGCACCGCCAAGGGGTTCAGCGGCGAGATCAACGACGCCCTCTGGATCGAGGTCATCGGCGCCTACGTGAAGAGCCTCGAGAAGGGCGTCTCGGAGTTCGAAAAGTCGAACTCCCCCGCGGCCCGGGAGCAGATCGCGTCGCTGCGCTGGGAGATCGAGGCGTGCCAGCAGTGGCTGCCGCGCAAGGCGGACGAGGCGACGACCCGCGGATGGATCGACGAGGCCATCGTCGGCCTCGGCGGCAAGGAGAAGGCCAAGGTCGGCGCCGTCATGGGCGCCGTGATGAAGGCCCACAAGGACGACGTCGACGCCGGCCTCGTCAAGAAGCTCGTCGAGCAGGCCCTCGCGCCCTGAGGCCCGTCGACGGGCGGCGCCGCACCCGCCTCAACGCGGAGGACGGGCCGCCTCGAGCAGCGCCAGCCAGTGCTCGGCGTCCACCCGCCGAGCTTCGGGTCCGCGGGCGAGCGCCACGGCAAAGCCGGCGGCATGCACGGCCGCCAGGGCGCCCGTCGCCAGCCAGAGCCGACCGGAAGGTCGCTCGTCGGCGCGAAACGGGCGCACGCCGAGCACCCACGTCAACGCCGCCCCTCCGAGCGCGCCGCCGAGGTGCCCCATGTGGTCGATGTTGGGGGCGGCGAAGACCAGAAGCGCGTTCATGAACAGGGTGTTGCGCCAGAAGTCGCCGCTCGGCAGAAGGTGCGCCGGGGTCACCGCCCGAAACCGAAGCTGCGTGACGGCGAGCGCACCGACCAGGCCGAAGAGGCTCGTCGAGGCGCCCACGCTGAACCGCGGCGAGGTCGGGCCGGCCAGCGCCGTCGACGCCAGGGCGCCCGTCAGCCCCGCAAAGAGAAACAGCGAGAGCAGCGCCCGGCGGCCGAGCATGCGCTCGAGCGCTCGGCCCACGGAAAACAGGCTCAGCAGATTCATGACCAGATGCGCCGCACCGCCATGCAGGTAGTTGGCCGTGACGAGCCGAAACCACTGACCGTCGCGGACGAGCGCGGGCTGATTGCCGCCGAAGATCAGCGATTCATAGGCGATCGGCACGGCGGGATGGCTGGCGCTGACACCCCACTGTGCGTAGGCCCCGACGCCCAGGCACGCGCCCAGCAGCGCGACCGTCACGATCGGACGGGGCTCGGGCGGGGCTTCCAGCGCCTGCTCGACGGCCGCGAGCACCCGCATGCGCTCGGGGGCCGGGACGCGCTCGGCGAGGGCCAGCAGGACGTTGAGGAGCGCCAGAAAATCGTCCGGCGCCTCGAGGCGGGCCAGCGGGATGACATGCCGCCCTGCGCGGGTGCTCAGGACGATGCGCAGATCGCGGTTGGCGCCCTGCACGCCCACCCCGCGGATGGTCTCCCAACGGGGCTCGACGGCGGCGCCCCCGGTCAGCGCCGGGGGCAGCCGGATGCCGTCGTCGCTCAACGTGATGGCTTCGCCCGGACGGCGCTGCTGGCGGGTGAAGAGCCAGGCCGCGCCGAAGGCCATGACGGCGCTGATCGTCAGCCGCACGGCGCCGCCCGGCCCGGCGGGCAGCTCGACGGCGCGGCTCCAGAACGGGAAGGCCAGCCAGAACACCCCGAGCGAGACGAGCAGGGCCGTGGTGAAGCTTTGGTCCCAGAGTGCGGCCGGGCGGACCGGGAAGCGCGTCATGACGGTGCGCTCACCGGCACCGCGCCGCGTTCGGCTCGTCCTTGACCACGATGTCCGCCCCGAGGAGCCGCTCCCGCGCCGCGGTGATCTCCGCGCAGTCCACCTCGCCGTCTCCGTCGGCGTCGAGGTCTGATCCGCCGTTTCGGCCATCCACCCGCACGAGCACCATCCGGTTGCCGTCGGGTCGCGTCTCGAGCGCGTTCTCGGTGCCACACAACGGCAGCGACGCGTCGAGCACCGACTTCGCGACGTCCGACCAGAGGGTGCCCTCGATGCGATGTTCTGCGACGACGGTGCCGGTCGGGCGGTAGCGCGTCCGCTGGGCGATCTGCACCGTGCAGAAGTTGTTGCCGATGATCAGCGTCACCCCGGGGAGATCGTCGCCGTCCTGATCGATGACCCGCGGATCGTCCGCGGTCTCGGGGAGGGGATCGTCCGGCCCGACGGCGTCCGAGAGGCCCCAGTTCTCCGCGAGCTCCTCGCTGAGGTACTGTCCGCCCTTGCGGTTGCCGAGCAGGTAACCGTCGAGCGTGCGCTCGGGCAGCGCCCCGGTGACGGAGGCGGGCACGTAGGTGATCAGACCGGCCGTGACCGGGCTCTGGTCCTGGGCGCAGAGCTTGACTTTCTGCTGGAAATATGTCTGCGAGGACTGCGCGCCGGGGCCGGCCGCCGACATCGAGACGCGGTACCACGACCACACGAGAAAGTCGGAGACGCTGCCGGCGGCGTAGAGACAGTAGCGGTCCTGCATGAACAGGAGCCACGTCCCGTCCGGGTGGAGAACGCCGTCCGCCCCCCCTCCATCGAGGGAGAGCCCGGCGGCGTCCTCGGCCAGCGCGGCGTCGCGATCGGGGATGAGCGCGCCGATCCGCTGGGCCTCGCAGGCGACCAGCAGGCCGAGCGCGGCCAAAGCGGCGGCGGAAGGGCGCACGTGGCGTACCATCAGAAGAACCACCGGACGTCCACCCCGGCGGTGAGCATGTAGCCGCCGGAGCTGAAGCCGGGGAAGCCGGGGTTCCCGGTCTGCAGACCCTGCGTTTCGGCGGCGTCGAGGACCGGTGTATCGACCGCGCTGTCAGGGACCTCGTCGCAGAGCGAGGCCGTGTCCGTCGTACACGCCGCGGGGCGCCCCGGCAGGCGCTTGGTCGTCTGCCGCGCGAGGAGGGTCTGGACCTGGACGCCGAGGTCGAGACGGAAGGCGTTCTCCCAGAGTTCGAAGGCGTTGCCCGCGCCGAGGCCGACGATGATGCGGTCGTTGTCCACGTAGTTCGTTCTGCCCGTCTGGTCCGGGACCGGGGAGGGGTGCCAGCCGAGGCCGCCGCGCAGCCACGTCGACGGGCGGAGCTGGTACTCCACCCCCGAGCCGACGGTGTAGCTGTCGTCGAAGCGCGCCCTGCGCCCGTCGGGTCCGATGTACCGGCTCCAGGCGACGTAGCTGGCGTCCACCGACGCGGTGAGTTCGTCGCCCGTATACGCCGCGCCGAACGCGATGCGCGGCACGCTCGCGTGCTGCACCTGTCGGATGGGCTGGGTGAGCGGAAACTCGTCCTCGTCTTCTTGCCCGCGGATTTGGATGCGGCTGCGCCCCTTGACCGCAAACGCGATCTCGTCGTGAAACGACAGGCCGAGCCGCAGGAACGGCCAGGGCTGGACGAGCGCACCGGCGACCAGCGCCGTCTCCGTCGTCTGCTCGAGCTGCGTCACCATGTAGGACTTGCTCGGCTCGACGGCATTGGGCGTGTAGACGTGCGTCGTATTCTCCGCGACCTGGAGCGTCTTGAGCCCCACGCCGAGCGAGAGCCACTCGGCCAGGCGGTAGCTGAGCCCGAGGGCGATCACTTCGGACTTCAGGCGCTCGTCGAGGAGCTCGAAACGCAGGCGATTCTCGAAATACTGCTGCCGCTCGTCGGGCAGGTGGCCGTCGGCGTGTGCAAAGCCGACGGACGGGAAGTAGATGAGCAGCCCCGCGCGCAGGTTGTCGGAGAAGAGGCGGATCGTCCCCCCCAGCGTGACGCCCAGCGTTCGGCCCTGATCACCGCTGTCTCGTCGTTCGTTCAACCGGAGATCGTAGCCGGGGGGATCGTACCCCCGCGGCCGCGGCGCGAGCAGGATGCTCGTGCGGTCGAACGACCCGGAGAGCCCGAGCGCCACGCTGTTGGGTGCCAGCGAGAGCCCGGCGGGGTTGTGCCAGACGGCAGCGGCGTCTCCCGTCGTCGCGGTCGCATTCCCGGCGAGCGAGATGGCCCGTGCGCCCGCGCCGAACGCCTCGTACACGTTTGCCGACGCCGGCGACGCGGCGCCGAGGACCAGAGCGAGGACCCCGGCAGCCTTGGATTTCGGACTTACGCGAGCCATAGACCCAGCATCCACACCCCGAACGACGAGACGAACGCCACCATCCAGCGGCGCGCGGAGGGTTGCACGAGGCGAAGGTCGGCGTCGAGCCCCCGAAAGAGGAAGCCGAACGCCGCGGCGACCCACCCCAGAAATCCGAGGGTCGCGGCCAGGGCAAGGACCGGGGCGGGGGTCGGATCGAGGGCGAGCAGGCGCGCATGTTCCGCCACGAGCGCGTCGCGATCGCGACCGTCTCCGAGACCGGCGGCGAGCTCGGCGTCGGCCATGAGTTCGGCGAGGCGCGCGTCGACCTCGGCGGCGCGGTCCCCGAAGGGCGAGTAGAGGCTGCGCGTCGACCGGATCCCGCCTCGCAGGTGGCGCAGGGCGGCGAGCTCCGTCGCGGCGTCGCCGGCCGCGCGGGCTTCGTCGGCCAGGCGTCCGAGTGCGGCCGCGCTCGCCTCGGGGGCTGCCGCGAAGGGTGTATACCAACGCATCGCGTACTGATGATGCGTCAGGGCCGCCGACCGATCGCCCGCGGCCTCGGCGGCCTGCGCCGCCGCAAGCTCGTCGCGGGCGCCGGTAAACACCCGGACCCAGACGGCCGCCAGCACCACGGCGACCGCAGCGAGCACGGCGAGGGCGGGGCGCAGGCGTCGCACGGGGGGCTCAGATGAAGTCGCGGCGGGAGAAGAGCAACGCCGCGAGGCCGAGCGCCAGGGCGGCGTAGAGCACGCCGGACGTCGTCGCCTGCGCCACGAAGCCCGCCGGCAGGGCGGTGTCGTAGACCACATAGGGCGTGACGTTGTAGAGCGACAGATCGGGCGCCAGCCACGAGAGGCCGCGCGCCGCGGCCGACGCGACGTCGAGGACGGCCTGATCCTCGCCGGCGTCCGCCTTCAGGCGCACCTCGGCGAGGCGGTCGGCAAACCGGCCCACGGCAAAGAGGCCCAGCGTCAGCATGCCGGACAGAAACGGCGTCGAGAAGCTCGAGAACAGGAGCGCCACGGCCGAGACGACGAGCACTTCGACGTAGATGAGCCAGACCGCCTGCACCATGACGAACGAGAACCGCTCTTCGAGCAGCCAGAACTGTGACGCCAGCGCCGTGCCCATGATGGTGACCTGCACGGCCATCATCGCCGCGACGCCCAGGTACTTGCCGAGCAGGAACTGCCAGCGATGTATCGGCTTGGGCAGGATGGTGTAGATCGTCTTCCGCTCGATGTCCTTGTAGACCAGGTTGGCGCCGACGAAGACACAGAGAAAGGCCGAGAACGTCGAGACCAGAAAGAGCCCGACGTCCTTCATCAGCCGGACCTCCTCGTGGAGCGACGCGGCGCTGACGGCCAGCGTCAGGCCGAGCAGTCCGACGGCGAAGGCCACGATGCTCGCGAAGATCCGGTTCCGGATGGCCTCCCGGAACGTGTTGAGCGCGATGACCAGGATCTGCCTCATGCGCCGCGGGCCTCCTCGACGAAGATGTCCTCGAGCGACCGCCGCTGCGGCGTGACGGAGATCAGCCGCCCCCCGGCGTCCAGGGCGGCCCGTACGAAGCCATCGACGGCGGCGGGGTCGGCGACGACGAAGCGGTGCGCGGCCCCGAGGGCCGTGGCCGGGAGACGGAGTGCTTCGACCGCGGGCGCCTGCAGGCCGCCGACGAGGACCTCGGTGCCTTGGGCGCCGACCTCGACGAGCTCACCGATGGGCCCGAGGCGGCGAAGCCGACCTTTCACGACGATGGCGACCCGGTCGCAGATCTGTTCGACGTCCTGGAGAATGTGGGACGAGAAGAACACGGTGCGCCCCTGTTGCTTCAGGTCGAAGATCAGATCCCGGATCTCCTTGCGGCCCAACGGATCCAGACCGCTCATCGGCTCGTCGAGGATGACGAGCTCGGGGGCGTTGATCAGCGCCTGGGCGATGCCGATGCGCTGGACCATGCCCTTGGAGAACTTGCGGATGGGGCGGTCGAGCGCGTGCCCGAGCCCGACGCGGTCGAGGAGCTCGCGGGCGCGCCGGCGGCGCTCCTGCGCGGTCATCGGGAACAGCCCGCCGTAGAAGTCGAGAAACTCCATGGGCCTGAGGTGTTCGTAGAAATACGGCTGCTCCGGCAGGTAGCCGATGCGCTCGCGCTGGCGCCGGTTTCCGGGCTCGAGCGCGTGACCGAGCAGCGTCGCCGAGCCGGCGCTCGGGCGGATGAGGCCCATCAGCATCTTGATCGTCGTCGTCTTGCCGGCGCCGTTCGGCCCGAGGAAACCGAAGATTTCGCCCGGCTCGACGGCGAACGAAAGGCCGCGCACGGCCTCGACGCGCTGTGCGATGCCTTTGACCGAGATGGGCAAGCGCCGGAAGCCGGGCACCGCCCCCAGGAAACCGAGCGAAAAGGTCTTCGCCAGGTCCGAGACGGAGAGAATCGGCGATGAGTCCATGCCCGGCGTTTTGCCACGGTGGGGCAGCGCGCGCAACCGCGGGTGCGGCCGCAGGTGGATCGAACCGGGGTCGCGCGCGCGGATCGACGCGGGGCGGGGGGTGTGGCAGTATCCCGCGCCCGTAGCCCGGTCCCAGCCCCGAGGGAGTCCCCGTGTCCGCGTCATCCAACGTCCGTTCGCTGACCATCGTGATGGCCGCCTTCAACGAGGAGGACGCCCTGCCCGCCTGCGTGGCGCGCAACCTGGCGTTTCTCGCCGAACACGTGCCGGAGGGAGAGCTCGTGATCGTCGACGACGGCTCGAAGGACGGCACGGGCGCACTCATCGACGCCCTCGCCGCCCGCGAGAGTCGCGTCCGGGCGTTCCACCTGGAGAAAAACAGCGGCATGGGCGCTGCGCTGCTGCGCGGTTTTGCCGAGGCGCGCGGCGAGTGGGTCACGATCATGCCCGCCGACGGTCAGATCGACCCGTACGATCTCCTCGGCTTCTTCGAGGTGGCCGACCGGGCCGATCTCGTGACGTCTCTCTATCGCAACCGCCAGTACCCGCTCGGCCGCAAGGTGCTCTCCTTGGGTCTTCGGGGTCTGACCGCCACGATCGTCGGCACCCGGGCCCGCACCGAGGGCATCTACCTCGTCCGCCGCGCCGTCCTCGAGAAGCTCGGCGCCAGCTCGCACAGTTTCCTGCTCAACCTGGAGATCCCCATTCGGGCCAAACGGGGCGGCTACCGGGTCGAGACGGTCTTCATGAACGTCCACGAACGGACCGCGGGGGTCAGCAAGGCGACGTCGGCCAGGCGCGTGCTGCAGACGTTCGAGGAGCTCTTCCGGCTGCGCCTGCGCATGGAGCGGGAGCGGCTCGACCGGCTCTTCGGCGGTCGTCCGTGAGCGCCACGCCGCCTCCGAAGCGGCCGGCGTCTGCACGCCGCTTCATCCGACCGCTCCTGAGCGTCGTCGTTCTCGGGGCCGTCGCGCTGTGGATCTCCCGCTCCGCCAATCTCGATGACTTCCTGCGGGCCGTCGAGCGCATGCCGGCCTGGGCGCTGGCGGTCGGTTACTTCATCGGCGGGCTCAACATCACGATCGGGGCGATCCGCTGGCGCATCCTGATGCAGGCCTTCGGGGCGCGCACCCTGGCGAGCCGCGGCGAGTTCCTGCTCGCGACGTTCGTGGCGCAGTTCTACAACACGTTCGTCCCGGGGTCGTTCGGCGGGGACCTCGTCCGGGGGTACATCACGCGCAAGTCGTTCGACCAGGCGGCCACGGGCCTCTACGTCGTCTTCTTCGAGCGCTTCGTCGGCCTCAGCGCCTTGTGCGTCGTCGCCGCCGCGGGCCTGCTCGTCGGGCCCCGCATCGTCGACTATGCCGTCGTGGGGCCGTGGCTCTTGGGGGCGATGCTCGTGCTGCTGGTCGTGGTCGGGCTGGCCGCCTTTACCGGGCGCCTGGCGCGTTTCCGGTCGCTCCTGCCGGCCATTCGGGCGCCGCGACTCCTGTGGCCGGCGTTTGCCATCAGCCTGCTCGGGCACCTGACGAACCTCGTCTCCTTCACGGTCCTGGCGACGGCGATGGGGCTGCCGCTGGGACTCACGGATCTGGCGCTCGTCGTGCCGCTGGGGCTCCTGGCGACGATCGTCCCCATCGCCATGGCCGGCGTGGGCGCGCGCGAGGCCACCCTCGTGGGGCTGCTCTCGCTTCTGCACATCCCGACGGGCGATGCGGTGGTGTTCACGCTCGGCTTCGCGCTCGTGAACATCGGCCTCGCCCTGACGGGCGGCATCATTCAGCTCGTTCAGCCCAAGGTGCTGCGATACCACTGAATGGTGCGCAGCAGACCCTCCTCGAGGTTGACCTTGGGCTCGTACTGCAAGAGCTCCGCGGCCTTGTCGATGTTGGGGATGCGCAGCTCGACGTCCGTCCGGTTCACGGGCACGAACTCGATGTCGCTCGAGGACTCCGCGAGCTGAACGATGGTGCGGGCGAGGTGGTAGATCGTCAGGGTGCTGCGCGGGTTGCCGATGTTGAACGCGTGCCCGACCGCCTCGGGACGCGTCAGGGCCGCGACGATGCCATCGACGATGTCGTCGATGTAACACCACGAGCGGATCTGCGAGCCGTCGCCGTGGATCGTCAGGGTCTGCCCGCGCAGCGCGCGCAGGATGAAGTGATGCACCGCGCCTTCGCCGACCTGCCGGGGCCCGTAGATGTTGAACGGACGGATGCTCGCCGAGGGCAGACCGTACTGCTTGCAGTAGTTGAGCGCGAGGTGCTCGGTCGCGAGCTTGGAGACGGCATACGTCCACCGGGCCTCGCCGACGGCGCCGAGGGAGGTCGCATCCCCCTCCGAGACCTTGTAGGCGTACCGGCCGAAGACCTCGCTCGTCGAGAAATCGAGGAAACGGCGGTTGCGGCCGCTGGCGAGCGCGGCTTCGAGCGCGTTGTAGGTGCCGATGAGGGAGACCTTCATCGTCAGCACCGGGTTCTTGAGCACCGTGTCGACGCCGGCGATCGAGGCCATGTGCACGACGATGTCCGCATCTGCGGCGGCCGTCCGGAGCGCCTCGGCGTCCAGGACGTCGCCTCGCACGAGCTTCACGTTGGGGTGCTCGAGCAGGTTCGTGCTGCGAACGGCGTCCCGGTGCAGGTTGTCGAAGAGCGTGATGCGGTTGTGGGCATGCAGCCGCTCTGCCAGGGCCGAGCCGATGAATCCGGCCCCACCGGTGATGAGAATGTTCGCGTCCTGGATCATCTTTCCTCCACGGTCGGGGCGTTGGCCCCCACCGATACGTCGGGCAGCAACTCGCGCCACGTCCGGTCGGCCACGGTGGCGCCGGCGTGGGCATCGATCAAGAGATAGAATGCAGGGGTCAGGTAAGGAAACGTCGATTTGCGGCGGCCCTCGAAGGCCTCGACCTGAAGCGCAAGCTCGCTGCCGGACCCGGAGCCTTCGAGCTCGGTGATCCGTTCGCGGATCCACGCCCGCTGGTCGGCGTCCTCGGTGGACTCGAGCATCTGCAACAGACTCTGAACCGCCAGGGCGCTGTCCCCCCGGCGGGAGTAGATGCCCGCCGCGAGCTGGCGGGTCCGTTGCGGCGCGCCGGGCATGTTGGCGGCCATTTCGATGTATTGCGCGCCCTTCTCCTTGAAGCGTTCGCGCTCTTCGGGCGAGTTGCCCTTCATCTCGACGTAGTAGTTGAGACCGAGGCGCAGCGCGGCCTCGCTGTCTTCCGGGTACTGCGTCAGCGCGGCCTCGTAGAATCGGTTGGACAGGCGGACGTTGTTGTCCGTAAAGCGCTGGCCATACAGCACCGAGGCGCCCGCCCAGTGGTACACGCGCCGGAACTTCGGATCGAGTGCGATGACCTGATCGACGAAGTGCGGCAACCAGTGATACTGCCGGTCGCTCGTGAACTTGCGTGCGAAATAGGCCACCGTCCGCAACCACATGACGTCCGCCGCGGCCTGGTCATAGCCCAGGAATGTCAACCGCGTCGTCCGGGTGTCCGGCACGTACAGCGTCTCCTTCGTGTCGACGAGCGCCGCGTTGGCCATGATCGTCGCCGCCTCGAGGCGCGCGCCGAGGTACCCGAGCACGAAGAGAAACGCGACCTCCGCCGCGATCAGCCCTCGCAGGACCGCGGGGGCGGCCGAGAGCGCGTTTCGGATCGTGGCCAGGGGTGCGTGCACGGCGTATGGATAAAAAAAAAAGGGCGGACCCGCAAGGACCCGCCCCGTTGCACTCGGTTCGGCGCGAGGCGCCTGTTGATTACTCGAGCTCGTTCTGCTGGTACAGACCGGCGCCGCCGTTCACGTTGTTGGAGGCGTCGACGGTGCCGACGCGCTCGAAGGTGGACAGCGTGTTGTCGCAGTCGAGGTCGCCGTACGCCTGCGCGGTGAACTCGGAAGCCGCGCCGGTGCCGGAGGACGTGTACTGGTAGCTGAAGTAGAACGGATCGTCGACCGAGAAGTTCAGGGCCTGGAACGACGCGTTGGCGAACATGCCGGCCAACGGCTGGACCTTCTGGCTCGTGCCACCGGTGCAGGCGGCGTGGGGGTTCGACGCCGGGGTCGCGTTCACCGTGGAGGGGAACATGCGGGGCAGGATGCCGCCACCGCGGTCCGCGTGCTCCTCGTTGTAGTACGAGACCGAGCTGTCGAAGAGCTTCCGGAGGTTCATCGTGGCCTCGGAGGTCTTCGAGCGGCGGATGTACTTCATGAACGCCGGGATGGCCACGGCGGCCAGGATGCCGATGATGGCGACCACGATCATCAGTTCGATGAGCGTGAAGCCCTTGGTCTTCGTCTTGCGCAGGTTCGTCATCTGAGCGTCACTCCTCATGAATTCGGGGAGGGAAGTCTGTTGAGTTCACGCGGGCCCCCCCCGGGTTCATCCCCGCGCACTGCCTGGAATCACTGGCCTTCGTGGTGAACGACCACGTCGGCCCGGACGGAACTGGTCTCGAAGAAGGAGACGGGCTGGGTCGGGCGGTCGCGAGACAGCCGACCATCACACGGCACCTGGGCCGCGTCCCCGTTGAAGTCGCCACAGGCACCCAGCCAGTACCAGGGCCGCCCGTTCACTTCGGCGGCCAGGAACGGGGCATCGGCGGGCGGAGCCTCACCGGCGCGGCCGGCCACGATGCGATACTGGAACCACACGCGACCCGGGCTCTGAACGGCGAGGTCGCGGAACGGGCTGTTGGCCGGCGGGTTCCACTCTTCCTTCGTCTCGAACGGGCGAACGGCGGGATGGAGCGCTGCATTGAGCGTGCCCGCGTACTGGCCGAAGCTCTGGAAGTAGCTCTCCTGGGCAGCGCGCATGGCCCCGAGGAACTGCACGGCCTCAGCGTTGCGGGCCGCGTAGGTGTACTTGCGATAGGCAAAGAGCGCCAGCACGGCCAACACGCCAAGGATGACCACGACCACCATCAGCTCGACGAGTGTAAAACCTTTGCGGGCTCGGGGGGTCATCGGGGTCCTCGGTTGGGGCGCCGTCGTCCGGCGTGCCTCTCTGGCTAAGCAAGCGCCGTGCCGGAGGTCAGGCTCACGTCGCGTCGCGCTTCTCCGTCCTACCTGCGCCGCCCGGCGGTGTCAAAATTTGCCCCGATGACCGAAAAACGGGCGGCGGCCCCGACAAAAAACGGCACGAGTGACAATTCTCGTCACTCGTCGGCGCCGTCGTCCGGGCCCTCGTCGGCCGCGAGGTGCAGCTTCTGCAGCCGATAGCGAAACGACCGGAAGGAAATGCCGAGCAGGCGGGCCGCCTCCTTCTTGAGGCCACCGGTGCGTTGGAGCGCCTGCGTGATCAGGCGACGCTCGAGATCTTCGACGACGGCGTCGAGGTCGACCCCGGCATCCGGCAACGTCAGCGGTGCCCCCTCGACCGACGCCGGTTGCGGCCGGGGCCTCAGCTGCGGCGGCAGCGACCACACCGTGATGCGATCCCCGTCCTCGAGGGCCACCGCGCGTTCGAGCACGTTCTCGAGCTCCCGGACGTTACCCGGAAACGGGTGTCGCGCGAGCAACTGAAGCGCGTCGGGTTCGATGTCCGTCAGATTCTTCCCGAGTTCCTCCGAGAAGCGCCGCAGGAAGTGGAACGCCAGCAGCGCGATGTCGCCGGGCCGCTCCCGCAGCGGCGGGAGCTCGACGCTGATCACGTTGAGGCGGTAGTACAGGTCCTCGCGAAAGCGGCCGGCCCGGACCTCGTTCTCCAGGTTGCGGTTCGTGGCCGCGATCACGCGGACGTCCACGGGGAGCTCGCGCACGTCCCCGACGGGCTTGACCCGGCGCTCCTGAAGGACGCGCAGGAGCTTGACCTGCATCGACAACGGCAGCTCGCCGACCTCGTCGAGGAAGAGCGTCCCGCCATTCGCTGCCTTGAAGAGTCCGTCCTTGTCGGCGTTGGCGCCGGTGAACGACCCGCGCTTGTGACCGAAGAACTCCGACTCGAGCAGGTTCTCGGGGACCGCGCCGCAGTTGATCACGACGAAGGGCGCCGCGCGCCGCTCGCTCTGCTCGTGCAAGGCCCGCGCGATGAGCTCCTTGCCCGTCCCGCTCTCGCCGAGGATGAGAACGTTGGTTCGCGTGCGGGCGACCCGCCGGACGAGGTCGAAGACCTGCTGCATCGCGCGGCTGCTGCCGATGAGAGAGCGCATGACGCCCTGTTCGTGCAGGGTGTCACGCAGGCGTTTGCTCTCGACGACCAGGCGGCGGCGCTCGAGGGCGCGGTCGACGGTCGCTTTGATGTCGTCGAGCGAGAAGGGCTTCGAAAAGTAGTCGTACGCCCCCATCTTCATGGCTTCGGTGGCCGTCTGATGCGAAGCGAAGGCGGTCATGACGACCACCGGCGCGTTGGGGTGCAGCTCGCGCGCGCGCTCGAGGACGACCATGCCGTGGGCGCCCGGCATCCGGAGGTCCGTGATGATGAGATCGAGCTCGTCCTCCTCGGTCAGCCGGGCGATGCCTTTCGCGCCGTCCGACGCGGTCAGCACCTCGTGGCCGTCCTGCGTCAGGAAGATCTCGAGCATCTCGCGCATCGACAGCTCGTCGTCGATGACCAGTATCCGGCTCATGGCAGGCTCTCCGAGGGCGATCCCTGGCGGGGGAGGGGCGGCCGTCCGACGGACGGGAGCCGCAGGGTGAACGTCGTACCCCGATCGGGCTCCGAGGTCACGTCGATCTGCCCGCCATGCTCTTCGATGATGCGATGAACGAGCGCGAGACCGAGGCCGCTGCCGCGTGACTTCGTCGTGAAGAACGGGTCGAAGATGCGGCCGAGGTGTTCGGCGGGGATACCGACCCCGGGGTCCGAGATCTTCAGTTCGACGAACTCGTCGGGGGCCCCCGACGGTCCGACCGCCGTACCCGAGACCTGCACCAGGCCGCCCTGGGGCATGGCCTCGATGGCATTGTTGAGGAGGTTCCAGAGAACCTGTTTGATCTGGCGCGGATCGACGACCACCTCGATGGACTCGCCGATCTGGACGTCGACGTCGTACCGCGGGCCGCCTTCGGACTGCGTCTGCATGTAGCGGAAGACCTCGACGACCTCATGCAAGAGCTGCGCGAGGCGGACGCGCGCGAGCTCAGGTGGGGCCGGCCGCGCGAACTTGAGGAAATCCGTGATGAGCGCGTTGAGGCGGTCGATCTCGCGCGTGACGATGTCCATCAGGCGCTTGTTCGTGGCGTCCATCGCCTGTGTCCGCTGAAGCATCTGGATGCTGCCGCTGATGCTGGCGAGGGGGTTGCGGATTTCATGGGCGATGCCGGCGGCCATCTTGCCAATCGCCGCGAACTTCTCGCTGCGGCGAATCTGCTGTTCGAGCTGCCGCAGCGGCGTCAGGTCCTGAAAAACGATGACCGCACCGTGCTGCGTCCCGTCGGGGTCGACGAGCGGCGACCGGCTCATCCCCAGAATCCGGGTCTGACCGTCGGGACGCTCGAAGACCTCTTCCCAGCGGCTCAGCGCCGCCCCCGTGTCACGCGCGGGGGTGTCGACCGGCGACAGACCGGCCGACCGTTCGGGGCTTTGCATCGGCAGCCGACCGAAGACCCGGCGGACGTCGTGAAAGAGGACGTCGTCGGCCCGCAGCCCGGTGATCCGCTCGGCCGCCTGATTGAAGTAGATGACGCGCCCGTCGAAGGTGTGGCTCAGGAGACCGGACTGCAGACTCGAGAGAATGTGCTGGTTCAGGGTCCGCAACTGTTCGAGGTCGACGGACTGGCTTCGAATTCGCTGGCCCGCCGCCTGCAGCAGCTCGCTCAGGTATCCGGCCAGCAGGGCGACGAGCAGCACGGCGCTGACGTTGGTCACCCCCCACTGCACGAGCGCCCGCACGGCGGCCGGGGTCGACGTCGCGGACGGTACGAGGACCCAGTCCCGGGCCGCGATGAACACGATGAGCCCGACGGAGACGATGGCCGCCGCCCAGGCGCCCTTGCGAAACAGCAGAATGGCCCCGTTCATGACGGTCAGGGCCAGCATGAAGTTGAAGACGCTCTCGACACCGCCCGTCAGCAGCACGAGCGCCAGGGTGGTCATCTGATCGCCGAGAAGCTGAACGTACGCGAACGTCGTGTGCGCGCGGAGCCGCGGCAGCAGGATCGCGTACCCGATCGTCAGCAGGTACGTTCCGACGATGAGGCCGAGCAGCGCCAACGATCCGGCGTCGGCGAAGGGCTCCTCGCTCGAGGCGTTGACGATGAGCGTCGATCCGAGGAGGACCGTGATCATCGCCACGCGGAACAACATGAGCCACTGGATCTTGCCGACGATCTCCGGCTCGATCGAGGTCATGCCGCCCGCGGGGGCGTCGGCGGGCAAGAGGCGACGAAGCACGTGACCCCGTCAGGTCTTGACGTTGCCGGCCACCTCGAAGATGGGCATGTACATTGCGATGAGCACGGTGCCGACGATGCCACCGATGAAGACCATCATCAGCGGCTCGAGCAACTTCGTCAGGCTGTTGACCGCCACCTCGACCTCGTCCTCGTAGAAGTCGGCGATCTTCTGGAGCATCGTGTCCATGGCGCCGGTGCTCTCGCCGACGGCGATCATCTGCACGACCATCGACGGGAAGACGTTGGTCTTGGCGAGGGGCTCGGCCATGTTGCTGCCCTCGCTGATCTTGTCGCGGACGAAGTAGATCGCCCGTTCGATCACGGTATTGCCCGCGGACTTCGCGACGATTTCGAGGCCGTCGAGGATGGGCACGCCCGAAGCGATCATGGTGCCGAGCGTGCGGGTGAACTTGGCGACGGCGACCTTGCGCAGGAGCGGGCCGAAGATCGGCAACTTGAGCAGGGTGGTGTCGACGATGTCGCGCCCGCGGGCGCTGCGGTAGAAGCGGCGGGCGAGCCAGATGAACGCGATGAAACCACCGACGATGAAGAAAAAATACTCCTGGAACCAGTGCGACGCCCCGATCACGAACTGCGTGATCGCCGGCAGCTTGGCCCCGCCCATGTCGGCGAACATCTTCTCGAACGTCGGGATCACGTACTTCAACAACGCCGCCACGACGCCGATGGCAACGACGAGAATGCCGATCGGATACGTCATCGCGCCCTTCACCTGGCGCACGAGCTTGACGTTCTTCTCGATGTAGGTGGCGAGACGGTTCAGGATCGTGTCGAGGATGCCGCCGATCTCGCCGGCGGCCACCAGGTTCACGAAGAGGTTGTCGAAGACGGCGGGGTGGCGCTTCAGCGAGTCGGCGAACGTCGCGCCGCCCTCGACGCTGGACTTCACGTCGAGGATGACCTTCTTGAACGTCTTGTTCGGCTCCTGCGTGCCCAGGATGTCCAGGCACTGCACGAGGGGCAGGCCGGCGTCGATCATGGTCGCGAACTGCCGCACGAAGACGACGAGCTCCGAGGCGCCGACGCTGCCGCCGAACGTGGGCAGGTTGATCGCGCGGCCCTTCTTCTTGACGCGGCTCGGCTGGATGTTCTGCTGCCGCAGCTTGATGAGCACGTCGCGCTCGGCGTCGGCTTCCATGACGCCCTTGCGGACCTCTCCGGTCCGCGTGCGGCCTTCCCAAACCCACTCGGCCATGCGCGCATCCCCCAGCAGATTGTCGACGCGGTGAGCTTATGCCCAGCCGCGCGGGACCGCAACCTGCGCGCCGACGGCGGGTGCGAGTCGGCACCGGGTGCCGGGGGGGCTACTCGAGCTCGTTGGCCTCGAAGAGCGGGTCGCCTTCGGCTGCGCCGGACGCCGTGGTCGGCGGCCCGCTCGGCGGCCCGCTCGGCGCCTCGCTCTTCGCCGCCATCTGGTCTTCGTGCGCCTTGGCCGTCGCCGCGCAACCCTTGTCGGCGGCGGCGCAGTCCTTGTACATGGCCAGCGCGTCCATGGGGCGCTCGGCACGGCTGAAACACGACCCCACCGCATACATCATCCACGCCGGGCGGGTGGCCATGGGGTTGGGCTCGTAGATCGTCTTGCGCGCCTCGTCGCAGCGGTTCTGCGCGGCGATCGACGCCACCAGGAACGCCATCGGGTCGTGGCCGCGCGGACCGACCTCGAGGACCTTGCGCGCCATGGCCTCGGACTCGGCGTAGCGCTCGACGCGCAGGTAGTACCACGCCAGGCTCAGGTACCCGAACCGCTCCCCGGGTTCCTCGACGATCATGCGCTCGAAGAGGGTGCCCGAGTCGTACCAGACCATGATGCTGCGCTGCGCCTGCACGGTGAAGACCGCGGCGTACACGACACCGACGACCGGTGCGAGCCTGGCCCAGGGGGCACGCTGAACGATGAGCATCACGCCGGCGACGAGGCCGGGACCGCCCATGTAGAGCCAGCGCGAAAGGCCCGGCCAGTCACGACCGACGAGGATGAGGACCGGCGCAATCGAGATCGCCCACCAGGCGAGCAGCAGGACCGGGAGGCGATGCCCCCGCCACCAGATCGCGCCGAGACCCGCGAGCGCGGCGACGAGCATGCTCCAGGCGACGACCAGGTCGATCATCGTCAGGTTCTTGGCCCAGAGATACAGATAACCGACCGAAATGCGGGTCGGCACGGCGACCGTCTCGAAGCACCGGACGATGATCGACGCCGACTGCGAGAGGACATGGGCGATCTCCGCCGGCGTGGACATCTTCTCCGTCGCCCCGGGGAGCGGATGGCCGCCGAAAACGAGATGGCGGATGTACAGATAGCCGCCGAGCGCCAGCAGCCCCGCGACGAGGCTCGCGAAGTCGAAGCTGCGCAGCCAGAGCCCGGCGCGAGCCGAAGTGCGATGGCGCAGCTCCGTCCCGAGCAGCACGGCGACGGCGCAGAAGACCACCCCGGACTCCTTGCCGAGCATGCCGGCGAGAAGCAGCGGGGCGGCGCCGAGCGCCCGGACGATGAAAGACCGACCGGAGGTCGCCACCAGGACGCCGAGCCCGCCGAAGAGCAGCGCGAAGATCTCCGAGCGTCCGTTGATCCAGGCGACGGCTTCGGCGTTCGTCGGCACCATGCCCCAGAGGAGCGTCGCCGCGGCGGCCGGAAGGACGTCCAGGAAACGACGCAGAACGTGGTACACGACCATCGACGCGAGGCCGTGCCACAGAATGCTGGTCAGGTGGTACCCGAAGGACGACCCGCCGAAGATCTGGTAGTCCACCACGAACGAGGCCAGTGAAATCGGCCGGTAGGTCCCGATGGCCGCCGCGTTCATGCGGGCCGACCACATCGCGTCGTGGCGGAAGCTCTCGACGATGGCCGGCCAGCCGCGCAGAAGTGGCGCGTCGACCAGGTTGTTGACGTCGTCCCAGACGAAGTCGCCGAAAAGCGCCGGCGACCAGAAGACCACCGAGACGAGGAAGATCATGAAGGCCCGCCGGGCCTCGGACCCTTCGAGGAAGCGTCGGATCATCAGGGGGTCAACGCGCGCTGGCCGTGCTGCCGCCGGCGAGCATGGTGCGCATCTCGTCGACGTCGTTCGAGTGGGCGAGGGCGTCCTCGAGGGTGATCTCCCCGCGCTGATAGAGGCCGAGCAGCGACTGGTTCATCGTCTGCATGCCGAATCGGGCCTGACCGACCTGCATCTGGCTGTAGATCTGGTGGATCTTGTCCTCGCGCATCAGGTTCCGGATCGCCGGGGTGGGGATCATGACCTCGCAGGCGAGCGCGCGGCCGACGCCGGAGGCCCGCATGATGAGCTGCTGAGCGACGACGGCCTCGAGGGTGAAGCTGAGCTGGGCCCGGATCTGCGACTGCTGGTGCGGCGGAAAGAGGTCGACGATCCGGTGGATGGCCTGAACGGCACCGTTGGTGTGCAGCGTCGCCATGCACAGGTGGCCCGTCTCGCTGATCGTCAAGGCGGCCTCGACCGTTTCGAGGTCGCGCATCTCGCCGACGAGCACGACGTCCGGATCCTGGCGCAGGACGTACTTGAGCGCCGTCTTGAAATCCGACGTGTCGCTGCCGATTTCGCGCTGGTTGACGATCGAGCTCTTGTGCGGATGCAAGTACTCGATCGGGTCCTCGATCGTCAGGATGTGGTAGTGCTTCTCCGCGTTGATCTTGTCGACCATCGCCGCGAGCGTCGTCGACTTGCCCGAGCCCGTCGGCCCGGTGACGAGGATGAGGCCCTTCGTCTTGTGGGTCATCTCGCCGATGACGCCCGGGAGACCGAGTTCTTCGAAGGTGTGGATCTTGACCGGGATGACCCGGAAGGTCGCGGCGACGGCCCCGCGCTGCATGAAGAGATTGGCGCGGAAGCGGCTCATGCCCTTCACGCCGAAGCTCAGGTCGAGCTCGTTGGTCTCCTCGAACTTGTGCTTCTGCGACTCGGTCAGAAACGAGTAGCAGAGCTGCTGGGTATCCTCGCGGGAGAGCGGGGCGGTCTTCAGGGGGATGAGGTGGCCGTCGATCCGCAGCTGCGGCGGTGAGCCGCAGGTGATGTGCAGGTCGCTCGCGCCCTTCTCGACCATGACCTTGAGGAGCTGATGCAGGTTCGCCATGTCCGGGTCAGTCCGCCGCCGAGTTGCGCACGACCTCATCGATGGTCGTGACACCGTCGAGGAGCTTCGTCAACGCCGCCTGCCGCAACGTTTTCATCCCCAGGCGGACGGCTTCGCGCTTCAGCTCGACGCTCGAAACCCCCTGGAGGATGAAGTCTTTGAGCTCGTCGTTGAGCACCATGACCTCGTAGAGCGCCACGCGGCCCTTGTACCCGGTGTCGTTGCAATTCCGGCAGCCCGTGCCCTTGTAGACCGTGACCTTGGCGGCCTTGTCCGGCGGCACACCGAGCTCGACGAGCGACTGCGGCGGCACCTTGAAGGGCTCCTTGCACTCGTTGCAGATCTTGCGGGCCAGCCGCTGCGCAACGATGGCGTTGACCGAGGCGGTCACGAGGAACGGCTCGACACCCATGTTCAGGAGGCGGTGGACCGTCGACGGGGCGTCGTTGGTGTGCAGCGTCGACAGCACGAGGTGGCCCGTGAGCGCCGCCTTGACGCCGATTTCGGCCGTCTCGAAGTCGCGAATCTCGCCCACCATGATGATGTCCGGGTCCTGACGGAGGAAGCACCGGAGGGCCGCCGCGAAGTTCAGGCCGATGGAGTCGTTCATCTGGCACTGATTGATGCCGGGCAGGTTGAACTCGACCGGGTCCTCGGCCGTGGAGATGTTCTCGCTCGTCTTGTTGAGCTCCGAGAGGGCCGAGTAGAGCGTCGTCGTCTTGCCGGAACCCGTCGGCCCGGTGACCAGCACCATGCCGTACGGTTTGTGGATGGCGTCCTTGAACTTGGCGAGCGACGCCTCTTCGAAGCCGAGCTTGGTCATGTCGAGCTGCAGGTTGCTCTTGTCGAGGAGCCGCAACACGATCTTCTCGCCGAACAGCGTGGGCATCACGCTGACGCGGAAGTCCATCTCGCGTCCGCCGCCGAGCTTGATCTTGATGCGGCCGTCCTGCGGCAGGCGGCGCTCGGCGATGTCCATGTTGGACATGATCTTCACGCGGCTGATGATCGCGTTGCGCAGCTTCATCGGCGGGTTGAGGATCTCGTAGAGCACGCCGTCGATGCGGTACCGGACCCGGAACGACTTCTCGTAGGGTTCGATGTGAATGTCCGAAGCGCCGCGTTTGATGGCCTCGACGAGCACCATGTTCACCAGGCGCACGACCGGGGCCTCTTCACTCGAACGCTCGAGATCGAGGACGTCCTCGTCCTGCTCCTGCTCGGCGACCTCGACCTGCTCCTCCTCGAACTGCTCCATCAGCGCGGCGATGTTCGATTTCTGCGCGTAGTAGCGCTCGATCGCGTTGCGGATGGCCTCTTCGCTGGCGACGACGGGCTCGATGTTGTAGCCGGTGAGGAACTTCACGTCGTCGATGGCGTGCAGGTTCGACGGGTCGGCCATTGCGACGATCAGCGCGTTGCCCGCCCGCTGCACCGGAATGACCTGGTGCTGCTGCGCCATCTCGCGCGGGACGAGTTTGATGACCTCGGCGTCGATCTCGAACTCGTTCAGGTTGATCGACGGAACGCCGTACTGCTTGCTCAGGAAGCTGGTGAGGTCGCGCTCGCCGATGAAGCCGAGCTTCGTCAGCGTGTAGCCGAGCTTCTCGCCGGTCTTGCGCCGCGTCTCGTCCGCGTCCTTGAGCTGGACGAGCGTGATGAGGTTCTCGCGGATGAGGAGTTCGCCGAGACGGTGTTCGGACATTGCGCTCTCTGTCGTGCGAAGCGAGGTTCGGGGGCGGCCGGCCAGCTCCGGTGGATTGGACGGGAACGGGCGCTATATTCGAGCCCCGCCCGACCAGTGTCAATCGACGGCGGCGCGCGGGCGCGTCCGCCGTCTGATCTTCCGCCTGTTTTCGCGGGGTTACGGCAGCCCGGGTGCACGCGGTCCCCGTAACGTGTTGAATTCCGGGCGAATTCAAAGCGATGTACCTCCGAGACCAAACCGAAACGGCTCTTGCGCCTTGCCGGGCGCGAGGTACATCGCGGAGGAGAGCATGTTCGACCTGGAGGCGCTGAGCAACACGGCTGCGAGGGCGGCCCAGCGAGTGGTATCGGAGCTGGCGGGGAAGCTGGCGACCGCCGGTGACGCGGCAGCTCTGGACCAGGAGTTTCGGGCGGCCTGGTTGGCCGCCGGAGAGGTGGTGGTCGGAGGGCTTGTTCGCGAGCTGGCGCGACAACAGGCCGCGACTCGTCGGTGCGACTGCCCGGAGTGCGGGAAGCCCGCGCGCTTCAAGCAGATGCGGCCGTGCACGGTGCGGACGGTACTCACGGGCCAGCCGACCGAAGTGCCATCGCCCTACTTCGTCTGCAGCGACTGCAAGCGCGGCGTGCTGGGCCTTCGCGTGGCACTGGGCCTCGACGCGGACGGGTTCACGCGGGGCC
>JAKLJY010000007.1 GCA_023150895.1 Myxococcota bacterium | reverse complement strand
GTAACTACGTGCGCGATCGGGTGAACCGAGAGCGCGGCGTCACGCCGGCGATGAAGCTCGGGCTCGAGACCGCGCCGTGGAGCGTCGAGAGGCTGCTGCGCTGGCGCGTTTTTCGGCCCGTTTCCAAGCCGGTTTTGGCGCAGTGATGCGGGGCAGTATCCGTCAGGGGCAGATCTCGAAGTGGATTCCGCTGCTCAGTCCAGTGTTGTTCGGCGCGGCGAAGCCAGGGTCGCGTGACCAATACTGTCCGTCGACCGTCGCGCCCGGGACCAGCAGCGGATCGACTCCAGTGGCGATGTAGCCGTTGAAGTCGAAGACGTACGTGCCCGAGCAGTCGTTCGGCGGCGGATTGCCGCCGGAGCTCTGCACCAGCGTGCGCTTGATCGGTGGCTTGACGCACAAGTGGCCGCCTTGGAACGGCGCGGCGAGTTGGCCGTTCAAGCCGTAGAAGAAGACGCCCGCCTTGTTGTTCAAGACGGACGTCGCGCGAATCGTGAAGCCGGCTCCCGCGCTCGCGCTCGGTGCTCCGTCGTAGTCGAGCGACGGCACGCAACCGATCGAGTTGGTCTTCGCGGTGCAGTAGCCGCTGATCGCGGGACAGCCGCGACGGTTGAGCAGCACGGCGACGCGGTTTTCGTTCTGGATCGCGATCGCAGCGTCGCTCTTGCCGTCGCCGTTCAGGTCTCCGCACGCGACGCCGTACGCGGCCGCACCGACCGCGAGGAACGCAGCGGGCGCGAAGTTGCCCGCGCCGTCGCCGAGCAACACGCACGCGTTGGAGGAACTCCAGTTCGTGACGATCAAGTCGAGCTTGGTGTCGCCGTCGAAGTCGCTCGCGGCGAGGCTGCGCGGAGTGTCGCCGACCACGAACGCCGTGCGAGGCCCGAAGCTGCCCGCGCCGTTGCCGAGACGAATCGAGACCGAACCGGCGAACGCATCGCCTGTGACGAGGTCGAGGTCTCCATCGGAGTCGAAATCGGCGAGCGTCACCGAACGCGCGCCATCGCCCATCGGCCACGAGCTCGGCGCCGAGAATCCGCCGGCGCCGTTGCCGAGGAGCACCGTCGCATCGTCGTCGAACCAATTCGCCGTGACGATGTCGAGCCGGCCGTCCGCATCGAGGTCGGCCACGGCGAGCCCGTCCGCGCCCGCGCCGGTCGAATACGCCGTCGGCGCGGAGAACGTGCCGTTGCCCGCGCCGAGCAGGATCGAGACGGTGTTCGAGTTGGTGACTGCGAGGTCGAGATCGCCGTCGCTGTCGAAGTCCGCGAGAGCCAGCGCCTCGGGCGCCGGGCCCGCGGCGAAATTGCTCGCGGCACCGAAGCCGCCGCTGCCGTTCCCGAGCAGGATGCAGACCGTCTGCACGCTGAGTCCGTGGCAAGCGACCGCCAGGTCGAGATCGCCGTCGCCGTCGACGTCGCCCAGAGCCGCCGTTTGTACGCCCGTCGCCGCCGGATACTGGCTGGCCGGCGAGTAGTCGCCCAAACCGTCGCCGAGCAGCACGGACACGGAGTTCGTGGCGATCGAGCTGTTGGTCACCACCAAGTCTTCGTCGCCATCGTTGTCGACGTCACCGATCGTCACGGCTTTCGGCAGCGCGCCGACCGCGAGGCTTCGCGCCCCGACCAAGTCGCCGAGTCCATCGTTGAGCAACACCGGCGCAAGGGTCTGGTCGTTGAGCGCGGCGCAGAGATCGAGCGCACCGTCGTGATCGACGTCGAAGAGCGCGAGCCCGATCGGTGCGTGGCCGACGTAGCGCTGGATCGCGGGAGCGAGCGCGCCGGTGCCGGTCCCGTACAACACCGAGATCGAGTTCGACCCGTCGTTGGCGGTCGCGACGTCCGGATGCCCGTCGCGATCGATGTCGCCGACGGCGATCGCCACCGGTGCGTCGCCTGTCCCGAACGATGCACTCGGCGCGAAGCCGCCTGCACCGTCGCCGAGCAGCACCGATACGTCGTCGCTGAACTGATTGGCGGTCGCCAAGTCGAGTCGCCCGTCGCCGTCGAAGTCGCTCGCGACCACCGAGAACGGGTAGGTTCCGACACCGAAGTTCGTCGGCGCGCCGAACGCGCCCGAGCCGTTGCCGAGCAACACGCTGACGTCGTTGCTCGCCGGGTTGGCCGTCGCGAGGTCGAGCTTGCCGTCGCTGTCGAAGTCGCCCGCGGCGAGCGAGGCCGCGCTCGCGCCCGCAGCGAACGCACCGGCCGCCGCGAAGCCGCCCGAGCCATCGCCGAGCAACACGCTGACGTTGTTGTCGAACTGGTTGGCGACGGCGATGTCGAGCGAACCGTTGCCGTCGAGGTCGACGATCGCGAGCGCCGAGGGAATCGAGCCCGCGGGGAACGTGATCGCCGGCGCGAAGGAACCCGAGCCGTTGCCGAGCAACAGCGACACGTCTCCGGAGCTCGCGTTGGCCGTGACGATGTCGAGGTCGCCGTCCGAATCGACGTCGGCGAGTGCGACCGCGAGCGGCATCGAACCGACCGGCCACGTCGACGCGGCGCCGAACTCGCCGTCTCCGTCGCCGAGTTTGACCGCGACATCGGAGGTGAAATCGCTGACGGTCACGAGATCGGGTGCGCCATCTCCGTCGACGTCGCCGAACGCGACGGCGGACGGCTTGTGCGGCAAGGAGTGTTGCCGCGCCGGGAAGATCGGTGCGACGTTCTGCGCTGCGGCGGTTGGCACGAGCGCAAAGATCAGTACGACGGCGGAAAGCGAAACGGATTCGAGCGAGCGTTCGCGCATGGAGGACTCCGGGAAGAAGAGGTCAATGTAGATGAGTGTGCGCCGGAAGTTGTTCCGTCTCCGAGTCGCGCCTGGCATTCCGCGCGCCGCACGAGCGGGCGTGGCTCGGCGCCGTCGTTCGGTCACAACTGCGCCATCGTGCGCAGCGCCCCGGAGACGCACCGGGGACGCCCGGGGACGCACCGGAGACGCACCGGAGACGCACCGGAGACGCACCGGAAACGCACCGGAAACGCACCGGAAACGCACCGGAAACGCACCGGGGACGCACCACAGGCACACCAACGGCGCACCGGGCATCGGCGAGTCCATTCGCGGCGCTCTCGTCGCGCGCGCCGGGACCCGCTCGCCGAGGGTCGATATGCTGCGCGATCCCTGGAGCCTTCGACCATGACGTTCAGCTACACGGTGCTCGGTGCGGGCCGCCAAGGTGCGGCGTTGGCCTATGACCTCGCGAAGAACGGCGAAGCGAGCCGCATCGTGCTCGCCGATGCCGACGAACGTGTCGCACACGCTGCGGCGAAGCGCCTGAAGAAGCTCTTGCCGCGCACGCGCTGCGAGTTCGTCGCGCGCCGCTGTGACGTGACGAAAGCGACCGACGCTCGCAGCGCGATGCGCGGCAGCCAAGTGACGCTCTCGGCGGTGCCATATCGCTTCAACGCGGAGCTCGCGGCCCGAGCGATCCAATCGAAGAGCTCGTTCCTCGACCTCGGCGGCAACACGAGCGTCGTGCGCGCCGAGCTCGCGTTGCACGCGAAGGCGAAGAAGGCCGGCGTCAGCATCGTGCCCGACTGCGGCCTCGCGCCTGGGCTCGGCAATCACCTTGCCGCGCACGGCGTCGCCGTGCTCGACCGCGCCGAACACGTGCACGTGCGCTGCGGCGGTCTGCCTGAGACGCCGGTCGGACCGCTCTCGTACAAGCTCGTCTTCAACTTCGACGGTTTGATCAACGAGTACTCCGGCGTCGGCGAGTTCCTGCGCAACAAGAAGCGCATCGACGTGCCGACGCTCGGCGAAATCGAAGAGCTCGACTTCGGCAAACTCGGCGTGCTCGAAGCCGCCGTGACATCTGGCGGCACCAGCACGTGCCCGGAGACGTGGAAGGGCAAGCTCGAGACGTACGACTACAAGACGCTGCGTTATCCCGGGCACTGGGCCGTGATCCGCGCGCTTTTCGGCATCGGCGCGTTCGAATACGAGCTCGTGCACGGCGGCCGCAAGTACGAACCGCGCGCCACGCTGCGCGCGCTTTTCGAGTCGACTCTCGATTTCCCCGACGTGCGCGACATCGTGCTCCTGCGCACGACGGTGATCGGCAAGCGCAAGGGCAAACGCGTCACGATGCAGTACGACGTCTTCGAGCGTCACGATCCGACGACCGGTTTCACGGCGATGGAGCGCGGCACCGCGTTCCCCGCGGCACTCGTGGCGTACCTGCAAGCGCGCGGGCTCGTCGCTCCCGGCGCGTTGCCGCTCGAAGTGTCCGTGCCCGCCGTGCAGTACTACGAAGAACTCCCGCAGCACGACATCTGGGTCGAGCTTCGCGAGAGCTGATCGGCGGACGCCAAACTCTCGTTCGCCGGCGCCGGGAGCGCGAGAGTTGCACGAATCTCGAAGAAACTCGAGTGAACTCCGCGCCGCCTCTGGCGCGGTCGGCTCGTCCGTCGACGACGTGCGCTTGCGACATTCGAAGCTGCGCGAGTATCGTCCGATCGAAGCAGCGGTGCGCTTCCGAACCGTTCGCGCAGTTCACGACTTCACATCAGGAGTTCCCGTATGCCGCGTTCCACGTCATCGGTCCTTCTCGTGCCTCTCGCTTGCTTCGCCACGGCCGGGTGGTGCCACGCGCAGCAGAAGCTCTTCACGATCGACGGCACGTTCCAGGAGATGCACCTTGGGACCAGCGTCGCCGCGGCCGGCGACGTCGACGGGGACGGCGTGCCGGATTTCATCCTCGGTGCGCCGGTGCCGACGTTCCAGTCCGCGGGGGGGCGCGCGTTCCTCCATTCCGGCGCGAGCGGCGCGGTGCTCTTCCAGTTCATCGGCGTTTCGAACGAGCAGTACGGCCATGCGGTCGCCGGCATCGGCGATGCGAACGGCGACGGACGCGCGGATTTCGCGGTCGCATCGGATCACACCGGTCCGTCGGACTTCGACGGCGCGGTACGCGTGTACTCGGGCGCGACCGGCGCGACGCTGCGGACGATCAAGGGTGACACCAACATCGTGCCGCTCGTGAACGCGCAACCGAGCGTCGCCGGCGTCGGAGACATCGACGGCGACGGGCTCGCCGACGTCATCGTCGGGTTGAAGGACAGCTTCGCCTCCGGCTCGACGACCGGGCGCGCGCGGGTCTATTCCGTCGCGTCCGGTGCCGTGCTCTTCGACGCGTTCGGTCAGGTTGGCGAGCAGTTCGGCGCATCGGTCGCGTCCGCTGGCGACGTCGACGCCGACGGGACGCCCGACTTCATCGTCGGCGGGCCGGGCACACCGGGTTCGGTGAGCGGCCACGCCCGGGTCTACTCGGGTGCGACTGGAGCGCTGCTTCACGCTGTGACCGATCCGGACAACACGATCTGGTTCGGTTTGCCGGTCTCCGGCGTCGGCGACATCGACCAGGACGGCCACGACGACTTTGCGGTCGGTGCGAGCCGTTTCGCCGGAGCTGGCGCGTTCACCGGGCGCGTCACGGTCTACTCCGGCGCGACCGGCGGCGTCTTGCACACGTGGTCGGGCACGCACGCGTCGGAGTTCTTCGGCACGGACATCGGCCCGGCCGGAGACTACGACCTCGACGGCCGCGCGGACGTGCTCGTGTCTCGGTTGGGCGATGCGGCTCTCCCGGTTTCCACGGGCAGCGTCAGCGTCCTCTCCGGTCTCGACGGCAGCGAACTCGCGAAGATGTCCGCCTACGTCGCGAACGATGGCTTCGGCAATTCGGCCGAGATCCTCGGCGACATCAGCGGCGACGGTCGGCCCGAGTTCGTCGTCGGTGCGTCGTACACGAGCACGACCGCGCTGTGGGCCGGCGCCGCGCACGTGTTCTCGCTCGAGCCGTTGACCACGAGCTACTGCACTTCGACGCCGAACTCGACCGGGCTCGCGGCGACGATCGACTCGAGCGGCTACGCGAGCCTCGTCGCGAACGACCTCGTGTTGGTCGCCGAGCACCTGCCCGCGAACAAGACGGGCTACTTCATCACGAGCACGACGCAAGCTCAGGTGCCGTTCGGCAACGGCTTCCGCTGCGTCGGCTTGCCGCTCAAGCGTGTGCAACCCGGCCAGACCTCGAGCGCCGGCGGCGTGCTGTCGCAAGCGTTCGACGTGACGCAGAATCCTTGGTCGACGTTGATCCAGGCGGGCGCGACGTGGAACTTCCAAGGCTGGTTCCGCGACCCGGCAGCCGGCGGCGCGGGTTTCAACCTGACCGACGGCCTCGCAGTCACGTTCCTGCCGTAGCTCGAGTGCGCTCGGCCGCAGCCGCGCCGGCGCAGCATGCCTCCGACGCGCTTCGGCGGCCGGTAGCGAGCAATCGGACGTCCACGGTAGACTTTGCGCCGAGCGGGCGACTCCCGCTCGGCCGGAGCCACCTCGAGACGACCATGACCCAGACGATCACGCCCGACATGACCATGGAGCAGATCCTCGCGATCGCTCCCGCGGCCCAGCGCGCGCTCTTCCAGCGCTACCACATCGGCGGTTGCTCCTCGTGCGGCTTCCAGCCGACCGACACGCTCGCCCAGGTGTGCAAGGACCACAACATCCTCGACGTGAAGGAGGTGGTCTCGACGATCCAACGCGCGCAGGAAGTCGACACGCGCATCCAGGTCGAGCCGAAGGACGTCAAGAGCTGGCTCGACGCGAAGGAGGACTTCTCCTTCATCGACGTGCGCTCGCCGGAGGAGCTCGAGCTCGCGCGCATCGCCGCCGCCGAGCCGCTCGACTACGACAACCCCGGCCGGTACATGGAGCTGCCGAAGGACCGCAAGATCGTCTTCACGTGCCGCAGCGGCATGCGCTCGCTCGACGTCGCGGCCTACTTCATCGGACACGGCTTCCAGCGCGTCTACTCGATGCGTGGCGGCATCCTCGCGTGGAGCGAAGAGGTCGATCCCTCCGTACCGCGCTACTGACCGCGCCAAGGCCGTTTTCGCGCCGGCGGGCCGCTCCCGAACGCTCGGGACGGGCCCGTTCGCGTATCTGGAACGAGTTCGACCGGCCCTTGTGGATTTCCGGACGACGCGGCTAGAGTGGGGCCCGTCGAGCGAGCAACCTGCCATGCGAGCTCGGCCGGATTCGCAAGAGTCCGACGCTCCGGCCCCTGACCGGAGCGCTCCGAACGAACGAACCTGCCATCGTTCCTTGGAGCCGCCGACGCGGGACCTGCCACCTGCGATCGGCCGTCGCCGGGCTACGAAGCTCGGCGATCCGCGCGGAGTCGTCTCTTCGGAGACGACTCCGGTTTTTTTGGCGCGCGCTGTCCGCGGCGCGTCAGTCGTCGGATGCCGCCGGCGCCCGAGATCCGGGGGCGGTCGACGCCGCGTCGCGCTCGTCGTCCGCTGGCTCCGAGCGCGCGAGCGCGAGCACGCTGACTTCGCCTTGGCGCGGCGTCACGCGCACGACGCGAGTGTCGCCACGGAACGCGAGCTCGATCTCGCCGCCTTCCCAGTTCCGTTTCTTCGCGTCGAAGAGCAGCGCTCGGTCGGGCCCGGCGTCGACGCGCACCAGTCGCACGCCGTCGAACACGCCGCCCTCTTCGTAGCGCTGGGCCCAATCGCCGAGGGCGCCGAGTCGTTCGAGCGGCCGGCCGTGCTCGTCGACGATGCTGTAGCCACCGCCGTCGGCGTCGAAGCGCAAGTACGCGTCGACTCCGGACCACATCGCGCGGTTCTGCGCCGTGCGCACGTCGCGGACGAGCAGGTTCGCGGCGTTGTCGAGCGTCACGTCCGGCTGCGAGAAGAACGCCGGGATCGCCCAGCCCGCGACGAACGCGATGCCGACGAGGATCAGCAGCACCGACAGCAAGCTCACGCCGGCCCGGGCTCGCGCCGGCCGTCCGAAGTGGGACACGAAGGTGCGCACGTCCTGAGGATGCTCCGCGGTGCCGGCCAGGGCGAGCGCATTCTTCGACGGCGAACGGAGAGGCGCTTGAGGCGCTTCGGCGCCGGGGTTGGAAACTCGTTCGGGTCGGCAAGGGCCGCCCGACGACCGGCGAGCCGCCGAACGGGGTGCGTGGGCTCGGCCGCGCCGTGCACGACGGCTTCTGATAGATAGGTGCCGCGTGCTGCTGCGACCCGATCATCCCGAGCAACCGCTCGATCCTCGCGCCGTCTGGGGGCGTTCCGGCCCCTGGATCGTCGAGATCGGCTTCGGTGACGGGCGCTTCACGGCGGAGCTCGCGCGCGAGCATCCCGACTGGAACGTGCTCGCGATCGACGTCTCCGCAGGCTCGCTCGCCCGAGCGATCGGTCGCCTGGTCGCGGCGCGGATCAGCAACGTGCGCCTGTTCCACGGGCCGGCGGAGTTCGCACTGCGCCAACTGGTGCCGGCGGCCGGCTTGCGGCGCGTGTACGTCAACTTCCCCGATCCTTGGCCGAAGGAGCGCCACGTCGGGAACCGGCTGCTGCGCGCCGAGTTCCTCGCACAGCTCGCGACCCGTCTCGAACCGCGCGGAGAGATCTGGTTGACGACGGACCACGACGAGTACTGGGACTTCGCGCTCGCCGCCGCGCGAGAGACCGGGCTCTACTCGATCGACGAGCGCGATGCGCCGCCCGAGGTGCTCGCGACCAAGTACGCGTTGAAGTGGAAGGACGCCGGACGTGCCTACCACCACGCCGTGTTCACGAAGACCGCCGAGGCGCGCGAGCCTTGGCCCGTGTTCGAAAGGGTTCCGATGCCGCACGCGTTGATGGAGGGTGAGCTCGCCGAGCTCGTGGACTTCGAGAAGGAAGTGCTCACGATCGATGGCGGCTCGGTCGTGTTGCTCGACGTGTTGCGTCCGCTCGATGGCCGCGGGTTCGTGTGGCTCGCGCACGTCGAAGAGCACGGCATCGTGCAACAGGTGCTGCTCGAAGCGCGGCCGACGCCGCGCGGCTGGCACGTCGGCCTCGCGAACTTCGCGGCGCCGATCGCGACCGACGGCGTGCAAGCGGCGGTCGGCTGGCTCGTCGCGTGGCTCGAAGCTCGCGGGCTTCGTGTGCGCCAACGTTGGTACCGCTCGGTCGCGTGGACGGTGAAACGCAAAGACTCGGGGCCGATCGCAGCAGCGACCGGCCCCGAGGAAGACGTGTCGAGCTCGCGCTCGACCTAGCGCGGATTAGTAGCGACGATCGCGGCCACCGCCGCCACCGCCAAAGCCACGGCCGCCACCGCCGCCGCCACCGCCGAAGCCACGGCCGCCACCACCGCCGCCGCCGCCGAAGCCGCGACCACCGCCGCCACCGGCGGGCTTCGCTTGCGCTTCGTTGACGCGCAGACGACGGCCGTCGAGCTCGAAGCCATCGAGCTTCGCGATCGCGGCTTGCGCTTCTTGGTCGGAGCCGAGCGTCACGAAGCCGAAGCCACGCGGACGACCGGTTTCACGGTCCGACATCAGAGCGAGATCCTTCACCGTCCAGCCTTCTGCTTCGAAGACTTCGCGCAGACCGGCCTCGGTCGTGTTGAAGGAGAGATTGCCAACGTACAGTTTCGAACCCATCGGATTGCCTTTCTCTGCGTGCTCGCTCCAGTGGCCAATCCATCGGGGGAGGCATGCAACGGACTCCAAAAGGGGCTCGGAAAGCTAACGATCAGTCAAGCTCCGGCGCCAGGGGCAAGCCGGATTCCGGACCGTAGGCCCCTGGACGGGCCCAGGAACGGTTCTCGCCGGCCGGGGTGAGGCCTAGGCGGGCTTGTGGGCGGTGGCGAAAACGTCCTCGGTCGGCGCCGGTGCGGAGGGGTCGTCGAGCCGGCCCGACACGCGCACGTCGACGAAGCCGCGCCCGGCGAGCCAGGTGGCGAGCTCGTCCGCGGCCCACTCCCGCATGCAGGTCGCGCCATGGTGCACCGCCTCGCGTTCGGCGGCCTTCGTGTCCCCCGCGACGATCGCGACGTGCAGGTCGACGACGTGCGTGCCGTCCGCGAGCGGCGGCAGCGTGAAGTCGACGAAGCGCAGGAACCACAACGCGCGGCCTTCGTGCTCGCGCTTCATCAACGGGAGGTGCGGATCCTTCGTCGCGCGTCGCGCGGCGAAGGCCTTGAGGCCGAGCACGAGCAGACCGCCAGGACGCAGGAGCGAGAGACAGGCGCTCGCCGTCGCGCGTGCTTCCGCTTCGCTCGCGACTTGCGGCCAGACGTTGCCCATCGAGATCAGCGCGTCGAACGGCGCCGCGGCGGCGAGCGCCGCCGGCACCGGCGTGCCGAGTTGCCACGCGTGGAACTTCGTCGGATCGCCGACGAGCACACGCGCTTGTTCGAGCATGTCCTCGGAAACGTCGGCGCCGTGCGCGTCGAAGCCGCGCTCGCGTAGTGCGGCGACGTGCCGACCGGTCCCGCACCCGAGATCGAGCACGCGTCGCGCGCCGACCGAGCCGAGCAGCTTCTGGAGCCCAGGGAGCTCCCGCGAGAGCCGGCCAGGCCAGTCGACGAACACGTCGTAGTAACGCGACATCGTGCCGCGGATGCCGCGGGTGGATTCGGTGGAGCTCATGACGAGACTGTACGAGCGGCCCATGTCGCGCGACACACGGAGCCGACGCGCGCGACGGTCGTCGCTCGATTCCCTGCTCGCGGCGGTTCCGGCGACGCGGTAGGGTCGGGTTCATGGCCGCGCTCCAGATCCCGAAGACGATCGACGAATACCTGGCGCGGTTGCCCGCGACGCAGCGCGCGGCGCTCGAGCGCTTGCGAGCGATGATCCGCGCGGCGGCGCCGCGGGCGGAGGAGTGCATCAGCTACCAACTGCCGACGTTCAAGCAGGACGGCATGTTGGTGTCGTTCGGCGCGTGGAAGGAGCACTGCGCGCTCTACGGCTTGAGTGCACGGCTCCACGGGGCGTTCGAGAAGGAGCTCGCGCGCTACGACAAGAGCAAGGGCACGATCCGCTTCGCGCCGGATGCGCCGTTGCCGGCTTCCTTGGTGAAGAAGCTCGTGCGCGCGCGGCTCGCCGAGAACGCTGCGCGCGTCGCCGCTCGGGCCGCGGACCGTTCCCCGAAACCGGCGGCCGCCGGCACACGCGCCGCGGCACGCGCGAGCGCGGCCTCGCGGCCGAACTCGACGCCGACTCGCCGCAAGGCCGCGAGACCGGCGCGGCGCGCCGGCAACGTGTCTGCGACCAACGGCGACGTCGACGTCTTCCTGAACGAGCTGCGGCATCCGCTGAAGCACGAGATCGAGCTCGTGCGCGCCGCGTTGCTCGCGTCGAGTCCGACGGTGCGCGAAGAAGTGAAGTGGAACGCGCCGAGCTTCAAGGCGCGCACGCACTTCGCGACGTTCCACCTGCGCGCGAAACGCGGCTTCCAGCTCGTCCTGCATCGTGGTGCCACGACGAAAGCGCCGACCGAGCGTTTGCCGATCGACGACCCGACCGGATTGCTCGCGTGGCGCGCGACCGATCGTGCGCTCGTGACGTTCGACGACGCGGCGGACGTCGCGCGCAAGCTGCCGGCGTTGAGGTCGATCGTGAAGCAGTGGCTCCGCCACGTCTGAATGCGGTCGGGCGCCGGCGACGCGCGCAGCGTCGCCGTAGTCGTCGACGAGCCGGAGCGCGTCACGCCGGAGCAGACGGACCGCGGGGCGCGCGACTTCGGCAGTTGGGGCGCGTGCGAGACCGTGCGTTACGCGCCGTTCGATCGCACGCCGCACGTGTTCGCGAGGGTCCGCGCATGGGCGAACCGTGAACGCGAGTTCGAGCGGCATGCCGCGTTCGCGTTGCTCGCCGGCGTCGCGCTACACCGCGAGGAGCTCGAGGACGCGCCGTTCCTGCGTTGTCCTCCGCGCCGCGAACGCGCGGCCGTCGTCGAACTCGCAAAGCGCCTGGCGACGTCCTCCGACGAGGCGCCGCGTTGGGTCGGCAAGGACGTCCTGCGCGACTTGCGCCGGCCGTCCGTCGCGGGGCGACTCGCCGCGCGCGCGGAAGGAGTGACACGCCAGCACGGCCGGTTTTCCAGGGGCCGGCGCTTGCGTGTGCCGCATCCGCAACTACAGTGGTTGCGCAAATGCCGACCAGCTCGCGGTTCGCCGTCGCCGTCCACTTGCTCTGCGCACTCGCTTTCTTGGAAGCGACGGCGGGCGAGCGTGGCGTCACGTCGGCAGAGCTCGCGAAGAGCGTCAACACGAACCCCGTCGTCGTCCGACGTCTGCTCGGTTCGTTGACGCGCGCCGGTTTCGTCGCGGGTCGCGGCGGCCGCAGCGGCGGGTACGGGCTCGCGCGCAGCCCCGCGAAGATCCGTCTCGACGCCGTGCTCGCCGCCGTCGAGCCCGATGGGCTCTTGACGCTCCACGCGAACCCGACGAACCGCGCGTGCACGGTGAGCTGCGGCATCAAGCCGGTGCTCGGCGGCGTGTTCGCCGAGGCCGAGCGTGCGCTGCACGCCAGCCTCGAGCGTCGCACCCTCGCGGACCTGTTGCGCCAGGTCCAGGCCGCCGGCTGACGCGTGCGCCTCGCGAATCACGTCTCACCGTTCCAAGTACACCTTTTTCCGTAACCAACTCAGTAGCAAGAAAGAATCGAACATGAACGCACAGAGGTTCCAAGGCAAGGTCGCAGTCGTCACGGGAGGCAACTCAGGGATCGGACTCGCAGCGGCGAAGGGTTTCGCGGCGGAAGGCGCGCGTGTCGCGATCCTCGGGCGCGACGCGAAGACGCTCGAGAGCGCGAAACGCGAGCTCGGCGCGAGCGCGATCGCCGTGCAAGGCGACGTCGCGCGCACGGCGGACCTCACGAAGCTCTTCGCCGCCGTGAAGCAGGAGGCTGGCCGCGTCGACGTGCTCTTCGTCAACGCCGGCATCGCGCTCTTCTCGCCGATCGAGCGCGTCGACGAGGACTTCTTCGACCGGCACTTCGACATCAACGTCAAAGGCGCCTACTTCACGATCCAGAAGGCGTTGCCGCTGATGCCGAAGGGCGCGTCGGTGGTGCTCAACGCGACGTCGCTCGTCGACCAAGGCATGCCGAACTCGTCGGTGTACACGGCGACGAAGGCGGCGCTCGCCTCGCTCGCGCGGACGCTCGCACGCGAGCTCGCCGGCCGCGGCATTCGTTTGAACGTCGTGCATCCCGGTCCGATCGAGACGCCGATCTACGGCCGGCTCGGGATGACGCCCGACGAGCTCGAAGGCATGGCGAGCGCGATCCAGGCTCAGGTGCCGCTCTCGCGTTTCGGCGGCGCGGACGAAGTGGCGCGCGCGGTGCTCTTCCTCGCCTCCGACGAAGCGTCGTTCGTCCACGGCGCGGCGTTGCACGTCGACGGCGGCATGGCGAGCCTCTGACGGACCGCGAGCTCCGCTCGATCCGCGCACGGCCGAGTCCGCGCCCGAGCCGCGGGCCCGGTCGCGCGAGCGTGGGCGAACGAATCGGACGATTCTCACTCCGCGTCGCGCGACGGCGCCGATGCGCGCGGTCTACGCGCTCGCCAGCGTCGTCTCGCGGTGCGTAGACTCGCGCCTCGGATCGGCATGGACTTCGGCAACGAATCGAACGAGCTCTCCGCTCTCGAGCGCGTCGCGCGCGGCGACGCCGGCGCGGTCGACGAACTGCTGCTGCGTTATCGACCGCTCGTGTGGTCGATCGTGCGCAAGCGCGTTCCGTCGGCGGCCGCCGAAGACGTCGTGCAGGAGGTGTTCATCCAACTGTGGAAGAGCGCCGGCCGTTTCGATCCGACGCGTTCGTCGGAGGCGGCGTTCGTCGGGCTCGTCGCGACTCGGCGCGTCGTCGATCGTCAGCGCCGCGACGAACTGCGCGGCGCGACCGAACCGCTGGTCGAGGACTTGCGGGACGATTTCGCGGGCTTCGCGGAGGTCGAGGTGCGCGACGAGGCGGCTCGCGCCGAACGTGCGCTCGCCGAGCTCCGACCCGAGGAACGCCGCGCGTTGCGGCTCTCGCTCTCCGGCCTCTCGCACGGGGAGATCGCGGAACGCACCGCGACGCCTCTCGGCACGGTCAAGAGCCACGTCCGCCGGGGTCTGGAGCGCGTCCGTGGGCTGCTTTCCACCGAAGGAGCGGCCTGAATCGATGGCCCGGCATCCGCGGCAAGGACTCGTGCGAAGGTAGCCGCATGGACAAGCACGGGACGTTCGTGGCTCGGCTCCTCGACTCCGGCCTGCGCGGGTTGGCGTCCGAAGTGGCGGTGCGCCAGAGGCGGATCCTCGACGATGGCGGTGTGCGCTTGCCGCCCGACGCGTTCCACTCGCTGATCGGCGACACCGAGACGCGGATCCTGGTGCTCGGCGAAGCACTCGCGACCGGCAAGCCGGCGCTCTTCCTCGAGCAGCTCGAGTGGAACCGCAGCGCGTATGCGGCGCGCGGCGTCGCGGAGGACGGGCTCGCGCTCAACTTGCTCTGTCTGCGCGACGTCTTGGTGCGCGAACTGCCGCCTGCGGCCCACGACGCCGTGCTCGCGATCCTCGACGCGGCGAATCGCGCGTTCGAAACGCCGCCGCGGGTCGTCGAGAGCCTGCTCGATCATGCCGCCACCGACGCGCCGCACGTCGCGGAGATCCGCCGCGTGTTGCTCGCGATCCTCGAAGGCCGACGCGACGACGCGCTCGCGCTCTTGCTCGCGCCGCTCGAGCGCGGCGTGCGGCCGACCGAGATCGCCGCGAAGCTCGTCGTGCCGTTGCAGGCCGAGATCGGCCGCATGTGGCAACGCGGCGAACTCCACGTCCACGAGGAACATCTCGGCTCGCAGATCGTCGAAGAGGCGCTCGTGCTGATGCGCAGCAAGCTCGAGAAGCGCGCGCCGCTCGGCAAGTCGGTGATCGTGTGCTCGGTCGCCGGCAACCTGCACGATCTCGGCGCGCGGATCGTCGCCGATCAGTTCGAGCAGGATGGCTGGAACGCGCTGCGCCTCGGCGCCAACGTGCCCGGCGAAGACCTCGGTCGCGCGGTCGTCGACTTCCGCGCCGACCTCGTCGCGCTCTCGGTGACCATGACGACGCAAGTGCGCAACTCCGCCGCCGTGATCGAGGCGTTGCGGCGCTTCTGCGAGGGTTCCGCGCCGCCGGTGATGGTCGGTGGCGCGCCGTTCTCGCTCGTGCCGGACCTGTGGCGCGCGGTCGGCGCCGACGGTTGGGCGCAGAGCGCGGACGGCGCCGTGCGCGAGGGGCGCAGGCTGCTCGCGATCGGCTGACGCTCGCGCTCGATTCGTTCGCGAGCGAGCGATCGATGATTGGGGGTGGCGACCGGGGCGGGGACGGGGGCGGCGGCGACGACGGCGGCGGCGTGCTGCGCTGCCCGCAGCCGCTTTCGGATTGCGGGTGGCTCGCGACCGGCTCCGCCGCGGAGTTCGGCGTCGGAATCGCCACCGGATTCGCTCGACGTTGCGTCCGCCGGTCGAGCTTGCGCGAAGAACCTCGCAACCTCGACCCACGGAGACTCCATGGCCCCTCAAAGATCCGCGGCCCTGCGCCGCAACCTCGTCGCAGCGAAGGACGTGCGCGCGAAAGCGGAAGGGCTCGCGCGGCGCGTCGACGTGCAGCGAGACAAGCCTTCGCGGCTCGAAGCCGAAGAAGCGGTGCGCACGCTCCTGCGCTACGCCGGAGACGATCCCGAGCGCGAGGGGCTGCTCGAAACGCCTGCCCGTGTCGTGCGCGCGTTCGACGAGTTCTTCCAAGGTTACGAGCAGGATCCCGAAGCGGTGCTCGCGCGCACGTTCGAGGAAGTCGAGGGCTACGACGAAATGATCGTCGTGCGCAACATCGACCTCTTCTCGCACTGCGAGCACCACATGGTCTCGTTCGTCGGCCGCGCGCACGTCGCGTACCTGCCGGACAAGCGCGTCGTCGGTCTGAGCAAGCTCGCTCGCGTCGTCGACATCTTCGCGCGGCGGTTGCAGATCCAGGAGAAGCTGACCGTGCAGATCGCCGACGCGATCGAACGCGTGCTGCATCCGAAAGGCGTCGCCGTCGTGATCGAGGCGCGGCACGACTGCATGGCGACTCGCGGCGTGCACAAGCCCGACGCGATGACCGTGACGAGTCGCATGACCGGTGCGTTCCGCACCGATCCGTCGACGCGCCGCGAGTTCCTCGCGATGATCCGCGGAGCGTGACGACGCCTGCGTGTGGTGCGCACGAATCGTCGACCATGCGAGCCGGCGGAAGGCGCCGGGTCGACGCACTCGCGTTAGGCTGGGCGCATGCCCACGAAAGTGAACGCTCCGCGTCGGATGCAGGCTCGCCACGATCGGAACTACAAACTCGTCGCGCGTCCGACGCAGTGGGGCAGTCCGTACAAGCTCGAGGACCACGGCCGCGAGCAGACGCTCGCGTTGTACGAGAAGTGGCTCGATGCGCGCATGGCGAAGGAGCCTGACTTCCTCGAGCCGCTGCGCGGCTACAACCTCGGATGCTTCTGCGCGCCGACGCAGAGCTGTCACGCCGACATCCTGCTGCGCAAGCTCTACGGTGCGGGCGGCGGCAAGAGCGCGCCGTCCGCCGCGAAGCGCGGGTCGACTGCCGAGCGCGCGTCGCCCGGCGCGCGGCGCAAGACAGCGCGCGAGTAGACGAGGTCGAAGCCGCGTCGCTGCACGTTCTCCTGCGACTTGGATCCCGGCAGCGTGGTCACGACCGCGAGCTCGAATCCGCGTCGCGCCGCGTCGGCGAGTCGCCGCTCGAGCAATGCGCCCTGCACGCCACGGCGTCGGTGCGCAGGCGCCGTCGCCGCGCCGCACAAGTGCACGATGCCGCCGACGCCGCGCTCGGTCGAGCCGACGTGCAGGCTCGCGCCGCCGGCGAGCACACGTTCGCGGCGAGCGAGATAGAGCTCGAAACCGCGCGCGCTCGCCATTTCGGCCAACGTGCGGCGCAGCGTGTCGCGCGGGAACTCTTCATGACTCGCGACGCCCTGCTCGTCGGGCGCGGCGAAGCCGTCGACGACCACGTCGAGCCACGCGTCGAACTCGGCGGTCGTCGCGCGCTCGATCTCGATGCCGGCGCGCGTCGGAAAGCGCTCGTGCGGTTCGAGACGTCGTGCGAGCACGTTCTCGAAGCCGACGAGCACGTAGCCGCGCCGCGTCAGTCGTTCCGCGAGTCCCGCGCGCGCGAGGTTCGAGAGCTCGATCTGCACGGCCGCGCCGTGAGCCGCGAAGTCGCGTTCGAGCGCGTCGAGCTCGTCGTCGTTCGGTCCGTCGGCGAAACCGAGCCCTACGACTTTCGTCAGCGGCGCATCGACGCCCGCGAAGCTCGCGAGCCCGCCGCCGAGTTCGCGCGTGAAGCCGCCGGACGACGCCACGGCGCTCGCCGAGCGCGCGCGAGCCTCCGCGCAGTGCGCGACGAGCTCGCATTCCGCACGTTCGATGCGCTGCGCGAGAGTGACGCTGCCGAAGAGCATGGGGCCAGTGTGGCGTCGACCGCGCCAATCGTCAGCTGAGTCTTCGAGGGTTCGAGTGTGGGGCCCGGCTTCGGCACCGGAGCGACGCATGCGCGTCAGCAGGTCCGCGGAATCGCGTGCCCGAACGCGAGCAGGTTGCCGTCCGGCGCGAGCACGAGGAGCTCGCGCATGCTGTAAGGCTTGTCCGCCGGTCCGTGGACGTCACCGGGCGGAAGCGTGTCGAGCTTCGGTTTCAGCTCGGCGTAGAGCGCGTCGACGTCGCGCACGTCGACGTAGTAGCAGAAGCGCCGATTGCCCGGCGGCGCTCCTTCGGGCCCGTGCGACTCGAGCACCCGAAACCCGACGGTCTCGCGGTGCAGGTACGCGTAGTTGCTCATGCGCACGTGCACTTCGAACCCGAGCAGGTCCCGAAAGAACGCGATCGCGCGCTCGAGATCCTCGACGTGCATGAACGGCGTCACTTGGATGAAGTTCACGTGCTGACCTCCGAGCTGCGGACGCTGTGGGCGCCGAGTCTCGATCCGGATAAACTGCCGCCTCGCGCGCCCGTAGCTCAGCAGGATAGAGCGGCGGTTTCCTAAGCTGAACCTGTCGTGTTTTCGGCGCGCGCCGCGGACACTGCACAGTCTCGCACTCGGTCGCACCGGCTCGCGCAACTCGGTGAGCGCACCAGGGTTGCGACGGGGGTCGTCGCCATCGAGGTCGGACCCGTCGTCGCACGCCGTCGCTTCGCCACGCGCTGGAACGTGCTCCGACTGCTGAGGAATCTGCTGAGGGCCGGTTTTTCCGCCGCCGGAAACCGGTGACTCAGTACCAGTGGTGGAGACCGGTGCCCTCGGTGCTGAGTCTCGCCGACCACCGGGGAGGAGCTGCATCGCCGCCGTCGTGTCGGCGTGCGAGAGCATCGTGTAGTGCTTCAGCGTCGTGCGGTAGTCCGCGTGTCGCATGATGCGCTGCGCGATCTGCGGTGCGATGCCGGCACGCGCGAGGCGAGTGCCCAGTGTGGCCCGCAGCCCGTGGAGGTCCGCGACGCGGCCCTGGTCGTCGACGTCCGCGATGCCTGCGCGCTCGAAGTCGTGTTGGCGGGTGAGGTTCGTGACCGCGGTCGGGAACACACGATCGGTCGGCTTGGCGTCCGAGGGCCGACCGGCCTTGAGCTCGGCGAGCAGCTCCGGGTGGAGCGGCACGACGTCCTCGCGCTTCGCCTTGCCATCGCGGATCGTGAGCAGGCCCGCTTCGAGATCGACCGAGCTCCACGTGAGCTTCGTGAGCTCGGAACGCCGCAGCCCCGCGAGCACCGCCGTGAGATACCAACCGCGCCGCCCGCGCTCGGCCGCGACCGCAAGCAGTCGCTCGAGCTCCTGATCGGTCAGCGGCCGACGGATCCTCCGACGGTCGCGCGACTCGTCGAGCTTCGGGAGGAACTCGAGCGGGTGATTCTCGACCCGGCCCGTCTTCCTGCACCAGTTCCCGAACGCCCGCAGCGTTTCGCGGCGCGTGTTGACGGTTCTCGGTGACCGGCCGAGCTCGCGGAACGACGCAAGCGCGCGCTCGACGGTCTCGAGGCGGAGGTCGGCGAGGCGCGAGGCGCCCGTCTCCTCCATGATCCAGTTGAGGTGGCGCTCCTTGTCGACGATCCCCATCGGGGCCAGGCCGCGGCTCCGGCAGTGCTGGATGTACTCGCGCATGTGCTGCGCGAGCGGCTTCTTTCCCTCCTCGGTGAAGCGGTCCTGCCTCGCGTCGACGACGCCCTCGCGGCGCAGGGCGACGTCCGCCTCGAGCTTCTGCGCGATGCGCTCGGCGGTGCGCTTGTCGGTCGTCCGGCTCGACTTCTGCCGCCGCCGTCCGTGCTGGTCGAAGTACTCCACCAGCCAGGGCCCCGTGCCGTTCCTCCTGAAGACGCTGGCCATGGCTCAGGTCTCCCTCGGGTTCGGCAAGGCCAACACCGCGGAGGTGGTACCCCCGGCAGGGCTCGAACCTGCGACCTGGTCTTTAGGAAGGAGCGGCTCTACGCACGGAAGTCGTGGGTTGAGTGGCCGGTTACGTCGTCGGTGGTTCGGCGCGGAAGGGTATCGGAAGGCGTTGCGGCGGCTCGGTCGTCGGGAGCTTTGGGGGGGGGGGGGGGGGCTGCCCCGGCTCGGTAGACTGCCTTCCGGGGCCGAGCCATGCCTTCCGCCGCGTTCAACAACTACTTGACGGTCCTTCTCGCCGATCCCGAGGAGGTTCTGGCCGCCCACGAGAAGCTGCGCACCAAGAAGCCCGGCCGTCAGTGGGGGCTCGGTGCGCTGAACAGGGCCACGCTCGTCCTCTGCGTCTCTGCCTGGGAGGCTTACGTCGAAGAGGTCATCAAGGAGAGTGTCGAGGCGATGAAGCCTCCGGCACCGCCCGTCGGACCGTGGGCCGCGCTGAAGGCGTCCGTGCTCTCGGACATCGGTAGGTTCAACACCCCCAACGCGCAGAACGTGAAGCAACTCGTGCGTGACTCTCTCGGGCTGGAGAACGTCACCGACGCATGGGCCTGGAAGAACTGCACGCCTGACCAAGCTCGGGCTCGCCTCGACGAGATGCTCGGGTACCGCCACAAGATCGCCCATGGCGTGAACCCGCGACCCAACATCCGCAACAAGTACGGCTCGTCCCTCCCCGACTTCGTGCGGAGCCTCGGCAGACAGACCGACGCGGCGATCATGGCACACCTTGGCACGCTCGGCGTCACCGTGGCCTGGTAGCTCCTGGGAGCCGGGCCAGTGGCAGGAGCTTCCGAGGTCCGGGGGTGGGCCCGCCCCGTGGCGGCCGATACCCTAGGGGTCTGGGCGCGCCCGTAGCTCAGTTGGATAGAGCAGTCGGTTCCTAACCGACAGGTCGCAGGTTCAAATCCCGCCGGGCGCACCACCACCGCTACCCCGGCGCTGCCACGTAACGGTCGAGCACGACGGAACTTGCGCTCCCCGCCCTTCCCCCGGATGGGCTCCGGAACGTATCCTCCCACGGATGGTCGTCCTTCACATGGTGCTTCGGATCCCCCGCTTCCAGCAGGTGGACGGACGACCCCTGGACATCATCGCGGAGCACAACCGCGTCGTGGGCGAACACGGATCGGTTGCGATCGCGAAGCATGGGCGGCCTCCGGCAGCTGATCGCGCCGAAGCGCTCAGGCGGCAAATCCAGGGCCAGCAGACCACTCGCATCTACGTTGTCTGTCGGCGGGAGGACGGTGGGTTCGACGTTTTCAGGTCCAAACTAGGCGGAGTCCTGTTCCCAGAAGACGGGTTAGCGTGGAAGCAGGCCCCAAGGCCCGCCTACTACTCCCGCATGATGATCCAACCCACGGTCCTGTTTCTGGCTGTGGAAGAGCTATCCGCGAGCCGACTGGAGCACCTGACTATCGAAAGTAGCGGCAAGCGGCTCGTCGAGTCCATAGGTCGGTGCAGCACTTCGCTTTTCACGGTATATGAGTCCGCGAGCAGATAGGCAATGACACACCCCAACCAAGACAACAAGCACTTGGGCGGCGAGGTCTTCAACGAAGACTGCCTGTCCTTTTTGGCACGCTACGACGGTCCCGCACTCGACCTCGTCTATCTTGACCCGCCCTACTTTCTCGAACGACAGTTCTCCCTTGAAGCCGCGTCATCCCGCGTGAGTTTCCAAGGCGACTGGGAGCATCAGCAAATCGAGTCGTACTGCGAGAAGATCGCGGCAAGCACTGGTGGAGACTCGCTCGTTCGCTACCTGTCATTCCTCTATCCACGGCTTGCAATGATTCGCAAGCGGATGTCCGAACGGGGCTCTCTGTTTCTTCACATTGGCCAGCGAGAAGGTCCCTATGTCCGGATGCTCCTCGACAATATTTTCGGCCTGAAACACTGGCGCTCTACTATCACGTGGCAGAGGTCGCACCCGCACAACAACCTGACCCGAGCGTTGGGCAACATCTCCGACTTCATCTACTACTACACGGCGAGCGACGACTTCACCTTCAACCTGCTGCACACGCCGCACGACGAAGTCTATCTGTCGAATTGCTTTTCCAACTCCGACGAACGAGGCCAGTACGCACTTGCGCCAATCATCCAGGAGCGCTCTCGAAAAGGGCATCATTACGAATACAACGGGGTGACGCCGCCACACGGCTGGAGACTTCGTCGAGAGACGCTAGAGGCATACGACAAGGAAGGGCGCGTGCACTGGGGCAAGAATCGCGCATACAAGAAGGTTTACCTCCACGAGGCAAAGGGGGCCGCACTCCAGAACATCTGGACCGACATCTACAATATCACGAGGACGGAAGTGGATCGCCGGAAGTACCCGACGCAGAAACCGGAGAAGCTCCTCTCACGCATTGTTGAGCTATCGTCAAAACCAGGCGATCTCGTGTACGATCCATTCTGCGGCTCAGGAACTACGCTCGTCTCCGCGAAGCAGCTCGGAAGGAGAGTGCTAGGAACCGACATAAGTGCGGCCGCCGTTGAAATTACGACCGATCGCCTCGGCGCCATCACGCAGGCGAAGGCGGGTTCCCTCTTCTAGTGCGTCGCAGGGCCTGTGGTCTCGACATCAGCCACTTGACCACCTTTTCCTGCCGATACGCATACACGACCTCGGGCTGGCCCGGATCGGCCCGTTCAAGGTCGCGCCGAATCGCACGGCAATCTCCTCTGCGGGCCGCTGCCTCCAGGCCGTCCAAGTACTCCTCTACGTGCGCCTGAACTCGCTGAGTGAACTCCTCGCAGGTCACCCGTTCACGGCCAAGTGCGACAACAAGTTCGCGCACCTGCCATGACACATGTGTTCCTGCGGTAACAGGGTCCTTGATAGCCACCGAATGCAAGTCGGCCAGCGAATCCGACAGCTCGATGTTCTTTTTGAGTTCCTGCGACTGGCCATTGATCGGGTCGTTCTTGCCCAACCAGCGAAGCGGCGCAGGCGCGTGCCCAAGAGACATGCCACCTGCCTTGCATTGCTCGCTAAACTGCCGCATGGCGAGATGATCGCCTTCGCAGAGGTAGCCGTACACCCGGCCACTAACACCACTGCTCCGTGGAAGCTCCCTAACTGCGGCTCGGACCTGGTTGAAGCCGGGAACACTGTGCCCTTGTGTCGTCTCCAGGACGTTTCCGGATCCCCAGCAGAAATCGGTTAGTGGATGTTCCGGAACAGGCGGATCCATCTTCCCCTGTTGAACCGCGCTTCGCTCGGCGGAGCATGTTGCGGTGTCCTCTGGAAACATGGCACACCACCATTCCCATACCTCTTCTACGTCTATTAGGGACCAGAGCTTTCCTTCGGTGCCCGCCCACGACTGGAGGTCGGCCATGAACTGTGGTGCGGCGAAGGCTTCGCCAGAACGGCGGTCAATCACAATCGCCGTTCTAGGTTCCTTGTCGCGATCACGCCACGCATCCGTGAGCGCCCTTGCTGCGAATCGGAAACTTGCGTGATCATGCGGATACCGGCATCCCTCGACCGGGCAGTCACTCGTTCGCCAGTAACGCAAGCACTCTTCTATGCCACTTACGAGGGAAGGCGGGCAGCTCGACCGCCAGGCGAGTATCCCGGTGAGTTCCGCCCAGATGGCGACAGCGGCGATCTTCTTGGTGGGCTTCTGGATAACGCTGAAGTAGAGGCGATTACAGAGATCGCAGCGCGACTGAAGGCCGGTACTGCTATTCGACTTCTGTTGCCTGAAGTGCGTAATGGGGATCTCCGGCCCATCGTGGTGCAAAAACCCCGTGCAGCGTTTCGTGGCTTTGCCCTGCCGATCGCGAAACTCCTGCTGAGCGCGCAGGTTGTTTCGCGGATCCTTCGATGAGTTTCCGCCCTCTCCCGTCCGCTTCCGAGCCATCAACTCACCTCCTTCAAAGTGGCCGCGCGCATCAGGGCAGGGATCGGGTTGAGAAGTAACCCAGCGGCTTCCCGCAGGCGGCGGCCCAGTCCTCCAACTCCACGAAGTCCACACGACGCTCGCCCAGCTCGCACTTCGAGACCCAGGTCTGCGGACGACGCACGGCCCGCGCCAGTTCGACCTGCGTCAGGCCGGACTCGGCGCGCGCCCGACGGAGGCGGTCGAGGAACGCCCGGTAACGCCGGGCTTGAAGAGACTTGGAGGACCCCATGAGGGGGCCCAGTGTGAAGGCTGTTGCGGTGTACCCCAGTGTGGGGTAGGGCGGCGGCCCCGATCCTGCCGTCTCCCAGCCCCTAGGAGTTCGGATCCGGCGGCGCGGCATCGGAACTCCTGGCCGGGCTGGGGCTCGCGCGGGGCGGACGCGGCCCGGGAAGGCGCGCGGACGGTCCCGCCCCGGACGGTCTACCGTAATGCAACGTCGTAGGTGCTCTACCGTGGCTCGGGCGGCGCGCCTGCGGCCGGGGGGCCCCGAGGCCATCCCGGCCGGGGATAGCGGCAGGCGGCCAGCGGGAGGCCCGGAGCGGTCTGGGACCCCGGACTGGGCGGCGTGGCCCGCTTCGGGAACGCGGCTGTCCGGCGCGGAGTGGGCGGCCTGATGCGTGCGATCCTCTGGATGTCGGCTCGGCGGGCAGGAACACTGCGCCGATGGCGAAAGCAGAGGCAACGGTCGAGGAACTCGTCGGGATGATCGAGCGTGGCGAGTTGCGCTTGCCCGAGATGCAGCGACGGTACGTTTGGAAGCGGACTCAGGTCCGCGACCTCCTTGACTCGCTCTACCGTGGCTACCCGTCGGGGGCGATTCTCGTGTGGGACACCGACGAGGCTGTGCCGCTACAAGACATGGCCGTCAGCCAGCAAGCGAACCCGTACAAGAGCACGCGCCTCCTGCTCGACGGACAACAGCGCTTGACCTCGTTGTCCGCCGTCATTCGGGGCGAACCCGTGACGGTTCGCGACAGCAAGAGGGCCGTCGAGTTGTTGTTCAACCTCGACCATCCTGCGGCGCTTTCCGTCGTCACCGAAGTGAATGAGGACGACAGCGACGAGGACGACAACGACGACGAGTTGAGCGAGGACGAAGCGGACTCGACCGAGGATGAGCTTCAGCAGCGATTCAACCGCATGACCTTCGTCGTCGCCGACAAGAAGTTGGAGCAGCTCCCGCATTGGGTGAAGGTCTCCGAAGTCTTCAAGAGCGACAACCCGTCGATCTTCCTGAAGAAGGCCGGGGTGTCGGGATTCGACGACCCGAACTACGAGCGCTACTCCCAGCGGCTCGCGCGGTTGCGCGCCATCCGCAAGTACACGTACAGGATGGACGTGCTTGAGCGCGGCCTCTCGTACGACGAGGTGACGGAGATCTTCGTCCGCGTCAACTCCCTCGGGGCGAAGCTCCGCAGCTCTGACTTGGCGCTCGCGCAGATCACGGCGAAGTGGCGGAACTCACTCAAGATATTCCAGGCGTTTCAGACGAAGTGTGCCAAGGCGGGATTTGACCTCGACCTCGGCGTGCACCTCAAGAACTTGGTCGCGTTCGCCACCGGCCAATCGAAGTTCGCGACGGTGGGCGGCCTTTCGGTCGAACGGCTCCAGGAAGGATGGACCGACTGCTGCGACGGGATGGAGTTCGCGCTCAACTTCGTCAAGAGCAACGTCGGCATCGAAAGCCCGGCGCTGTTGTCGTCGCCGTTCCTGCTCATCGCTCTGGGGTACCTCGGACACAAGCGCGACTACGAACTCAGCGCCGAGGAGTCCGCGCGGCTCCGGTACTGGGTCCTGGTCGCGAACGCGAAAGGGCGGTACTCGCGCGGGTCGAGCGAGACGATTCTCGACCAGGATCTCGCGACCCTTCGCTCCGGCGGCGGCCCGAAGGACCTCACGGACCGACTCCGGCAGCAGGTCGGCCGCCTCGACATCGCGCCCGAGGAGTTGGAGGGACGGAACCAGCGAAGCGCCGTCTTCAAGACCATGTTCCTCACGTTCCGCGCGGCGGGCGCGAAGGACTGGCGCTCGCAGGTTGCGATCGCGCTCAACCACTCAGGAGCGCGACACAAGCTCCAGTTCCACCACATCTTTCCGAAGGCGATCCTCAAGGCGAGCTTTACGGGTCGCGAAGCCAACGACATCGCCAACCTCTGCTTCATCGGTGGAAAGACGAACCGGCAGATCAGCGACAAGTCTCCCGCTCAGTACTTCCCCGGGATCCAGGAGAAGGCGGGTCCTGGAGTGTTCGAGGCGCAGTGCATCCCGACCGACACCGCGCTTCTCGCGGTCGATGCCTACAAGACATTCCTACAGGAGCGGCGCAGCTTGATCGCGGCGCGGCTCAACAAGTTCCTGGGGTCGTAGGCGATCGACCGCAGCGACGACCGTCGCGCCCTGGACCATCGGAGCCCGAGTCCGTCGTCGCGCGCACGGAACTCGTGGCCGGGATGGTGGTCGCGTGCCAGGGTGTAGGAAGGGCTGCGGAAGGCCGGGCCGCTCCGACGCCCACGGCGTGAGCGGTCCAGGGCCTGCGCACGTCGCCCAACGTGATGCCCTCCTGCGAGTCCGACGGCGGCGACGGCCGCGAATGAGAAGGCCCCCACCGATCGCGAGGAACGGCAGGGGCCTGTGTAGCAGCTCGGAAGCCGTGAGCCGCCGAGCGAACCTAGGCCGCGTCGGACCGGAACCGGCGCTTCTGCCGGTTGCCCTCGCGGGCGCTGCCGTACTTCTGCGCCTCGCAAAACGAGTTCTCGATGTCGGACAGGATGAACGGCGGCCAGTCGCTCGGCCACAGCTCGGGATCCCTCGACGCCTCCAACGTCTCGACCATGAGCCGCAGCATCTCGGCTTGGTCTCGGCGGCTGCCGTAGTTGAAGCGCGTCGGGTCGCCGTGGAACACACGCCCGATGCCCTTCGCGCACCCCGGGCCCGCTACCGTGAAGCTGTTGAAGTCCGGCGCGCGTTCGAGGAGCGCCGTGTGCGTCAAGTCCACGACGACCTGGTAGGCGGTGAACGCGCCTTGTCGCGGCACGGCCTCGATCTGCTTGAACATCGCCTTCTTCGTCGTGCACGTGCGCGCGACCTTCTCGGCGTCGATGTTCCGGTAGCACCAGTCGATCGCATTGAGGATCGCCGGGAGCTTCGGCTCGTTCTGCGGGCTGTTCACCATGAACGCGCCGGTGAAGATGTTGTCGCCCGCGTCGTGTCGAGCTTGGAGAAGCCGCTCAACCTCGGGCCGGTTCCAGGCGTCGCGCGACATCAGGAACGGCCGGAGAATCTCGCCGGTCTCGATCAGGTTGAACCAGCGCCACGCGATCGTGGCGAGGAGCACGTGCGGGTCGTCGCGCAGCGGCTCGCGGACGGTCTCGCGGAACACGATCGTGGTGCGGTCGTCCTCGCGGCGGACGTTACAGAAGCGCCACGCCTGGAGGACCGGATCGAGCGTCCACGGCGCGGGTTGCCCAGCGCGGCGGCGAAGGAGGATCTGGTAGCGCTCGCGGAGGAACGCGAAGTGTTCACGGAGACCGTTGTCGTTGGTGGCGTTCATGACCTACGCGGCCTCCTTCACGATCTCGAAGCCGATTTCACCCCAGACCATTCCGCGCGCGCCTTCGGCGCGGGTGCAGGTCATGCGGAGCAGTCCCTTGATCCCGCTGCCCGTCACGGCGGCGAGGCGCGCCGATGCGGTCGGTGTCAGGTCGAGTCGGTACTCGCGGCCGTCCAGCTCGACTCGGAGGCGGAGGTACGGCCGCCCGCGCTTGCATTGCAAGCACGCCGGGTTGGAGCCACAGTCCTCCGACGTGTGGACGAGGACGTTGTTCTCGAACAGCTTGATGACCGTCGAGACGCCGAGCGGCTTGACGATGATCACCGTGCGGCGGAGCGTGGATCCGTCGTCGAAGCCGTCGGGCTTGACGCGGAGAAAAGTCGGTTGAGCGTTGATGCGCTCGACCATTTCGTTCGGTACGTGAAACATGATGGAAGGGCTCCTTAGGGTCCCTGTCCGCTCGCCGTCGGCTCGGCCGCCTCTCTTGCTCGGAGGCTGACACCATGCTCTGGTCGCCGGACATAGGAATAGTGGCCCAAGAACGGGGCTCGTGCGGACCCAAGTCATTGCTCTGTATAGGCTTGCGTCCGTCGCTCTAGGCGCGAACTCGGCCCCAAAGCGGTGGCTTGGTGGTGCGAATGTGGAGCGGCTCCGTCGGCCCCAAGTTCTCGCCAGAAATCCGCAGAGCGCGCCTTACCGGAACCCCGGCGCTGCGCTCGGAAGCGCCGCCGTCGGTGGGGTCTACGGTTCGCCCACGTCGCGCGCGGACGGCAGGCGATCGGCTACACGGCGAGGTCAGCGAGTGCGTCGCGGAGCTGGCCGAGCGCGCGCTCCACGATCTTGCGGCACCACTCGGTGCTCATGCCGACGCGCTCCGCGATCTCGGCCAAGGTGTGCGGCTCCTTGGCGCCGTTGATGCCGAAGCGCAGCTCGACCACGAGCGCATCGCGAGGGGCGAGTGTGCCCAGCGCGGCGGCGACCACGCGCGGGAGTTCGTCCCGCTGTAGACCGGCGGCCGGATCGTCGGCGTGCTCGTCCGCGATGGACGCGCCGATCGTCGAGCCGTCGTCGGTGTCCAAGTCGAGCGAGCTGCACTTCGGGATCGGCGACGCGGGGCGACGCGGAGTGCGGATGGTCGTCCGCATCCTGAACACTTCCTCCTGGCAGGTCGCGCGCATCCACCAGTAGGCGTGAGTCCCGAAGGCCGCGCCCTTCGTCGGATCGAACGTCTCGGCTGCCCGACGGAGACCGAAGTACGCCGCTTGGGCGAGGTCGTCCTTGTCGAGTCCCGTGAAGTGTGCGGCGTGTCCACCCGCGAGCGGGAGGAGGTGGAGGTGGTCGCGCACGAGGCGATCGACGCGACGGCGCTCGGCGGCGATGAGCTGACCAGCGAGGAGGCGCGCGCGAGCGCGCGGGTCGCTCCATTGGCGACGCGCAGCGGAGGCGTGGCGAGAGAGTGTGGCGATCATGTGCGGTGCGTTGCGCGACGACGGCGGCGACGACCTCGACCGACGCGCTCCTCGCGACGTTCGCGAACACGCGCGAAGCTGTGCGCGAGGATGGACAGGAGCCGCGCGATCAAGTCGCCGCCGGTTCAGGATCGGCTCCGACTTCCATGCGGCCCGCGAGGCCGAGGAAGGCTAGAGCTTGCTCGACGTTCGCGCCGGGCTCGTGCTTGGCGAGCTTCCTGATGGAGCCCGGACCGAGCATTCCGTAGCGCGCCTTGGCTTGGAGTGCCGCCGCGATCAGGCGAAGCGTCGGCGGGCTGAGGTCGGAGAGGAGCATCGCGTCACTCGCAGTAGAGCGCGTAGGCGTCCTGGTACGTCTTGTCGGTGCGCAGCATCCGATCCAGCGCCTGCTCGACGGACTCGTCAGCGCGGCGGTTGTTGTGCGCGCCCTTGACCATCAGCTCCCACACCTTCTCGTTCCGGGTCGCGCGCTTGGCGAGTTGCTCGGCCTGCGCGTCCTGGGCCATGTCGGCAGCCTGGGCCAGCCCGTAGAGCGCGTCCATGCGCGCGTCGCTCTTGCACAAGCGCGCGTAGGCGTTGCACACGCCTTCGCCCGGTCGCGCCTCGCGCGTCGCGAGGTCGAGCATGGCGGACTCGGCTTGGTCGCGCGTGTAGCGCGGCGGCGCTCCTTTCGACACGCGCTCGGCGTCGGCGAGGATCGCGTTCAGGTTGCGGTTGTTGTCGTTCATGGATTGGTTGCTCATGGGTTAGGTCACTTCGATCTTGCCGGAGTCGATCAGCTTGCGGATCTTGCGCGGACCGATCGCAAGGCGACGGCGGTTGAGCACGTCGCCCGGTTGGTAGGTGCGTCCGCCGAGGCGGAATGAGACGAGGACGTTGAACGTCCAGGCGACGACATCGGGGCGGGTCATTGCTTGGGTCCGGGCTCTTGGAGGATCAGGAGGAAGGTGACGCGCACGGCGAGGTTCTCGCCGAGGAGGCGGCGGAGCGTGGCGTTGAGCCGTTCGCCCAGCGCGCGGTGCGGCTCGACGAGCGAGAGCAACGCTGCCCAAGTGGAGAGGCGGTTCGCGGCGTCCGGCGCGTCAGGCGGCACAAGCTCGCCCAAGTCGAGCGTGTCCAGCGCGTGAGCAATCGCGGCGGCGCGGTAGCAGAGATCGACGACCATCGAGCCCGTGGCGCAGAGGCGCGCGAGGGCCACCGTCGGCGACTCCTCGGGCCGCGCCTGGCGAGAGGCCCAGGCAATCGCGGCGTCGCGGTACGCAGCGGCGGAGTGGGCCGGGGCACGTTCGCCGCGCGCGGTCTCGGCGGCCTCGACGAGGATCGAGCTCATGCCGGTTCGCCCTCAGGCTCGGCTTCGACGGCGAACTCGCCCACGGATCCCTCCACGGCGCGCGTGAGCGGTTGCCAGTGCCCGCGAGACGGGCGGCGGCGCGGCTCCATCGCATCGGCGAACTCCGGCGCGGCAGTGAACGTCGCGGCGGCGATGGCGTGGCGCGAGCGGCGCGCAAGGCGGTTCGCGTCCTCGGGCCGACCACCCGGCGCGGTGCGCAGGTACTCGGCGTACGCCTTGCCCAGCGCGGCGAGCGCGGCATCGACCTTCTTCGCGGCGGCGATCCGCACCTTGCGGTTCTTGTTGGCCTCGCGCTCGGCGACGCGACGTTGGGCGTCGCGTTCGGCGTCGGCGGCCTCGCGCTCGCGGCGGAGCGCGATCGACCTCGCGGCGGTCAGCTCGCCCTGGAGGCGTTCGAGGCGCGCGACTTCGCCGCGCAGCTCGGCGGCGGCCGATTCGTTGCTGTCCGCGACCGCTTCGCCGATCGCGTCACGAGCGGCGGACAGGTCGTGTTGTGCCGCTTCGAGCGCGGCGCGGAGTTCTTCGGACCGGGGAGTGTTCGTCTTCATGGCGTCAGGCTTGCGTCGGGCGGGAATGGAAGTGGGGCTCGACGCCCATGCAGAAAACGCCGAGCCCCGTGATGACCCTGCGACCCGATCGGTGCAGGAAGTGAGACCCGCCGCCGTTCGTGGCGACGGCGGGCCTCCGCCAGTGACAAGGCAAACCCATGACGGTTCGCTTGCAACGCTCTGCTTCGAGTCCAGCCCGACGAAAAGAGTCCTCGGGGCAGAGCGCGTCTTCGGCGATCCCGCGCTCTACGCGCGTGGATCCCATGTTCTCGGTGGTGCGCGTGGCGAAGATCACGGCAGCGTGTCCTCGCTCGTCTGGCACGCGGAAGGTCCGTCACCGTTCGGCGTGCTTTCGTCCAGCTCGCGGCGCTGCTCGCGCGCCAGCTCGTCCTCCAGGATCGCGCGGAGCTTGTCCTGGTTCTCGGGCGAGAGCTTGCCGAGGCCGAGGTCCGGCCCTTTGCTCACATTTGCATTGACGGTCTGCTCGCTGCGCGGCGTGAACTCGGGCACGTGTGCACGGACCGCAGCGAGGAGGAGCGGGTCCGAGCGAATCGTTCGGTACCCAACGATCTCGCCCTTGGGCGAGACGATCGGGACCTGATCGCCGGAGACGGCGCGCCGGTACAGCTCGGCAACGAGATCGCCCGCGTGCTGTTCGAGCGCCTCGGCCCAGGCCTGCGCGAACTCGGGGTCACGCTTGCGCTCGTCCTTGAACGAGGAGAGCCCGCTGCCCGTTGCGTTTGGGCTCGCGATCTTCGCGGCGCGCGTCGCGACACCGCAGGCGCGCAGCGCTTCGAGGAAGGCTTGCTTGCGCTGCGGCGTCAGGTGCGCCTGGTTCGATCTTCGAGGCATCTACTCCGAGTAGGTCGAGTCGATGCGGGAGCAAGAGAGATCCCCCTGTGATCGCTGGAGAAGTTCGGCCGGGCCGGGCGGGAGGCGGGTTCGATGCGCGCGCCCAAGGAGCGAGTGCGCTCCGACCGAGCCGACCCGCGCCGACCTGCCCGGAGAGGTCGGCTCGGAATAATCACCATTCGCGCTGTCGCGGACCCAACTCGCTCTGACCAAGCCGACCTAGCCGACCTTCTTTTGAGAGAGAGAGAGAGAGAGAGAGAAGAAGGACCGAGGCTCCCGCCGGTCGGGCGCTCATCGCTCGCGCGCGCGCCGCCCCCGCAACCACGCCAAGAAAGGTCGGCGGGGTCGGCTAGGTCGGCTTTCCCCAACGGGCACCACCGAGAACACAGACAAAAGCACGCCGACCTTCTTTGGAGGTCGGCGTGCGTCTTGGGCCGGGTCGGCTCGCGGCTACCCGAGCGCGTCGAAGTCGGGGGACACGACCAGGATCCACCGGGCCTCGCCGTCGTCGTCCCACGGGTACGGGAAGCGGCGCTCATCCCAGCGCTTGCGCGCCTCGGCCAGCGGCGGGATGTCGTAGCCCCGGGGAGCCCGGGCGTCCCCGCGCGCCTTCCTGAACCCCATCCCGGCCCCGTTGTGGTTCTCCTGCGGCCCCATGAGGAGGTTTCGCAGCAGGTTCGTCCCGTACGGCTTCCTCCGCCGCCGCGTTCGGTTGAGGTAGTTGAGGTAGTCCGACGACGGGATCCAGGCCGAGCCGTCGTCCCTCACCGTGCAGAACAACGGCAGCTCGCCCGACTGGAGGGCCTCGAACCACCCGGCCTCGATCCCCTCGACCGAGTGGGCCTTCTGCCGGAGTCCGGCGTCGCTGCCCGGTCGATCCTTCACAACGTCGAACTTCGAGATGTCGCGCGCAGCAAGGAGGGCGTGGAGCGCGGCGGCTCCGCCCGAGAGCATGTGCTGTCGGAGGCTGTCGTACTCGTCCTTGGACATGCGCTCCTCGCACACGTCAACCACGCAGTAGCGCCGGTCCTCCGGTGCGACCCGCAGGATCCAATCCTGGTTCGACGACATCAGCACGTGGAGACAGTTCGCGACCGCAACGCCGTCGATTCCCTTCCGCTCGGACATCCGCGTGCGGTCGGTGACGAGCGCCTTCATCAGTCCCTCGGCTTCCACCGAGTCAGCCGTCGCGGCCTCGCCGAGGTGGAGCGCGATCGTCGTCGCGAGGTGGCCGGAGAACTGCCCGAAGAGATGCTTCTCGGCGGTCACGTAGAGGAAGCTGTGCCCGAGGATCAGCCCGAGCGACAGGTCCACAAACGCATTCTTCCCCGTGCCCGTCATTCGGCTGTACAGCACGAGCGCGGTGCCGACAGGTTCCCACGGCCGCTGAATCGTCAGGGCCAACCAGTTCAGGATGTACTCGAACACGTCATCCCGATTGTTGGCCATGCGGCGGTGAACGAAGTCGAGGAACGGCTGGCAGTCGCCCGGGGCGGGAGGGACGGCGAAGCCGTGCCAGAGGTTGAAGACTCCGGGCCCGACCTCGCGCTCGGGGGCGAACACGACGCCCGTCGCCCGAGCGCTCAAGGGATGGCGCGTCCACCATTGCCACAGCGGAACGAGCTTCGTCTCCTCCGGCTTGCCCGGAACGGGGACGAGCTTCGTGCGGTTCGCGTAGTACAGCTCCATGCCGCTAGGCGTCGTGGGCGTCGTCTTCGGCGCCACGATCCCCGTTGCGGGTACTTGCTCCAGCGACGTGGTGAGAACGCGGACGACCCCGCCGAGCAACGCGATGGTGTGCCGCTCGTTCAACTCCGCCAGCTCCGGGTCGAGGGCCTCGGCGAACGCGCGGTCCACCTGCCGCCGTGCGTAGCGCTCCGCGCCGCTTCCCTTGTCGAGCACGGACTCGCTGATCTTCCAGTCCGGGTCCAACAGGATCGAGTAGACGACCTCGGGGCTCACGCCTCGACGCGCCATCTCGCACGTCGCCCACCATTGCCACTCCGACCGAGACCAGCCCGCGCGCTCCGGGTCCGTGTTCATCTCGTCGAGCCCACATGCGATGATGCGCTTGACGACCGGCGGCACGGTCGAGGGCAGTTCGGCGTCGAGGTCCTGAACGCGCTTGATCTCGCCGCTCAGCTCGGCCGACTTCCCGCCGCCGCGCGACGAGGCCGGAGCCGCCACCGCCGGAGCTTTCTCGAAGCCCGCGAGGTCATGTTGCGAGTCGTTGAACTCGACGACCGAGGCAAGCGCGAGCACGCGACCCTTCTTCCTCTTCGTCGCGTCCGGCCGGTTCAGCGTGAACGGCAGGCGCATAATCCTGTCCACGTTGTGGCAGTTGTCGCCGCCGAGGACGAGTTCGAGCTGCTTGTTGTAGAGCTTGGCGTCCTCGTAGTCGTCGGCCGAGCCCGTCAGCAAACGCGGGTCGCGCAAGCGCCAGAACGCTTGCCCGCCGTTTCCCGAGTCGATGACGCACGTCGGCGGCGGGATCCCGTCGGGCAAGTTGCGGAGCATCTCGAAGATGCGCGCGCGCTCGGCCGCGTGATCCTCTCCGGCGCGCGGATCGAGGTCCACGTGGAGCCAAGAGAGCGCGGCGATGTGTTCGCGGCTCGGCTTGGTCTTGAGAGGCCGGACGCAATCGTTGACGGTGAAGTAGATGTTGTACTTCCGCTTCGTGCCCCACTCGTCAAGCCAAGCCTCAAGCTCTTTGAGGCTGGGTTGCCCGAACGTCGCGGCCTCCAGGCCCTTCTTGTTCGGGTCGATGCCAACGAGGACCCACGGCCCTCCCTTCCTCCACTTCTGGAGGAACTCGATCGACGCCTTGTAGTCGGGCGTCAGCGACTCGTCGTTCTGTGCGAGGGTCATCTCAGGACACCTCCACCGCGAGCGCGTCGATCTCGGCTCGCTTCTTCTCCAGCCGCTTGAGCATCACGGCCCACGCGACCTGTTCGCCATGCGCCTGACGGACTTGCTTCCAGTCAGCCCAGAGGCCGAGCCGTCGAAGCTCCATCCAGGCGTCGAGGTCGGTGCGCCGGTACCGGAAGCCCGATCGCTTGTCGCCCACCGGGGGCGGACGCATTCCCCGGTGGTGCTTCCACTGGGTGTCCGTCATGTCGCAGTACGCGGCGGCCTTGTGAGAGACCATCCACTCCGGGTACTGCTCGCTGCCGCCCTTGCGCTTGCTCCTGTCGCCGTTCTTGCTCTTCGCCTTGTCGATCGTGTCGACCATCTCGGACCTCGTTCGGTCGAGGAGGTCGGCGGCGCTCAGGCCCAGAAAGCACAGAGCGGACCCGCTGCCTTCCTCGAAGGTGGGTCCGCTCGGTCGAGCCACGTGCGCGGCGCTCTCTTGGCGCTGCTTCCCTGAGCGGGGTCGGGCGATGTTGTGATGAACGTATAGCCCGAACTCGGGCCGGAGGTCGGCGAATCTCTACTTGGGCTCGACGTGGACGCGCGGATTCAGCGGCTCGAAGAGGTCCGCCGGGAGCCCGCCGCCGCGCTCTAGGAGCTTGTGGGCGATGGTGCGCGAGCTTCCTTCCTGCCGCGCGAGCCACTGGTGCGCCTCCTTCTCCCGGCCCGGCTTCGGCCTGGGCGGCGAGACGGCGACGCGAACCACAAAGGCCCGACCGCTCCGGGTGGAAAAGTCTTCCAGCGGGAGCCCGTCCGTGAGCATGTGCCCTACGAGTCGCTCCTCGGCGCGCTGTCGCTCGGGCGAGCCCTTCGACGCGGCGGCCATCTCCTCGGCGAGACTGTCGCGGATCGCGAGCGCGTTGGTCGTCGGCGGCTCGGGTGCGTCGGTGCCGTAGTCGGGGACCTTCATGCCACACCTTCCTCGACAGCCCGGAGCATGCGGCGCGAGAGGAACTCGGCGACGCGCTCCGCGCTCTCGCGCAGGTGCTCGACCGACGGGCGGATGTAGCCCTCGGTCACGTCGCCGCCAGCGAGCGCATGGTTCATCAGCACCTTGAGGTCGAGCGGGTGGAGACGTGCTTCGTGCCCAGCGGTCGCGAACGTGTCGCGCAGGCGGTGCGGCGAGGGGAGGAACGCGACCTTGCCGCCCTTGCCGTCGTAGCGCTGCTCCTTCGCCTGGGCGACGTACGAGACGCGGCCCTGCATGTCGGTCGAGGGGAACACCCATCCGTGGTCGTCGCCGTACAGCGTCGGGTTCTCGTCGCGGCGGCGACGGAGGATCTCCAACACGGCCTTGGAGACCGGGACGGTGAACGCGCGATCCTCGCCGCCCTTCGGCTTCGGACGATGGAGCGTCCCGGCCTCGAAGTTGACCTCGGACCACCGCACGGTCCGCGCGTCGGTCGAGCGGAGCCCGGTGAACAGGATGAAGAGTTGGAGGTCGCGACGCACCGGGTTCGCGATCGACTGCACGCGCTCGTACCACGTCGGAAGCTCCGACCACGCGATCGGCTCGCGGCGACGCTTGACGCGGTTGAACGTCACGCCGACGGTCGGCGGCCGATCGGGCAACTCCTCGAAGCGCCGCGCGGCCGTGTTGTAGACAGCGCGGAAGTACTGGAGCACGCGGTTGGCGGAGTACGGCCCCGCGTCGGCGGAGAGCTTCTCGTGCCGCTGCGCACACTCGTTCCTCGTGATCGACGAGAGCGCGCGGCCCATCCAGTCGGGGACGTGGCGTTCCAGGTCCTCGCGGATCGACTCGACCGAGCGCGGCGTGCACCGACGAGCGCGCATCGCGGCTTGGTGGAAGTCGATCGCTTGCCCGAGGGTGACGCCGCGCGCCGCGTCCTCGCGCTTCGCGGCGTTGGGGTCGATGCCTCGATCCATCTGGACCGTCAACTCGCGCGCTCTCTCCCGCGCATCGGCGACGCGCCAGTTGGGCCATCGACCGATCGTCACGCGCCGAGTTCGACCGTGGATGTCTTTCTGAAGGATGAACGTCCGCGCGTTGCGCCCGACGCGCAGGCCGAAGCCCGGCATCGCGGTGTCCCAGAAGATGTGGTCCTTGATCGCGTTCCCGCTCGCGTTCGTCTCGCCGTCGGCGGGCGCGAGAGCGGGCTTGGCGACACTGTCCTCGGTGAACTTGAACTTGCGGTGCATGCTCAAGTCTATCGGCTAAACGCCTTACGAGTCGGAAGGCGCGAAACGCGGAAGGCGCGCGGAAGGTCTATCGCGGCTCCGTGTTCGAACCGCCTTCGACCTGCCGAACACTAGAGCGCGTAGGCGCTTCCGCTGGGTTCGCGCCACCTTCGTTCCGCGTTCGCGCTGCCGCTTCGGAACTTAGGAAAGACCTGCTCTATCCAAACTGAGCTACGGGGGCTATCGGCGCTCATGGTACGCGGCGCTCGCGGGCGAGGCATCAGGGACGGCGGGGAAGGAGGGAAGCGCATCTAGGATCGATTCCGCGAGGGCGTCAAGATCGCCCGGTCCGGCGGGCCGCCACCCACGCGCGGAGGTCCTCCGTCGGGTACCGCAGGGCTCGCCCGATGCGGACCGCGGGGACCTCGCGGCAGTTGGTCAGCTCCCAGAGCTTCCGCGGCGAGATGGCGAGGAAGCGCGCGGCCTCGGCCGGCCGGAGGAGCAGGGGCTCCGAGCGAGGGTCGAGGTGGCGGCCACCGAGCTGGGTCGAGTTCGTCTTCTCCATCGGGATGCGCCCCGGGAGCGACGGCTCCGTCGGGGGCATTCCAAGCATGGCGGTGCCGTGACCGACGATTGCTTGCGAAGTCGAGACCCCGTGGGTTCGCCCGCTACGCCGGGTGCCTGCGTCCGCTCATGGCCAGGCCCGACCATGCGAGCTTCGGGACCCCGATCAGACCATGGGGTTGGCGCACGGGGGACCGCAAGGACCGCGCGCTGACTCCTCACGCACCTTCGGCCGGGCGCAGGAGCCGCAGGGCATTGACCACCACGAGCAAGGAGACGCCCATGTCCGCAGCGATGGCACCCCACAGCGAGGCGTGACCGGAGAAGGCGAGCGCCAGGAAGACGGCCTTCACGAGGAGCGCGGCGACGACGTTCTGGCGGATCACCCCGAGTACACGCTTCGAGTGTCGGACGAGCCAGGCAAGCCGAGACAGGTCGTCTCCCATCAACGCCACGTCGGCCGTTTCGAGCGCTGCATCCGTGCCGACGGCTCCCATGGCGATGCCCAGGGTCGAGCGCGCAAGAGCTGGAGCGTCGTTGACTCCATCGCCGACCATCGCGACGGTTCCGTGCGCGGCGACGAGCTCCTCGATCGCCCGGACCTTGTCCTGCGGCAAGAGCTCGGCGCGGACCTCGTCGATGCCGGCCTCCCGAGCGATCGCCTCGGCCGTCCCGCGATTGTCACCGGTCAACATGACCAGTCGCTCGATTCCGGTCCGCCTCAGGTCGTCGAGCACGGCGCGCACGCCGGGCCTCAGGGAGTCCGACAGGGCAATGAACCCGCAGACGTGGTCGTCGCGGCCGACCACGACGACGCTGGCTCCGGACGAGGAGAGCTCCTCGAGCCTGGCATGCGTCTCTTCGTCCTCCTGACCGCGCTCCTCGAGATAGCGATGCGATCCGAGCCAGTGGTCGACGCCGTCGAACTTGGCATGAGCGCCCTTGCCCGGGAGCATCTGGAAGTCCGTGGCGGGAACGGGACGGATGCCCAGTGCGCCAGCGTGCTCGACGATCGCGCGCGCGAGGGGATGCGTGGACCGCGACTCGATCGCCGCGGCGATCTCGAGCACCTCCGACTCGTCATGCCCCGAACGCGCGACGACGGAGCGCACGCGTGGGCGCCCCTCGGTCAGCGTGCCGGTCTTGTCCAGGGCCACGGCTGCGAGCCTCGCCGGTGCCTCCATGTACGCGCCGCCCTTGACCAACACGCCCTGACGAGCGGCTGCGACGAGGGCCGCGACGATCGACACGGGTGTCGAGATCACGAGCGCGCAGGGACAAGCGATGACGAGCAGTACGAGCGCCTCGTAGAACCACCGTTGCCAGGAGCCGCCCATCAGCGGCGGCACCAGGGCGAGGAGGACGGCGATGCACATCACGACGGGCGTGTAGATGCGCGCGAAACGTTCGACCCACTGTTCGCTGGGTGAACGCCGTGCGTGCGCCTCGCCCACCATCTTGGCGATCTGCGAGAGCGTGCTGTCGGCGAAGGGCTTGACGGTGCGGACCGCGACGGCTCCTTCCTCGTTCACGGTTCCGGCGAAGACCTCGCTACCCGCCTCCTTGACGACGGGAATGGACTCGCCCGTGATCGGTGCCTGGTTGACCGTTGTCCGTCCTCGATCGATCCTTCCGTCCAGCGGGAACTTCTCGCCTGGCTTCACCAGGACGACCGTCCCGACGGGAACGGAAGCGGCGTCGACGAGTTCCTCGTTGTTCCCTGGCCCGATCACGCGTGCCTTCGAGGGGGACAACGACATCAACGCCGCGATCGCCTTGCGCGCGCGACCGATGCTCCAGGCTTCGAGGGCCAGCGAGACCGCGAAGAGGAAGCTGACGGTGGCGGCCTCGAGCCACTCGCCGATCGCGATCGCACCACCGGCCGCCACGCACATGAGCAAGTTCATGTCGGGGCGCACACGCCGGAGGGAGTGCCAGGCTTTGGGCGCCACGAACCACGCTCCCAAGACGGTCGCGAGCGCGTACGCGGCGCGAGCCGTGGCGGGCACGTCACCGGCCCCACCGAGTGCGGCCGCGACGCCACCATCCAGCGCGTGGAGCACGAAGCCGACGGCAACGAGGACTCCACTGGCTGCCGTCGTCGCCGCTCGGCGCCGGCGCGCGGGAACGCTCGAGCCGACTTCCTCCCTGCGCTCCGCCCAGGTCTCGGCCGTCATTCCCGTGCGCGCGACGGCTTGCGCAATCGAGTCGGGGGTCAGCCGTGCCGGGTCGAAATCGACGGCCAGCTTGCGATGAAGAAGGTCGAAGCGCAGATCGCGCACACCACCGACCCGACCGAGCTCCGCGCGCAGCGTCGCGATCTCCTCGGCACAGTCCATTCCCCGCACGAGGAACGCCGCTGTCCTTGTCGACGACGGGACCACCGGCTAGCGCTCCCGCGTTCTCGACGTCGATTCCGCCGACTGCACGTCACGGCTCCGGGTGTGAACCTTCGTGATGCTGCAACGTCACGGTCGAACCCGCCGGCGGCATGCCGTCCAAGACGACGTCGAACGCGGCTTGCCCCGGGCCGCCCCGCGGGCGGTTGCGGATCCTCGAGCGGTACTGCTCCTGTACGTTCGCCCAGATCGTTCCGTCCGGTGTCCGTACGAGAGCATCCAAGTGACCGGAGGCCGCCGTGCGGCTGCCTCGCGGGCGTACGGCGCCGTGGATGTGGAGGTCCCCTTCGAGATCACTCAAGCGCGCCGAGATGTCGAGGTCCGCGCAGGGCGAAACGACGAGGTCGAGTTGCTCGGTCAGTTCCGACGCGCCCGTCGAGACGCATCCTGCCATGAGGGCGAGGAGCACGACGGCACGAAGATGAGGTCGTTCGTGTGCACTGTGTTGCATGTTGGTCTCCACGGTTTGCCTACTTCTTCACGTCCGGCTTCGCGTGATCATGGCCGTCGCCTTCCTCGTGCTCGTGGCCTTCGTCGAGGGGGCAGTCCTTGCACGTTCCGTGTCCGACGACGCGGAGTGTCGTGCCTTCGCGAACCCAGAGGTGCGCGCTGTCGCCCTCGGCCGTGACGAAGTACTCGGGGGTCGACTTGACCGGCTCCGAGGCGCCTTGATTGGTGAAGAGGGCCGCGGTCGCGATGAGCGCCAGGCCGCCGAGAGTGGTCGTAGTCATGGTCATGGGAATTTCTCCTTTGCTCGGAAGAGTGGGGAAGCGCGCAACGGCTCGAGCTGGAAACGCTCCAGCACCGTCGCGCGTGGAAGTCGTCGAATCAGGCGGGCGCAGGGCCAGGGACCGACCCACCAGGCGCGGAGTCTGGCGCATCGGAGTTTGCGGGAGTGTGGTCGGCGATGACGAGCGGGTCGTCTCCGTTGCCCTTCTCCCAGTCCTCGGGCCGTGGGCCCGGAATTCCGTCCGTTCGCGTGCCGGTGAAGATTCGATAGAGCGCCGGAAGCACGACCAGGGTGAGCAGCGTGCTCGAGATCAGACCGCCGATGACCACGGTCGCCAGCGGCCGTTGCACTTCGGCTCCAGTTCCCGTGGCGAGCGCCATGGGCACGAATCCGAGCGAAGCAACCAAGGCAGTCATGAGCACCGGACGCAACCGCGTGATCGACCCGTGGATGATCGCCTGCTCGAGCCTCTCACCGCTCTCGCGGAGCTGGTTGATGAAAATGATCATCACGAGGCCGTTGAGCACGGCGACGCCCGAGAGCGCGATGAAGCCGACGGCGGCCGAGATCGAAAAGGGCATGTCCCGCAGCCACAGGGCGACGACGCCGCCCGTGAGCCCGAGCGGGACGGCCGCGAACACGAGCAGCGAGTACTTGAAGCTCTTGAACGTGGCGAAAAGCAGGAGAAGGATCAGCGAGAAGCACACGGGGACGACGAAGGTGAGGCGTTCCTTTGCCGCAACCAGGTTCTCGAACTGTCCACCCCACACGAGCCACTGGCCGGCGGGCAGATCGATCGCATCGACCTTGGATTGTGCTTCCGTTACGAACGATCCGAGGTCCCGGCCACGCACGTTGCACTGCACCACGATGCGCCGCTTGCCGTTCTCGCGGCTGATCTGGTTGATCCCCTCGGCCACCTCGATCCGAGCGACAGTGCCCAGCGGCACGAAACCACGCTCGAGCGGCAAGCTCATCAAAGCTAGCTCGCCATCGTCAGCAGGAGCAGGCAGGCCGACGACGGGGGCTTCGGGTGGTCCTCCGCTCGGAAGCGGAATGGGCAGTCGATCGAGGATGTCCACTCTGCCTCGCAGCGCGTCGGGGAGGCGTACGACCAGGTCGAAGCGACGATCGCCCTCGAACACGAGCCCCGCCTCCCGGCCACCCATCGCCACGGCGACTACGTCTTGGACGTCGGACAGGTTCAACCCGTAGCGAGCCAAGACCGCCCGATCGGGATCCACCGTCATGACCGGCAGTCCTTCGGTTTGCTCGACCTTCGCATCGGCGACGCCCGGTATGGTGAGGAGCGACGCGAGGATCTTGTCCGCCGTCGCCTGCATGGACTCGAAGTCGTCGCCGTAGACCTTCACGGCGACGTCCCCGCGCACGCCCGAGATGAGCTCGTTGAAGCGCATCTGGATCGGCTGGGTGAACTCGTAGTTGTTCCCGGGCACAGCCTGGACCGTCAGCTCGATCAGCTTGATGAGCTTGGCCTTGTGGCCTTGGGTTGCGCTCGGCTCTTCGCCACCCTCCTCGTGACCGACTCCGCCTTCCCCGTGGCCCCCCTCGTGCGGTCGGGCTGCCTCGAGCTCCGCGATCAGGCGGTCCAGTTCCGCTTCGGTGCGCCACTCCTCCTTGGACTTGAGGATGATGAACGTATCGGAGACGTTCGGGGGCATCGGGTCGGAGGCGAGTTCGGCCGTTCCCGTCTTCGAAAAAGCGAAGGCGACCTCCGGGAACTGCGTCACCGTGCGCTCGACGTCGTACTGCATCGCCTGGGACTGCGTGATCCCCGTCGAGGGGATCCGCATCGCGTGCATCGCGATGTCCTTCTCGTCGAGCGTCGGCACGAACTCTTGTCCGAGACTTCCGAACAGGAGGAGAGCACCGACGAAGGCGACGACCGCCACTCCGACGACCGCGTAGCGAAGCCTGACCGCGGCGCGAACCACGGGTGCATAGAGTGCCTTGGCCCAACGCACGAGGAACATGTCCTTCTCCGTCACTCGACCGCGAATGCAGAGAGCAACCATCGCTGGAACGAAGGTCAATGAGAGGACGAAGGCCGCGATCAGCGCGAAGATGACCGTCAAGGCCATCGGGTGGAACATCTTCCCCTCGACACCCGCAAGGGCGAGGATTGGGAAGTAGACCGTGATGATGATCGCTTCGCCGAATGCAGTCGCCTTGCGGACCTCCTTCGAAGCTTCGAATACGACTTGCAGTCGCTCCTGAAGCGTCAGCAAGCGGCCCTTGTGGTGCTGTTCTTCGGCGAGTCTGCGCAGGCAGTTCTCCACGATGATCACTGCGCCATCGACGATCAGGCCGAAGTCGATCGCGCCGAGCGACATGAGGTTGCCGCTCACCCGACCTTGAACCATGCCGGTTGCCGTCATGAGCATCGAGAGCGGGATGGCCAGCGCGCAGATCAAAGCCGCGCGCCAGTTCCCGAGCATGATGAGCAGGACGACGATGACGAGGAGGGCACCCTCGACGAGGTTCTTCTGGACCGTGGCGATCGTTGCATCGACGAGTTTCGTGCGGTTCAGGACCGTCTTCGCGCGGATGTCCGCGGGCAACGAGCGCTGGATCTCGCTCATCTTCGCGTCGACGGCGGCGGCGACCGTGCGGCTGTTCGCTCCGATGAGCATCACCGCCGTGCCGACGACGACGTCCTCCCCGTTCTCGCTCGCCGAGCCCGTGCGCAGCTCCCGTCCGATCCCGACGCCAGCAGGCCCGACGACGTCGCGGACGTAGATCGGGACTCCGTTGCGCGTCCCAAGCACGATCGTCTCGATCTCTGAGATCGACTCGATCCTCCCGGTCGCTCGAACCAGGTACGACTCGCCCTTGTGCTCGACGTAGCCGGCCCCGGTGGAGACGTTGTTCTTCTCGAGTGCCTCGACCACGTCCGCGAACGTGAGCCCGTAAGACACGAGCTTCATGGGATCGGGCTGCACGTGGTACTGCTTCACGTATCCGCCGATCGCATCGACGCCGGCCACGTCCTTCACGCCCTTGAGCTGCGGTCGGATGATCCAGTCCTGGACCTCGCGCAAGTACGAAGCGAGCTCCACGTCCGTCGTCAGCCGGACGTTCTCGGGCGTGAGGTACGCGCCATCCGACTGCCAGCCCGGTTTCCCGTCGTGAACGGTCGCGCCCTTGCCGCGCACGTGCTCGTACTCGACGGTGTACATGTAGACCTCGCCGAGGCCGGTCGCGATCGGACCGAGGATGGTCTCGACTCCCGGAGGCAGGCTGCCCGACGCCTCGCGCAGGCGCTCGCCGACCTGCTGGCGTGCGAAGTAGATGTCGACTCCGTCCTCGAACACCGCGGTGACCTGCGCGAACCCATTCCTCGACAGCGAACGCGTGTATTCGAGGCCGGGGATCCCGGCGAGCGCGTTCTCCATCGGGAAGGTGACTTGCTTCTCGACCTCGAAAGGCGAGAGCGAGGGCGCGACGGCGTTGACCTGGACCTGGTTGTTCGTGATGTCCGGGACCGCGTCGATGGGCAGCCGCTGGAGCTCGTAGATCCCCACGGCCGCGACGAGCGCCGTGACGACGACGATGAACCAACGATTCTTGATCGAGAAGTGGAGCAGGTACTCGAGCATGGTGACCTCTCAGTGCTCGTGCGCCGCAGCGCCCTTGCCGAGCTCGGCCTTGAGTAGGAAGGAACCTGCGCTCACGAACGACTCGCCCTCGACGAGCCCCGAGTAGACGGGTACGAGACCCCCGACCGCGGCGCCGATCGTCACGGCGCGCTTCTGGAAGGTGTCGGGCTCGCCCGCGACCGGCACGAAGACGGCTGGAGCGCCCTCGACGGTCTGGATCGCTTCCTCGGACACGGCCACGACCGGCGTGTCGCCCGTGCCGCGAGCGTTCGCCGTGACGATCTCGGCCTGGGCGAACATGCCCGGACGCAAGCCGAGCTCGGTCGCGGGCACCTCGATGCGCACCTGGGCCGTGCGCGTCGTGGGATCGACGAACGGAGAGAGGAAGGTGACCGCGCCTTCGAAGCGCTTGTGCCCTTCGTCGCCCTCCGATCCCACGCTGATCCAGGCCTTCGAGCCGACTTCGACCTGCATCAATCGAGCCTCGGGCACGTCGGCGAGAACCCACAGCTTCGTCGCGTCCGCGAGAACCATGAGGTACTCCCGTTCGGGGTTCACGAGCTCCCCGAGGGTCACCTCGCGTTGCACGACGACGCCATCGATCGCCGCTCGGATCGTGTAGCGCGGCACGACCTCGCCGGTCGTGGTCAGCGCCTCGATGGCGGCATGGTCCATGCCCAGCATGTGCAGCCGGTTCGCCGCCGCGGTGCGCGCCGATTCCGCGGCCTTGAGCGCGGCGATCGCGGCCTTGTGCTCCGCCTCGCGCCGCTGCACCTCGGTCAGCGAGATGCCTTGCGACTGCTCGTAGAGGCCCTGGGCCCGTTCCCACGCGACGCGCGAGAGATCGACGGCTGGCCCCGCCGTTTGGACCGCGACGCCTCGTTGCAGGTAGTCCGCTTGCGCCTCGCCGAGCTCCGGGCTCTCGATGATCGCGAGCTCGGCACCCACCTTGACCGCGTCACCGACCCGGACCTTCACATCCACGATGCGGCCGCGGAGCGGCGATCCGACGTGCGCCATCGCCTCCGTGTTGAACCCGACCCGCGCTGGCACGTGAATCGTTGGACGCAGCTTCCACAGCTGCGCCGTGCTGACCTGGATGCCGTATTTCGCGACCGCATCGCTCGCGAGCTTCACCTCGTCGGCATGCTCGCTCTCTCCTGCGTGGTCGTGGCCGGGCTCCTCCGCGTGTTCCTGCTCGAGGGCCGCGTTCACGACGCCGCTGGATGCGTCCCCTGCGCGCGATCCCCCGTCGCAGGCGGACAGCAGGACCGACAAGGTGAGCAGGACCGCAGGACCGGCGAGATTCCGTAGACCAGCGGAGGTCAGCGAAGGTCTGGAGGCTTGGGTGAAGTTCATGGGAGCGGGCTCAGGGCTGGTGCGGTAGGAGGGGGTTGGAGCCGGAAGCCAGGCGGATCGGTCCTCCTGGCGAAGAGGCGCTCGCGAGTCGCTCGGCGACCCCGGGGCCGCCGACGGCCCGCTGCAGGCGGACGAGCGCGCGCGCGGCTTGTGCTTCGACTTCCACCGCTTGGAGCTGCGCGATGCGGAGGTCTTGCTCGGCGAGCAACAGCGGCGTGACGTCCGTCTGCCCGGCGCGGTAGGCGTCCTCGGCGAGTTGACGCCGCTGCTGCTGGAGCGGGATCAGCTCGCCACGGATGCGTCCGAGATTGGCCGCGCTCGCGGCCAGCGATTGGTACGCGACGCGAACCTCTTCCACGACGCGACGCTTCGTGAGCGTGAGCTCGTGGCGAGCCTCGAGCTGCTCGGCCACGTTGCGCGCGCGGCGCGCGCTCCCGTCGTCGAAGATCGGCAGAGGGGCCGAGAGCGACGGACCGAGTTGCCATTCGCCATCCCGCTGGGCATCGATCCCGACGCCGGCGCCTTCCCAGGGCAGGAGACGCAGCAGGCCCTCGTCGTCTCCCAGCGCGCGCAAGCGCCAGGCAATGGACTGGATCTCGGGCCGCGAGAGGAGGGCGGCGTCGGTCCACTCCCGCTCCGACTGCTGCCGCGAGGCCGGGCTGCCCCAGGGATCGAGCGTCCAGGACGCTTCCGAGGAGGGTTGTCCGATCAGGCGTGCGAGCCGCAGGCGGCTCGTGCGCTCGTCGAGCCGGGTCCGGTCGATCGAGACCAGCAACTCCACGCGCTGGGCATCGAGCGTGACGACGTCGCCTCGTGTCCCTTCCCCGGCATCGAGTCGTGCTCGCGCCGTGGAAACGAGCCGCTCGAGGAGGCGAAGCCGTTCGTCGAAGATCGGAACGAGGGCCGCGGAGGACTGCGCGTCGACGTAGCTCTCCTGGACGTCGCTGATCACGTCGAGAGCCACGACCACCGCGTCCGAGGCGACCGCGCGTAGGCGGTTGTCGGCGGCGCTCGCGCGCGTCGGCCGCTGGAGCGCCTGCACGAACTCCTGCACGAAGGACGCCTCGATCTGCGGACTGCCTCCGCCCGTGCGGAACACGACGCTGAGCACGGGATTCGGCAGGAGTCGCGCCTGGTCCGCCTCCGCCATGGCGACGCGCACGCGGGCCAGAGCGGCCTGGAGGCCAGGGTCCGAGGTCACGGCGCGACGCACGGCCTCGTCGAGATGGAGCTCACCCGCAACGGGATCGGGTTCGTCCAGCGCGCCACCTTCGGGGCCCACGAGTCGGAACTCGATTGCCCCGGGCAGCCGTGCCGCCGTTGCGATCGCGGACTCCGGTTCGACCGTGGCCTTGGGCAGCGTGCCGCAGGCGGTCACGCCGACGAGGCCGAGCGCGGTCAGTACCGCTCGAGCGAGCGGCGCGCCGCGGTCGGACGAATCAGGACCACCACGCCTGGGCGCGGTGAGAGAAGTCGAGGAAGAGAGAGCGCGGTCATCGGAATGCAAGGGATCACTCCACGTCGGTCGGGCCTGGGAATGGCCTCGGCGAACGTGCCGAGGCGCGACACCACTCGCCGTGCGTGGCTCGGCCACGCTCGGCACGAAGGGGCGCGCGCCTCTAAACGAGGAGGATCACGGTGCGGATGTGCGCGAGGGTCTGGGCGACCCGGGGTGCCCGGGGAGGCGGCCCTCGCTCGCTCGTCGCCGCAATCGTCGGCTGGACGACGGAGAGTTCCATGGCCGGCGCGATCCACGGGCCGACCTGGAACTCCAAGGAGCGCTTCGCGACGACCTGGTCGTCCGGGACTCCAGGGACGACATAGTCGTCGCAAGGACACACGGAGTCCGTGCTCGAATTCGAGACCGATTCCTGGGGAGCCCCGTCACGCTCGTGCCCGACGCAACCCTCGCAGTCGCTGATCGGGGCCTTGATCTCGATGCTGACGCATCCGTCCTCCTCGATGCACACCACGAACCCCTGCGCCGGGGTCAACCCGGTCAGGAGCATGAGCGCGAGGCAGAGCCAGGCGACGAAACGGGTGTGGAAGGGGCGCATCACGGACGCGAGGAATGGTACGTAGATCGGCCCTCGCGCGACAGGCCTTGAGGCCACGGGGCATCTGCTGCTGTCCTACGTGGTCTTCTTGCGCGCGTTGGCCCAGGGCCTGGAGGTCCATTGGGGATCGCCGTTGCCCTCACCTCGGCCCGTCCCCGGCTTGCGTTGCAGGTCCCTGGCCTTGGAGGAACATCGAGTCGAAGGCCGAGGGCCCGCCTACCGCGCGTTGCAGGTCCAGCAGGGCCCTGGAGACATCCCGCTCGAGTTCCACGCGCTGAACCGCCGTGGCCTGGAGGGACTGTTCGGCGACGAGCAACGCCGTCACGTCCACGTGGCCGACGCGATATGCCTCTTCGATCTCGGCGTGGCGACGCTCTTGCATGGGAATGAGCTCGTTCACCACTCGAGCGAGGTTCGCCTGCGATTCAGCCAGAGCGGCGTACGAGGTGCGCACCTCCTCGACGATTCGTCGATGCGCTTCGGTCAGACGATGCTTGGCCTCGGCTTCGAACGCGCGCGCCCGTCGCGCCTTGGGACTGCCCGTGTCGAAGATCGGGAGTGGCGTAGAGACACTCGGGCCAGCCGACCAGTCTCCCTGTCGCTCCGCTTCCACTCCGACCGCGGAGCCCTCGAACGCTGACCACTTGGCCAGGGAGACGTCGTCGCCTCGGGCGCGGATCTCCCATTGGATGGCGAGCACCTCAGGTCGTGTCCGCAGGGCAGTGGAAACCCATGCCCCTTCGTCAGCAACCACGGGCGGCACTACTTGCCACTCGTCGAGCCGCCAGCTCGCAGCGCCGGATGGTTCGCCGATCCGCCTGGCCAGCGCGATTCTCGCGAGCCGTAGCTCCTGTCGCCTTCGCGAGAGCTCGACCTCGAGTACCAAGCGCTCGGATTCGAGCGTCGTGACGTCGTGTCGCGTTCCCTCGCCGAGCTCGAGCCGTGCCCGGGCAACCTCCCGTAGCCGCTCGAAGACTCCGAGCCGCGCTTCGAGGAGGGGAACGAGCTCGTCCAGCGCCTGAACGTTCGCGTAGAGCCCTCGGGCCTCGGCGATCACGTCGAGTGCCGTCGAAATCGCTGACGCCGCCTCTGCCTCGAGGCGATTGGCGGCCGCACTCGAGCGCCGGGGGCGCTGCAGGATGGCCAGAAGATCTGCCGCCAGCCCGGCCTCGATCTCGGGGGAGCCGCCACCCTCCGGGAAGCGGAAGACGAGGCTCAGGATCGGGTTGGGTAGTCGTCCTGCCAGGTCCGCCTCCGCCTGCGCGGCTCGAACCCGTGCGAGCGACGCTTGTAGTTCGGGGCTCGTCTCGACAGAGCGTCGGATCGCGGTGACACCTGAGAGAACGTCGGCCGGGGCGAGAGGAACGTCGACGGGGTCGCCTTCCGTCCGGAATTTGACTGCGTCCGGAAGGCCCAACGACGCCCCGACCGCCTTCTCGGCATCCACTGCCGATGGGTGCGCAATGCACGCCGCGGTCATCACTGCGGGTGCCGAGGCCACGAGGACGAGAGTTCCACGTCGAAGCAGCTTCATGCCCTGACCTCGCCGCGTCGTCCTTGGTAGATGGCGTAGAGGACGGGCAAGACGACGAGGGTGAGGAGGGTGGACGACGCGATGCCACCGATCACCACGGTCGCGAGCGGACGCTGCACCTCGGCGCCGACGCCGGTGTTCAGGGCCATGGGCACGAAGCCCAGACTCGCGACGAGCGCGGTCATCAGCACAGGTCGCAATCGCCGCATCGCGCCCTGGCGAACCGCTTGCTCTAGCGGGAGTCCCTCTTCGAGGAGTTGTCGGATCGTCGAGACGAGCACCATGTCGCCGAGCACCGACACGCCCGACAGGGCCACGAAGCCCACTCCGGCCGAGATGCTGAAGGGCAGATCGCGCAGATAGAGCGCCAACACCCCGCCGACGGCGGCGAAGGGGACTCCGGTGAAGACGCGCGCCGCATCGCGCGCGCGTCCATAGGTGAAGTAGAGCAGGACGAGGATGAGGCCAAGCGCGAGCGGGACCACGACCATCAAGCGGTTGCGGGCGCTCTCGTAGTGCTCGTACTGCCCTCCGTAGCGCACGTAGTAGCCGGCCGGGAGCTCGACGCGCCTTTCGATCGCTCCCTGCGCCTCCTTCACGAAAGAGCCCACGTCCCGCCCGCGGACGTTGGCCTGCACCAGGATGCGGCGCTTGCCCCATTCCCGATTGATCGTCGACGGGCCCTCTTCGAGCTCGATGCGGGCGAGGCGCGAGAGCGGGATCCGATCGCCGTTCGTTGCAGTGACGAGCACGCGCCCGAGCGACTCCGCATCCTCGCGGTAGACGTCCGCGAGGCGAACGGCGATCGGGAACCGTCGACTCTCTTCCTGGATCTCACCGACCTCGATGCCTCCCAGTGCCGAGACGACCGACAGCACTTCCTCGGCCGCGATGCCGTGCCGCGCGATGGCGTCGCGGTCGACCTCGACCTGGAGCACCGGCTGACCGGTCACCTGCTCCGTGTAGGCCTCGGCGACGCCGGGAATCGATTCGAGCACTGCCTGCACTTCGCCCGCCTTCGCCTTCAGGACCTCGAAGTCGTCGCCGAAGAGCTTGACCCCGAGGTCCGCGCGGACTCCGGCGATCATCTCGTTGACGCGCATCTCGATCGGCTGCGTGAAGATCGTCTTCATCGCGGGGAAGTCGGTGAGCAGCGACTGCATCCGCTGGACGAGCTCCTGCTGATCGGAGACCCTTGTCCACCGTTCTCGCGGCGTGAGCGTCACGAAGACGTCGGAGAGCTCCAGGCCCATCGGATCGGTGCTGATCTCGGCGCTTCCGGTCCTGGTCCAGACGTCCTCGATCTCGTCGGGGAACGCGGCGAGAAGCGCTTGCTCGATGTGCGTTCCGTAGCGCACGGACTCCTCGACCGAGACCCCGGCGAGGCGGATGGTGTTGATCGTGAGCGCCCCCTCGTTGAGCCTGGGGATGAACTCGCTGCCGAGTCGAGTCGCGAGCCAAGCCCCGCCGGCGACCGTGAGAGCCGCGAGTCCGAGAATGGCCACGCGCCAGCGCAGAGCGGCGTCCAGCACCGGCCGATACGCGGCATGCAGCACGCGCATCAGGAGACCCTCCGACTCCCTGGGCCGGCGCGGCAGGACCAAGCTCGAAAGCACCGGCATCAGCGTCAGCGAGAGCAGCATCGAGCCGAGGAGCGCGAAGATCACCGTCAGCGCCATCGGCCGGAACAGCTTCCCCTCGATCCCCTCCAGGGCCAGGATCGGCAGGTACACGATCATGATGATGAGCTCGCCGAACATCGTCGGGCGGCGCACCTCGATGGCGGCGTCGCGCACGATGTCGATTCGACTGCGCTGCGTTCGGTTGTGGCTCAGGTGTCGCATGCAGTTCTCGACCTGGATCACCGAGCTATCGACGATGAGGCCGAAGTCGATCGCTCCGAGACTCATCAGGCTCCCGGCGATCCCGGCGCGGAGCATCAAGTCGAAGGCGAAGAACATCGAGACCGGGATGGCCGCGGCTACGATGAGTCCCGCGCGCAGGTTCCCCAGGAACACGAAGAGCACCGCGACGACGAGGATCGCGCCTTCGAGGAGGTTCGTGCGAACGGTCTTCAGCACCTTGTCTACGACGGTGGTGCGCTCGTAGACCGGCTCCACCTCGATCCCGGCCGGGAGACTCTTCTTCACCTCCTCCAGTCGCAACGCGAGCCGGGAGGTGACGTCGTGGCTGTTCTCGCCCATCAGCATGAACCCGAGGCCGAGCACGACCTCCCCCCGACCTCGGGCGGTGACGGCCCCGCGCCGGATCTCGCGACCCTCGACGACTTCCGCCACGTCGCCCACGCGCACGGGGATACCGTCCAGGGCGTCGACGACGATGCGCTCGACGTCGGCGGGACTCTTCACGATGCCGATTCCCTGGACCAGGCTCGATTCGCCGGCCCGATCGAGCGTTCCGCCTCCGACGTTCGCGTTGTTCCGCTCGAGGGCTTCGACGAGCTGCGCGAGAGAGAGCGTGTGCTTCTGGAGTGCAACGGGGTCGACGACGACGTGGAGCTGCCGCTCGTCGCCGCCCCACGAGTTGACCTCGGCGACGCCTGGGAGAGCTGCGAGCTGGGGCCGGATGATCCAATCCTGGGCCGTGCGGAGCTCGGCCAGGGTGTGTCCCTCGCCGTGGACCATGTAATGGAAGACCTCGCCGAGTCCCGTGGCCACTGGTCCGAGCTGCGGCCGATCGATGCCGGCGGGCAGCTCGGCCGTCTGCAAGCGCTCGCCGACGACCTGTCTCGCGCGCCATACGTCGGTCCCGTCCTGGAAGGTCGCCGTGACCTGCGAGAGTCCGAAGCGTGAGAGCGAGCGGACCTCTACGAGCCCCGGCAGGCCGGAGATGGCCCGCTCGACCGGCCACGTCGCCTGTCGTTCGATCTCCAGCGGCGAGAGCTCCGGCGCGACCGTGTTGATCTGGACCTGGACCGGAGTCGTGTCGGGGAAGGCATCGATCGGGAGGTCGCGGAATGCGAGCAACCCGACGAGGACGACGCCTCCCCAGGCGAGCAGCACGACGAGTCGGTGCTGGAGCGACCAGGTGATGATGCGCGAGAGCACGGGCTACTCCACCTCGCAGCAGCCGGACCCGATGCTCCCCTTCAGGACCTCGGTCTTGAGCAAGAAGCTCCCACGTGTGGCGACGAGCACTCCCGGAGCCAGCCCTTCGAGGACTTCGACGAGATCGCCGCGCCGCGCGCCGGTCTTCACCTGTCGGGCCTCGTAGCGGTCAGGGGCGAGCCGGAGGAAGACGAGGTCGACGTCGTTGGCCCGTTGTACCGCATCGCGCGGGACGAGCGCACTCGTCCCGTTCGGAGCAAGCGTGATGAGTGCGCGCGCGAACATGTTCGCCCGCAGAGCCCCATCCCCGTTGGCGAGCCTGACGCGCGCCTTGGCCGTGCGCGTTCGCGGATCGACTTCGGGCGCGACGTAGTCGATCGTGCCCGCGAACTCGCGACCTGGAAGGGCCTCGACGGTGATCAGCGCACTCTGGCCGGCGCCGACCCGGGCGAGCTCCGATTCAGGCACGTCGACCTCGGCCCACATCGTCGAGACGTCCACGATCTCGCAGAGCGTCTCCTCGGCGTCGACCATGCGACCGGCCGGAGCCGAGTGCCGGATCACCGACCCGTCGATCGGCGCGAGGAGCATGTAGAGGTTCGCCGATCCGTCCTCGATCTCTACCAGGCCGAGCGCCGACTCGGCCGTCGCCAGCTCGGCCTTGGCCGCGTCGAGCTCGAGCTGCGCTTCGAGCAGGTCCTTGTCGGCCGCCATGCCTTTCTCCAGCAGGCTCTCGATCCGTTTGCGCGCGCTCTCTGCGACGCTCATCCGCGAGCGAGCGGCCCGCATCGAAGCCTGGGTCGCCCCCAGCTCCGCGCTCTCGATCCTGAACAGCGGAGTTCCCTTCGACACGCGGGTGCCGACGTCCACGAGGAGCTCGCGCACGATGCCCGGTGTGCGCGCGTTGACCTCCGCACGGCGCAGCGCGTCGTACGTGATGGTCGCGAGGAGCTGGAGGCGAGCCTCGCCCGGAGGACTCGCTTCGGCGACCTCGATGCCGGCTGCGCGGACCGCTTCGGTCGTGCGCAGGACGATCTTCGTCCCGTTCAGCGGAGCTTCCTCCGGCGTGACGTCGATGGCCGGCATGCCCCCGCGCTCGGGATGGCATGTCGGACAGAAGGACTCCGGGAACCCGTGCTCGGCGCACCAGTCGCCCTTCGCCTGGAAGATCGGGACGAGCTTGGGATTGCACTTCGTGCAGACCGCTTCCAGGAGCCCATGCTCCGCGCACATCCCGTTGGCATCGGCCACGGCCTTGGCCGCGGGAGTTCCGTCCGCTGCGCCGTCACGGCATGCGGCGGCGAACAGGCAGACGAAGAAGACCAGCAGGTTGCGCGGGATCATTTGCCACCGGGCTTGGGCGGTCGCGTGATCACGAGGCTGGGGTTGCACTGGAGACACTGGGACTCCGGCAGGCCGTGCTCTCCGCACCAGTCGTTCGTGGCCTTGAAGGCGGCGACGAGGCTCGAATCGCAGCGCGTGCACTTCGACTCGGGTACTTCGTGCTCTCCGCACCAGTCCTCGTAGGAGCCGGGGACGACGCCCTCGCTGGCATGCTCCGGTGCGCGAGGCGAGTTCCCCTTGTCACCCGGACACCCGGAGACGAGCGGAACGACGAGGAGAAGAGTGATCGTGAAGTTGCTTGTGTTCATGGAAGTGGCGTTGAAGGGGTTGAAAGGGCGGAACGAGGTCGGGACTCGACGACGCATGGGCATGGCCCGGCCGAAGAACTCGCGGTACCAATGCGCGACTTCGGCCCTGGCGGCGGCCCGAGAACCCTCGGCCACCGGGTCGAGATCGCTACGAGTTCCGGCTACACCCGCAGCTCTACGGCGCGGATATGTGCGAGGACGCCCGGTGGTCTTGGTGGGGCATCGACTCGCAGGCGCATCTCGCCGACTACGCTGGCAAGCGGGTGGGACCATTCCGCAGGAGCCATCGCCACGGGCACGTCGACGTGGAGCACCCGCGTCGAAACCCGGAGGAAACCGTCTTCACCACGCTTGCCAAGCGTGATGTCCGTGCAGTCGCAACACTCGCGTTCGGTTGCGGCCGTTTCGGCCCGAGGCTCCTCGCCAGGACCCGACTCCTCGCCCGCGCCGCAGACGGGCTCCCCGCCCACGGTCTCCAGGGCGATGGTCCCATCGGGCTCGAAGCACAGGACGAACTCCTGCGCAGGCATGACGCCGAGCAGCAGGCCTAGGACCAGGCACAGCCGCGCAACCAGCGCTTCGAGGAAGGGACCGAACATGACCCAGAGAATGTAGTGACTTCGGCCCGACCGGCACAGCCTCTTGAGTTCTTGAGGTGTGCGCCCTGGCCCGGATCCCCCGCTCGAGACGCGATCCAGCCCACTCGCTTCTTCGGATCGTGCCGGCCGTACTGCTCACGCAGTTCCTTCCGCATCGGGTCGAGGCCTGCGACGGACAACCGGTCCGGCGAACGCTAGGAAATGGCAGTCGTGTCGCTCGGGCCCAGGGCCGCTGGTGGAGCATCCCCCAGAGGGACGGCGCGACCATCGAGTTCGCGACGGTCGCCGCCCACGACGAGTTCTCGACCCCGGTCTGACTGCCGCGGCCGGCCGAGGTCCCTCGATCCGGTGCTTGCCCTCGGGGTCGGGCTCGTGCCAGACTGCGCTTGATAAACTGGATTATCACGAGCACTGGAGGGGTGCCGAACGTGACCGACGAGCTCGACCCGAAGACCCGCGCACTGGTCCTGGAGACCGGCTCGGGCGACCTGCGCCCGAGCGTCGAGCTCCTCCGCGAGGTCCCCGAAGAAGAGGTCTGGCTCCAGGGGCAGCGGTCCGAGCAGACCCGCCGGGCGTACAAGGCGGACATCCGACACTTCATCGAGGTGCTCGGGGTCCGGTCCCGGGACGAGCTCCGCCGGGTCGACCGCGCCGCGGTGATCCACTGGCAGCGCGCGATGGAGGCAGAGGGTGCTCGCCCGCGGACTATCCGCCGCCGCCTCTCCGCGCTCTCGAGCCTGTTCAGCCACCTGGTCACCCGCCGGCTCGCCGACTTGAACCCCTGCCGCGAGGTCAAGCGGCCGCGCGTGAATCGAGCCCGAGGCGAGACCCGGTCCTTCTCCCAGAAACAGGCGCGGGCGTTGCTCGACGCTCCTGAGGTCACGACACTCCAAGGACTGCGCGACCGGGTAATCCTCTCCATCGGCCTCCAGGTCGGAGCGAGGCGCTCCGAGATCGCGCGCCTCGCCGTGAAGGACTTCCACCAGACCCAGGGGTACTGGAGCCTCCACTTCGTCCGGAAGGGCGGGGAGGACCTCTCCGTCTCGGTCAACCCGCAGACGGCGCAGCGCATCCACGAGTACCTGCGCGCCGCCGGCCACGGCACCGATCTCGACGGGCCGCTGCTCCGCCCGACGCGCGCCAATGGGCGTTCCAGCGACGGCCGCCGGCGCATGAGCGCCGACATGGTCGACCGCGTCCTGAAGAAGTACTGCCGCCAGATCGACCTGCCGCTCGGCTTCAGCGCGCACTCGATGCGCGCGACCTTCATCACGACGGCCCTGCAGAACGGCGCGAGCCTCGAGGACGTCCAGCGTGACGTCGGGCACGCCGATCCCACGACGACCAAGCTCTACGACCGCCGGGGGCACAACCCGGAGAAGAGCGCTTCCTTCTTCGCGAACTACTGAGCCGCTCCCCAGCTCGCATCACCGAATGAGTCTCCGACGCTCGCACCCCTCGAAGTTCACCCTCGGCACCGCTGAAGCCGAGGGTGGACGGTGCGTCGTCTGCGCTTCCGGAGCGGAGAGGTCATCGCGCGTGCGAGGTGGAGGGAGCACCCTCGGCTCGAGCGGATGCCCGAGCGAATCCGGGAGCGCGCCATGACCAGCCAGGCCGTTCCCCAGACCTCCGACGCCGTGGAGGTCCGCAGGCGACAGTGGGTCGTGCGCGAGGTGGTCGCCTCATCGCTTCCCACCGATCCACTTCGCGACGCGTCGAGCGAGCGAAGCCACGTCGTCCGACTCTCGTCGATGGACGAGGACGGCTGGGGTGACGAGCTCGAGGTCGTGTGGGAGATCGAGCCCGGCGCGCGCGTCGTCCACCGAGGTCGACCCGAGTTGCCTCGGCCCGACGGCTTCGACGATCCCGAGAGCTTCTCCGCCTTCCTCGACGCCGTGCGCTGGGGAACCGTCTCGTCCGCCGACGCGAGCTCGCTCCAGTCGCCGTTCCGCAGCGGCGTAACGATCGAGAACTACCAGCTCGAGCCCGTCGTCCGCGCGATTCGGATGCCGCGCGTCAACCTGCTGATCGCCGACGACGTCGGCTTGGGCAAGACCATCGAAGCCGGGCTCGTCCTCCAAGAGCTCCTCCTCCGACACCGGATCCAGAACGTGCTCGTCGTGTGCCCCGCTTCGCTGAACATGAAGTGGAAGGACGAGATGCGCGAGAAGTTCGGCTTGGAGTTCGAGATCGTCGACTCGGAGGCGATGAAGCGCCTGCGCCGCGAACGCGGGCTCCACGTCAACCCGTGGACGCACTTCCCGCGCCTCATCACGTCGATGGACTACCTGAAGCGCGAGACACCGCTGCGGCTCTTCCGCGAGACGCTGCCTGGGCCGAACGAACCGACCTACCCGCGCCGCCACGGTCTGCTGATCGTCGACGAGGCGCACAACATCGCGCCGGCCGGATCCGGCAACTACTCGGTTGAGTCGCAGCGCACGGACGCCATCCGCACGATCGCGCCGCACTTCGAACACAAGCTCTTCCTCTCTGCGACTCCGCACAACGGCTTCCCCGAGAGCTTCTCCGCGCTCCTGCACCTGCTCGACGACCAGCGCTTCACGCGCGGCGTTCGACGACAGGACCCGAAGCAGGTCCAGGCCGTGATGGTCCGTCGCCTGAAGACCGAGCTGGTGGACGAGCAGGGCAAACGCGTGTTCCTCGAGCGTGGGATCACGCCAATCCCGGTGCGGTACACCGACGAGGAACGCGCTCTCTACCAGGACCTGAAGCGTTACGGAGAGCTGCGGCGCGCGGCCGAGAAGGAGACCAACGGCACCAAGTCCCTCGGCACGGACTTCGTGCTGAAGCTCCTCAAGAAGCGCCTCTTCTCCTCGCCGCAGGCCTTCGCCGACACGCTCGACAAGCACGTCGAGACGCTCCGCGGAATCGGCGAGAAGGACTCGCCACGCCGTCGCGTTCCCGAGGGCGTGCTCCGCCGGCAGCTCGAAGCCGTGGAGGAGCCCGAGGAGTCCACGGACGACGAGCACGAAGACGAGCTCTCGGACGCCGTCGTCGCCGCCACGAACACGTTCGACTCGATGGGCAGCGAGGAGAAGCGACTCCTCGATACTCTCGCCACCCGCGCTCGACGAGCCGCGAATCGGCCCGACTCGAAGACCACCGAGCTCTTGCACTGGCTCGACGCCACCGTGCGCCCCGGCGGTACTTGGAACGACGAACGGGTGATCATCTTCACCGAGTTCCGCGCGACCCAGAAGTGGCTCCAAGGCATCCTCGCCACCCACGGGCTCGCGGCTGAGGGGCGCCTCGAACTCCTCTACGGCGGCATGAACGAGGACGAACGCGAGCGCATCAAGGCCGCGTTCCAGGCGCACCCCTCCGAATCGAAGGTGCGCATCCTGCTCGCGACCGACATGGCCTCGGAGGGCATCGACCTCCAGAACCATTGCCATCGACTCGTGCACTTCGAGATCCCGTGGAACCCGAACGTGCTCGAGCAGCGCAACGGCCGCATCGACCGCCACGGCCAGCGCTTCGCCCCGGAGATCTTCCACTTCGTCGGAGCCGACTACCGCAGCGAGGTCGGAGACGCGGACACGCGTCCTGGCGACCTCGAAGGCGACCTCGAGTTCCTCATGGTCGCCGTGCGCAAGATCCAACGCATCGGCAGCGACCTGCTCGGGAAGGTGAGCCCCGTCGTGGCGAAGCAGGTTGAGGAAGCGATGCTTGGCAAGCGTCGTACGATCGACACGTCACGTCCTGAGAAGGAAGCCGAACCCGTTCGTCGCCTGCTGTCGTTCCAGCGCAAGCTCGCCGACGACATCGCCAAGCTGCGACGCACGCTGGACGAGTCGCGTGAAGAGCTACACGTCACGCCAGCCTCGGTTCGGCGCGTCGTCGAAGTCGGCCTGCGTCTCGCGAAGCAGACGCCGCTCCGCGCGGCCGACTTGCAATCCGAACGCTTCTGGATGCCACGACTGACCGGCGCGTGGGCCGGATGCACCGCGGGCTTGGAGCACCCTCACACCAAGAAGGTCCGTCCGATCACGTTCGACCACGAGGAGGCGAAGGGCCGGGACGACGTCGTGCTCGTCCACCTGAACCACCGACTCGTGGACCTGTCCCAGCGTCTGCTGCGCGCCGAGATCTCTGCATCGAGCGACTCGCGCCGCATCCACCGCATCGCCGCGTGCAGCGTGTCGCCCGACGTGACGAAGGAGCTCGCCGTCCTCGCCTGGGCCCGAATCCTCGTGCTCGGCGCCGACGGGCATCGACTACACGAGCAGGTCATCGTGTCCGGTGGTTTCGTGTCGGGCGACCGGTTCCGGCGCTTCGAGACCGTAGAGGAGACGAACCAGCTGGAACGAGCCCTGACGACTAGAGCCGCGAGCGACGCCCAGCGCGAGCGCATCCGCGGACTCTGGCCCCGGATCGGGAAGCCGCTGGCCGAGGCGCTCCAAGCGCGCGAGCAGCAGCGCACGAAGAACCTGCACGCGATGCTCGAAGCGCGCGCCGAGGACGAGTGCCGCAAGGTCGAGGCGATCTTCGCCGAGCTCGCCAAGCAGATCGAAGACGAGCTGGGCGACCGCAAGCAGGTGCAGCTCGAGCTCTTCACCGATCCCGAGAAGGCGCAGTGGCAGCGCGACGCCGACAGCCTGCAAGAGGAACTGAAGCGCATCCCCGAGCGCCTCCGCGCCGAGCAGGCCGAGCTTCGCCGCCGCTATCGCGATCCGAAGCCCTGGAGCTTCCCCGTCGCGGTCGCCTTCCTCGTCCCCGAGACCTGGTGACCTTCCCGACCCCTCGATGGCACGCCGCACCAAGAAACCCCCGACCGCAGGAGCCAACCACCTCGAGTGGCTGAGGCTCGTCGAAGTGTCGGGGCCGTTCCTCTCGCTGCCGGTGCTAAAGGAGGCGCTGCCGCAGGGGCTCGAAGCCGACGACCGTGACGTGCGCGCCGAGCTGAAGGCGGCCCACGCCGAGTGGACCGAAAAGGCGCACGACCGGGCCTACCACAGGCAGTGGATCCGCTTCGTGCTCGGGCGCGCGCTGGAGCTGGGGCCCGAGGTCCTCGTCGACGGTCCCGGCGTTCCCGCGAACCTCCGGGTGCGAGTCGCCGTGCACCACGAGGACCTCCGGCCCGACTTCGCGGTCCTCGGCTTCGCGGAGAGTGGCGAACGGCCGACCCGACTCGTGGTGCAGGTGTTCGACGCGGGCACCGATCTCGAACGCCCCGTGGAGGACGCTCGCTGGAAGGCCTCGCCCGTGACGCGCATGGTCGAGCTCCTGCGTGGCGTTCCGGAAGCAGGCCCGACCCTCGGGCTCGTCACGAACGGGGAGCAGTGGGTCCTCGTCTCGGCGCCACGCAAGGGCACCACGACCTTCGTCACCTGGCACGCATCGCTCTGGTTCGAGGAGAAGATCACCCTCCAGGCCCTGCGCACGCTCCTCGGCGCGCGACGCGTGTTCGGCCCGGTGGACGAGACCCTCGAGCGCCTGATCGAGCGCAGCGCCGAGCACCAGCACGACGTCACGATCCAGCTCGGGTTGCAGGTCCGCGAGGCGATCGAGCTGCTCGTGCGGCGGATCGACGAGCTCGACCGCGGCTCCGGCCGCACCCTGCTCGAGGGCGTCACCGAGAAGCAGGTCTACGAGGCCGCCATCACGGTGATGATGCGCCTGGTCTTCGTCTTCTACCTGGAGGAGCAGGCCGACCTATACTTCCCGGTCGCGAAGTCGAACTTCTACCAGCGGCACTACGCGCTCTCGCCGCTCGGCGCGTTCCTTCGCGCCGAGGCCGACCGACTAGGCTCCGACGTGCTCGAACGCCGCACTTCGGCTTGGTGTCGACTCCTCGCGACCTTCCGCGCTATCCATGGCGGCGTCGCCCACGTGGACATGCGGTTGCCGGCCTACGGCGGCCACCTGTTCGACCCCGATCGGTTCCCGTTCCTCGAAGGCCGGAAGCCCGGGCACGGGTGGCGGACCCATGCCGCCGCCCCGCTCGCGATCGACGACGCCACCGTGCTCTTCGTGCTCGAAGCCCTCCAGGTCCTGCGCGTGCGCGACGGCGGGGCCAATGGTGCCGAGACGCGCCGCCTGTCGTTCCGTGAGCTCGGCGTCGAGCAGATCGGCAACGTGTACGAGAGCCTGCTCGATCACACGGCGAAGCGTGCTGCGGATGCCGTCGTCAGCCTGAAGGGCTCGAAGGGCGAGGAGCCCGAGATCGAGCTCCGCGAACTGGAGCAGCGCTACGACCCGATCGACACCTCGAAGCTGGTGTCGTTCGTTAAGGAGCGCACAGGACGTACGGAGCCGTCGATCGCGAAGGACCTCGAGTACACGATCGAGGACGACCCCTCCCGCTGGCTGGTCGCGTGCGGCAACGATTCGGAGCTCTACGGCCGCGTGAAGCCCGTCGCGGGGCTCGTGCGCGAGGACAGGCGCAGGCAGCCGGTCGTGTACCCGAAGGACAGCATCTACGTCACCGCCGGCGCGGACCGGCGCAGCACCGGAACGCACTACACGCCTCCGAGCCTGACCGAGCCTGTAGTCCGGTATGCCCTCGAGCCGCTCGTGTACGTGGGGCCGTCCGAGGGTAAGCCCGAGTCGGAGTGGGTGTTGAAGTCACCGCGGGAGATCCTCGCACTGCGCGTTTGCGATCTCGCGTGTGGTTCTGGCGCCTTCCTCGTCCAGGCGTGTCGCTATCTCGCCGAACGCTTGGTCGAGGCTTGGGCGCTGCTCGAGACGGCGAACCCTGGCCGGCTGTTGATCACGCCCGAGGGCGACCTCTCCACCGGAGCGGCCGGGGAACGGATCATCCCGAAGGACGCCATCGAGCGTCGGGCGATCGCTCGACGCGTCGTCGCGGACCGTTGTCTCTACGGCGTCGACATCAACCCGATGGCCGTCGAGATGGCGAAGCTCTCGCTGTGGCTGACCACGCTCCAGCGGGAGAAGCCTTTCGGGTTTCTTGACCACAGCATCCGCCACGGCGACTCGCTCGTCGGCGTAACCAACACGTGGCAATTGGAGAGACTGAACCTCACAAACCACACTGCCCCCGAGGTCCTTGCTTCCGGATTGGTTCGTTCCGCTCTCAGTCGCGCGCGCACGCTACGCCTCCGGCTCGGGTCCATGCCCACCGAGACCGTAGCGGACGTGGAGCGCAAGGCCGCCCTATTGGTCGAGGCAAGCGCCCACCTCCGCGCGGCGCGCGCAATCTCAAATGCTCTCGTCGCGGCGTATTTTGATGCGTTCCAGCGCCCGGCAGGTCAGGGGTCACGCAGGTTGAAGGTGAACCTTGAACAGGATTTGGCATCGGACGTCAAGCGCGTCCTCGACCCTGCACTGAGTGAACACGAGCGAGAACTTGAGGCCGAGAACTGCTCGGCCCGTGCCATTGCCGCGCTTGGTTCCGAAACGCCAGCTGCCGCGCCTCGCAGAGCGCCAATGCACTGGGCCCTTGATTTTCCAGAGGTGTTCGACAACCCCGCGGGTGCACAAGGGTTTGATGCGTTGGTCGGCAACCCGCCGTTCGTGGGCGGCAAGCGCATTTCAGGGATCATGGGAGAGGCCTACCGCACATTTCTCGTCAATGTGCTTGCTGGCGGAGTCAAAGGCAATGCCGACCTCGTTGCGTACATGTTTCTGCGGGCGGGCAACGTGTCCCGCCGAGGAGGCATCCTCGGTCTGATCGCAACGAACTCAATCGCACAGGGTGATACCCGTGTGACGGGCCTAGATCAGATGTTGTCCCGCGGATACTCGATTGTCCGGGCAGTCCGCAGTTCGCCGTGGCCGGGTTCGGCGGCACTACAGGTCTCGCATGTCTGGCTGGCGTCCGGCGTCTGGGCGGGGATAAGTGTATTGGAAGGAGCCGTTGTGGCCGGAATTGACTCTGCGTTGCAGGAGAAGGGGGCCGTAGAGTGGCGTCCCCGTCTACTTCGCGCAAATCAAGAGTTGTCGTTCGTCGGGTCGTATGTTCTTGGGATGGGGTTCGTCGTTCCTACGGACGAGGCTCAGGCCATGATTGCTCGGGATCCCCGTTGCCGTAATGTTCTCTACCCTTTCCTCGATGGCGATGACTTGTCCAGCGACCCGGCTCAGTCAGCCCGGCGGTGGGTGATCAACTTCCACGACTGGCCACACAGCCGCACCGCTGAAGGGCTGTGGCTAAACGCGACAGAACGCGAGCAGAGGGAGTTTTTGCGGCGCGGTTTTGTTCCGCGGGACTATCCAGGGCCCGTTGCGGAAGACTATCCCGAAGTCCTCGGAATCCTAGAGCGGACAGTGAGACCAGAGCGGCAAAGAAAGAACGATGACGGGTCTTTCGTGTTGCGAAGCCCGCTACCACATCGTTGGTGGCAATATGCGGACAAGCGTCCGGCTTTGTATCAGGCCATCAAGGGGCATAGCCGGGTACTGGTAAAGGCTCAGGTAAGTAACACGTGGGCGTGGATCTGGGTTCCGAATGGACAGGTGTACAGCGCAAAACTGATCGTGACTTCCATTGCCGATGCCTCCATGTGGGCTGCGTTGCAGTCGACATTCCACTGGGTGTGGACCTACATGAACAAGACAACGCTTGGCGGCACGATGTCATATACGCCGGAAAAGAACTTCTGTACGTTTCCTTTCCCCGAAGGCACGTCCGAATTGGAGCCGGCCGTAGAAGCCTACGATTCCGCTAGGCGTGCGCTCGCGGCTAGGGAGTCTATCGGGCTTACCGATGTTGAGAATCAAATGAATGATCCGCGCGACCACACGCCACATGTTGTGGAACTGCGCAGCCTAATGATTAAGCTCGATCGCGTGGTTGCGTCGGCGTATCAGCTCGGCAATTTGAGCTTGGATCATGGCCACTTCAGTACAGATCACGGCGTGCGGTTTACTATTAGCCCGAGCGCGCAGCGCGCAGCGTACGACGCTCTCCTTCTAATGAATCGCAGCCGACATGCCGCGGAAGTCAAGGAAGAGAAGCATGTCCAACTCTGAATCTACGTCTCAAGCTGGTGATGCCCGAGTCACTCCGCATTCGGCACCCGGGCAGGCGTCTGCCGCTGTAGCGCGCGTGACTGAAGCGAAGCCTATTGGTTCTACTGCTATTCGATCAGACGTAGACGAGCTTGTGCGATTGGAGCTATCAGGTCCGGCTGGCGGCCCGGACGAGGAGGTCGACGAGTCGTCGATCAGGGACCGTTACCTTGTCGGGGTCTTGGCTCCGCGCGACGCGGAAGTCGGCGCCGACCAGGACGACGGACTCGGGGTCAACGACTGCAGCTCAGAGGAAAGCGGCGGAGAGGACCGCGGTGACGTCCGTGCGGGCACGATGTTCCCGTCGTCGCTCGGTCTGAGCTTCGTCGTCTCGAAGCGCGTCGCCGAAATCCAGGTCTCCGCTGCCTGGGGTCAGTACGAACGCACCGACAGCGCCTCGCTGAAGAACAAGGGCGGCGACCCGAAGAGGATCTGGAAGCGCACGCCCTTCGGCGGCGAGCCGTTCCGCGTCCCGCTAAGCGAGGGCACAGTCGGTCGAGTCGAGCCCGACGCTCGACGCTCGAAGGTCCACGTCGAGGGCATCGTCCGCTCCATCGGTGATCAGTGGGTCGTGACCCTGTTCCTCGTGAACGAGCAGGAGGAAGTCCAGGACGAGAAGGCGGGCAGCGCCTGGCTGTTCCAGGTCGAGCTCACCGTCGAGGGAGTGGACGGCTCCTCGGTGTTCGAGCGCCGACCGTCGATCCGCGGTCGCTTCGACGACGGTACGGACCTGACGCGCGAAGAGCGCGAGATGGCCATGCTCTACCGTCGCTTCGGGGAGTTCGCCGTCGGACACGGGACGGCCGTTCACGCGGACAGCGATCCGCAGGACCCGTGGAAGGCGCGGAAGCTGACCACCGTTGCGATACCGACCTACGAGGTCGAACGAGTCGATGCTCCGACCGAGCTCGATCCGGGGTTCGAGGGGCTGCGCGGGCTCGAGCTCGACATGAAGGCCTTGGCGGAGCTGCCGCGGGCGGACATCGGTGCGGCCCTCCGACCTCTCGTGGTGGCCTACGAGCAGTGGATAGAGAAACGCGAGAAGTCGATCGGCGACTCGGCCGCGCGTCTTGCCGGGCACGAAGCGACGGCGAAGGAAGCCATCGCGGCGTGTCGATCGGCGCTGCGCCGCGTCGAGGCGGGCATCGCACTGCTCGAGCGCGACGACCAGGCGGCGGAGGCGTTCCGCTTCGCCAACCGCGCGATGTGGCAGCAGCGCATCCACTCGAGGTTCTCGGAGGAGAAGCGTCGGGGCCTGAAGCCCGACCTCGCCGCCATCGACGCGGAAGCCGCGAACCACCTGTGGAGACCGTTCCAGCTCGCGTTCGTCCTGCTCAACCTCCCGAGCTGCACGCAGCTCGACCATCCCGAACGCAGCCACGCGACCGATGCCGTCGCGGACCTGCTGTGGTTCCCGACGGGCGGGGGCAAGACCGAGGCGTACCTAGGGCTCTCCGCGTACGTGATGGGCCTGCGGAGGCTCCAAGGACTCGTCGAGGGGCACTCGGGCGAGAAGGGCATCGCGGTGTTGATGCGCTACACGCTCCGACTGCTGACGCTCCAGCAGTTCCAGCGTGCATCGGTGCTCGTGTGCGCGTGCGAGGTGATCCGGTGCGAGGCGATCGCGAAGGGTGACAAGCGCTGGGGCGAGGAGCCCTTCCGGATCGGCATCTGGGTCGGCTCGCGCACGACGCCGAACTGGACCGAAGAGGCGCACGAGTACATCCAGGAGGTGCGGGGCGGTGGCGGCGGCCGGCACAACCGGACTGGCGCCGGCGGTTCTCCCGCGCAGCTCACGACTTGCCCGTGGTGCGGTCATGCGATCGACGAGGGTCGCGACATCGACGTGGAGACCGTGGCACAGGGACGTTGCCGCACCATCACGTACTGCGGCGACACGTACGGGCAGTGCCTGTTCAGCAAGGCCAAATCGAAGGACGAGGGCTTGCCCGTCGTCGTGGTCGACGAGGAGATCTACCGGCGACCGCCCTCGCTCCTGATCGCGACCGTCGACAAGTTCGCGCAGATGCCATGGAACGGCGCGACGCAGAACCTGTTCGGTCGGGTCTCGCGGATCTGCCCGCGCCACGGTTTCCGAGCACACGACCTCGACGATTCGGACTCCCACCCGGCGAAGGGGTCCCTGCCGGCGACCAAGACCATCGACCACCCCCCTCTCCGACCGCCCGACCTCATCATTCAGGACGAACTCCACCTGATCTCAGGTCCGCTCGGGAGCCTCGTCGGGCTCTACGAAACCGCCGTCGACGCGATGTGCACGTGGACGGTGAAGGGCAAGCCCGTACGTCCGAAGGTCGTGGTCTCCACCGCGACGATCCGCAACGCAGCGCATCAGGTTCGGTCGCTCTTCCTCCGCAGGGTCGCGGTGTTCCCTCCGCCCGGCACCGACATCGAGGACAACTTCTTCTCGGTCCGTCGCAAGTCGATGGACGCGACGCCAGGCCGGCTCTACGTCGGCGTGTGCGCGCCGGGTCGGAGGCTGAAGAGTGTCCTCATCCGCACGTACACGGCCTACCTCGCAGCGACCTGGCTGCTCTACGAAAAGCAGTACGGCAAGCACACCGACCCCTGGTGCACTCTAGTCGGGTACTTCAACTCGCTGCGCGAGCTCGGCGGAATGCGCCGGCTCGTGGACGACGACGTCGCGAACCGGTTGCTCCGCATGCAGGACCGCGGCCTGGCACGCCGGCCGCGTCCGTTCGTCGAGGAGTTGACCTCGCGGCGGAACTCGACCGAGATCCCGGGGCTCCTCGACTTGATGGAGGCCGTCTTCGATCCGGTCCTCGACAAGGCGCGCGATGCCGACCGCAAGGCGGGCAAGAGGCCGAGCTCGCCGAGACCGCTCGACGTGCTGCTCTCGACCAACATGATCTCCGTCGGCGTCGACGTCGGCCGACTCGGACTCATGGTCGTCGCCGGACAACCGAAGAGCACGGCCGAGTACATCCAGGCGACGAGCCGCGTCGGCCGCCGACACCCGGGCATCGTCTGCTCCGTCTACAACTGGGCTCGGCCGCGTGACCTGTCGCACTACGAGCGCTTCGAGCACTACCACGCGACCTTCTACGAGCAGGTCGAGCCGCTGTCCGTCACGCCGTTCTCGGCGCGGGCGTTGGACCGCGGGATCACCGCCCTGCTCGTGTCGCTGGCGCGGCTCCGGTCCGCGACGCTCGGCCCGAACCCGGGGGCGTCGCAGCTCCAGGTGACGGACGGCTCCGCCCAGCGAGCCATCGAGGAGGTCCGAACGCGTGTCGCGGGCGTCTCCGGCAGCCAGTCGCTCGGGGACGAGGTGGCCGATCGCCTTCGTCGGGTCCTCGACGAGTGGGCGAACATGGCGCGCCGCAAGCCCGCGCTCACGTACAAGAAGACGAAGGGTGATGCACCCTGGCTCCTGCAGAAGCCGGAGGAGCAGGACTGGGAGACCTTCACCTGCCTGAACTCGCTCCGTGACGTCGAGCCCTCGCCCGGGCTCGTGCTCCAGGAAGACGAGACGAAGGGAGGAGCCTGATCATGGCGCAGTTCGCTCCCTTCCGCGTCGGCCAGGCGAGGCGCAGCCAGATCCTGCACACCTACGGCGTCGGTTCGATCGTCGACCTGCCCCGTATGTCCGTCATGCCGACGGGACTGCAGCAGTGGCCGCCGCCGTCGCCGTTGAACGAGATCACCGAGGACCGACTCCTCTCGCTCGTCCAGGGACACCTCGGCGCACAGGTGCAGCGACTCGTCGCGCCCATCTACCGCGACGGCAGCGACCCCTTCAGCGAGGACGCGCGGACCGGCGTTCCGGTCGTCACGTTCCCCAGGTGGGTGCGGTGTCCGCGTTGTCAGACGCTGGCGCCGCTCGACCTCGGGATCTTCAAGCTGAAGGAGGACCTCTTCCGGCCGGACCGCACGTGCTACGTGCATGCGAACTGCGCGGTGGGCAAGCCGCCCCAGGTCGTGCCGGCGAGGTTCGTCATGGCGTGCCGGAACGGGCACCTCGACGACTTCCCCTGGGACGACTTCATCGAGCACAAGACGCCGGGGTGTCGCGGCCCGCTGGAGTTCCAGGAGAGCGGTCTGTCCTCCGAGGTCGCCGACCTCCGCGTGTTCTGCAAGGGGTGCAACGCCGGCAAGCCGATGGCGTTGGCCTTTGGAGAGAACGCGCTGAAGCACTTGCCTCAGCGGTGCACGGGCAAGCACCCGCACCTCGGCCGAGACTTCGAGGACAAGGGCTGCGACGAGGACCCGCGCGTCATGCTCATCGGCGCGTCGAACCTCTGGTTCTCGATCCAGCTCTCGGCGCTCTCGCTCCCGACGGACAAGGGGAAGCTGCGCCAGAAGGTCGACGAGAAGTGGACCGGCCTGAAGGAGGTCACGCACCCCGACCAGTTGAAGCCGTTGCTCGTCTTCCTCCCCGATCTGGGTGCATGGTCGAAAGAGGAGATCTGGGCAGCCATCGAAGAGAAGCGCCGCTCGAGCGCTGCTGGAGCGGCGACCCGATCCGTGGCGGAACTCCGTCGAGAGGAATGGGGTGTGCTCGCGAATCCGGGCGCTGCTCCCAAGTCGGACGACTTCCGCATCCACTCCTCGAAGGTGCCGAAGGGCTTCGAGAAGTTCATCGCTGACGTCGTACTCGTGGAGCGACTGCGCGTCGTTCGCGCGTGCATCGGGTTCACGCGGGTCGATTCGCCGGGTGACTTCGGGGACCCTGGGCAGATCCCGCAGGCTCAGCGCGCACCGCTCTCGCGCGCCGCGCCGAGCTGGGTGCCCGCGACCGAGGTGCGAGGCGAGGGAGTTTTCCTGCGCCTGCGCGAGGACAACCTCTCGGCTTGGCTCGCCGGCGACGAGGCCAAGAAGCTCGACGCCGAGTTCCGACGGGCGCACGTCGCCTTCCGTCGCGCACGGAACATCCCCAACCCCGAGGACCAGTACCCGGGGTTGCGCTACGTCGTGCTGCACTCGCTCTCACACACGCTCCTGCGACAGTTCGCGATCGAGTGCGGGTACTCCTCCGCCAGCATCGAGGAGCGGATCTACTCCGCCGAACCGGAGGCGGAGGGCGGGCCCATGGCGGGGATCCTCCTCTTCACAGCTGCGGCGGACAGCGAGGGCACGCTCGGTGGGCTCGTCGCCCTCGGCGAGCCGGACCCGCTGCGTCGACACCTGACGGTCGGTCTCCAACGGCTCCAGCTCTGCTCCTCCGACCCCCTGTGCGCGGAGCATCGACCGGACACGAAGCGGGGAGTGCTCCACGGGACGGCTTGCCACTCCTGCCTCTTCGTCTCGGAGACGTCGTGCGAGCGTGGCAACAAGTACCTCGACCGAGCCGTACTCGCGGCGACCGTTCGCCGCCCGATCACTCCCTGGATGAACGACGTGCCCACACCGCATGGATCCGCGCACTGAGCTCCTGGCGAAGCGCATCGCCGACTTGGTCTCGGACCTGCCGACGTCCGTGGCCGAGGAGCTCGTGTCGCACCTCGAGTCGCTCCGGGACGTGACCGGCACCCGTCTCGCCAGCGACCCCGCACCACCCGGATTCCCGTTCGAGTGCCGAGATCAGCTCGACGGGGTCTCGTCGGCATGGCGCTCGAGTGGGAACGAGTTCTCCGCCAGGTCACTTGGCCTCGCGGTCCTCGCAGCCGCACAGGCTGTGGAAGCCGAGCGCTCGAGCGAGCGTGTGGAACTCGTGTGGTCCGGCCCGACCAAGCCGGGGACGTCCCTGCGCCGGACCGAGCAAGCCCTGACCGAGCTCGTGCAAGGCGCTCGACAGGAGATCTGGATCGTCTCCTACGTCGCGTACTCCGTGGTCGGCATCCGTGACGCCCTCGTCGAGGCCCTGAAGCGTGGTGTTCGCGTAAACCTGCTACTGGAGTCGCGGGAGTCCGGCGGCGGACGGATCAGCCACGACGGCATCGCGTCCTTGCGAGCGGTCGTCGAACTAGGCGCGAGGGTCTTGGAGTGGCCCCTCGCTCAACGCCCGCGCAACCGGCAAGGAGACCCGGGAGCTTTGCACGCAAAGTTCGCGGTTGCCGACGGCAAGGTCCTCCTCGTGACTAGCGCCAATCTCACCGAGTCGGCATTCGAAACGAACATCGAGTTGGGCGTCCTCATCCGAGGAGGTGCTTGCCCAGACCGAGTTGTCGACCACTGCCGCTGGCTCGTCGACGCAGGACAAGTGGCCATCGCCGATGTGGAGGGAGCATGACACCGAACGAAGAAGGCCGGCCGACAGACATCGACCGTCAGAACGCCGAGCAGGAGATTCGAGCGAAGCAGCACGAGGTCAAGTACGACCTCAAGGACTTCCCAATCGACTACCTGGTCGAGCGATTCCGGAACGACCTGTTCTACATTCCCTCCTATCAGCGCGAGTACATCTGGCCCGACGGCAACAAGTGCCGGTTCGTCGAGTCGATCATCCTGGGGCTCCCTATCCCCATGATGTTCTTCGCGGACATGGAGGACGGTCGGCTGGAGATCGTGGATGGTGCCCAGAGGATCCAGACCCTCGAGGAGTTCATGAACGGGGACCTCCGGCTCAATGGGTTGACCCACCTGGGGTCCCTCAACGGCTTCGCCTTCTCGGATCTGCCCGAACCTCAGCAGAGGAAATTCAAGACCAGGGCGCTGCGGATCGTCGTTTTGGAGGACAGCACCACGGCCCCGTTGAGACAAGAGATCTTCAATCGAGTCAACACGAGTGGGGTCCCGGCACGCGCGAGTGAAGTGAGGCGGGGCACTTTCTCGGGGCCGTTCATGGAGTTCGTCAAAGAGCTCGGCGCAAACGAGCGCTTCAAGAAGCTCTGCCCGATCAGCGACCGCATGAGGAAGCGTCGCGAAGACGAGGAGCTCGTATTGCGGTTCCTCGCGTACTCGGACCGGTACCGCGAGTTCACTCACGATGTCGACGAGTTCCTGGACGACTTCGCGCAGACCAACAAGGACCGTTTCGATCGCGAACGGATGAAATCGGAATTCGAGCGAACCATGGAGTTCGTGGAAAAGCACTTCCCGAACGGCTTCGCGAAAAACCAGAAGTCGAGAGCGACTCCCCGCGTTCGTTTCGAGGCCATCGCCGTTGGGACGAACCTCGCGCTCCGTACGCGGCCGGAGTTGACACCGACCGACGTTGGGCAATGGATAGGGTCACCGGAGTTCCTCAAGAACACGACGACTCATGCAAGCAACTCCGGGCCGCGACTCGCGGCTCGGATCGAGTACGTCCGCGACCGGCTGCTGGCGAGCGGAGCGTAACCATGGGGCAAGTCGTCGAGGACTTCGAGCGACGTGCCGTCGAAGTACGGAAGTTCATCCGCATGCTCGCGAGGATGGAACAGCCGGAGACAGAGCTCGAGCAAGGAAGCCCCGGCGAACAGCGGGCCATCAGGATCGACGAGGAGTGGCTACGCGTCGGCAAGGCCGCGGCTTACCTCATGCTCTACAACGTCGTGGAGGCGTCACTTCGGTCGGCCTTCGCCGAGCTCTACGGAACGATCCGCAGCGAGAAGCTCAAGCACGGGCTCATCTCCAAAGCAGTCCGGCAAGTATGGATCGAGCAGCGGCACCGCAGGGTGTCGAACGAGGACGCGGCACCAAAGAACTACCTCGAGACGGCGAAGAGCCTCATCGAGGATGTCGTCGTTGGAGCGGTCGTCGAGCTCGATCCTGGAAGGCTTCCGGGGGCGGGATCACTCGATGCGAAACGCATTCGGCAGATCCTCGACAAGCATGGATGCCAGCTCGTGACGAATCCTCGAGCGCGAGGCGGAGATGCGCTGTCCACCGTGAAGCGCCTCAGAAACCATCTAGCGCATGGGCAAGTGTCGTTCTCGGAGTGTGGCCGGGACGTGGCCATTCGAGATCTCGTTCAGGTCGCGCGCGAGACCAGGCTGTTCATGCGCGGGGTACTGACAAGCCTGGAGAACTACGCTAGTCAGAAGGCATATGCCACGACCCAGAGGTAGCCCATGAGCCGAGTCGAGCGGATCGTCCGATCGAACCGTCGTGTGCCGTCCGTCGGAAGTGGCGTTCGTGCGGCAAGTGCCGTGAAGACCACTCCACCGACGAGCGAGGTCTCCCTCCGGATGTCACGAGTCGGGCAACGAGATACGGCTCCCGAGTTGGCCCTCCGCCGGGAGCTTCATGGGCTCGGGTTGCGCTATCGTGTCGATCGCAAAGTCCTTCCGAACGTCCGGCGCAGGGCCGACGTCGTGTTCGGCCATTCGCTCGTGGCCGTCTTCGTCGATGGCTGCTTCTGGCACTGTTGCCCGAAGCACGCGACTCACCCCAAGACCAATGCGGCGTGGTGGCGCGTGAAGCTCCGCGGCAACGTCCTTCGCGACCGGGACACGGACCAACGTCTGCGGGCCGCGGGCTGGCAGGTGCTCAGGGTCTGGGCGCACGAGGACCCCATCCGAGCGGCTCGACGCATCGAGCGAAGCGTGCTCCGCCGGAGCCGTCGATGAGCCAAGGAAGGGTCTCCCGCCAACCGGGGCTTCTGGTTCCACGGAGCGCAAGGGGCTCGAGATCGGGGGCCGAGTGTGGTGCAATCGAGGCACGTAGCGCCCCCGACCCCATGTCCACCCACGGTACTCGCACACGGGCCCGGCAACGGGCGGGCAACGCCACCGGGGCCATTGATGCTCGGGTGGCGGTTGCATCGCTCTTCACGGGGATCGGAGGCCTGGAGCTTGGTCTGCATCGGGCCGGTTTGTCCAAGGACGGCATCCGCCTCGCGAGCGAGATCGACCCTGGAGCGAGGTCCATCCTCGCGGCACGACTCGGCCTACGGAGCGAGCTCAGCTCCGATGTCCGGTTGCTTCGCCACCTCGAGGGAGCCGACTTGGTAACCGCCGGTTTCCCATGCCAAGACCTCAGCCAAGCAGGTCTCACCGAGGGGATCGAGGGCCCCAAGAGCGGGCTGGTGAACGAAGTGTTCCGCCTCCTGGCCGCATCGAAGCGCAAGGCTCCCCGCTGGGTGCTGTTCGAGAACGTCCCGTTCATGCTCCGACTCCAATCGGGCCGCGCGATGCGTCGCGTCGTGGCAGGCTTCGAGGAGCTGGGGTACCGGTGGTGGGCCTACCGAGTGCTCGACGCCATCCACTTCGGGTTGCCCCAACGTCGTCGGCGCGTCTTCTTCCTGGCCTCGCGGTCCCCCGACGACGACCCCCGTTCCGTCCTGTTCGACCCGCCGGCACCGATCGGGAAGCCCAGGGTGCTGGAGCATGTTGATCCTGAGCGAGCCAAGTGCTTCGGCTTCTACTGGACCGAAGGCAACCGCGGGCTCGGGTGGGCGGTCGAAGCGCTCCCCACGCTGAAGGGAGGCTCGGGTCTCGGCATTCCGTCGCCCCCAGCGATCTGGTTCCGCGACACCGACGAGTTCGTGACGCCCGTCATCGAGCTCGCCGAGCGGGTGCAGGGGTTCCCGCCTGGTTGGACCTCGGTCGAGTCGGAGGACTTCAAGGAGAACGCGCGCTGGCTCTACGTCGGCAACGCGGTACCGGTCGCCGTCGCGGAGTGGGTAGGCAAGCGACTACTCGCCCCGGTCACCGTCGCCGACGGCGGAGTCCCGTTCGACACCGCGGAGCATGGCTCCTGGCCCAACGCCGCCTACGGTCGCGACGGTGAAGCCTTCGAGGCGCGGGAACAGCTCGAGGGTCCCCCCGAGTCCCGCCGCCAGTTGCTGTCGAAGCTGCCGATCCTCTCCCGAGCGAAGCGCGCGCTGCACGTCCGACCGCTGTCCATTCGTGCCGCTCAGGGCGTCTACACGAGGCTGCTCCGAGCCCAGGAGGAAGGGCGCCTCCGACCTCGTCAGGACTTCATGGACGCACTCCGCAAATACGTCGAGACGCATCCCGAGCGACGGCTCCATCCGAAGTCGGCACGATCGAGCGCGTCGCGTCGCTGACCGTCTTCGCCAAGCGCAGGCGTGCTGCGTCGGGAGGCCGAACGACGGTGAGGAAGTTGTAGCCGACGCACCCGTCCTCGAAGTCCGTGAACGACGGCGCTCTCGGCATCGAGTAGAAGTTCAGCGATCCGTCGTCGAGCGCCGTTCCTGGGAGAACGGTCTCCACGTTCGGGTAGATGCCGGCGATCGGCACCCCGCGGTTCTCTAGCTCGTGCACGAGGGAGATCGTCTCGGCGACCGTGTGCTCTGTCTCCAGCAAGTGACCGTCGTCGGCCATGGCGCCGAACATGAGCGAGAGGCCGGCTCGGACACCGTGCCGGGCGAGCCATCCGAGCCGTTCCAGGATGAGCGCCCGAGTCAGCCCCGTCTTCCCGATCGCGCGCAGGATGTCATCCGAGCCGCTCTCGATGCCGGTGTAGAGGTAGGTGCAGCCGTTTTCAGCGAGCTCTGCGACGAGCCGCTCGGACAGTGTCGGCAGGTAGACCTGGCAGCCCCACTCGACGCCGAGTCCACGGAGCTTCGGGAGGAGCTCCTGCCGGACTCGGCGCGTCGCGGGGAAGATGCTGTCCTGGAAGTACAGGGGCACGCCGGCGTGGCGGACGCTCAGGTCGGCGATCCACTCGAGGTCGGAGCAGACCTGGGCCTTCACGCCGGGGCCGCCCTCGGAGCAGAACGTGCACTGCCCGTAGGAGCAGCCGCGGCTGATGGTGAGGGGTACTGCGGTGCTGCCGGGGAACACGTCGAACCGGACCGGACGCGCGACCTGACAGCGCTTGTGGAACGACTCGACCTCGGTCGGGCCGAAATCGAAGGGGCGGCCGAACGGCTGGTCCCAGGTGCGCGTGGTCACTGTGCCGCGGCCGCGCAGGGCGGGCTGAGCTTGCGCGAGGGACTCCAGGGCCTTGGTCACCGAGCTAGCGGCGTCCGGAAGCTCGAGGAACCGGCGCACCAGTTCGAGGAGCACGAACTCGCCGTCGCCGGCGATGGAGACGTCGACCTCGAGAACCGCCTCGGCGACCTTCAGGCGGCAGGCATCCTCGTGCGGGCCTCCGACCACGACGAGCGGCTTCGAGCCGCACACGGCTCGGACGAGGCGAGCGATGCGGACGGTTTCCTCGATGGCCGCAGTCGAGGTCGAGATGCACACGACGCGGACGGAGCCGGAGCGGAGGATGAGCTCGAGGGACTCGTAGAAGCCCTCGCTCGAGCTGCCGGGGTCCATCAGACCAAAGGAGATCCGGCGCTCGGCCAGGTGCTCGACGAGGCGCGCGCTCGCGGAGAGCAGCGAGCTCGGAAGGCCATCGAACCGGGGGCGGGCGGGGTACGGCGCGTGGATCAGCAGGACGGTGGTCCCGGGCTCGGCCGGCGGGACGACCACGGGGGAGGGCCGGGCGGCGTGGGTGCTCATTGTAGGCGATAGCCTACAGGCGGTTGGGCGCGGCGGGGAGGTGGCTGTAGGCAATAGCCTGTAGTGCGATAGCCTACAGGGCGGCACGCTGGCTACGTGGCCAGCACCAAGCGACCCCAGGCCTTCCAGACCGCCTTCGGCAAGGCCCTGCGCCGGCGGCGGGAGCGGCTCGAGGTGTCCCAGGAAGCGCTCGCCTTCACGTCCGAGATCCACCGGACCTACATCAGCGAGCTCGAGCGGGGGCTGAAGAACCCCTCGCTCACGACGATCGACCGGCTCGCCGCTGCTCTCAAGACGAAGGCCAGCACGCTCATCGCCGACGCCGAGGCGGAGCTCGGCTGACGAGGTTCACTCGTCGTCTGGCTTGGGCAGCTGCGGCAACCCGGTGAAGAGCTCCTCGTCGACGACCGTGGCGCGCCGCCAGAGCTGGCGATGTACCTCGGTGAAGGCCTCGGCAATCTCCGCGTCCTCGATGGCCAGGAGGTGTCGGAGGAGGTAGCGGCCGGCGTACCCCTCGCCGTCCACGGCGGCGTCACCGGGGACCGAGAGGATCGACCAGCGCTCGTCGACCACGACGAAGCTCAGCCGCATCACGTCGGCACGGTCGGGCAGGATCACGCGCTGTTGCAGACGCTCGTGCCGGCCGAAGCGGTGGACCCAGTCGTAGGCCCCCGGGGCATGGTCCGGGCGGATGAAGATGATCCGGCGGAGCTCGACGCCGCGGTCGAGGAGCGTGCGGTAGAGGCCGAGCAGCTCGTCGCTCGGGGAGTCGTCGTCGGTGTGCAGCAGCAGGAGGCTGCGCGTGGCACGCCGGAAGAACCGCGCGTAGCCGGCGCCGCGAAGGCCGCCGTCTCGAAGGAAGGTGAGCCTGGAGCGGCGAGCATAGACCAGGAGCCCCGCGAGGTAGGCGAGAGCGAGGTACCCGAGCGTGAACCAGGCGAGCGGCCGCTTCTCGACGCCGAGAAAGGCGAGGGCGCTCGTAGAGAGTGCGAAGATGCCGAGGGTGACCTCGACCTCCGGGACGCTGAAGGGGAACCACCGTCGACATGGGCTTGGCGTCATCGTCCACCCCTCGAGGCTCGGGTCTCGCCCTGCGTGCGGCCGTCCGCCCCGTGCTCGGCCTGGGTGGCCGGCCCGCCGAGCGCAGATGGCTCCCGGCCATGGCGTGCCGCCCTCAAAGCGAACGAGACAACGACGAAGAGCACGGCGACCACGATCACCCAGATGGCCCACTCTTCGACCCGCGGGCTCGCGAGCGCCCGCCGCTGTCGGCGTATCTCTTCGAAGACGAGGCCCTTGTCCCGCATGGTCACCCCGTCCGCTGGACGCGCAGGTCGTCCAGCTCCTCCTGCGTCGCGCCGGCGGCGAGGAGCAGTTGCAGGTCGTGCAGCAGCACCGTCGCGTGCGCGTGGAACCAAGGCGGGATCAGGCCGAGCGTCTTGTAGGCGTCGGCCCTTAGCGACTCCGCGCGCTCGTGGCAGTGGTCGCACAGGCAGTACAGGGCCCCATCGGGGTACTCCCACGGCATCAGGCCGCGCTCGTACCAGCCGTGGTGGACCTGGAGGTTCACCTCGCCCGTGCCGCAGCCCTCACACTTCCACTCGGCGCGCTCGAGTACCCGCAGCCTCACGCGCTGCCAGCGCGGGTCCCTGAGCCTCTCCATGTAGTCCTTCTGTCCCTTCGTCATCCTCGTCATGGGCCTCCTACAGTGCATTCAGGTTGAACTCGGTCGGCCTCGGCGAAGGGGTCCGCGTCGAGGAACGTCGGGACCACCTTCCTTCGGGCCGGCAACGATGAGAGCGGGACGGGTGCGAGCGCCTGCGTCTTGCGCTTCGCGTTCACGGCGCGCGCGATCTCGCCGTACTGCTTCTTGACGCCGCGATAGGGCTCGAACGGGAGGTTCGCGTACTCCCAGCGCAGGTTCTCGACGTTGCGCTTGCAGGCGATGTCGAGGAAGTAGGCCTTGAGTCCGAGGAACTCGTCCTTCTGGATGCGCACGGACACATGGTCACGGCCTGTGTTCGACGAGCGGCGCAGGGCAATCTGATAGCCGGCGTAGCGCAGGGGTTCCTCGCGCAGGTCCTTGATGCGCGAGCCGCGCTTCAGTCGCAGCTCGCGCGGCCACTGCTCGCGCTCGAACCACAGGTTCTGGCCGGGTGTCGCCAGCATCACGAAGAAGCGGCGGTGACGGATGTACTGGACGCTCGCGATGCCGCGGCTCTTGCGGCGGTAGCGCTGGAACTTGCTGAGCGAGAGCCCGTAGGCCGCGAGCAACTTCTGGTCGGTGTCTTCGGGGGCGCGGCCGGCCGGGATGTGGCCGGTCACATAGAAGACGTAGCCGCGGTTCGCGACCTCACACGCGACGCGCTGGACGAACGCGCGGATGGACTTCACCTCGTACTGGTATGTCATTCAGCCTTCTCAATCCCACCCCCGTCTCGAATGGGAGGTGTTTGGTCGTGGGCACACCTCTCCGAAGCCCGGCCTTTGAAATCGAATCCTTCTCACCGAGGAGCGAGTCTCCGAGACCATCCCGCCGCACGCTCCACCTACCTGGTAGCGCGCGCGGCGGGGGATCGATCTCGTGCCCTTCGTCCGCGTCCATGTGCGGGCGAAGGACTTCCGTTCCTCGGAACCGAACCTTCCAAGCTCGACGCATCCGCGCAAAGCGCGACTGCGTTGCTCCCATCATGGTGGTTGCACCATCTATGGAAGTCGCTCGGTACGAACCCAAGTTTCGCCGCGATGGAGCGCGAGGTACACCTCGAGCCACCATCGCCAGTCCGGTGTCAGGGAAGGAGCTCGTTTCACCGAGGCTCCTCCGCTCACAGCGAACAACAGCCGGGACGGGGCCAGGACTCTTGTGGTCCTCACCCCGTCCCGACGGCCGAGTCAGTGCTGCATCTGGCTGGTCGCTTCTTTCCTTCTGGCATCGACCACGGGAACCACCCCAGGGTCGCCAACGTGTCCTCCACTGCCTTGCAGAGGTTCACTCCTCGGGTTTGCGTCGCCGCTCCCGAAGACCACGCGCGGACATGGACCGCGTCGTACTCGAAGCTCGCTCCCAGTCTCGGACGTTTCGGACCGAGGTCCTACTTCCACGAGGCCGACTACTGCCCCGCACCGGGTGACCATACCCGGAGGTCCGAGACCTTCCCCGTTTAGCGTGTCGTGTCGCAACAAGGGTCACGCCCCTGGCAGACCGTTTCCCAGTCTGCGCTCGATGTGCCGAGAGGTCCCGCTTCCACGCGTTCACCTCGCCCTCCACCGCCTTGCGGGCCGGTGGGTTTCCCCAGGCAGGAGCAACAGGCTCCTGGATTCGGCGAACGGAGTCCGGGCCACAGGCGGTCCGGACCGAGACGCTCCTCTGCGAGGAGACGCTCCACATCGAGATTCTCGGGGGAAAGCACTCGTCCCCCTTGCTGCTGACCACCAATCGGACACTGGCGCATCCGACTCTCACAGTTGAGCTCTTCACGTCCGCGGTCGCCGCTCGTCGCCATCCCAGGCGGCGCACGACTTCCGCGGTACCCGGCCAGGCGTCTACCGGCCGGTTCCTCCTGTCGCTAGGAGGAAGCTCCCTGCGGTGGACGAGGTTGTTATGCCGTTCGTGGAGTCCGCTGTAGCGGAAGCCACGCGCCAAGGCACCTACCCCCTCGTGCGGATTTTCACCGCTTCACGAACACGCGACCCGCGCTCTCCGACCTGGAGAGGAGCGGGCTTGTCACGGTCGCCCCGCAACAGCGGGGTCTTCGACCCATGGACTCGAACTTCGGGATTGCTCGTTCTGCATTGCAGGGCGGAACCGCGCGAAAAACCTCCTTTCAGGTTCGCGAGAGAACACCACACCCTGCACGTGACTTCGAACGCATTGCTCCGAAGAGCCGTCCTCGCACTGGACGAGCCCGGTATTGGCCCAGGCATCCAGCGCTACCAGCCAAGGTTCCAGTGATCGAGGTGGTCGACCTCGATTGCCGCAGCAGGGTTCCTGGTTAGGGAGCTGCCCCGTCGGAGACCTTCAGCACTGTACTTCGCTCTACGTTCTGGCTGCACGCGGTCACATTGCTGCCCGCGCCGCACCAAGGAACACGGCGACATCCCCTTGCGGGGTACCCGAGGGATAGCACGGATCGAGGACCTTAGTCACGTTGGCCGCGCCGTGGCCGCGTGTGACAAGCGTTCCGATCTCCTGTACCCTCGATCGCGAGTAGAAGGACCACACGGTTCGTCTCCTTCCCGACCGGCTGAAGCTCAATCGATCGCGGCCCGCGCCGCTCCGCTGAGCTTCAGCATGGTGCTGACGCAAACGGAAGGAGACTCATGGGTTGCAAGGACAAGGGCACCCGGATTCGTCGTGTCGTGTCGCGGTTCGAGGAAGTGGTCTGCGAGTCGAGCGAGCTCTGCGATCTGTACGGATCGCAAGCCCGCATGGCCAGCGCGGTCGCGAGCTTGCTCCGGCCTCACCTCGAGAACGAGACGCAGGAGCGGTTCGTCGCCCTCCTGCTGAACGGCAAGCATCGCGTGATGGGCTTCGCGGAGGTCTCGCGAGGAACGCTTACCGCGTCCCTCGTGCATCCTCGGGAGGTGTTCGCTCCGGCGCTGCGCGAGCACGCCGCCGCGATCATCGTCGCCCACAACCACCCGAGTGGCGACCCCGAACCCTCGCTCGAGGACCTCGAGGTCACGCGACGACTGCACGAGGCCGGCAGGATCCTGGGGGTGCCGTTGCTCGACCACATCATCGTGGGCGAGGGCGGTTCTTTCACGAGCTTGCGCGAGCGTGCGGCGCTGTAGTGGCTCTGCCTGGTCGGACGAGGCTCGAACAACGAGTCCTCGTCCGATCGGGACTCTCTTTCGAAGGTTGCTTGGTCCTCTACTCAATCCCCGAATCACCGTCGTCCTGTGCGAGCCCTGAGCTCGTCGACCTTCGCCTGGGGCGATGCGCAGGCAGTCACGGCGGCACGAGCGCGTGCGAGGGCGTCCGCGATCGGTTCCTGGACGGGAGTTCCACTGGCCGCGCGGGAAAGCGCGTCGAGGAGCCGGAGCTCCTCGCCATGATTTGTCGAGAGCTTCGCCCGTGCGAGACGGATGCACTCCTCGTAGAGCCCGTAGAGCTCCGCCATCTGCTTGAGCACTTCGACCTTGTCCAGGGCCTGTACCAGGCGGAACAGCTCGAACTTCGCTGTGTACATCGCGGCCAACGCGCGCGTCTTCGCCTGGGCAAGCTCGAGCGCGCCGAGTGTCGCGGGGTCGCTGGACCGAGCGCGCAAGAGCTCCAGCATCCGACCGGCGTCCTCGGCCTCGCGTGCGTGGGCTATGCGCTCGCGGTCCACCTCCTGCATCCGGTTCACCGACGACGTGCGGTCGCGCTCCATGTGATGGAGCTCGTGGGCGAGCAGCGATGCCAACGCGGGCACGTCGGCCGGCCTCGGCCGGTTCAGGTAGACGTTGCCCGACCGCACGCTGAAGACGCCCTCGATGTCCTCGGGTAAGGGTCCATCGTCTGCCGGCATCCGATCGGAGGGCACGTAGGGCGCGACGCGCATGAGGGACCGACGCGGATCGTGGGGCGCGAGCGAGGACTCGACCAGGTACAGCGCCGCGTTCAGCGCGCGGACCTCTTCCGGCGTCCAATCGGAATCTGCCGCCGTGACGATCTCGGGCCAGTCGGCGGGGACCTCGAGCCCGGTCCTCTGGACATGCGTCGGCTCGACGCTTCCTCCGCATCCGGCGAGCACGACGGCGAAGGGCACGGCAGCCAGGAGTGTCCGGAGCAGGGTCACGGGGATCACGCCGCTGAAGTGTACGAGGCCTTGCGTGAGCTGCTCACGGACCGGCCACCTGCTCAGGCCTGTCGCGAACGTCGATGTCCGGCTTCCCGTCTTCCTCCTCTCGTCCGCTCTTCAGCGCCCCGGCGGGTGAGCGCTGAAGAGCGCGCTCGCTACGGAGGACGACATGCAAGACGACATCGACGAGACCGAAGGACCCGAACCAGCGCCATGTTCCACGGCGGCTGAGACAGGCCATAACCATCCACAGCCTCACTGCGCGATCGGGCAATCGATCGACGGCGAGGGCGCGTCATGCGAGCCGGCAACGGGGTCGGTTCACCCGAAGGTTCCCAAGCAGAAGGGACGCATGACGATGGCAAGGGAAGATCTCTACCAGACGGTCACCGACACGATCGTGGCCGAGCTGGAGCGAGGCGTCGCGCCGTGGGTTCAGCCCTGGCGGACGCTCGATGCACGTTTCGGCGGTGGGCCGTTCAACGGCTACACCGCGCGAGGCTACCGCGGAGTCAACGTACTCCTCCTCCTCATCACCGCGATGAAGAAGGGGTACCAGGATCCGCGCTGGTTCACGTACCGCCAAGCCCAGACGCTCGGCGCACAGGTCCGGCGCGGCGAGAAGAGCACGCAAGTGATCTTCTGGAAGCAGCTGAAGGTCCGGGAGAAGACGAGCGAGACGATCGAGGACGACAGGAAGAGCATCCCGCTCCTCCGGTCCTACGCCGTCTTCAACGGCGAGCAGTGCGAGGGCATCCCCGCGCTGGCGAAGGTCGAGGAGAAGGCTCCGGAACTTCGGCACGCCGAAGTCGAAGCGCTCTTCGTCCGGCACCGAGTCGATGTCCGGCATGGAGGCAGCCAGGCGTTCTTCGCGCCCGCGCTCGACTTCATCCAGATGCCGACGGTACAGGCTTTCGAAAGCGAGGAGCACTACTGGGGCACCAAGCTCCACGAGCTCACGCACTGGACCGGCCACAAGTCACGGCTCGATCGAGAGCTCGGCAAGCGGTTCGGCACGGAAGCCTACGCCGCCGAGGAACTCGTGGCCGAGATGGGCTCCGCGTTCCTGTGTGCGCACCTCGGTATCGACGGGCGCCTTCGCCACCCCGAGTACATCGGGCACTGGCTGAAGGTCCTGAAGGAGGACAAGCGCGCCGTGTTCAAGGCATCGTCACTCGCTCAGGCCGCGGCCGACTTCGTGTTGGACCGCCAGGTCGAGACCCCCGAGTCATCGGAAGCGGATCCGAGCGCCGAAGTGCGACCTTGATCGCTCGAGGGCACGCAGGTTCAGAACCCCAAGGTTCCCCCCGTTGCCCTCACCTTCACCAAGGCCGCGGTCCGTATCGCGTTCCCTGGGCGAGCGGGGCACGATCGAACTGCTCGAACGAGTCCTTACCAGCGTCCTTCTCGAGGGAGATCCCATGGCACGAGCGCGACGGCGACCGATGCACTACCTGGCCACCATGCTCCATGACGGCACCGTGCTCGCTGCCTACCCGATCCGCAGGCCATCGCGCCAGGCGTTCAAGCAGGAGAAGCTCCATGTCGACCCGGACGGCGTCACCATCGAGTACGCCGAGTCCGGCAGCCAACTCCGTGACGTCCAGAACGATACGCGCACCCGCTTCCAGGACCTCATCGCTGCGAACCTGAACACCCGCCGGGCCATCCGGGCGATGGTCCTTCCCGCACTGGCCGACCTCCAGTCGGAGTTCCACGCGTTGCGCGCCCAGCTCGACCGGATCGAGGCCGCGCTCGCGGAGCAGCGCGGCGCGTGACCTGGCCGTTTCATGCGGCGGCGCGCCACTCGTGCGCGAGTGCGGCGGGCCGCTCCCGGAACGCGGTCGGGCAGCGTTCGCGGTGGCGCGCCAGCGCCGCGCGAGCTCGCTCCTCCTCGGCGCAGGTGATGTGGGTCCAGAGCCCGCGCCTCACGATGGCGACGAACACGCGCACCGGGTCGCGGGCCTTGCCGAAGCGTGCCCGGACAGCTGCGGCCAGGAAGTTCAGCACGTCCATCTCCGACTCCCGTAGCCATCTCCTGTCCACGGCTTGCCAGAACAGCGTTTCCATCCGTGCGAAGCGCTCGAGGTCCTCGCGCTGCACGTTGCGGAAGTCGGGTCCCAAAGGGACACCAGCTCGCGCAGTTCGCTGGTCTTCCAGATCCGAAGGAGTTCCAAGTCTCTTCACTGGGGGTGCAGAATCGATGCCGATCGGCTCCCTGCGGCGTGCAGATCCGTTTGCCCGCCAGGTGAGGTTCAGCTCGAAGTAGGAGCCGTCCCGGTTCAGCTTCCACTGGGACGAGCCCTCGTCGCGGGCGATGAGCCCTGTCGCGACGAGCGTCGCGCGCGCCGCCTTCACCGCTCGCAGGCTCACGGCGAAGACGTCGGCCACCCAGGTGGCCTTCAGCGTGCCGCGGTTCCTCACGGCTCCCGAGCCGCGCTCGAGGCTCAACCCCCGGAGGCCGTGCGCGAGGAGGACCTTCGCGACGGCTGGCCGGGGGCAACGGGCCAGGAACCTGAGCCAAGGCCTCGGCACGGGGATCGGTCGGCTCCAGCTCCGGCTCGGCGACACGAGCTCCAGGAGCTCGACGGCGCAGGGCAGAGCATCGTCGACCAGACGGACGATGTCCCGTTCTCTCGTCACGAGCCCGGCCTTGGCGAGCCGCTTCAGGTCGGCCACGGCAATGGCCTCCGCCGTGCCCGTGAGCCTCGCGAGCTCCGCCGCGTGGACGGCCTCGCCCGCGCGCTTCGGCCTCTCGCCGCGCCCGCGCGCTGCGGCCTCGCGGACCGCGAGCACCGCGACGCACGCGAAGTAGGTCCTGAGCGTCCGGTAGCGAACGAGGCCTTCGTCGTAGGCCGCGAGCGCGTTGCAGACGTGGATCGGGGTCATGGCTCGATAGCCACCGCGAATGTGCATCCTCCCTCCTTCTCGCCGAAGCGAGTTCGTTGTGAGCGACACGAACGGCGGCACCGCGATCGCGGTTGACAGGTCGCCGAGAATCGCGCTAGGGATGAGGAATCGATAGAACCCCGCGCGCCATGCGCGACCTGAAAGCGACCGCCTGTGTCGCTTTCTGTGTTTTCAGGGCCACCCTGCCCCGACAGTGAGATTCACGCAAGCCGCGATCGTCGCAGGAATCAGAGCGATCCTCGCAACTTGCGATGCTCCGAAGTTCGCAGGTCCGCTCCTTCGGAACATCGCGAGAGCGCAGGCTCCGAGTGCACGATGTTCACGGACTCACAGCTTCTGGACTTCCGAACCTGGCGAGTTGCGAACTTCCGAAGTTCTGAACTTCAGAGGGCGAGAGCGCGCGCACGACGCAGCGCGTCGCGGCTGCAAACGCCTCTAGTGTGCTCCGCTGTTCCGTGGTAGTGCCAGAGGAGGAGGGACGATGCCACACGCAACACCACGCTTGGACACGCACGACGGAGGAAGCACGAATGCTGACGTGATCTCGGTTCCGGAGGCCTGCAGGCTGCTCCGCGTTCACCGCAACACGCTCTACCGCCTGATCCGCGACGAGAGCTTGCCGGCCTTCAAGATGACGCGCGGAGGCCGCTGGCGCTTTCGCGAGTCGGACCTGCGCGACTGGCTCGAGGACAAGCAAGCTGCGAGGCGGCCATGACCGGTCCGACCATCGTCAGCATCGTCAACCACAAGGGCGGATGCCTGAAGACGACCGTGACCGCGAACCTCGGCGCGGCGCTCGCGCGCGCCGGCAAGCGCGTCCTCGTCCTCGATCTCGACGCGCAGCAGAACCTGACCCAGAGCCTCATCGGTTCCGTGGAGCTCCTCGACGGCACGCCCACTCTCTACGACGCGTTCCTCGACGAGGCGTCGCTCGACGCGCTGATCACCAGGACGCCCCAGGTGAACCTCGACCTCGTGCCCTGCGCCGAGGACTTCGTCGGCGCGGACCTGAGCCTCGTCTGCGCGGTCGGGCGCGAGCACGTCCTACGGACCTGCCTCGCCCGGACCCGCGCGCTCGAGAGCTACGACTTCGTCCTGGCCGACTGTCCGCCGAGCATCTCGCTCGTGGTCGTGAATGCGCTCGCCGCGAGCCAGTGGTTCCTCGTGCCGTGCTCGGCCGAGTTCCTGCCCATGGTCGGCCTGACGCTGCTCGGGAACTCCGTCCGCAAGCTCCAGAAGATCGCGCCCGACCTGCGGCTGCTCGGCGTCGTGCTCACGCGCTACGCGAAGCACGAGCGCGTGTGCCGGCACGTCGAGAGCCTCCTCCGGCGAGAGCTCGCGGGGAACCTCTTCGAGTCCATCATCCGCGTGAACACGAAGGCGAAGTCCGCGCCCAGCGTGCGACGGACGATCTTCGAGTACGAGGACGACCCCGCCGGCCGTGGCACGGTCGACTTCACGCGCCTCGCAGAGGAGTTCCTCGCGCGCCTCGACGCCGCCAGCGACTTCCCCAAGGAGGAGCTCGTCGCCCATGGCTAAAGGGAGGGCGACGGAAGACGATCTCGCCGCCGGCATCCGCCGGGTCGGCGTCCTCGGCGCCGTGACCGCTCCCGAGGGGACTCGGCGCGACAGTCCGTTCGCGGCACCACGGACGGCGACCGAGAAGCCCGCCCTCGTGGCCGGAGAGGCACATTCCAGCGCCGAACGCATTGTGGCCGCACCCACCCCAGAGGCCACGCGCGAACTCGGCCTCCACGAGGCCGCACGGCCCTCGGTCGAGGCCCCAGCTCCAACGCCCAACCGCTACACCGACCCCGTCACGGTGCCGATGACCGCAGACATGCGCACCGCGGCCAACCTGCTGGCCGCCGAACTTCAGCGTCGTCGCACCGACCGGCGCGTGAGGTTCACCTCGAACACGGTGTTCCGGGTCGCCCTCGAGAGCTTCTTCGAGCGCTTCGAGCTGGCGCCTGGGGACCGCGCGAACACCGAGGACGAGTTCCGTCGACTCGTGCAGGCACGGTTCGACTCCGGCCGTCGCGGCAAGCGCACTCTTACCTGAGCGAGGCGCTCTGCGGGAGGTTCAGCGGCGGGCCGCGCAACGGACCGTCCGCTTCAACCAGTCGTTAGCCACCGTTCTCGCCATCACCTGTGCCGCTCCGTTGACAGAGCCAGCCTCCACACTACTCCCTGGGCTCCGATTGTGAGCTCACGGCACCCGCGGTAGTCGCTACTCGACAGCTCATCAATGTGCGCTGCCCGGTTCCTGTAGGTTGTGGTCAGGACCGTCAAAGATCGGTGTAGACCGTCCGCATCCAAGAGCCACGTCGCGCCCGTCCACTGACCTGCGAGGCGAAGGAAGCAGCCGATGAGCGGGCTCGTCTGTCGCCGCTGCTGGCTGTGCATGACCGTCTGGAGAAAGTGCGAGAACACTCCAAGTTCCGGCGGCTTCCGTTGTGGCTCGGCGCAAAAGGCCGCGACACGTCCGATGTCTTTGTCGCTCTTGTCGCCACTCAAGTCATGTTCAGCGGCAGCGGACACCAGCGGCCGGAGGACACGGCTCACCACCTCGGCCTCAACAGCCTTGCAGAGACCGATCACGGCGGGCGACCACTCTAGCTGTGCGTTCGCTTCCAACTGCGTGGCGACATGCTCCGCTGTCGCAATGAAGCGCAGAGCCTCAGGGCATAGCGCATTCGCTCGGTTGTCGGACGCCTTGAAGAGACGCTCGGCTTCGCGCTGTTGGTCGATACTGGCGAGTGAAAGCAGGAGCTCTGCAAGTTGTTCGGCCCGCTGGTCCTCTGCTTCAGTTCCTGCCTTGATCTCATAGAGCGAAAGCAGCCGACCGTAGCATCCGTTGCAGAGCTTCCGAGACCAATCTCCAGCGTAAACCGTGATCAACTTCGACTTCTTCGTGTCTCCGCAACGGAGACACCTGAAGGCCGTCCCCTCCGCGAACCTGTACTGTTGCAGCGGGCCGCGCGGCGGGTAGGTCTTCGTGACTGTCGACGGTACGGGCTCCATCGCTTCGTGCGTCTACTTTCCCGGACTAGCGGCGGGCCGCGCAGCGGACCGGCCGCTGCAATCGGTTGTTCGACGGACTACTCAAGCAGACTCCTAATCGTCAGTGCCGTCTTCTTCAGCTCGGCCGAGTCGAGGCCCTTGCCGTCCTCCTCCGTAGACGTAAACAGCGTCTTGCCTTCGGCGATGCCGTTCTTCCCGTACCAGGCGCGCTTCCACTCCCAACCCCGCTTGTAGTCGGGACGGCTGAGCATGCCGAGGTGCTCCCAGACAAGTAGGTCGCCATCAGCCGTGACGAACGAGAAGTCGGGGCGCAGGCGGCCCGGTACGGTCGTCCCGTCGAGCACGCGCTCGTACTCGTAGGGGATACCGAGCTGGAACAGCATGTTCGCGATCACCAGCTCCGACTTGCTGCGCACCATGTGGCCCTTCTCGGTCCGGTGGATCAGGTGCTCGGCGAAGGGCACCGAGTCGTCGGCGGCGCGAACGACACTCTGGAAGATGTTGGTGTTGCGGCGCGCGGTCTCCGACCGCTCCGGCCGCGTGAGATCGAAGAGAACCGTCGCATCGTCGCCCTCGATGAGGAGCACGAGCTGTTCACGGGAGCGCGTGAGTGCGGTGTAGACGAGTTCGCGCGACAGGAGCCGGCTGCTCTTCGGCAGGATCACGAAGACCTTCCTGAACTCGCTGCCCTGCGACTTGTGGACGGTGAGCGCGTACGCCAGCTCGAGGGGGGCGTAGCCGTCGGAGAACTGGCTTGGCCAGTAGTCGAAGGTCAGGTTCGGTCGCCCGGCGAACACACCCTTGAGCATGTTCTTCACCTTCGACATCAAGGCGACCTCGCCGTTCGCGATGTAGTGCTCCTCCACCGCGCGCTCGACCCAGTTGTACGCCTTGCGGCGTTGGTTCGAGGTCTGGATCACCTTGTCCTTCGCGACGATGGTCTCGTCGCCGAGGCTGACGCCCCAGGCCTTCGCTGCCGCCTCCACCTCCTTCGCGCGGAACTGACGCTGCACCCAGCGATTCAGGTCGTGTACGCCGTGCGAGTGCATGCGGACCGGCGACAGGATCTGCCAGCGCTCCGAGCCCTCGGGCGCGTCGAACGGGACCCACCCCTTGTCGTCGAGCCCGAGCGCCCTGTCGAACCCGGCGACGTCGCTCGGGCCGCTCAAGCCGAGGTGCCGTTGAAATGCCGCCAGGAGCTGCGCGCGGAGGTCGTCGGGTGTCTTCCACAACGCGATCTCCAGGTCGTTGAACTTCTCGCCCAGCTCGAGGTCGCTGAGCACGCGGTCGGCGTCGACCGGCTGCTGCTCTCGCGTGAACCATGACGCGAGCCGGAGCGCATCCGAGGCCATCGAGGATGCCGCTGCCGCCGCGCGGACCTCGACAGAGAGGCGGGCAAGCGCCTGTCCGAGCGGCGAGCCGTCGTCGGCCTTCGCATCTGTCGTTTCGAGGTGGGAGACGAGGTCGGCAAAAGGCCGTCCCACGCCGATCGGCGGAAGCTGGTTCGGATCGCCGACGAGGATGATTCGCTGCACGTGCGCGAGATCGAGCGCTTCGAGGACGGCGACCAGATCGTCCATCGTGAGCATCGAGCACTCATCGATGACGACTGTCTTCTCCTTGCGGTACTTGTCCTTGCCCTCGAACTTCGGCCGCTGGCGAGAACCGTCGTACCGACCGAGGCGGTGAAGGAACTGCGCGACGGTCATCGCCTCTGCGTTTGTTGCCTTGCCGAGGCGGACGCGGGCCTTGCCGGTCGGCGCGAGCAGCAGGATGCCGTCCTTCGTGAGCACCTCGGAGAGCATTAGCGCGCCCATGACCGACGTCTTGCCCGTGCCGGCGCGTCCGACCAGGACGCTGAGACGTCGGGACAAGAGCCGCTCGAGTGCGACCGCCTGCTCCTCGATGGCCTGACGGTGGATCTCGTTGGCCTTGTCGAACTTGCCGCCCGCTTCGGAAATGGCCGTGACGAGCAGGTTCCGCCAGTCGGCCTTGATGGGCGCCGCAGCCTTCGCAGCGCGCTTGCCGAGCACCGAGCGAAGCCGGTCCTCTCGGCCCTTCAGCTCGCTGAGCTGGAGCGCCGCCGACGGCGCTCCCTTCGCGGCGGGGATGTCGATGAGCTCGACGACACCGGAGAGCGTCGAACGGTTCGTGCTCGGCCAGTCCGAGCCGATGACGCACGGGTGCGCGAGGTCGAGGGAGCCCACACGCTGAAGTGCCTCGGGAACGCTGAGGAGCGCGTCGCCGTTCTTCGATGCTTCGCGCAGCACCGAGACCAGCGCGGCTCGCAAGCGGCGGGCGTCGTTCGGCGAGCCGACCTTCGACGGCTCCGGGACGGGGTGCTTCGCCGCGATGGTTGCGTCAGGCAGCAGCCCGCGATCGATGGTGCCGACGGCCACCGGCGAATCGTTCCAGTCACCGAGGTCCAGCTCGCTCATGCGGTACGGATTCGCGAGGATCTCCTCGTCGGTCACCTTTGCGGCCGTGCCCTTGGCGCGCTCCTTCGGGTCGAACCAGCGGAGTGCCTGCTCCGACGTGAGCGCGAAGCGAGAGAGCAGCTTGAGCAGGGCGCGGCGCTCTTCGGGGAGGTCCGTCCACGTTTCGCGGATCGCCTTCAGGTCCTCGGCGTAGGCGGGCTGCGGAGGCTTCTGCTTCCCGCGAAGGATCGCGTCCACCGTCGGCCACGGATCAGCGTCGGCCTTCACCATTCCCGACGACCGCAGCTCCAGCGCGAGTGCCGTCCCAAGCCGCATCCCCAGCGCTTCGAGCACGGGGCCGAGCCCGGGGAACGGTCCTCGGTCCTGCCACGCTTGGGCGATCTGCTGGTTGAGCCACTCCTCGCGACGCTCCCACGGCCCCTTCGCGATGCCGTGCTCGCGGATCTTCCGTACCGACTCGAGGCAGCGCACCAACGTCGAGAGCGCGATGTCGGCGGGCGCGAGCTCGGCGGCGTAGGAGAAGACCCGAACGTGCGCCGGATCGGCGGGCACAGCGATCTCGCGTAGGAGTCGTTCACGCCGCGCGTCTTCGGCTGCGTCGCCCGTGGGTTCCAAGTACTCGTGGTACGGGAGCAGGAACCCGTCCTCGCCATCGGGGCGGATCGTGTGGCGGATGAGCAGGTCCCACATCAGGTGCGTGGGCTTCTTCTTCGAGACGTCGTAGGCCTTCGGCTGCGCGACGTTGGCGATGCGCCCGACGCCCATCACGAGGCGCGTGATCGTGTCGCCGAGGGGCTGCCCCTCCTTGCAGTAGAAGAAGACCAGCGACCGCTCCGGCGAGAGGCGACTCGCGAACAGCTTGAGGATCGCCTCTTGGCGCTCGCGCCCGAAGACCCACGGGCTGTTGAACGGAGCTTCCTCGTCGAGCGGAAGCGGCGTCGGGAGTCGTTCGTCGATCGCCTCCTGCTCGCTCTTGAGCATCCAGGCGAACGGCACGACAAACGTGGAGTAAGGCGGAATCTTGACGAGCGTCGGCTTCAGGTGGCCGTGCGTTTCGTCGGCCTTCTTGATACCCGCGTACGGGTGAACGAAGCGGCGGGACCACTCCTCCTCGTTCATGAACGCACCCGACTCGGCCTTGCAGGCGGGCAGCTCGTCGGGCTCCAGCGTGTTCCATCGCTTGCCAGCGATCGCATCCTCGCGCGCGTCGTCGCGCTCCTCACGGATGCGGTCGAGTGTGGCGCAGAAGGCGTTGCATGACGGCTGCCGACAGACCGTGCCGTTCCATCGGGTGTCGTGCCAAGCAACGCGTGCAGTCAGATGGAACATGTCGAGTCAGCCAATCCGCGTCTAAATCCAGTTCGACGGACCTGCGTGATGGACAGGGCCGACGGTCGACAGGTCTGCGCAGTGCGGGTGGGGTGCCGGATCCGGACGCCTTCCGGGCGGCAAGGACCGTGATGCGGGCGGCATGAGTGTGGCTCCTCCACCAGATGGCCGGTCAGCGTAGGGCACCTAGGCGAGTCGGAGCAAGGACGGGTTCTTCGGAGCTGGTACGGCCCGCGATCACGGTCTCTCCAGGCTCACCAGGGGAATTCGGACGCCGGACGCGCCGCGGTTCACGGGAGCGTGCTTCAGCCCAACGTGTGTAGCTCTGCGATTCGGTGTAGGATCGATCTTGAGTAGAAGCGGCGAAGGTTCTCCGCTCGCCTCCCGCTGGAGCCCCGAACGCGTGCGCTGGGGGCTCCAGCGATGGTCGCTGGCAGCAAGCCAACACCTTTAGGAGGCAGCCATGCCTGGTCAGAAACCGAAGAAGCAGTTCCGCATGGGTCTCGTCGTCGCGTCCGTCTTCGACCAACCCACGGACAACGGCACGATCTTCAACGTCGGCATCCACAAGCTCTACAAGAACGAGGGCGACTCCGAGTGGTCCCGTTCCACGAGCTTCAATCGCGACGACCTCCCGCTCGTCGCGAAGGTCGCCGATCTCGCCTGGTGCTGGATCCACGAGACCCAGCAGAGCGAGCGCGCCGAGGCCCGCAAGTCGAAGTCGGACGCGTAGCCGAGCTCGACCGCGCCGGGACTTCGTGCTCGCCGTGACCTCGACAAGCTCGGGCACGGCATCGCACGAGTGACGTCCCGCGCATCGAGCCCAACGGCTGATGCGTCCGAGCTGCGCAGGTTCGTCGACGGGGAGGGGAGCGCCAGTTCCTGGCCTTCTCCTCCCCGTTGCTCCATCCGAGCTGTTTCTACTCACTCCACGAGCGGACCCCCTTCAGGAAACCGGGTCGCTTCCGGCAGCGGTTCGGCGCCACGCCGGGTTCTGCCACGGCCGACTGACGTCGGAGTTCCGGTGCGGAGCGGCAGAGCTGCGCGCTCCACCTCGGCCGGCCGGCCCCCAGAACCGTCGGGGGCAAGGCGAGTCTGGCGACCCCCGACGGTTCCGGACGCAGGCCGGCAGCGCTTCCGCTCCCTCCCTACCATCCCCCTGGTAGGCTCACCGGAATCGGACAACCAGAGGAGGGGTTCGTGAGCCCGGTTGTAATCACACTTATTGCTACATTGGTAGGCCTTGCGGCGGTGCTCGCGGGAGCGCTCGTCGCTGTTCTGGTCATGACGCGACGGCGCAAGGAGAAGACCGAATCGAGCGCGACTGTCACGGGTCAGATGCTGTCCAAACACGGTCCGGTTGCGGTTGAGCTGCTGCCGACACCTCCTGCGCAACTGGAAAGCGGGCTTGCTACTCCGCAGCCGAAGCCGGAGGCCATATTGATTTCGGTCGGCGACCTCACGCTCGGCGAGATACGGCCATACGACGGAAGGGCAACGGGGTGGGCATCTGTCCAGGACAGACGTATCGGGCAGACCATCGAATCGATCGTTCGCGGTGCGCCCCTTGCTGCTCTCGGGGTCCATCAAGCGGCCGGCGGCTTGTGTCATCTCAAGCTGACAGCAGAGGCGTCTGCACACCTCGCAAGCGGATCGTGGAGCTTCATGAAGGCGGCTGACGGGGGGTTCCGCCTCAACCTGGTCGACGGAGGGAATCGGATTGTTGATCAGGCGGGCTTTGTTCCGTTAGGTGGCGCTGCCCGGGCCGCCGGTGCCGCTCTAGCTGTCTGGCAGGTCCTTGCGGTGATCACCGCTCAGAAGTTTCTCTCTGACATCAACAAGCGGCTCGCGGAGATAGAAGCTGGCATCAGTGATTTGCGAGCAACGCTCGAGGAAAACCGTCGCGGAACACTCGTCGGCAATTTCCAGTACCTCCGGCACATTGCAGAGTCCCTCTCCTCGGAGGTGCCGTCTGAAGTGGAGACGCAGCTGTTCGTTGGCCAGTTGGAGCACATCGATCGGGAGTGCCAGCAGATCGAGGGTGCGAGCTCCGCAAGTGCTGCCCGGTTCGCGGGGGAGTTTAACTCGTTCGACCTTACCGGAACCGGCAGCTTCGATGACGATGTTGCGAAGGTGCACAAGAACCTGGGTGAGTTCGAGGTCGCTGCTCAAACACGCCTCCTCGCGCTCCGAGTTCGGGGCGTCGCATGTCAGCTCCGGGCGGCCCTGCCAGTGGGCGTAGGAACCACCCTGCTCCGGGCGCGCGACGTGACTCGCTCTCTGGCCGAAGCCGAGAGTTCTCACAACAGTTATCTCGAACGGGTACGCCTCCGCAGCGGCGAGTTGCGCGGCAGGTTCACGTTCGATAGCACCGATGCCCGGGAGCAGCGGAAAATGCGTGAAGCGCACAGGCTGCTGCAGGGCACTCTCGATGAATCGACCGCACCGCTTGTCAAAGCTGCCGCAACGGTCGAGGCCGAGGTCGCACGGCTTTCGAAGGGCCAAGGGAGCCCTGTCGAGTTCTTGGTGTCCGTAGACCCAAGCGGAAGGGTGTCGCAGGTACAGCAGCGGATAGCCGGCTAGTAGCAGTCAAGCCGGTGGCGGATCGGCCTGCGATATGTTGGCCCGCCAGCCGCCTGAGCCGTTGGGGAGAAGGCGAGACCGGCGGCCCGACGGTTCCGGACGCAGGCCGGCAGCGACTCCTCGAGGGAGAGACTGCGCGAAGCGCGAAGAGGAGCGCCCGGGTGCGTCGCGCTCGAGTTCGACACGCGCGGCTCCTCGCCGGCGGAGCTCCGAGTTCGCCCACGCGGACGACCAGGTCCTCGACGATGTGGCGGCCGTTGCGCCCGCCCGGGGTCCTCGTGCTACGTCCTGTCGATGTCGGCGTGCTCCACCGAAACACCGTCTCGGGGCATCGAACGTCGACCCCGCACGCTCGTTCGTCTCCTGCTCGCCGGCAAACGCGCCTTGCTCGATGTCGTGCACTGCTGGCACTGTCTCTTCGAAGTTCAACTGCCTGGGGACCGGAGCACTCGAGCGGAGGGCTCGGCAACCGCCCGCGCCAGCCTTCGGCCGTCACGTGCGCTTGCTCTGCTCGCCCGCTCCTCAGGATGCTCCGGTCGCCCGGCATCGGTTCCTTCCTCCCGTCGAAGTTGACATCCGGTCGCCCGTGAGATGTCAACCTTCAACAAGAGGAGAAACCTATGAACAACGAGAGACAGAAACCGGTGCACGAGATTCGCCTGGGGCTCGTTCGCGCGAGCATCTGGGAGAACAAGAGCGAGTACGGGGTCCGCTTCAACGTGACCCTCGAGCGGCTCTACTCGGTGAAGCTCGACGACAACCGTCGACAGTGGAAGAGCACGAGCTCCTTCGGACGGGACGACCTTCTGCTCGCCGCCAAGGTGCTGGACCTCGCGCACACGTGGATCCACTCGAAGCCGAACGAGAACGCCGAAGAGCAGGCCGCGTGACGTTGGCTGGAGCGCTCCGCGAGGGGCGCTCCCTTTTCGCGCAGTAGGAGAGGGGAGAGGACGCGCTCCGCGCGCTCGAGTAGCCGGGAGAACGAGGCTCGGCGTAGGGAATCGGCCGCGCGCCCGTTGGGGTCGGGCTCGTGTGGTTCAGCTCGCGTCGCTTCGGCCCGTCCCTCCTTCGCGCGAGCGGCCATCCGCCACGGCTCGGTGAGCGGATGGCCGCTCTTCGATGGAGGAACGAAAGATGCCGAAGACGACACGAGACGATGAACCACCAGTAGAGCCACCACCAACCAGGGCTTCGGCCGAGCTCGCCGAAGCCACCATCCGATCCCTGCCGGCGCCGGACGCCGGCCGCGCAGGAGGCGCTGAACGCCCACTCGTCCACTGCACCGAAGCCGAGCTCCTCGGTGTCATGGCCCTGCAAGAGCTCGACGCCGACGCGGCGCGGGACGCCTGGAGTGAGCTCTACAGCCGGCATTCCCGCTACGTCGCCAAGGTCGCATCGCGAGCACTCGGAGAGCGCGCACGCGACGCCGACGCCGTGGCCGACTTCGTGCACGACGCCTTCCACAGCGTGTTCGACTGGGCAGGTCGACAGCCGAAGGAGGTCGACCTCGCGGGACGATTCGAGGCTCCCGACCGCGACGTGGTCCGCAGCAAGGTGCTCGCGTTCCTGGCCACCGTCACGCGGCGCCTGGTCGCGCACTCCTTCGAGGGACGCTATCGCGCACCGCGCGAGCTCCTCACCGATGGACTCGACGAGATGACCGCTGGCACCGACGAGGACGCCGAGCCACCACCAACGACCGAACACTCGCGGTTCGACGACGTCCTCGAGCTCCTCAGCTCCGACGAGGCCGAGGCCCTGCGCGTGAGCCTTCCCTGGTACCAGCCCGAGACCGGCGAGTTCGCGTTCCCTCGAGGCGAAGCAGCTCGAGTTGCAGCATCGCTCGGCATCACACCCGAGGCACTTCGCCAGCGCCGATGCCGTTCGCTGAAGCGTCTCCAGTCCTTGCTCGGCAGCCGGTGACCGCCGAACACTCGAGCTCGGCAGTGCCAAGTCGTTCCAGTGGACCGCCGCTGGATGGGAAGGAGAGCTTCCTCGCGAAGGGGTCCCTGTCTCCGTCGTGCTTCGTTTCCATGCATCAGTCCACGGGCGCGAAGGCGGAGGAGGCCGCAACGCTGCGCGCCGCGAGTACGCGTCACTTGCCTTGCTCTTGGCCTCCACCGAACGCCTTCACTCGCGCCCGTGGCCTTCGTGCCTCCCGGTTTCGTTTCGCCACGGCGGGCGAACGAAACGAAACCAGGAGGCAAACATGGAAACGAAGCTCGACAACAACAAGCGGAACCCCTTCGCGAGGAAGCTCTCCTTCCCACTCGGGGAGGTCCGCATCACCGATGGAGCCGAGCGCAAGCTCGACCCCTACGACGTGGTCACCGGCATCACGCGCCACGCGCGAGGAGACTGGGGCGACCTCGACGACCACGACTGGCAGCAGAACGACAACGCGTACGAGCACGGAGGACGGCTGTTCTCCAGGTTCATCGCGAAGTGCGGCAAGGCGTTCTGGGTCATCACCGAATGCGACCGCTCGGCAACGACGGTGCTCTTGCCGGAGGAGTACTAGCCATGAGCGAGAAGAGGCTCAGGAACTACACCGTCGACGTGCGCGAGACGCGCGTCTTCTTGGACACAATCGAAGTCCAGGCATCGAGCGCAGAGGAAGCCTGCGAGCTGGCCGTGGAGGAGTTCCGGTGTTCGTGGACGGACTCAGTGGAACTCGACATGGCGGCCACGGTCCGCTCCGTGAGGGAGCCATGAGGTTCATCGACCGATTCCTCGAAGGCGTCCTCGAAGAGCTGCACGACCGGTTCGACGGCCTGCCGCTCGAACGCATCCGCCGGGAAGCGCGGGAGCTGCTCGAAGCCGAGCTGCTCGACCTCGACGCGACCCTGGAGCTGTTCCTTGAACGGCTCGGCGTGTGCCGCCTATGCGGCAACGCCTGGCCGACCTGGGACATGGAAGAAGGGGAGGGCCCGGAGGGGCCCTCCTTCGTCTGCGAGTCGTGCTCAGGAGGTGTGCCATGAAAGGACAACCGCCACCACGACGCACGTCCTGGCCTTGGCAGGACATGCCCCGGCCCGAGGCGAAGCTCGCCGACCACGCCGACCGCGAGCGCCTCTACCAGGCGGACCCGAACTTCGGCTCGGTCGTCTCCTACCCGGCCCGCTGCCCGGCCTGGGGCAAGAGCAGCTACCGCGGGAACTGCGACGGGACCCTCTTCAAGGAGCTGCTGCTGCGCTACCGCCCGAAGACCGTGGCCGACCCGATGATGGGCTCCGGGACCACGGGCGACGTCGTCCGCGGCATGAACCGCCACCTCGGGACCGGCATCGAGTTCTTCGGCGCCGACCTCCGGACCGGCTTCGACCTGGAGCGCGACCCTCTCCCCGGACCCTTCGAGTTCATCTGGCTGCACCCGCCCTACTGGGACATCGTCCGCTACTCCCAGGCGGACCCCCGGGACCTGAGCCAGACCGCCGAGTGGCCGGACTTCTGCATGCGCCTCTCGGCCTGCTTGCTCCGCTGCGCCGGAGCGCTCACCCCTGGAGGCCACCTTGCCGTGCTCGTCGGCGACATCCGCAAACGTGGCCGCTACTACTCGATGGCTGCCGAGCTTCTCTCCCACCGAGGAGCCTTCGGAGAGCTGCGCTCCATCCTCATCAAGGGGCAACACCGCTGCACCTCGGACCGGAAGACCTACGCGCCCTTCGTCGACGCTCCCATCCGTCACGAGTACTGCCTGCTCTTCCGACGGCCGAGCGCCTGATAAGGCGCCGGCCCCGCTCACTGACCCCAGGACCGGGCCTGGACCGGCCACCTGACCCCACCTTCCACCCCACCCGCCACCCTGAACGCCGGAGGTGTCCCTCCCGGGACCCCCCCGGCCCCCCCGACCCGCCCACCACCCACCCCGCTGGCCTTCCCGCCCACCACCCCAGGCCAGCGCTCCCCCCCCAACCCCGCCCACCTCCCACCCCCCGAATGCGACCGCGCGTAAGATCTGCGCCGACTACAGCATGGCGAAGTTGGGGGAGAGCTTGGCGGGCCGCGATCTCGAGATCCTCGAGGTGCTCTCGCGTCGGGTCCGGATGCTCTCGCTGGACCAGGTGGCCCGGACGTGGTGGGGCTCGACGCGCAATGCGACGACCAACGCCACGCGTCGTCTCGCGGTCCTCGAGCGCCGCGGCCTCCTGCGCCGGATGCCGGCGATGGTCCACGAGCTCCCTGGCCTCGAGGAGCCGCTGCTCACCTGGCGGCCGGGTGACCGGACACCGGACCTGCCGGCCATCGCCTACCGGCTCGAGCGGCGTTGGAGCTCGCCGCTCCGGCCGTTCGTGCTCGTCGCGGCGACCCGCGAACTGGGCTCATGGCTCGGCGGGGGCGGCGGGCGAAAGCCCCGCGAGAGCGAGCTCTCCCACGACCTCGGCCTGGCCGCGCTCTTCCTCCGGTTCCGCGGGCAGGAGCCGAGGCGCGCCGCCTCCTGGGTGCCCGAGGACCTCTTCGACCCCGGCGACCTCGAGGGCTTCGTCCCCGATGCCGTCGTGCGCGAGGAGGACCGGCTGACCCTGATCGAGTTCGCGGGCACCTACAAGAAGGAGCGGCTCCAGAAGCTCCACGCCTCCTGTGAGCGGACCTCGCTTCCCTACGAGCTCTGGTGATGACGCCGCGCGACGAGCAGATCCTGCGCCACGTCGCGCGTCATCGACTGACCATCCGGCCGGTCCTGCAGAAGCTCTTCTTCAAGAGCGCCGACGCCGCCGGCAACGTGGTGGCTCGGCTGCTCAAGGCCGGGCTGCTCGAGTCGTCGAAGTTCCCCGACGGCTTCAGCTACTACCAGCTCACCGAGGAGGGCGCGAAGGCGATCGGCCTCGCCGACGTGCCGCGCGCATCCGACGCGCACGCCGTCCACGCTGCGCTCGCGTCGCTGTGGTTCTGCTCGATGGACGAGGGGCCGCGGCTCCTGCTTACGGCGGCCGAAGAGCAGGAGCTCCTCGGCGTGAACGCGCCCGGCGCGATGCACTGCATCCAGCCCGCCGGCGAGTGGTCGGTGCTGCACGAGCTCTACGTGCCCGGCCCCGGCACGAGCGAAGAGAACGTGCTCGACCGCCTGAAGAAGCGCATCGACGAACGCCGGAAAGACCCTCTCTTGCGAGATTGGATCGCCAGTCGCAACCTGGGTTTCGCAGTGCTCGTCGAGCAAGAGGATCGACGAGCGACGCTGAAGAATCGGATCGGCAAAGCGGAGCTGCGCCGCTTCACGTCGATCGTGGTCGAGCTCGCCCCTGGACCCGCGACCCTGCGCGCCTTCCTCCATGATCGAAACGGACGAAGCAACGGAACTTGAGCGGCTTCAGGCCAAGAAGCTCGCCGACGCGAGCCACGCACTGCGCGCCTACGAGGAGGCGTGGGAAGCGTACCTGCACGCGCGCGAGCAGCATGGTGACCGACTGAAGGAGCACGCGGCGCGAGTCGCCGCCTTCGCGGAGCAGAAGAAGCTCTACGACGCGTTCCTCGCGCGCCTCGAGAGCCGACGCCGCAGGGCCGGGGACATCGTGCGTGTCCACCTGCGCGTCGATGCACGCTTCGTCGAGGACCTGGCAGCCATCCTGCGCCAGCACCTCGATCCGTGGGTCCAGGTGCACTCCGCATCGCGACAGACGATCGTGCTCCCACGCAAGCGCGGCACGGCCATCGCCTTCGATCCGAAGCCGGTCCCACAACGAGGGCTTCGCCGCGGGCTCGCAGGCTGGCTGCTGCGCCTCGTTCCGCGGCACAACCGGTTCCTGTACACGTACCGCGTCACGTACACGCGCGGGCAGCGCGTACGCGACGAGGCCGGGCTCGCCGAGGCGATCGCCTACTTCGTCGCGGAGCGGGCCAACGCGTCGCTCGCCGCAGCCACTCCGAAGGAAGAGGCGCCGCTCTTCGTGCCGGGCTGGATCCCGATTCCGCCCGAGGTGTTCGCGGCACTGCTCCAGCGCGTTCTCGCTCCGCGGGGCACAGAGGAGGGCGCTCTCGAGTCGAACAACCCCGACGAGACGACCGAGACGCTCGCGAGGGACCCGAGCCTGCGCCTACACCTCGAGCTCGCGCCGGCGCGCGAGATCCTGAGGATCGTGAACGAGGAGCTCTTCCCGAGGTTCGTCGACCGTGTTCCGCTGATGACGCGCCACGACGTCGCGCCACCGGTCGATCCCGGTCCGCCGCCTACCGAGCCGGAACCGCCGCGACTCGTGCCGAACACGACGCGTCTGTGGGAAGAGCTCCCGTGGGAGGCGCACTTCGAGCGGCTCAAGGTCGGTGCGGAGCGCGCCCCGTCGCAGCATCTCCTGCTCGGCTACGAGCCCGTGACCGCCGACCCGATCCTGCTGTCGCGTCCGCTGCTCCACGCGCATGCACACGTCGTCGGCGCGACGCAGACCGGGAAGACGAGCGCCGCCCTCATCCCGCTGGTGACGCAGCTCATCCGTGGCTCCGACGAGCCGCCTAAGCTGGGCGAGCACGTCGGGCCGCCTCCGCCCATCCTGATCATCGACCTCAAGGGCGACTTCGCGCTGTTCCACACCGCGCGGCTCGAGGCGAAGCGCCGCGGCCGGCGGTTCCACTACTTCACGACGCACCCCGAGAAGGACAGCCACGTCTTCGACGTCTTCGGAAGTCTCGCCTCGCTCATCCCGACGCCGGCAGACCTTGGCGGCTTCTTCGCGCAGGCCTTCGACGTCTTCCACGGTCCTGGCTACGGCCACGGCTACTACTCGAAGGAGAACCGCGAGGCGATGGTGCGAGCCGTCGACGAGGCCCGAGAGCAGTCTGGACGCACGCCGACTCTCGAGACCTTCGGCGAGGCGCTGAAGACGACGGCCTCGAAGAAGACCGGACACGACGCCCGCGAAGCGCAGGCTACGCTCGCGCCGCTCGTGCGGCCGGAGCTCGCCGCGCGGCTCGAGCGTCGCGAGGGCGTCGACCCCGCGCGCGTGATCCACATGCCGACGGCGATCGAGGAACGCGAGGTCCTCTACTTCTGGGTCCCCGTCCTGCGCAGCACCGCCGGCCTCGACATCGCGCGCCTCGCGCTCTACTCGTTCATGCACGCCGTCGCCGAGCGCAACTACACGCGCGGCGAGCGGCGCGCCTACGCGATCATCGACGAATTCCAGGAGGTCGCGTCCTTCAACATCGGACGCCTGCTCACGTTCTCGGCCGGCGTCGGCCTCTCGATGGTCATGGCCAACCAGTCCGTGCAGAACCTCAAGGTCGGCAGCACGGACATCCGCGACCACGTCACGACGAACGCGAACCTGCGCCTCTTCTTCAGCGTCGCGAACGGCGACGACATCGAGGAGCTTCAGAAGCTCTCCGGCGAGAAGACCGTGTGGTCCCAGAGCCGCCAACGCGCCCGTGGAGGCTCACGCTCCACGCTCACGACGACTACGGACACCGACACCTTCAGCGAGTCGAAGGGCAAGAACTGGGGTGAGTTCTTCAGCAAGATGTGGGGCCACAGCTCGGGAACGGGCAGCACTCCGCAGGGCGGCACGTCGAACAGCAGCTCCCAGGAGAGCCAGACCAAGGGCGAGAGCACGGGCGGAAGCAGTCAGGAGGGCGAGTCGCACGGCACCGCGAAGGCCCGCGGCACGACGGAGTCGAGGGACTGGCGCGTCAGCATCGGGCGCAGCGAGACCGTCCGGCCCGGTCTCGATGCGAACGACATCCTCGACGCGAGCCTCGTCGACCGGGCGTGCCTCGTGCACTCGAAGCGCGACGCCGGCAAGACGCTCCTCGGCGGCCGGCCGCGTCCGATCCGCTGTCTCTACAGCATGGACACCGAGGAGTACGGCGCACGCCGGCGAACCGTCTGGCCGCCGGCTCCCGTACCGCCGTCCGCTCCACCGAGTGAGCCAGTCCGCAACGCGCCGGCGCCGCCTCCCCCGGCACCGAAGCCGGCCGCGAGCGAGCCCGAGAAGCCACCCAAGGAACACCCCAAGCGCCGTGAGCGCGGGGTGATGCTCCAGACGTTCTTCGACCAACATTCACCGCCATCCCCGAGAGAGGAGTCCCCATGACCGAGGTCGATCCCACCAAGCCACAGGAGTCCGCGTTCCACGGCCACAGCGTCCCGCTCGTGCAGGCGAAGCCGGCGCACCAAGCGCTCTTTCCGTACTTCCTGGTCGCCCTCGGCACGCTGCTCGTCGTCGGCATCGCGGGCTACTGGTGGATGAACTCCACGATGAAGGCGGAGCTCGACGCCAAGAAGCTCGACTTCGCGTTGGAGCAGCAGGACAAGGTTCACAAGCTCGCGATGGATGCGGAGAGGCAGAAGGCCGAGCGAGAAAAGGACCAGCTTCGGCTCGAGGCGGAGAAGGCCCTCGAGGAGGAGCGCCGAGCCCAGCACAAGGCGCAGTACGCGAAGCTTGCCCAAGTGGTCGAACAGGCCCAGAAACAACTCGACGCCTTCGAGGCCGCGCGCCGCGAGCGGGACGAGCTCCTGGCCGCGAACGGGCGCGAGATCGCGGCTCGCGACGAGCTGCTCACGAAGTACGAGATCATCGAGCGACAGCACCCGGCGCCACAGTTCGAGACGGGTGCGGTTCGAGCTCTCCTCGCGACCGCTGCCACGCGTAGCGCCACGCTCTCCTTGCAGGATGGCGTCCCAGCGGCCCCTTCGCCCGAACTCGAGCAGAGCGTCGGCACCGCCCTGGCCGAGACGACTGCGGCGCTGAAGAGCCAGACGGCGTCGAACCAGGCCATGACCGCGCTCGCGGCGGAAGCCGTCGAGGACGGTGTGCCGGCTGCGGACGTGGACATCGCGGAGGCGCTCCTGCTTCGAGTGCGGCGCGCCGATCAGGACCGGCTGAAGGTCATCGCCGAAGCCGAGGAGCGCGGCCGGCAGGAAGCCAAGCGGCAGATCGACGAGGTCGCAGCCCGCGAGGCCGAAGAGAACACGAAGATCGAGGTCGACGCCACCACGCGCGCGTTCGACCAGCAGCAGGAGACGATCAAGCGCCTCCACGACCAGCGCGAGGCCGCGCAGAAGGCCAAGGACGAGGAGCTCGTGCGCATCCTCAACGCCCAACTCGAGAAGGAGATCGCCGAGCTCCGCGGGCAGGCCGGGCTCGCCGAGGCCGAGGTCAAGGTCGCCGAGGCCGCTGCCTCCGCGAAGAAGTCCGAGAAGGAGCTCGAGGCCGAGCGCATCGCCGCGGAGACCGAGAAGAACCGGCTCCGCGAGAAGGCGAAGTCACGCGAGGTCGCGACCGCGCTCGCGCCCTTCATCGGCAAGGGCTACTGGCAACCGGGCCGCGCGCAGCCCGACCGGGATGCCGCGGGGATCTCGTTGACGGCCATCAAGGCCGAGGGTGCTCTCGACCCGAGCCCCACGGGCATGCGCCAGCTCTATCACATCGGCGCCAACCCGAAGAACGACCGCCCCGGCGGCTGGTCCAAGGATGACCGCATGGTCGGCAAGCCCCTCGAGGCCTGGCTGAAGAACAAGCCCGGCGCGCGCGACACCGCTCGCAAGGCGCAGGACCTCCTCCTCGAACTCGGCGACGTGCTCGTCGAAGTCGGCCTGCTCTCGCCCTGACGCCGGCAGGGCTGGTGTACCGTCGCGATCCGTGCGATCGTCGGCGGATGCGTGAGTACTCGATCTGGCGTCGCTACTGGTTCCTCTGCGGCATGAGCGTCCCGCTCATCCTCAGGGTCCTGGGCATCCTGTAGCGGCGCGCCGAAATGAAAAGAGCCACCCCGAAGGGGATGGCTCAGGTGCTACTGGAGCACGATGACCTTTCCGATGTCGATCAGCCTCAGGAGAAGAGCTCCAGCCACGCCGCCGAGGATGAACTCCAGCACCGCGAAGGATGGTGGTGGCTCGTTCTCGTCGTCACGCGTGAAGATCACCCGTTGGGCATTGATGACGACACCGTGGGATCTTCCATAACGGCGCCAGTTTCTACGTCTGCTCATGTTGTCCTCCTTGATCAAGGTTTGAGTCAGCAAGCAGCCCCGAAGGACGGCACGCTCACTCGGACACCACGGGCACGAGGTCGAAAGGCTTCGTTGTGGAACCGCAGGTTGGGACCCCTGTGCGGAGAGGGGAGAGTTGCTCGAAAGAGCAGATGGACGGGATCCTACCCGCCCAGGGAGGATCCGTCACCTCGGCCAGGCTATGGTCACGACAGGGCGGTATGGCACTACGGCAGGTATCAACAGGGGTGCTCGTCGGTTGGCCCCCCTGGTGGGACACTGGCCGAAGACGCTCACTTCCGGGTCATGCGCGCCGTACCCCCCATCCGATAGTAGGGGTTCCGGGCTGGCCTTGCGGTGCCTGCCCAATCTCTCTACCTTCAAGGCTCATGCGCAGGCTCTCGACCCCCATCGCGATCCTCATGGCACTCCTCGTGGTGCTGTGGCAGTCGCTCTGCCTCTGCCACGCGGGCGGCGGCGAGGGTGGGCACTCCCACGGTGGTTCGAGCCACCTGGTGGTCCAGCACCACCACGACGAAGATGCCGATGCGACGCATGACCACGCCGAGGGCGACCACGAACAGGACCCCTCGGGGCCCTGTGACGACCACGGCGATGGCTGTGATTGCACGAAGCTCCTGACCGTTGCCCAGAAGACGGACTCAGGCAAGGCCGGAAGCTCGGCCTTCGAGGTGCCGGTCGCGTGGGTCTCGCACTCCTTCGTGCGAATCCTTGTTCCCCTGCGCGTTGGGCGGCCTGGTGTGCCTCAGGAGGCGCTGCCACCGCCACCCATCCTCGCCCTGCACTGTCAGCTCCTGATCTAGGGAGCGTTTCTCCGAGCGACCCCACCAGGGCGTGACCTTCGGGGCTTCGTGCCCGCGTTGGCGCACTGGTTCAAGGGTCGCTCGCTCGTTGCTGTTCGCGCCCAGGCATCCGGGTCACGAGACCCGTTGCGAGCCAGGGACCTCGAAGTCAACCCGCTGGAGAAACGCTCATGAACTCTCGTCTCGTCGTCGGTCTCGGATCCATTGCACTCCTCTCCGCGCTCGGCGCGGTGGTCGTCTTGCCTGCCCTTGCCCACGAAGGCCACGGCAAGGTTGAAACCCAGGGCTTCGACATCAACGCCCCGCGCGTCGTGACTCCAGAAGCCGCGGCGCTCATCGGACTCCAGACAGCGGAGGTCGACTTCGGCGAGGTCGTCGAGGTGCTTCGCGTAACTGGCATCGTGCGGACGCAACCCGACCGCGCGCGCGTGCTCGCACCGCGGATCGGCGGTTCGATCGTGAGCATCCGGGGACGCGTCGGCGACCGGGTCGCGAAGGGGGACGCCCTGGTCGAGGTCGCGTCGCCAGAGTTCCTCGCACTGCGGGCCGAGCTCGTGCAGCTCGAGGGGCAGATCCGTCTGCTCCAGGTCGAGGTCGATTCGAACCGAGAACGCGCTGCCCAAGCTGAAGCCGAGCTCGGGCGCGTCGAGGAGAACCAAGGCGCGGTCGCTGCGAACCTCCTGAGCGAAAAGCGCCGTGTGGCCATCGGCGCTCGGGCGGAGGCGCAGCAGAAGGCGATCGAGCTCGAGAGTGTGCGTGCAGGTCTCGACGCGAAGCGCAAGCAGATCGACATCCTCGAGCAGGGCGACACGAGCGATTCCCGCGAGCGCGGCATCCTCACGCTCTTCGCCGACATCGACGGAATCGTCACCGAGCGCAATGGTATCGTCGGACAGGGAGTCGATGCCGGGACGTCGATTCTCCAGGTCGCCGACCATTCGATCGTGCAGGTCGAAGGGGAACTTCCGGAGTCGATGCTCGCGCGCCTCGATCCCACCGCCACCTATCCGGTCCGTCTGCGGACCGATGTCGATGGAGAGGTCGTCGCCACCGGCACGGTGCGCTACCTGAGTCCGATCGTGGACGACGTGAAGCGCACGGCGCGCGTCGTCATCGATGCGGAGAACCCCGCCGGTGTCCTCCGCGCTGGCATGTACGTCGACGCATCCATCGTGCTTCGCGAAGAGAAGTCCGCGGTGGTGGTTCCGCGGGGAGCGATCCTCTCCGACGGCTCGGTCAGCTTCGTCTTCGTCAAGGAGAAGGACGCGTTCGTCAAGAAGGACGTTCACCCAGGCTTTGGCGACGATCGTGTGGTCGAAGTCCTGGAGGGGCTCGCCCCCGGCGACGTGGTCGTGGCCCACGGCGCGTACAGCGTGATGCGTGTCCGGCCGAAGCCCGTGCCTGCTTCTGCGGCTTCACCGGCCGCCGATGCCAAGCCGACTCAGCCCGAGCCGGAGCACGGCTCGGACGGTCACAAGCACTGATCGCGAAGGATTCCATGCTGAACGCGATCATCCGGCTGTCCCTCTCGCATCGAGCGCTCGTCCTCGTGGGGGCCGTGCTGCTCATGGCCTACGGCGTCTACACCGCCGCCACATTGCCGACCGACGTCCTGCCGAATCTCAATCGTCCGGTCGTCGTCGTGTTCGCCGAGGCACCGGGGCTCGCTCCCGAAGAGGTCGAGACCCAGGTCGCGTTCCCGATCGAGACGGCCGTGAACGGGTCACCCGGCGTCGACCGCGTGCGCAGCGTATCGGGGCTCGGGTTGGCGATCGTCTACGTCGAGTTCGGCTGGAAGGAAGACGTCCGCGTCGCTCGACAGACCGTGCAGGAGCGGCTGGCCCAGGCCAGCGAGAAGTTGCCTCCGGACGTCGTGCCCGTCATGGGCCCGATCAGCAGCATCATGGGCGAGATCATGCTCATCGGAATGCAGAGCAAGACTCTGCCGCCGATGGAGACGCGGAGCCTCGCCGACTGGGTCGTCAGGCCAGCGCTGCTGTCGATCCCGGGTGTCGCGCAGGTGACGGTGATGGGTGGCGAACTGAAGCAGTTCCAAGTCAAAGCCGACCCGGACAAGCTCCGCCTCTACGGGCTCTCCATGGAAGACCTGGAGAAGGCCGTCGGCGCTTCGAACCAGAACACCGGCGGCGGGTTCCTCGTGGGTTCGAGCCAGGAACTCGTCGTCCGCAACATCGGTCGGGTCCGCAGCGTCGAGGACATCGAGAGTTCCCTCGTCGCGACCCGTGTCGGCAGCGACGGTCGTGGCAGCCGCCCTGTTCTCGTCAAGGACGTCGCGCGGGTCGTCGAAGCCGGGGCGGTGATCAAGCGGGGCGAGGGTTCGATGAACGGCGCCCCCGCCGTGATCATGGCGATCCAGAAGCAACCATCCGCGGACACCCGCGAGCTCACGGAGCGGATCGACAAGGAGCTCGGCGCGCTGCGTCCCACGCTGCCCGAGGGGCTGGTGCTGAACGCGGAACTCTTCCGCCAGTCGCATTTCATCCAGCAGGCGGTCGACAACGTCCTCGAGGCGCTGCGGGACGGGAGCATCTTCGTCGTCCTGATCCTGATCCTCTTCCTCCAGAACTTCCGGACGACGTTCATCACGTTGACCGCGATCCCGCTGAGCATCCTTGCGACGGCCTTGGTCTTCGCGGCGTTCGGCATGAGTGTCAACACGATGACTCTCGGAGGGATCGCCGTGGCCATCGGAGAGCTCGTCGACGACGCGATCGTCGACGTCGAGAACGTCTACCGACGTCTGCGCGAGAACCGCCACAGTGCCTCGCCGAGGCCTGTCTTCGAAGTCGTGTTCCATGCGTCCAGCGAGATTCGCAACGCGATCGTCGTGGGCACCATCGTGGTGCTGCTCGTGTTCATCCCGTTGTTCGCGCTGTCCGGCATCGAAGGTCGACTGTTCCGTCCGCTGGCGATCGCCTACATCGTCAGCATCCTCGCGTCGCTCGTTGTCTCGCTCACCGTGACCCCGGCGCTTTGCTCCCTGATCCTCCCGCGCATGAAGCGCATGGAAGAGGAGAAGGACGGTCGGGTGCTGCAGTTCTTCAAGCACCTCGCACAGAGGGCTTATGCCGTGGCCTTGCCCCGTCCCAAGCAGGTGTTGGCCATTTGCGGAGCGCTGGTCCTGGTCGGGGCCTTTCTCGTGACGAGGCTCGGCGTCGAGTTCCTCCCGCCGTTCAACGAGGGCACCGCGACCATCAACGTGCTTTCCGACCCGGGCGTATCGCTGAAGCAGTCCGACGAGTACGGGCGCACGGCGGAATCGCTGATGCTCGCCGTCCCGGAGGTCAAGAGCACCGGCAGGCGGACTGGCCGCGCCGAACAGGACGAGCACGCCGAGGGTGTTCACTACTCCGAGATCGACGTCGACTTTTGGACGGAGGAGGACCTCGACGGAGCTGCGACCAGCCTACCGGCAGGTGCACGCGTTCCCCCGAAGGAGTTGCGCGAACGCGCGGCTGTATTCGCCGACATCCAGTCGAGGCTGGAGTCGCTGCCAGGCGTCGTCACGTCGATCGGCCAACCGATCAGTCACCGCATCGACCACCTCCTCAGCGGCGTGCGGGCACAGGTGGTCGTGAAGATCTCGGGTGACGACCTCGGACGCCTCCGCTCGCTCGCCGAGCAGGCGCAGGGTGCGATGCGAGGCATACCCGGAGTCGTCGATCTGCAAGTCGAGCAGCAGGTGCTCGTGCCGCAGGTTCACCTGCGTGTGAAGCGCGAAGCCGCAGCGCGCGTCGGCTTCGATCCCGCGAGCCTGACGGACACGCTCGAAGCAGTCATGAAGGGCAAAGTCGTCAGCCAAGTGCTCGACGGGCTGCGCTCTTACGACCTCGTGCTCATGCTCGACGAGCGGTGGACGCAGGATCTCGCCCGCCTGGGGGACGTCCGGCTGCTGTCACCGACTGGTGCGATCGTCCTGCTGTCCGACGTGGCTGACATCGTCGAACAGTTCGGCCCCAACCAGATCCTGCGCGAGAACTTGCGCCGACGCATCGTCGTCCAAGCCAACGTCCGCGGCCGAGACCTCGGCAGTACCGTCGACGAGATCTCGCGCAGCATCGCGATGGACGTCGAAATGCCCCAGGGCTTCGCACTCACGATCGGTGGGCAGTTCGAGAGCCAACGCGAGGCGACCAGGGTGCTCACGATCCTCGGGCTCGGCAGCCTCGTGGCGATGTTCTTCGTGCTGTTCAGCGCCTACCGCTCGGCCATGGTGGCGTCGCAGATCATGCTCAACATCCCGTTCGCCTTCATCGGTAGCGTGGGGAGCCTGTACCTGACGGGGACGGACTTCAGTGTGGCGAGCCTCGTCGGCTTCATCAGCCTCACCGGCATCGCGACGCGCAACGGCGTCCTGATGATCAGCCACTACATCCACCTGATCACCGAGGAGGGCATGAGCTTCGGCCGCGAGCTCGTGATCCGCGGCAGCCAGGAGCGCGTGGCGCCGGTCCTCATGACGGCCTTCACGTCGTCTCTCGCGTTGATCCCACTCGCGCTGTCCGAGGGAGAACCTGGCCGCGAGATCCTGCACCCGGTCGCGCTCGTGGTCCTCGGCGGCCTGCTCACGAGCACGATGCTCGATTTCTTCGTCACGCCAACGGTGTTCCTGCACTTCGGCCGGAAGGCGGCCGAGCGACTCGCCGAGTTGCATCGCAGTGAGCGCCGCGAGGTTCAGTCGCAGTCCAGTTCCGCAGTGGCCATCGACGGCCAGTCCGCAACCCACGTCGTGGGTTCTGACGGTCGAGTCGCGGCGGAGGTTCAACCCAACCCAGTCGAAGGAGAAGCAAAATGAAGTCCTGCTGCAAGTCCGCTGAAGTCGACGCCGGTGCGAGGAAGCGCTCGCCCCTGCTCTGGATCCTCGGAATCGTCGCCGTCGCAATCGTCGGGTTCGCGCTCGCCAGTGGCGCAACGGCGCAGGACGGGCATGGCCACGGCCACGACGGACAGAAGTCCGAGAAGGGCACGCCCACGGACTACGCCGGTGCGGTCCGCGCGATCGATGCGCGCATGAAGAACATCGCGCGTCTCATCGAGACGAAAAAGCTCGATGCCGTGCACGCCGAGGCGGAGGTCATCCGGGACGTCGCGAAGTCGCTCGCACAGCTCGCGCTGAAGGCCGATTCCGGCGTGCCCAAGGAGGCCGTCAAGGAGATCAACCTGGCGGCCAAGGCGCTAGCCGACAAGTTCGAGCCGATCGACACGGCCGGCGACTCGGGCAATCTCGACGCGACGAAGAAGGTCTACCAAGAGATGCTCGCGCTCCAGGCGACCCTCCAGAAGTACGTGCCGGCCACCTACCAGTGCCCGATGAAGTGCGAGGGCGAGAAGACCTATCCCAAGCCCGGGGACTGCCCGGTCTGCAAGATGCACCTGAAGAAGCTCTCTTCCGATGCATTCACGGTCGAGGTCAAGCCGAGCGAGGCCCTCCAGGCCGGCAAGCCCGCGAACCTGACGTTGTCCGTCCGGGACCCGGCTGGTCAGCCGGCGAAACAGTTCGAGAAGGTGCACGAGATGTTCATGCACGTGCTCGCGGTCTCGAAGGACCTGTCGTGGTTCGCGCACGAGCATCCCCAGATGCAGAAGGACGGCACGTTCAAGCTCTCGCTCACCTTCCCGAGCGCCGGTGACTACGTCCTCTACCACGACTTCACTCCTCCCGCGGTCGGTCAGCAAGTCGTGTCGGTTCCGCTCACCGTGCCGGGGCAGGCGGGATCGCCGGTGCCGCTGCGGGTCGACGCCGACAAGCCCAAGTTGGTGGACGGCTATACCGTCGCGTTCAAGGCGACAGGACCGATCCAGACCGAGCAAGAGACCGAGCTGGTGTTCGAGATCGCGAAGGACGGCAAGCCCGTGGCGGACCTCGAGCCCTACCTTGGGGCGATGGGGCACTTCGTGATCATCAGCCAGGATTTGAAGAGCTTCGTCCACAGCCATCCGCACGAGGAAGGCGAAGAGGCCGGGGGTCACGAGCACGGAGAGCCTGGTCACGACGCGAGGCCGCATGCGGACGAGAAAGGTGGCCCCGACATCCACTTCCATGCGCACTTCGAGGTGCCCGGCCTCTACAAGGGCTGGGGCCAGTTCCAACACAAGGGGAAGGTCCTCACCGTGCCCGTGGTGTTCGAGGTCAAGGAGGGACACGGCGCTCCCGCCAAGGAAGGCGGAGGTCACAAGCACTGAGGAACCACCGGGCTCGCAGCCGCACGGAGAGCTGCGAGCCCTGTCGTCGTGGAGTGGAGATGAAGATGAAACGAACAAGGTGGACGGCATTGGTCGCGAGCGCGTGGCTTCTCGGAAGCTGCGCGTCCGTCGAGTTCGAGCGCGATGTCGATCGAGCGGCGAGCCTGGTCGATGAGCGCTCAGGACTCGTTTCGGCGTGGGATCAAGAGAGCGAGCCCGCCTCCATCTGGGACGGCCGTTCGCCTCTCACCTCGGACCAGGCTGCCACCTTGGCGCTGCGGCAGAACCGCGAGTTGCGAGCCGAGCTGGAGCAGATCGCGGGGGCACGGGCCGACTTGGTGCAAGCCGGCCTGCTGCCCAATCCCGTCCTCGGCCTCGCGTTCCGATTGCCGCTCCAGGGTGCCAATGCCACGTTCGACGCGGACATCGTCCAGCAATTCACGGATGTGTGGTTGCGTCCCTACCGCAAGGGAGCGGCCCAAGCGGAACTCGACCGAGTCGTGCTCTCGGCCTCCGATCGTGCTCTTCGACTCGTGGCGAATGTTCGCCAGACCCATGCGCGCATCGTCGCGACACAACGAGGTCTCGACCTCACGCAGGAGGATGCGCAAGTGCTCCGGCAGTCCATCGAGTCCACGGAGGCACGAGTTCGGGCCGGAGAGGCGACAGAGCTCGACGTCGCGCGAGTCCAGCAACAACTCCTCGGACTCGAGGCTGTCGTCCAGAGAGAAGCGGCGCAGCTCGATCGCCTGAAGCGTGACCTGGTCCTCGAGATGGGCATGGCGGGTGCGCCCGTGGACTGGACGGCCCGAGCTCCGGAGCCTGAACCGCGTCGCGCGGCACTCGGAGACCTCGTCGAGTCGGACCTCGAAGCTCGCGTGCGTGAGCAACGTCTCGACGTTGCAGCGGCTCGCTACCTGCTGGACGCCAAGAGGCAGGAGCTGTCGGCCGTAGAGTGGCGACGAGGCAAGCCCGGAGTCGACGTCGGTGCGAGCTTCGAGGCCGCCGACGGGGACGGGGAGGTCGGGCCGGCTGTTGGGTTGACGCTTCCGATCTTTGACACCGGCCGGGCTCAGGTCGAGAAGGCCAAGGCCGCTCTTCGAGCCGCGGAGGCTCGTGCCGAACAAGCCGAGCAAGTGGCGACGAACCAGGCGCGAGTCGCTCTCACAGGCCTTCGGCGTGCGCGGGACCTTGCTGCATTCTACGACGAGCAAGTCGTGACGCTTGCACGATCCAACCTCGAACGTGCAGAGGCCGCGCTGCGAGCCGGCATCGCGGACCAGACCGTCCTGCTCGAGGCCCAGCGGGAGCTGATCGAGGCTCGCCGGACCCTGAACGACCTCCGATCGGACCTCGCCGTCAGCGAGGAGGACTTGGTCTACGCCCTCGGTGGCTGGAGTCCCTCCCGACAGGCACGATAGGCGCATGATCGGCGCATTCCCCATTCACCTCACCGCGCGAACGGCCCGGGCTCCGGGCGTCGCAGGCGGCACCCTCGTTCGACACGGCTCGCTTGCTCGAGCCGGTGTCGAGTCCACTTCTCTTCGCGGGGCCGCGGTCCCGCACGGAGGTATGACCGGAAGTTGTGGACGGTGAGCTGAAAAGAGAAGCGGCGTACCCTTGGTGCTTGGACATCACTCCAACACCCAACGCTCCCAACAAGGGAGCAAGGATACGCCACATGTTCGAGGCTACGACACCGCACCGGTTTGGCGCAACGACGTCGAAGGACGCTCTCACGGAAGTGCTGCAGGCTGGGGCGCGCCAGCTGCTTGCGGCGGCGCTCGAGGTCGAGGTGACGAAGTACATCGACGAGCTCAGGCACGTCGTGGACGAGCACGGCCGCCGTCTGGTCGTGCGCAACGGCTATGCAGTCGAGCGCGAGGTCCACACCGGCATCGGCCCTGTGGCGGTGCGCCAGCCGCGCGTCAACGATCGACGTGCCGCGGAATCCGGCGAGCGGCTGCGCTTCACGAGCAATATCTTGCCGCCGTACCTGCGACGCACGAAGACGATCGACGAGCTGATTCCGTGGCTCTACCTGAAAGGGATCTCGACCGGTGACTTCTCGGAAGCTCTGGCTGCGTTGGTCGGGCCCGACGCACCGGGTCTGTCGCCAACGAGCATCGTGCGTTTGAAGCAGGTCTGGGAGCAGGAGTTCAAGGAGTGGAACCAGCGCTCGCTCGGCAG
>JAKLJY010000079.1 GCA_023150895.1 Myxococcota bacterium | reverse complement strand
GCTGCCGTTGCTCTGCGCCTTCCTGTGGGCCTGTGCCGGTGCCGGCGGTCCCGCCGCTCAGGGCGGAGGACCGGGAGGTGCCGCGGTGGGGGAAAACATTGCTGCCGGCCCGGTCGCGGCCCCGGAGGCGGCCCGCGCGGCCCCGGCGGCGGTCCGCGTGGCCCGCGCCGCGAAGGCGACGCCGAAGGTCCGACGGGCGGCGGCGGTCCGCAGCGGGAGAACCGGGAGAGCCGTGGCCCCCGCCCCGACGGCGGTCCCCCGCGCGAGAGCCGTGAGAACCGCGGCCCCCGGCCCGACGGCGGTCCCTCTCGGGAAAACCGCGAAAGCCGCGGCCCCCGTCCCGACGGCCCCGAGGGCGCTCCGCCGCGGGAGAACCGCGAGAACCGCGGCCCCCGACCGGAGAAGTCCGGCGGCGCGCCGAGCCAGGGCCAGGGTCAGGAGCGCTTTGGCGCCACCCTCGGCGAAGCGCTGCTCCAGCGCCTCAAAGAGCTCGAGGCCGCCAACAAGAAGTAGGGGGCCGACCCCCGAGCCGGCCGCTCAGCGGGCCGGTGCACACGTCCCGGAGCGGGCGCCGAGTTCGGCCTCGAGCTGCGCGAGGCGCGCCTCCAGCGTCGCAATCTGGCGCGCCTGCGCCTGCAACGCGGCCACCGCCAGGGACGTGTAGCCGTAGAGATCGACCTGATCGCCGGAGGGCCGCAGCGCATCGCCCGGCACACCGTCGTCGATGATGAAGCCGAGGTGCGCTTTGCCTCCCGGCGTCTCCCGCGTGTAGCGGTATTCGGCGAGCTTCACGGACAGCAGGGCGCTCGCCTTGGCGTCGACCTCGGTCGGCGGCAGGTAACGCACGTCGTCCTTGTAGGCACGCTTCGAGATGGGACACGGCCCGAGGCGCGGGTCGACGTCGGTGCAGACGAGCCGGGCATTGCAGTCGTCGATCGGGTCGCACATGACGTCGGGCGTGGCGCAGGCCTCGCCGAAGAACATCGCGTCGTCGCAGGGGGGGATGTTCGGATCGGGCTGATGCCCGCGACAGACCGGATCGCCGCAGGTCAGGTACCAGCGCGTGTCACCGAGGGGCATGCAGACGCCGCCGCCGCAGTCCGGCAGGCAGACCCACTGCCCCGTGGCCTCGTCGCAGAGGCAGCCGGACGACGCACAGGTGTCGACGTCCACCTCGCAGTACTGACCCTCCGGGCAGCCATCGGAGACACAGCCCTGCGGGTTCTCGCCCGGGCAAGCGCCCGCCTCGGGGACGCACAGACCACCGCCGCAGTCTTCCGTGCAGAACCACTGGCCGGTGTCCTCGTCGCAGCCACACGACGACGGCACGCAGATGTTCGGGTCATCGGTGCAGCGAAATCCCGGCTCGCAGCCGCCCGTGTGACAGCCCTGCGGATTCGGTCCGTCACAGGGCGGGGTGACGGACCCCCCGGCGTGACCGCCCGTATGACCGCCCGCGCCACCGGCGTGACCGCCCGTATGACCGCCCGCGCCACCGGCGTGGCCACCCGCGCCGCCCGTATGACCGCCCGCGCCGCCGGCATGGCCGCCCGCGCCGCCCGTATGACCGCCCGCGCCGCCGGCATGGCCGCCCGTGTGACCGCCCATATGGCCGCCCGTATGACCGCCCGTATGGCCGCCCGCGCCGCCGACATGGCCGCCAATGTGGCCGCCCGTATCGCCGCCCGCGCCGCCGGAGTGGCCGCCCGTATGGCCGCCCGCCCCCCCGGAACCGCCGCTCTGACCACCGGTGGTGGCGTCTTTGCCGTCGTCCGTGCTGCCGTCGCACGCCCAGAGGCTCAGGACCAGAACGCTCCCCAGCTTCGAAATCGCCGAGATTCGCATGACTCTCTCCGTCCAGTCGTCTGCTCGTCCGATTCGACGATACGCCGGCTCAGAGAGACTTGCGAGGCGGGACGGCGGCGTTGGCCAGGACGATGCCGGTCGCCAGCGCGGCGCCGACCATCAGCGTCTGAAATGCCCCGCTCGCCCCGCCCGTGATGTCGCCCTCGAAGAGGCGGCCGAAGCTCAGAAACCCGAACGTGCCCGGCACGAGCAGGACGATCCCGGGGACGAGGAAGATCTGGGCCGGCCGCCCCGTCCGCCGGGCGACGACGTTGGCGTACAGGCCGGTCGCGAGCGCCCCGAAAAACGCGCTCAGCGACGCCTGCGGAAAGTGGACCTGGGCGAACTGGACGAACCCTCCGGCCACGAGGCAACTGCCGAGCGCGCCGAGCAGGTAGCGACGCGGCACGGCCACGAGCACCGAGAACGCCAGACCGGCCACGATGGTCGCGAGCACGAGGACCGGAAACGGGACCGTCTCCGCATGGCGCCGGGTCAGGAACTCGGGCGTCGACCCGAAGAGGTGGGCCATCGCCGCCACGAGCATCACGCCGAAGACGATGGACAGGAGCGTCATGGTGGCGTCGAGGAGGCGCCCCGTGCCGCTGACGAGGTTCTTCTGCACGAGCTCGTGGAGCCCGACGGTGAGGGTCGTGCCCGGCACGAACAAGATGACCCCTGCGACGATGAGCGGCTGCGTCGCGAGCTCCGGCTCGACGATGCTGGCGAGCCACGCCACGGCGGCCGCCAGCGCCCCGAAGAAGAACGGGGTCAGGTGCCGCAGGTGGTGGCGGTCACTGATGAAACCGGCCAGGACCGTGAAGCCGAGGCCAATGCCGGCCCCCATCAGCGCCTCGAACCAGCGGCCCCCGTAGAGCAGGACGGCGGCGGCGCCGGCGAAGGCGCCCGCGAGCCACTCCAGCACCGGCCCGTAGGTCCGCGGTGCACGGTCGAGCCGGGAGAGCAGGGTGTCGGCCTCCTCCATCGAGAGACGTCCGGCGACGACCTCGTCGATGACGGCGTCCACCGCCGCGAGGCGGTCGAGGGCCATCGACCACGCCCCGACGCGGGCGATGCGCATGACCTGATCGGTCTCGCCGGGTCGCGAGACGGCCAGCCAGAGACCGGAAGGCACGCTGAACACGTGGGCGACGAACCCGAAGCGGCGGGCGAGATCCGAGAGAGTCTCCTCGAGCCGGTGTGAGGGACACGCGCTGGCGAGCAGCATGGCCCCGGCGCGCACGAGGAAGTCCGCGACCCGGCCGGGGGTGAGTCCGCTTTCGTTCTCCGCCACGGGTCTCAGTCTCTCCCGAGCGCGAAACCGAGCTCGGCCCGCGCCGCGGCGAGATCGCGATCCGCCCGCACGGCCTGTGCGGCGGCGTTCGTGACCGCGAGCTGCGCATCGGCGAGTTCGATGGCGGTGCCGAGCCCGGTCTCGTAGCGCCCCTCGGCGAGTCTGAGGCGCTCGCGGGCTGCGAGGAGCGCTTCCTCGGTGGCGGAAAGGGCCGCTTTGCCGGCGCGCACGCCGAGGCGTGCCTGTTCGACCCGCAGGCGAAGGGCCTGCGTGAGCGCCGCTCGGTCGGCCTCCAGAGCCGTCAGCTCCGCGCGGCTCGCCTCGACCTGCGCGGTGGTCAACCCGCCCTGGTACAGCGCCCACGTCATTCGCAGGCTACCCGACCAGTTCCAGACCATCCCGGCGAGCTCGGGCCCCCCTTCGGTGAGTCCCGTCGTCGCGTCGAGCACGGGCCAGAAGCCCGCATCGTCCGCCCCCAGCGTCTCGCGCAGGGCCTGCAGGCGGGCTTCGACCGCGCGCAGCTCGGGTGACGCGCCGGCCGCCTCCACCAGCAGCACGTCCGGCGCGGCGTCCTCCCCGGGCAGGGCCGGCACGAGCGCCTCGTCGAGGGGCGTCGTCGTCGGGGTCGAGACCCCTTGCGCCCGGTCGAGCCGCGCCCGCGCGACCGCGGCGGCATTCTCGGCGGCGACGAGCGCGACCCGGGCGTTCGCATGGGCGGTGCGTGCCTGCAGGAGGTCGATCGGCGGTCGCGTCCCCGCCCCGATGAAGGCGGTGATCTGTTCGAGGTGGCGGTCTTCGTTCGCAAGCGTCTCGCGCGCGACCGTCAGCAGACGCTGTTGCGCCTGCGCGTCGATGAAGGCGCTGCGCACCTCGAGGGCGATTTGCTGCCAGGTCACGCTCTCGTTCATTTCCTGCGCCCGGGCGGTGGCCGCCGCCGCGTCGCGCCGGCCCGTCGTGCGACCGAAGTCCCAGAGGAGCTGCGTGGCCTGCACCCCGAACTGCCAGCTCCCGCGCGTTTCGAAGTCCGACTCGCCCGCCCCGGGGGCAGCCGCCGCCGCGCCGGTCGCCGAGAAGTTGTCCGTCGCGCGCCCGTAACTCGCCTGCGCCTGCACCTGCGGCAAGAGCCCCGACCGGGCCTGATCGACCCGGGCGCGGGCGGCCCGCGTCGCCGCGCGGGATTGCATCAGCGCCGGCGCGTGTTTGCGAGCCGTCTCGAGGGCGGCGTCGAGCGTCAGGGGGACCGCCGGGGTCTCGGCCGCCCGGGCAAGCGGGGCGGTTAGAAGCACCGCGACGAGCGCCGGGTGTGACAAGCGTCGCATCACTCGTACCTCAGCGCCGAAATGGGATCGAGCTGCGCGGCCTTCCGCGCCGGGAAGATGCCGAAAACGATGCCGACCGCCGCGCTGAACCCCACCGCCAGGAAGACCGTCTCGATGCGGAAGAGCATCGGCCAGCCGAAGGCCTGCGACAGTGCCTGCGCCGCGTAGTAGCCGCCCACCATGCCCACGATGCCCCCGGCGATGGCCAGCGTGAGCGCCTCGACCAGGAACTGCGCGAGAATGTGGCGCCGCCGCGCCCCGACGGCCATGCGCAGGCCGATCTCACGCGTCCGCTCGGTCACGCTGACGAGCATGATGTTCATGATGCCGATGCCGCCCACGAGCAACGAGATGGCGGCGATGCTCGCCAGCAGACCCGTGAAGACCCGCGTGCTCGACTCCACCGCGTTGGCCATGTCGCTCAGGTTGCGCACGGAGAAGTCGTCGTCCATGCCGACGTCGATGTGATGGCGGTCGCGCAGGATGTCCTTGATCTGCGCCTCCGCGCGGGGGGTGGCCTCGGCCGAGACCGCCGACGCGAAGATGGCCCCCTGAATGAACTTCTGCAGCCCGCCCTGGATCTTGGACTGCCACGTCGTCTGCGGCACGAAGATCTGGTCGTCCTGGTCCTGACCCATGGCCGATTGGCCCTTCTTGGCCAAGACACCGACGATCTGAAAGGGCACGCCTTTGATCCGGATCGTATGGCCGACGGCGTCGGCGGTGGCTCCGAAGAGTTTGTCGACGACCGTCCGGCCGACCACCGCGACCTTGGCGCCCACGTCCACGTCGCTGGTCGTGAACGGCGCGCCGTCTTCGACGGGCCACGAGCGGATCTCGAAGATTTCGGGGGACGAGCCGATGATGGACGTCGTCCAGTTCTGGTCGTCGCTCTGCACCTGGGCCGCCGTCCGCATCTGCACCGCGACGGCCTTCAGCGCCGAGGCCTCGTTGCGCAGGGCCTTGAGGTCGTCCCACGTCAGCGTGGGCATCGAGCCCATGCCCCCCATCGCCCCGCCCTGCGTCGAGGTGCCGGGCATGACGATCACGATGTTCGAGCCCATCGACGCGAACGTCTGTTCGACCTGAACCTTGGCGCCCTCGCCGATGGCCACCATGGCGATGACCGCAAACACGCCGATGATGATGCCCAGCGTCGTCAGAAACGAACGCAGCTTGTTGCGCAGCAGCGCCCGGACCGCCATGCGGATGGTCTCGAGGGGGTTCACGGTGCGGTCTCCCCGGCGGGGTGCGCCTCGGGCACCGCCGGGCGGGGGGTCTGCCGACGGTCCTCTTTCACGCGCCCGTCGCGCATCACGATCACTCGTCCGGCGAACTGTGCGATGTCGGGCTCGTGCGTGACGAGCACCAGCGTGATGCCCGTCGCGCCGAGGGCCTGGAAGAGCGCCATGATCTCCACGCTCGACCCCGAGTCGAGGTTGCCCGTCGGCTCGTCCGCCAGAATGACCCGCGGCCGCCCGACGAGCGCGCGGGCGATGGCGACCCGTTGCTGCTGCCCGCCGGAGAGCTGGTTGGGGTGGTGGTGCATCCGGCTGCCGAGGCCGACCCGCAAGAGCGCCTCGGACGAGCGCGCCCGCCGCTCGCGACCGCCGACGCCGGCGTAGAGCAGGGGGAGCTCGACGTTCTCGAGCGCGCTCGTGCGGGGCAGCAGGTTGAAGCTCTGGAAGACGAAGCCGAGCGTTTCGTTGCGGATCTGCGCGAGCTCGTCGGCGTCGAGCCCCGAGACGTCCCGCCCGCGCAGGTAGAACCGGCCGGCCGTCGGACGGTCGAGGCAGCCGAGGATGTGCATCAGCGTGCTCTTGCCGGAGCCCGACGAGCCCATGATGGCCACGAACTCGCCCTCATGGATCTCCAGGTCGACCCCGCGCAACGCCTGCACCTCGACGTCGCCCATCGGGTAGACCTTGCGGACGCCCTCGAGCCGCACGAGCGGGGCCGTGCCGACGGTCGCGTCCGGAGCCGGAGTGGCCATCAGAAGAGCCGCATGCCGCGCCGGCCTCCGCCGCCGGCCTGCGAGACGTCGGTAATCACCATGTCCCCCGCCTGCAGGCCGCCGGTGACCTGCTCGGTGACCACGCCGTCGGTCAGGCCGGGTTTGACGGAGAGGGCCACCGGCCGGTCGTCGCGCAGCACCCAGACGATCCGTTGCCCTTCCTCCGGGACCGGCGCTTTGGGGGAGCCGCCCGCGCTCGCCTCCCGCGGCCTGCCGCCGGCCGCGCCCCCCGCTGCCCCGCCGCGTTCGGTCGCTCCCGGCGCCGCTGCGGCCTGCAGCACGCTCTCCGGGGCCTTGAAGCGCAGTGCGGCGTTGGGAATCTTCAGCACGCCGTCGCGCTCGCCGGTCACGAAGCTGACGTTGGCGGTCATGCCCGGGCGGAGTTTCACTTCGGGGTTGGCGACGTCGATGACCGCGTCGTAGGTCACCACGTTCTGCACCGTCTGGGGCGCGTTGCGGATCTGGCGCACCGTGCCCTGGAACTTCTCGCCCGGCCAGGCGTCCACGGTGAAGGTCGCCGCCATGCCCGGAACGAGCCGCCCGACGTCGGCCTCGGCGACGGAGGTGTTCACCTGCATCTTGCGGAGGTCCTCGGCGAGGACGAACAGCGTCGGCGCCTGAAACGACGCGGCGACCGTCTGGCCGACGTCGACGCTGCGCGAGACGACGATGCCGTCGATGGGCGAGGCGATCGTCGTGTAGCTCAGGTTGATCTCCGCCGCCCGAAGCGCGGCCTTCGTCTGCGCGACCTGCCCCTCGGCCGCATCGGCGGTCGCGCGGGCGACCTCGGCGTTGGCGCGCGCCGTGTCGAGCTCCGCCTGCGCGACGAACTGCCTGGCGGCCAGGGACTCGATGCGCTCGAACTGCTTCTGCGCCTCGACGGCCTGCACCTGGGCCTTCTTCAGATTGCCGCGGGCCGCGATGGCGTTCGCGCGGGCCTGTTCGAGGGATGCCGTGAACATCAGGGGGTCGATGCGCGCGAGCACCTGCCCCTTCTTCACCTCGCTGTTGTAGTCGACCAGGATCTCTTGCAATCGACCCGAGACCTGACTGCCGACCTGCACCGTCACGAGGGCGGACAGCGTGCCCGTCGCCGTGACCTTCGCGGTGATGCGGCCCTGCTCGATGGGCAACGTCGTGTAGCGGGCGGCGCCCTTCCCCCGCTCGTCGTCGTCCCGACCGAAGAACCAGTACGCCGCCCCGGCAGCGACGCCGGCCATGAGAACCCAACGGACGAAGCGTCGTCGATTCATGGCCGCGCCTCGGCCCCGCTCGGGCGGAGCGCCCGCAAGAAGTACATGACGTGTTGCCGTTCGAACGTCTCGCGGTCGCGGATGAGCGGGCTGTCCGGCGCGCACAGGAGCAGTTTGCGCCAGAGGATGAGCGGTCCGAAGAAGAGGGCCCCGAGGGGTTCGACCGGGCCGGGCTCGGCGTGTCCCTCGTCGAACAGGCGGCGCACGAAGCGCTCGCCGAGCTCCATCCGGGCGCCGATGCGCTCCTCGAGGTTGAGCTGCCCCTGCTCGGCGAGCCGCACGCCATCCTGCATGAGGAGTCGGTACACGAGTTGCTCCGTCGGATCGGCGAACTCGTCGAGAATGGCCGTCACGATGGCGGCGAGCCACGCCTGCAGGTCGACGATGGGCGCGGCGATCAGCGTTTGAACGTGCACGAAGACCTCGCGGTGCTCGTTGACGAGCGCCGACATGAGGTCCTCTTTGCCGGTGAAGTAGTGATAGAGGGCACCCTCGCGCACGCCGGCGAGGCGGGCGATGTCTCGCAGTCCGACCCCGGAATACCCGTGACCGGCGAACAAGGTGAGCGCCGAGTCCATCAAGACGCGGCGCGTGTCGCGGCCGAGGAGCTTGGGGGGACGTCCCATCGAAATTGAACGTTCGTTCAGTTCAGCAGGCATCGCCGGCATGAACGGGTCAGAGGTCGGGAAAACTTCCCGCAGTGCGGCATACCGCGAAATCGACCGTGAGTGGAGGGAGACCTCTCCCCTTGATGTCGAAAGCCTGAGAGAATCGACCGGCATGGGGACACGGCACGTCATCGAAACGGCGAGCACCGACGCGTCCGACACGGACGACCTCGCGTTTGCGGCCGCGTGTTTCCGCGCGCTGGCGCTGGCCGTCGAGCCCGGCGAGGCCCTCGGTTCGGCCGTCGCCGCCCTCCGGGACCACTTGGGGCTGACGAGCGTGGCGGTGCTGCCGCTGGCCCGCTCCGGCCCGCCGAGCCCGCGAACGCATGCGGTCGCCGGCACCGCCCCGGACGGCCCCCTGACGGCGCGCGCGGCGGCTCGCCTCCGTGACGGGTCCTTTGCGCCCCTGGCGGTCGCGGCGGGCGACGACGACGTTTTCGCCACGGGACCGGCATCGGCGGCGGGGCAACTCGAGCGCCTCGTGCCCGAAACCGCGGAAGAGCCCCGGGCCGCGCTCTGGCTCTCGCCCGGCCCGGGAGAACGCGCCGCCCCGATCCTCGGGATCCTGCGCCCGATCCTGGCGGCGACGGTCTCGCGCCTCGAGCGACAACGCAGCGCTCAGGAGCACCGGTTCGCGGTCGCGCTGGCCCATGCCGCGGACGCCATCGAGATCTGCAACCGCGACGCGATCATCGAGTGGGTCAACCCGGCGTTCGAGCGCATGACCGGGTACACGCGGGACGAGGCCGTCGGCCGCACGCCGGCCGCGCTGTTCCGGGGTGGGCAGCACGCCCCGGAGTTCTACGACGCCATCGACCGCGAGATTCGGGCAGGCCGGACGTGGCGGGGGCAGATGCTCAGCCGACGAAAGAACGGCGAGCTCTACCCGCAGGCCTGCGTCTTCACGCCCGTCCTGCACGCCGACGGCGCCATCGACTGCGTCGTGGCGGTGCGGACCGACATCACGGAGCACGTCCGCGCGGAGGTCGAGTCGCATCGGCAGCGCAGCAATGCAGTCTTCCGCAGCCTCGTCGAGCTTCTGCCCGACGGCCTCGCCGTCCAGCAGGGCCAGCGCATCCGCCTCGCCAACCCCGCCCTCGGCGCCCTGCTCGGTCTCGCGGATCCCGCCGCGCTCCTCGACCGCAGCCTGGCGGCGTTTGCGGTGCCGGCCGCCGCGCCGGCCCTGACGGCCTGGCTCGCCGACCTCGAAGCCGCCGAGGCCGATCCGACCCCCCGCACGTTCAGCCTCCTCGGAGCGGACGGCCGCGAACTCACCGTCGAGCTCACCGCCCTCCCCTGGCCGAGCTTCGAGGGGGGCGCCGCGCTGGTCGTCGTGGCGCGTGACGTCACCGAACGTCATCGTCTCCAGGGCCGGGTGGTCATGACGGACCGCCTCACGACGATGGGCATGTTGCTCGCCGCCGTCGGGCACGAGATCAACAACCCGCTCGCCTACGTCGTCTCGAGCCTCGAGGTCCTCCGGCAGGAGGTGCCGCCGCTGCTCGCCCGCCATGACCCCGTGGTTCGCCGGGAGATCGTCGACTGCCTCGAGGACGCCTGGGAGGGCGTGCACCGCATCACGGCGACGGTCGGCGACTTCCGGGCGTTCTCGCGGACGCGGGCGACGCGCGGCCCCGTCGACCTGCAGCGCCTCGTCGAGCTCACGGCCCGCATGGCGCAGAACGAGATCCGGCCACGGGCGCGGCTCGTGCTCGACGTGACGCCGACGCCCCCGTTCGACGGACACGAGAACCGCGTCGCGCAGGTCCTGCTGAACCTGCTGTTGAACGCGGCGCAAGCCATCCCTGACGGCCGCGCCGACGAAAACGAGATTCGGCTCTGCGTCCGACCCGCCGACGCGTGGGTCACGATCACGGTGCACGACACGGGCGTCGGCATCCCGCCCGACGTGCAGCGCCGCATCTTCGAACCGTTCTTCACCACGAAGGGGGCCGCGGGCGGCTCCGGCCTCGGCCTGAGCATCTGCAGCGCCATCACCGCCGAGATGGGCGGCACGTTGCGCGTGGAAAGCGAGCCCGGCCGGGGTTCCACCTTCACGGTCGTACTGCCGACGCCCCGGCCCGCCCACCGCGACCGGCCGGCGTCACCCGCCCCGCGGGCGGCCGAGCCGCACTTCCGCGTGCTCGTCATCGACGACGAACCGCTGGTCGGCCGCGCGGTGGAGCGCATCCTGGCCCCACGCTCGGTCGAGGTCGCGGTCGGCGGTCGCGCCGGGCTCGAGCGCGCCCTGCACGACGGCCCGTGGGATGCCATCCTCTGCGATCTGGTCATGCCCGATCTCTCCGGTACGGACGTCTTCGAGGCCGCGACACGGCTCCACCCCGAACTCGCCGGGCGCTTCGTGTTCATGACCGGGGGCGCCTTCACGCCGCGGCTGCGCGCGTTCATCGACGAGCGGCCGGAGCGCTGCCTCGGCAAGCCGTTCGACAACGAAGCGCTGCGGTCGGCCATCGAGCGCGCGGCCCGGGCTTGACGCCGACGCCCGTCGCGCGCGAGATCCCGCCCCCATGCACACCGTCACGGCCGCCTTCGAGAACACCCGCACCCGACGCGCGTACGTTGCCCGGCCCACCGACCGGGAGCCCCGGGGCGTCGTCGCCGTGGCCATGGAGATCTTCGGCGTCAACGCGCACATCGAGGCGGTCACCCGGGACGTCGCCGCCCTCGGGTACGTTGCGGTCGCCCCGGATTTCCTCGACGGCCGGATCTTCGACTACGGCGACCTGACCGGGGCCCGCGCCGCCTTCGCCGGGCAGACGGACGAGACGATGCTCGCGGACCTCGACGCGGCCCTCGCACACGGCGTCGCGGTCCACGGGGCGCCCGACGCCCGGGCGGTGCTCGGGTTCTGCATGGGCGGGCGGTTGGCCTACCGGGCCGCCTGCGCGCGCTCGCTGCGGGCCGCCGTCTGCTACTACGGCGGGGGGATCGCCGTCGATCCCCGGCCGTTCGGGCCGCCCCCCGTCGAGCGCACGGCCGACATCACGGGCGGTGTCCTGCTTCACTTCGGCGCCCGGGATCCGTTCATCCCCCTCGACCGCGTGGGTCTCATCGCCGATGCGCTGCGCGCGGCGGGCCGGGACCACGCGCTCGCGCTCTACCCCGACGTCGGGCACGGCTTCCACTGCCCCGACCGGGCCGACTTCGACGCGGTCGCCAGCGTGCGGGCGTGGGCGATGACGGCGGCCTTCCTGGCGGGACGCATGGCGCCCTGAGCCCGTGCAGGCGTGCGTCGTCAGAGCAGCCGCGACTCGACGAGCGCAATGAGGCGTGCGCCGAGCTCGGGCCCGGCGGCGGGGGAACCGTGCGCGGGAACGAGCACGGCCGGCGGGGCTTCGTGCAAGCGCGCGAGCACCCACTCGGCGTAGCGGGCGCGGTCGCGCAGGCCGACGAACTTCCAGGTCGTACCGATGCGCAGGCCCGCGCTGAGCCCGAAGAGCCGAGCGAAGAGGCCAATCGTCCCGCGCGGGTGCCGCGGCACGTTGAAGAATGCGTCGCAGACGATCCACACCGGACCGTCCTGTCCGTCGACGACGAGCCAGGTCTCCCCGAGCCGCGTCCCGGGGGGCTCGAGAAGGCGCGCCCCCGTCGGCAGGCGGTCGGCGAGACGATCGAGTCCGAGCAAAGGCACCGGCGTCTGCCGGGTGAGACGGGGCCGCGCGGCCTCACTGCACACCGCGATCACGCCGGGGTACCGCTCGCTGAATTCGCTCAGGCCCTTGTGATGGTAGTGGTTGGGGGCGAGCAGAATCTGCGGGCGCCCGACCGCCAGGATGGCTTCGTGCGCGGCCGGCGGCAGCAGGCGCGTCGGGTTGTAGACGACGCTGCCCCCGTCGCGCAGCGCGAGCGCCACGGTGCTGTACATCCACCCCTTCGGAGTGCGCTTCTCGGTGACGCAGAGCGACTGTTCGGTCATGGTTCGGCCCCGACGGGTCCGGCGGCGGTCGTCGCGGCGGCGGGGACGAACAACGCGGACCACAGCGCCGCGACGACGGCGAGCGCCAGCAGGCGCGGAGGCAGCGGGCCGGCGAAGAGGTCGACGACCGGTGCAAGCCCGGCCAGGGCCAGGCTCGAGGCCGCGCGAAACACCAGGTAGGCCCGCACCGCGCCGGCGAACCGGGGCGGGCGACCGGCCCGGACCGCGCGCAGGGCCGGCAGGAGCGCGAGGTCCGTCGGTGGCAGCGCCAGCAAAAGCCAGTTCTGCTGCATGTCGGGCCAGATCGTCCCCACGGCGACGACCGTGAGCAGGAGGCTGAGCGCCACGGCCGGCGCCCAGAGCACGAGCGCCACGGTCGCCCGCGCGCGCGCGGGCCGCCCCCGAAAGGCCGCGACCCACCCGAGCAGCAGCGCGGCGGCGGCACCGATGATGGCCTGACCCAGGTTCGGCCAGCCGGTCAGCGGCTCGGGGCCGTCGCGCTGCCGGTCGACGATGGGCCCTGCGGTCAGCGGTCGGGTGACGCCGCCCCGGGTGACCTGCACGCGGGCGATGGCGTCCCCGAGCACCGCCGGGCGGTACATGCGCTCCCAGGTCGAACGTGGCGCGTCGAGGGGCAGGCCGGGGATGATCTCCGTCAGGAGCAGCAGGCCGGGGTACGCCGCGAACGCGACCCGGACGTCCTCGCGGTAGCTCGGTCCGGGCGGGTCGTCGGCCAGACTGCGTCGGACGGCCCCCCCCGTCGCCGTGTCGAGGTAATCGCGCAGACGCGTGGCGCAGTTGTCACGGAACGTGTCGTAGACGTACTCGCGGTGTTCGGGCAGGACGTCGCGCTCCATGCGCGCGACGAGGCCGTCGACCTCGTCTTGCGTCAGCTCGAGCGGATACCGGACGATCGTCCGATCCCACTTGACGTAGCTCTTGCGAGCGCGCTCCCACGGCTTGACGTTGCCCCAGAAGCGCACGCGGCCGGTCAGGAAGTCCCGGATGTAGTTCGGTTTCGTCCAGTCCGTGATGCCGAAGTTGAAGACCCGATCGGCCGAGCCGGGGCCGATCACGCGCAGCGCCGCATGGCCGTAGCGCCCGAAGACGTCGTCGCCCGGGCTGAAGACCAGCAGTTCGACGCGGCGGTCGGCGGCGAGTGCCGCCCCCGAGGCGAGCCAGACGAGCAGGCCGACGAGCAGCAGCGAGGCGAAACGAGCGGGACGGCGGCCCCGGGTTCGGTCGGCGGCCCGGGCAGGCCAATCGAGAGAGCGGAACATCGCGCGCACCCTAGCGCGTCCGGCCCGGCAGTGCTACACCGCGGCCATGCACACGCCCCCCGATCGACTCACCGAGATCGCCACCGGGTGCTTCACGGCCCTCGGCCCCTGCGACTTCCCCGTCACCCGCCGCCTCGAGACGGCCGAACGCGAACGCTGGAGCATCCGCCTCTGGGATCGCGATCCGTCCATCTGGACGTCCGACCCCGGCATGCAGGAGAAGATCCGCAACCGCCTCGGCTGGCTCGGTGCACCCGACTCGGTGCGGGACCAGCTCGACGCGGTGCGGGCCCTCGTCGCAGGGGCGCGCGCCGAGGGTCTGACGACGGTTCGCCTGCTGGGCATGGGCGGCTCGAGCCTGTGTGCCGAGGTGCTCCGCCGCTGCGGCGGAGTGGCCCCGGGGTTCCTCGACGTGCAGGTGCTCGACACCACCGTCCCGGCCGCCGTCCGCGCGGCCGAACGGCAGCGGGACACGACGCTCTACATCGTCGCGTCGAAGTCGGGCGGCACCATCGAGGTCGACGCGCTCTACCGCCACTTCCGGCAGGGCGCCCCGGCGAGCCGTTTCGTGGCCATCACGGATCCCGGGACCGCCCTCGACCAGCTCGCCCGCAGCGAAGGCTTCCGGGCCGTGTTCAACAACCCGGCGGACATCGGCGGGCGTTTCTCGGCGCTGTCGCTCTTCGGCCTCGTGCCGGCGGCCCTGCTCGGGCTCGATCTCGACCGATTTCTGGCCAGCGCGGCGACGATGCAGGCCCTGTGCGGCCCCGACGCCTGCTGCGACCAGAACCCCGGGGCGTACCTCGGGGCCTTCCTCGGCGAGGCGGAGCGCGCCCGGCGTGACAAACTGACGCTCCTGCTCGATCCGCAGTTCGCCAGCCTCGGCACCTGGATTGAACAGCTCGTCGCCGAGAGCACGGGCAAGGCCGGCGTCGGCGTGCTGCCCATCACCGGCGAGGCCCTCGCGCCGGCGACGCTCTACGGGGACGACCGCCTCTTCGTGCACGTCGGCCCGGATCTCCCCAGCGTCCTGGGCGATCTCATCGACGCCGGGCAGCCGGTCATGTCGCTGCGCTGCACGGACGCGACCGATCTCGCCGGTCAGTTCTTCCTGTGGTCGATGGCCACGGCCGTCGCCGGCGCGGTGCTCCAGGTCAACCCGTTCGACGAGCCCAACGTCACGGAGGCCAAGAACCTCACCCGTGAGCGGCTCGACTTCTTTGCGGCGCACCAGCACCTGCCCCCCGAGGCCGCGGTCGTCTCCGACGATGGGGTCGACGCCTTCGCGGATGCCGAGCTCGCCACGGCCCGGCGGTATGCGCACCCCGATGAGGTCGTCGCATCGCACCTCGCCCGGGTGCAGCCCGGCGACTCCGTTTCGATTCTGGCGTACCTGCCGCCGACGGACGCCGTCGCCGCCGCGCTCGACCGCCTTCGGGCCGCCCTGGGCAACGGCGGGCTCGTGCCGACGACCATCGGTTACGGGCCGCGGTATCTGCACTCGACCGGGCAGCTGCACAAGGGTGGACCCAACACGGGCGTCTATGTGCTCCTCACGGCGGACGATCCGGTGCCACTGCCCATCCCCGGGCGCGAGTACGACTTCGGCACCCTGGCGATGGCGCAGGCGACGGGCGACCTCGAGGCCCTGCGCCGCCACGGGCGCCGCGCCCTGCGTCTGCACCTCACGAGCGGGGTCGCCGCGGGCCTCGAGAGTGTAATCCGCTGGGTCGAGGCCGCCCGCGCGGCCGCCGCCGAGGGCTGAAAAAGAAAACGCCGCCCCTCGTGAGAAGGGCGGCGTCGCGGAGCGCCGTCAGGCCGGGTTCAGGCCCGGCCGGGCGAGGTCTCGGTCAGGGCGTCTCGTCGGCGATGGCCTGCGCCCCGGCGCCGATGCTGAACACGCCGATGTCCACCCACCCGGACTCCGCACCGGCGCGGCGGTTGGCCGTGGCAGTGAAGGTCTCGTCGGCGAAGCTGCCGTCGTCGAGCTTGCGGATGACCCGCACCTGGAAGTCGGCCGTCGGGGTGGCGACCGGGCCGGCGAAGTAGCGGGCGCGGACGACGTACACACCGGAGGTGACCTCGGGGTTGAGCGAGAAGACCTCGGGGCCGTACCCGTTGCGGTCGTCGACGTCGATCCGGCCGTAGCTGGAGCGGCGGCGCTCACCGTTCAGGCGGGAGCCGTAGAAGGTCTCCTCGTTGTCCTGGTTCCAGATGTGCAGGTCGGCGTCGACCTTGTCCTTGTCCCAGCCGAGCGTGATGCTCAGGGCCGAGCTCGGGGTGTCGTTGGTGTTGTCCGGCGCGCAGCGGTCCGCGACGGTCACGAGGTTGCTCTCGTTGCCGTTGCCGATCTCGGTGTCGAGGTCGAGCTGGAGCTGCTGGTAGGCGCCGAGCACGAACCACTCCTGGAAGGCGCCCTTGTCGCTGTTGATCTTGCCGTCCTTCAGCCAGATGGGGAACGTCACGCTGATGGGGGCGTAGGCGACCGGGCTGCAGTGGCTGTCGCCGACCTGCACGCGCAGGAAGGCGATGACGTCGCCGGCGGTGGGCTCGTTCACCTCACCGACGAGGCGCACGACGCCGCCGTTCTCGGCGAGCGGGGCATCCGCGCCGATCAGGCCGGAGCCGGCGCTGGCGTCCACGATGAGGGCGTCGTCGAGGCCGTTGACCAGGAAGGACTTCCAGGTGCCGGCCTCCGTCGGGGGGTGCAGCTCGTTCGGATCGGGCAGGATGCAGCGGGCGCGGGGGCACTCGGCGTTCGCATCACCGCAGGCGCCGGCGAGGTCGCCGTCGGGCGCGCACTGGGGCACGCAGCGGTTGGCCACGCAGAAGCCGCCGTTCTTGTCCTCGGCGAGGCAGGCGTCGTCGCTGTCGCACTGCGCCGCGGCGCAGCGGTTGTTCTCGCAGATGGGGCCGTTGGCGTTGCCCTCGCACTCGCCGTCGGCGACGCACTCGATCTTGCAGCGGAAGGCCGTGACGTCGCAGACCATGTTGCGGTCGCTGCAGGCGGCGTCGTCCTCGCACTCGCGCTGACAGGCGAAGTCGACGCAGTAGCCGCCGTTCTTGCCCTCGGCGAGGCAGGCCTCGTCGCTGTCGCACTCGGCCGGCGCGCAGTGATTGTTGGCGCACAGCGGGGTGTCGCCCCCGCAGTCGCTGTTGGCGAGGCACTCGAACCGGCAGCCGCCGAGGTTGAGGTCGCAGATCTGGTTGGTCGCGTCGCACTCACCGCCCCCGTCGGTGCAGGTGGGCGCGCAGTACCCGTGCTGCGTCTCCTCGCCGTTGCACTGACCGAGGCCGCAGTCCGAGTCCTGGGTGCACTCGGCCGGCGCGCAGGTCAGCGAGGCCGCGTCGCAGATCTCGCCGTCGGCGCAATCCGCGTGGCCGTAACACTCGGGGCCGCAGGCGCCCTCGCGACAGGCCTTGCCGGGGCCGCAGTCGACCTCGGCCGTGGCCTCGGTACACTCGGGCACGCACTCACCGGCGCGGCAGATCTCGCCGGGCGCACCGCAGTCGGCGCTGACCACGCAGTCGGGCGCGGGCGGCGGCGGCGGGGGCTCGGGGGCCGGCGGGGGCTCGGGGGCCGGCGGCGGCGGCACGGGCGTCACGTCGGGCGGCACCACGTTGGGCTCGTCGGCGAACGGGGGCGGGCCGCCCGCGAGGGTGAAGTTCTGCTCGAAGGTGAAGGCCTCGGTGTTGACCTCCGTGGGCTTCAGCACGCTGTCGATGCTGATGGTGCCGTCCTCGGTGTTCACGCCGGCGATGTCCACCGCGTAGCCGTTCTTGCGGGCCACGAGGATGATGCCGTCGAGCGGGACCTTGTCGAACTCGAACTTGCCGTCGGCGTCCGTGGTGCCCTTGACGGTCTCGGGGTTGCCATCGTTGACGAGCGAGCCGATGTCGAGCTTGACCTTGTAGGTCGTCGGATCCTTGAAGTCGTCCGGGTTGGGGACTTCCTCGGGCCGGTAGAAGTGATCGAGGTTCTGCGAGTAGGTGTAGACGAGGATCTCGGCGCCCTCGACGGGGTTGCCGTAGATGTCCTTGACCACGCCTTTGGCCACGCCGCCGTTCGTGATCTGGTCGATGATCCCCGAGTCGGGGACCAGGCCGAGCGCGTCATCCGCCTTGTCGCAGGCGGCCACGAGCAGCCCCGTTGCGAGCACGGCGCCGAAGCGCCCCCAGTGGGTCCGTGCCATTCTCTTCTCCTCCTTGGTGACTCTCAGGGTCACACGCCAGTCATTGAACGATCTTCAAAACTCGAGGTTGGTCAATCGAGACCGCAGACGACCGTGATCGCGACGCACGCCGCGTCGCCGAAATTCACGCGCACCGGCGAGACGCCCCACAAATCGGGCGGTGGGAATCTCGCCTTGAGTGGGCGTCCGGATCAAGGGCTCCCGGCGGGGGGCGCGGCGCCCGGATCAGCCGCCGCGCCCGACGGGGCAACCAGGAAGGCGGCCGCCAGGCGCTGCCGTTCGGCCTCCGCTCCCCCATCGAAGACGAGACGCTTGAGCAGAACCGTCGCCGGCGTGCCGCTCACCCCCGCGGCCCGCGCGTCGCTCAGGATCGCGGCGGCCGATTCGGCGGGCGCCCGCCCCTCCACCAGGGCCGACGCCAGGGTGAACGTCCGCAGGGTGACCGCGAGGATGGTCAGGCGCGCGGCGCGGGCGGCCTCGATGAGGACCGGCGCATGGGCGCGCGCGGCGGCCCGCATTTCGGGTTCGGGGTGGAAGACGATCTGCTCGACCCGGTCGACCACGCCCCGGGCCCACGCCTCGCCCTGACTCGGGCCGAGCCAGCGCAGGGCACCGATGGCCCGCCCGGCCCGCGCGACGAGCTCGCCGGGAGAGCCGCTCGGCTGGCCAATCAGCGCGATCACGTAGAGCGGGCCCGCGCCGCACCGCGAGGCGACCGCCTCGGGATCGGCGGCGGGCAGCTCCGTGATGACGGCGCGCAGGGCGGCCTCACAGACGCCGCCGGCCTCGTGGATGCGCACGAACGCCTCGCGGGGCGCCATCTTGTGGTGCGTCGCGATGAACGTGGCCTCGGCGAGTCGCGGCAGGGGCGCGGCTTTCGGCGCGCCTCGGGCCCCCGTGCGCGCGTCCGCCAGCGTCTCGGTCCAGGCGGGCAGCAGCCGGGGGGCGGCCTTGCGCGCCGCCTTGAAGGCGCCCGTGCCGGCGCCGGCCGGGGGGGTCTGCCCCGACGCCCGGGAGAGGCGAGCTTCCACCTCGGTGGCGACCCACCGGGCGAGCGACCGGACCGCCGCGGCGTCCCGCAGACGCAGCTCCGCATGCCGGGGCGCGGTGCAGGCATAGGGCGACGCCCCCCCCGCAGCCTCACAGAGCGCGACCGTCCCGAAGTCGGTCCCCGACGTCCCCTCGTCCGGACCGCCGGCCTGAACGGCCGCCACCCACCGGCTCCAGAGGTGGTCCGTCAGCGCGAAGTGCCCGCGGGCACCGGCCATCGTCAGCACCCAGGCCATCATCAGCGGTTCGAGGGTCGACGGACGGCCCGGAAGCAAGGCCGGCAGCCCCTCGGCCCCCTCGGACCCGAAGACGGCCGGATCGGCGGCGTCCAGCGTCGTCACGAGCCGACCCAGGGCCGCGTCGAGCGCCACGTCGTCGTCGGCCTCCAGCGCGTTCCAGGCCGCCAGGAGCCAGGCGCGCAACGCCGCGTCGCGGGGGTTGCCCACCGGGTTCGCCCCCCAGTCCAGGGAGACCTCGTCGTGGGCGTTGGCCTGCGCCCCGAGCCCCAGGTTGAACGTGCCGCTGCGTTTGCCGAGCAGCATCGCCGGCAGCGACTGTCCGAGCCGGAATTCGTAGACGTCGTGCCCCTCGGCGGCCCGGAGGTGAACGGCCAGTTCGAGGCCGCCGGTCGAGCGCGCCCGCGCCTCGGACACATAGGCCGACAGGGCATCCAGCGCCGTCCCCGCGGGGGTATCGGCCGGCCACCAGGCACGGGCGGGGGCCAGTTGCCACGCCTGCCCCGGGCAGGTGGCCGCTGCACGCTCGAGCGCGGAGCGATCGGGACGCCCCGCCTCGACCCGGGCGAAGTGGGCCTCGAGTGCATAGAGCCAGGCGTTGTGCGCTTCGCCGGTCTCCAGCAGGTGCTTCGCGGCGGCGTCCGCCCACGCGTCCGCGCGCTCCACGCGCCCGTCGGCGGCGGCGAGCGTCGCCAGGCCCCAGAGCAGCAGGCTGCGGACGCGCCGGCCCTCACCCGGTGCGCCACCGGAGAGCCCGGCCAGGCGCCCTTCCAGGTGCGCGGAAAGCCTGGCCCGCAGAGCCGCGGCACGGGCCGGGCCACCCGGGCCGGCGAGACCGGCCAGCGCGTCGACGTTCAGGGCCGCGAACGCGAGAAGATCCCGGACGAACACGCCGAGATCGTCCCGTCGCAGGGCGGCCTGAAGCGCCGCGTCGTCCTGTCCGCCGCGCAGACCCCGGGCCACGTCGGCGAGCGCGGCGCGCGCCGCGGGGCTGCGCGCGAGGATGGTCGAAGGCGAGAGATCCGGCCAATAGCGGGGCGCATCGGCCAGGGCGGCGTGGGCTCCGTGGAGCAGCAACGCCGCATCCCGGGCCACCCGCGAGGTGCCCGCCGCCACCGCGGCGTCGACGAGCGCCCGGGTCAGCGCCGTGCCCCCCGCCACGAGCCGCGCGTCGGCCGCGCTGCCGCGCCGGGCGAGATCGAGCGCATACCCCGCGTCCCGGGCCAGCAAGGCCGTCGCCGCCACGAGCTGACCGGCAAGACCCTGCCCCGGACCGGGCGGCGTCAGGTCGATGGCCAGGAGCGCCGCCTGCAACCCGGTGGTGTCCGACGGGTTCACGATCAATGGCACGGCCGCCTTCAGGGCGGTAGCCAGCGCGTCGATGCGGGGCCCCAAGTCGGCCTCGACACCGGCCCGGCCCGCCTCGGCGCGCGCCAGTCGGGCGGCGACGTCGACGGCCGCCTGCAGGTGGGGCACCGCCGCTTGCGGCCCCTCGGGACCCGTGGCGGCCGCGGCGAACGCCAGTTCGAGTTCGACCGCCAGGTGGACGAACGGCCCGTACGCCAAGAGGGGCAGCGGCGTGTCGTCCCCCCCCGCGGCGTCCCGGACGGCGAGCGCCTGCGTCCGCAGGGCGGTCAGGTCGAGCGCGGCAAGCTGGTCCCGTGCGGCGAAGGGCGGCGGGGCCGGACGCCCGGTGAGCGTCCCCACCGCGAATCCGAGCGCGTCGGCGATGGCCGAGACGAGCCGGGCTTCGGGCGTCGCGCCGGCCGCGCCGGGCAACGGGCGCGCGGCCACGTCCAGCATCCGTTGAAGGCGCCCGAGGTGTTCTGCGGCCTGTCCGCCGAACAGCGCGCCGAGGTTGAGTCCCGAGCCGAGGACCGCAGCGACGAGCCGGCTCTGCACGTCGGCGTCGTCATCGATGGCGAGCTGCACCGTCGCTTCGAGCAGCGCCGGCTCCCGGGCGCCCGTGCCGTCGAGGAGCGAGGCCGCGCGCGCCGCGTTGCGGTCGGCCGCCCCGGCCTCGCGGTCGTCGACGATCTCCTGCTGCAATTGCAGCAATGCGAGCCGGGTCAGCGATAGAAGGGCGCTTTCGAGCGCGGGGGGATCCGGCTCGGGGTCGAGCGTTGCGGCGAACAGACGCAGGCCCAGCGCGCCGCGGGCCGTCGAGAGCCGCGTGTGACCGGCAGCCGGCGACGAGAGGGTCGCGACCAGACGCTCGTGCAGGCGAACCGTCTCGGGGCCGGAGAGCCCCTTCGGCCCGGGCCGTGACTCGCGCAGGACCTGCAGCAACGCCCGTGCGGCGAGACCCGCCTCCCCGACGCCCCCGAACCCGTCCGCCGCCGCCATCAGCGCGGCGCGGCGTGCCCCGACGTCGGCGGGAACGCACGCGGTATCGTCGGGCGTCGAGAAGAGCGTACGGAGGTGGGTGGCCAGCGTCGCGCGCGTGCCCGTCCATCCCGCGGAGGCGGGCAGCCGACCCAGGCGCGCGGCGCCCGTCGTCGCGCCCTCGTCGGGACCGGGCGTGAGCGCCTCGAACACCGCCAGGAGACCGCCGAGCCACGCGCCGTCGGCCGAGGCGCCGAGCGCGGGCGCGGTCGGCATGCCCTTGCCGCCGCCGAGCGCCAGTGCGGCGGCGCGGTCGGCCCAGTACCGGAACGCCGCGCGCCAGGGCTCCACGTCGGTGGGGAGATCGTCGACGCGAGCGAGCAGCGTGGCGGCGCGCGGGTGCAAACCGCCCTGCAACGCCCTCAGCCCGTCCGCCAGCCGGACGGCCGTTCCGATGCGCGCGACGGCGGCGTCGTCGTTCAGCCCGTCGAGCGGCAGGGTGACGACCGAAGGCCCGCCCCACGACCCGAAGAGCGCGGTGTCGACCATGACGCGCGGCGGCTCGGCGGCCACGACCGCACGGGCCTCGGCCAGCGTCGCCGCCAGGGCCGCGTCGGCGAGGGGAGGCCCTTCGCCGAGGGACCGGCGCCGCACGGGCAGCGTCTGCGCCCGAAGCCCCGCCTCGATGCCGGTACCCACCCCGCGCTCCAGCACGACGTGGCCGCGATCGACGCGATTTTCCGAGCGGGGGCGCCGCGTGACCGCGACGAGCGTGGCGAGGCCTTCCTCGGTCGCAGCCGACGCGCCCGGGAGCGGGGCGTCACGCCCCAGCAGCGTCAGGATGGCCGGCGCGACGTCCGTCAGCGCAATGGACCGCGACGGACCCGGCGGGACGGCACCGGCGAAAACGACGGGCACGAGAGACTCGCTGGCCGCGAGGCCACCCATCCCCACCCGCGCGGGGTCCTCGCCGACCCGCCGAAACTCGTGCCCCCCCGCGCGATCGGCGATGGCCGCCCACTCCCCGTCGGCGAGCCACTCCGTCAGGCGACGACGCGCGTCGTCCGTGGCGAGCTCGTCGGGCAGAAGACCCCGGGACCGCCCGAGGTCCGAATCCCAGATTTCGAGCCCCGTCGCCGTGCGCCGCACCACTTCGCGGGCCGGTGCGAGCTCGGCGAGCACCCTTGCCTTCTCCGGCGGGAGACCGCGGACCCGCAGGAGCCCGCCGGTCGGGACGACCGCCTCCGGCGCGAGGCCCAGCGCCCGGGCCACGTCGCCGGGGTTGAGCGGTGCCTGCGTCGCGGCCGGACCGGCGGCGGCGCCGGACGTGACGACGAGCAGCGTGGTTTCGGGGTCGAACGGCGGCGCGAGCAGCCGGGCGAGCTCGGCGTCGACGCGGGCGAGCGCCGTCGGTCCGTGCGAGAGCCCGCGCGTCGTCACCGCGTCGAAAAGACCCGAGAGCCGCACGACCATCAGGCGCGCCCCGTCGGCCCCGAACTTCGCCGACGCCTCGCGGGCCAGCGTGACGCGATCCGCGTCGTTCGATTCGAGACCGGGCGTACCGAGCAGGCCGACGACCACGGCACGCGGGACGAGCGTCCCCAGGTGGACGGCGTCGGCCGGCAGCCCGTCCCCGGGATCGCGTGCGCCCAGGGCGCCCGGATTGCGCCCCGTCAGCAGGGCGGCCGCGCTCGGCTCCGGCAATGCCGGCAGCGGCAGCAGGGCCGCGTGAACCTGCCCGGTCGCGTACTGCCGCGTCCCCCCGTCGGGGGGGCCCGGGACGAGCCAGGTCGCCAGTGCGCGGTCGGGCAGGCGCGACGACGCACTGCCGAGGTAGGCCTCGAGCAGCGCCGGCGTCAGGCCATCGACGAGGACCACGACCGCTCGTTCCGCGGATGCCTTCGCAGGCAGCGCCTCGGGCAGGCGATCCCGACCGCAGGCCACGACGCAGAGCGCCCAGAGGACCACGGACAGCAGCATGGGCCCGTTGCGACGCGGGCCCGCGAGGGCGATGAACGGGGCAAATCTACGCATGCTGCGCTGTGTAACGCAGATGGGCGTCGAACGGAACTATGGGCCCGCCGGGCCGCCTGCCGGTCAGCCCCCCGAGCCGCCTGCGCCGCCTGCGCCCTCGCCAATCGGCGAGCAGTCGTAACGGACCGGGCCCGTCTTGTAGTCGACGGTGTCGCCGATGGCCCCGAGGTACACCGTGCCGAAGCGGTTGGCGCCGACCTCGAGCGGCGCGGTGATGGGTGCAGAAACCGCGCCCGTCACGCCGCCGCAGATTTCGCGTTCGCGGACGAACCCCTGGAGGACGAGCGTCGCGACGATGTCGCGCCCCGAAACGGGGTTGGAGTCGCCGGCGACCGTGACATTGCCCAGATCGGCCGAAAACCGGCCGTCTTCCGCCACATCGAAGACGAAGGTGGGCAGCGGGTCGCCGACGTTTTCCCGAGTGCAGTTCGGCATCGGACCGCCCTCGTTCTTGCAGTAGAGCGGCTGCAAGATGAGCGAAATCTGGCCGGCTTTTTCGGCCGTCGGCGCGTCCGCCGGGACATACGTGACCGTCGCACCGAAAAGAATGGGGTAGTCGGGCCGGAGAAACGTCGAGAGACCGAAGAGATAGAGACCTTCGATTTCGACGTTGTCGACGCCGCCGGTGTCGGCGATGGCGAGGTCGAGGGCGGCGTCCCGCACCGGCGTGTTCGAGATGAACTCGTCCATCGCGGCCTCGGGATCGGCGCAGCCCACGAGGGAGAGCGCGGCCATCAAGGCCGGCGCCGAACGCTTTGACAGCAGGGATCGGAGCATGGTACGGGCCTGTCCTGGGTCGGCCGGACGCGGAACGTCTGCGTCAGGGGAGTCGGCCGCAGTCTGCGACGCCCGAATCGGGCCTGTCAATCGGAGCGCACGGAAGTGAATCGACGCCCCCTCGGAATTGTCGTCGCGACGGCGGCGCTGGTCGGACCGCTCCCGGCGATGGCCAGCGGTTTCCTCACGGCCCGGTTCGGCGGTGAGCATGGCCACCCGACCACCGAGAACGCCACCGCGATGTACTACAACCCGGCGGGGCTGGCGTTCGCGGGCAGCACGCAGCTCTACGTCGACGGCACCCTCGCGTGGGTCAAGGCCAGCTTCGACCGCGATCCGGCGTCCGTCTACCCCCTCATCGGGCAGGACGGCTCGAGCGCCGGCACCCCGGCGGACCGCCTCGACACGAATTCGGGCGAGAGCACGCTGTTCAACATCGCCGCGGCGCCCTTCCTCGGCCTGGTCAGCAACTTCGGCGTGGAGAATCTCGGCGTCGGCCTCGGCTTTTACGCGCCCTTCGGCGGCGCGTCCGTCTGGGACAAACAGAGCGGCTTCGATGGCGATCCGGTCTTTCACGGCGCGGCCGACGGCTCGCAGCGCTGGTGGTCCATCGAAGGTTCGCTGCGCAGCCTCTACGTCACCGCCGCTGGGGCGTATTACATCCCCGCGGCCCGCCTCAGCTTCGGCCTCGGCGTGAACTTCATCATGAGCGAGGTCCACACCATCCGGGCCCGCAACGTCAGCGGGCACGACGAGGTCGCCGAGCGCTACGCGGACGACAAGCTGCGCCTTTTCGAGGGCCGCAGCCGGGTAGACGTCTCCGGCAAACACTTCTCGCTCGGCGGCGGCCTGCTGTGGAAGCCCACCGACGACATCTCCGTGGGCGCCTCGTACCAAAGCCAGCCGGGCTTCGGCAAAATGAAGCTCGAGGGTGATCTCGAGCTCAGCTACTACGGTCAGAAGTCCAATACACAGGCCGTGCGGCTCGAGCAGGAGCTGCCGGACGTCATCCGCCTCGGCGGCAAGTGGCGCATCGACCCCACGTGGGAGGTCCGTCTCTTCGGCGAGTTCGCGCGGTGGAGCGTCTTCGAGCGGCAGTGTCTGTTGACGAAGTCCGCGGCCGACGACGCCTGCGCCCTCGACTCGAAGGGGGATCCGAAGCCGGGCATCGACAGCTCGGTCATCGTCCAGAACCTCGAGCGCGACTGGGAGGACGCCGTCGCCGTGCGGGCCGGCGCATCGTACTTCCTCAACCCGGCCCTCGAGCTCTACGCCGGGCTCGGGTACGACGGCAACGCCGTGCCGGACGAGACCATCGACCCCGCCCTGCCCGACTTCAACGACGTCAGCGCCGCCCTCGGCGCCCGCGCGCAGTTCCTCGATGACACGCTGGCCGTCGCCGGCACGTACACGCAGATCTTCTACCTCTCGCGCGAGATCGACCCGCGGCCGCGGGTGAACGGCGTGCCGCAGACCGGCCTGAAGTCGCCGACGTCCCTGCAGCCGGACGCCGCCGGCACCTACGAGCGCTCCATCGGTGTGCTGAACCTCAACGTTGAGTACACGTTCTGAGGCCGGCCACCGGGCCATGACGCTCGCCCACATTCAGGGGCAGCCGCGCGCGATTGCGACGCTGCTCCGCGCCCTGTCCGGTCGACGTCTGCATCACGCCTATCTCTTCGCCGGGCCCGACGGCGTCGGCAAGAGCCTGACCGCCCGGGCGATGGCAGGCGCGCTGCTGTGTCACGCGCCCGCAGCGGACGGCGACGCCTGCGGTCGCTGCAGCGCCTGTATTCGCGCGGCGGACGGCGCACACCCCGACCTCCACGTCCTGCGTCGGAAAGAAAAGGAGAGCGGCGACGGCACGCTCGAACAGCAGATCAAGATCGAGCAGGTCCGCGAGCTGCAACAGACACTCTCGTTCAAGAGCTTCGAAGGGGCCCGCCGCGTCGTGCTCATCCTCGACGCCGAGCGCATGAACCCGGCGACGTCCAACGCGTTGCTCAAGACGCTCGAGGAGCCCGGCCCGGATACCCACTTCGTGCTCGTCTCGTCTGCGCCCCACCTGCTTCTGCCCACGATTCTCTCTCGCTGCCAGCGCGTGCGGTTCGCGCCGCTCGACCGCTCCCTCGTCGCGGAGCTCATCGCCGACCGCGCGGGGCTCGACCGGGCGCATGCCGATCTGCTGGCCGGCCTCGCCGAGGGCAGCATCGGCAAGGGTCTCGCCCTCGCCGAGAGTGCGCTGCTCGCCGACCGCGAGGTGCTGATTGCGCGCGCCGACGACCCGGACGGCAAGCGCCACATCCCACAGGTGCTCGAACTCGCCGAGGACCTCGCCGCCAAGAAGGCCGAGCTGCCCCTGTTCTTCCAGATTCTGCGGACGTGGTACCGCGACCTCCTGCTCCTCAACGCCGGCGTCCCGACGGACGCGCTCGTCCACCGCGACCTCGTCGACCGCCTGCGCACCCGCGCGGCGGCGCTCTCCCAGACCGAAGTCCTCTCGCGCCTCGAGCGCATCAACGAGACCGAGCGAGGCATCGACGGGGCCGCCAACACCCGTCTTTCGCTCGAGACGCTCCTCCTGCGCCTGGCCGACCGCTGAGTGCCCCATGTCCGACGCCCTCTCGAACCAGCTCTACGACGCCCTGCTCGACCTCCTCGTCGAGGACGACGACCCGGACGCCCCCGGCGCCGCCCTCCCGAGCCGTCCGGTGCGCCTCGCCCGGGTCCGCCACGAGGGCCGACCCTGGCTTCATCACTGGGTCCGCGTCCCCGACGCCGCGCTCGTCGACGTGGGCGACCGCGTGATCTTCAAGGTCCCCGGCGACTCCGCGTTCGGTACGGTGGTCGATGCGCCCGCGCTCCGGGTGCCCGAAGGTGATCCCCAAACCATGCCGGTGCTCGAGGTCATGACCGCCGACGAGGTCGCGCAGACGGCGGAGCGGGTGTCGAAGCGCGAGACCGAGGCGTTCACGCTCTTCCGCGAGCGCATCGTCGCCATGCGATTGCCGATGAAACCGGTGCACGTGGAGATGAGCGCGCTCCAGCAGCGCACCGTCTTCTATTTCTGGTCCGACCAGCGCGTCGATTTTCGCAACCTGCTCGCCGAGCTGCGACGGCGCATTCAAGGGCAGATCGACCTCACGCAGGTCGGCCCGCACGAAGCGGCGCGACAGATCGGTGGCATCGGCCGGTGCCACCGCGAACTCTGCGCGCGCGTCATGCCGTCGTACCCGCCGGTCAGCCCGAAGCATGCGCGGACGCAGGGGCTCTCCCCCAACCCGCAGAAACACGTCGGGGCCTGCGGTCGGCTGATGAGCTGCCTCGCCTACGAGCAGGAACAGTACGCCGAGGCGCGCAAGGGGCTACCCAAGGAAGGCAAGACGGTCGAGACCCCCCTCGGCAAGGCCGTCATCAAAGAGCTCGACATCCTGCGGGGGCGCGTCCGCGTCCGCACGGAAGACGGTCAGTGGGAGACCTTTCACGTCTCGGAACTCAAGCGGGACGGCAAACCCATCGTCGCGAGCACCGAACCCGAGACCGTCGACACGATGGACGTCGACGCAGAGGAGCACCTCGACTTCGAGCTCGCCGGACGCGGCCTCGACGCCGGGGACGCCGGCGAGGCCTCGGAAGACGCCTCCCCCCTCGCGCGCGCGGCCACCCTCGCGCCCCGGGTCGTCCGGCCGGCGGCGAAGCCCGCGCAGCGGACGGGGCCCGCCCCGGCGAAGTCGCCGCCTCGGCCGAACGCGCCCCCCGCCCAGCGCCCCGAGCGGAGTGAGCGCCCCCGGCGCGAGACCCCGCCACGGCCGGAAGCCGCCCCTCGCACCGAGCCAGCGCCGCGCCGTGACGCCCCGCATCGGCCCGGTGGACGCCCCGGGAATGCCCAGGGTCGCGGCGTCGCGCCCGAGGCCACACCGACGCCCCGCCCGCCGAAGCCGGAGCGCCCCGCGGCCGAGCGCCCGGTGACCCGCGTCGAAGCGATCGCCGATGCGCAGGCGGCTGCAGACGCCCTCCCGGATGCGGCGGAGGACGCCGACGAGGGCGACGAGTTCGACGGCGAAGAGACGGGCGCGCCGGAGGTGCAAGGCGCCCCGCGCAAGAAGCGTCGCCGTCGCCGGCGCAAACCGGGCGGTGGCGGGGGCGGCGGCACCCCATCGGGCGGCGACGCCCCGGCCTGAGCCCGGCCCGAAGCGCGCACGGCCACGACGTCAGAGACGCCGGGTGAATCGCTCCGTAGGATCGGCGGCCCCGCACAGCCCCGCCCAGGCGGCACGCCACGACTCCGGCGCCCCCAACTCCGAAAGAAGCGCGCGCACGCGCTGCGCCATCGCCTCCGCCGAGGCGGGCCGGGCGTCGGGCTCGAGGGCGAGCGTCGCGTCGACGAGCGCCGCCAGTCCGTCGGGCAAGGGCCCGGGAGCCCGCTGCGCAAGGCTCTCCGGCGCGACCACCGTGCGGGCCCAGACGAGCTCGTACGGCGTCTCGCCCACGAACGGGACGGCGCCCGCCAGACACGTATGCGCCACGAGGGCCAAAGCGTAGAGATCGCTGCGACCGTCCAGCGACCGCCCGAGCACCTGTTCCGGGCTCACGTACGCCGGCGTCCCCACGATGACCCCCTCGCGATCCATGGACACGACGGCCCCCGTGCGATCGAGGGCGATCCCGAAGTCGATGAGCTTCACGTGCTCGTCGGGCGTGCCTTCCCCGACCACGAAGAGATTCCCCGGTTTCACGTCCCGATGAACGAGCCCCTCGGCATGCGCCTCCGCAAGACCGGCGAGCGCGTCGGCGAGCATGCGCAGCGTCCGCACGGGGTCGAGCAGCCCGGTCGAGCGGAGCACCAGCGAGAGCTCCCGCCCCGTCAGGCGCTCCATGACGATGAAGAGGCGCCCGTCGTCGGCGAGGCCCCACTCGTGGACGCGGGCCACGTGGCGACCGCGAAGGCGGGCGGCCAGACGCCCTTCGTCGAAGAACCGCTGCGCAGCCTCGTCGTCGCGCGCACGCTCGTCTTTCAGCAGTTTGACCACGACCTCTTGCCCCGTGCGCAGATCGAGGGCCTCGAAGACGACGCCGAAGCCGCCGGTGCCCAGGACTTCGCCGAGCTTGAACCGCTCGTCGACGACGTCGCCCGGCCGAAGCGGTCGGCCGGCCGGTCTCGGGGGCAAGAGGCGCGGCCCGGTGACCTCGCCCGGGGAGAGCGCCCGGTCCCCGGCCGGCGTCGGGGCCGAGGCGAGGTGAAACGCCGCGGGGGTGGCCGAGGCGGGCCAGCGCTCCGGCGCCCAGACCAGGACCTCGCCCGGGGCGGCCCGGGCGGCGAGCCCCATCACGTCCTGCACCAGCGGCCCGGCGACGATGCGGTCGTCCTGCCCCGCGAGCTCGAGCGCCCGACCGAAACCGACGGCGACGCCGAGCCAGGACGCCCCTTCGAGCGCTTCACAAGCCGTCGCGAGGTCGTCGGCGGCCGAAAACGAGGCCGTCACCCAGCCGGTGGAGGTCTGAAGGGCCCGGGCGCGTGCCCGCTTCAGGACGTCCCCGACACACGCCTCGCCGGCGCGGCCGCCGCGGGCCACCTGAGCCGCCAGGCGAGCAGCTCGCCGAGGGTCAGACGGTCCGGATCCCGCTCGATGCGCTCGAGGCGCAGCGTGACGACACCCGCGTGCTTCGACCGCAGGGCGAGGTGAGTCCGCCCCGCACGCAGCCGCACGGTCGGCGGTCCGAGCACCCGGGGACCGACGAGGATCGTCTGGGTGCCGCGCGTCTCGCTCGCGCCGACGACCAGCGTGACGACGTCCAGCTCGGGCAGGCTGCAGAGCCGATAGACACCGGGCGTGAGATCCACGGACCAGTCCGCCTCGGCCCCGGGGGCCAGCGAACGCTGTGCGACGAGGTGCGGCATGCGCGCCGGGCTCGAGAGGCAGCGCATCTGGGCGACGACGCGCCGGATGCCGGGCGCGGGCTGGAACGTCAGCGCGATCGACTCCGTGATCGCGGCGTCGAAGCGGAGGTCGCAGCTCGCGCAGTGCAAGGCGCGGCGGCGCAGCGACACCGTCCGCGGCATCGGCGCCGGCAGCCGGCAGGCCGGGCACGCCAGCACCCAGTTCAGGACCAGAAGCCCCGCCTCCTCGGCTTCGAGCAGCGTGGCGACCACCCGCGGAACCGGCAGACCCCACCGCCGCGCCAGGACGCGGGGCGCCATCGACGTCTGGTCCGTCAGCGGGGCCGACCGGAGGTGCTCGACGAGCGCCGCGGCCACCTCGCGGTCCTCGAGTGTCCGCGACCGCAGGGCGAGGGACCGCGCAGCGGCGGCGTCGAGCGGCGGCGGCGGCACGTCCGGCGCGTCCGCCGCTTCGTCGACCGCCCGGACGAGCGCCTCGAACGCGCGAAACAGGCCCGGCCGGACCGTCGCGGCGACGTCGGCCTTCACCAGCGGCCGCAGGAGGGCCGCCCGCGGCCAGAGCAGGACCTCGTAGATCAGGCGGGTCCCGTCCGCGTGGGGTTCGAGCTGCAGGGTGTTGACGACCCGGGAGACCGGCCCGTTCTCGTAGTCGCGTTCGATCCGAAAGCCCTCGCCGGCCGTGAACTCGACCGGGCGCTCCTGCCACCGCAGGGTCAGCCCGAGGTGGCGCTGTGCCCCGGTACCGCGGGAGAGCGGATCCCCCGAGGTCTCCGCCGAGAAGGTGAACGACAGTCCGGCGAGCCGGTTGAGGCGGTCGGTGTCGGCGAGCACCGACCACGTCCGGGCGGACGACGCGCGCGTCGAGCGCGTGAAGCTCAGGCGGACCGGCTCGGGAGGGGCGGCAGAGGCTTCCATGGAGCGGGCCATCGTAGCACGGACGCAGCGTCCATCCCCTCCTCGGGGCTGGCGACGCACGGCCGACCGTGGTAGCAACCGGCCCGTTCAGCGCGAGGTCCCATGTCTACCGAGTCTTCTACGCCCGCCCCCCGCACGATCTACCTCACGACGCCCATCTACTACGTCAACGGGCCGCCCCACATCGGGCACGCCTATACGACGTTCGCGGCGGACACCATCGCCCGCTGGCACCGGCTCGCCGGGCACGACGTGCGGTTTCTGACCGGCACGGACGAGCACGGGCAGAAGGTCGAGAAGTCGGCCCGCGAGAAGGGCATCACGCCGCAGGCGCACGTCGACGGCACCTCCGGCCTCTTCCGCGCCGCCTGGGACGAGCTCGGCATCACCTACGACGACTTCATTCGCACGACGGATGCCCGGCACAAGGCCGTCGTGCAGGACCTCTGGCGCGCGATGGAGGCCAACGGCGACATCTACCTCGGCAAGTACGAGGGCTGGTACAGCGTCGGCGACGAGGCCTACTTCACCGAGGACGAGCTCGTCGACGGCAAGGCGCCGAGCGGGCACGCGGTCACCTGGACGGTGGAGCCCTCGTACTTCTTCCGGCTGTCGAAGTACGGGCCGAAACTGCTGGCCCACCTGCGGGACAATCCGCAGTTCGTCCGCCCGGAGAGCCGCTACAACGAGGTCCTGCGCTTCGTCGAGGGCGGCCTGCAGGACATCTCCATCAGCCGCACGAGCATCACCTGGGGCGTGCCCTCGCCGGCCGATCCGAAGCATGTCGTCTACGTGTGGCTCGACGCCCTGACGAACTACATGAGCGCGCTCGGCGGCCCGGACACCGAGCTCTCCCGCCGCTACTGGCCGCACGTCCTGCACCTGCTCGGCAAGGACATCATCCGGTTCCACGCCGTGTATTGGCCGTGTTTCCTGATGGCCGCCTGCTGGCCGCTGCCGCAGCGCATGTTCGCCCACGGCTGGTGGGTGGGCATCGACGGGCAGAAGATGGGCAAGAGCTTCGGCAACGCCATCGAGCCCATCTCGCTGGCCCGCACCTACGGGCGCGACTGTCTGCGTTACTTCCTCATGCGCGAAGGCACGTTCGGTACGGACAACTCGTACAGTGAAAAGAGCTTCGTCGACCGCATCAACGGGGACCTGGCGAATGACTATGGCAACCTGGCGAGCCGCTCGCTGGGGATGCTCGCCAAATACGAGGGCGGCATCGTGCCGGCCCGGGGCGAGGCCGATCGCGACGACGACGTCCTGCGCGCCGTCTACGAGGGTATGCGCCCCGAGGTCCTCAGGGCCATGGACGAGTTCGCGCTGCAACGGGCGCTGTCTTCCATCTGGGAGCTCGTGCGCGCCGCGAACAAGTACGTCGACAGCACGGCACCGTGGGTGCTCGCGCGCGACCCCGCCAAGAAGGCCCGCCTGCGCGAGGTCATGTATTCCCTGTGTGAGACGCTGCGCATCGTCGGCACGCTGACGCTGCCCTTCCTGCCGGACAAGGCGACCGCCCTGCTCGACCGTCTCGGTGTCCCGGCCGAGCTGCGGACGCTCGAGGCGACGGCGACGTGGGGTCTATTGCCCGCCGGCCTGGTGACACAGCCGGGCGAGGGTCTGTTCCCCCGCCTGGAGAAGCCCGTGGAAGCACCGGGCGAAGAGACCCCGAACGCGCCGGCGAAGGCGAAAGCCGCCCCGCCCGGGTCCGCGCCCGGGTCGAAGAAGCCGAAGGGCGAGACGCAGACACCGGCGGCCCCGGCGCCCGCCTCTGCCACGCTTGCGACCCCGGCGGCCCCGGCGGCCAAGCCCGAAACCGCCGTCCCCGGGGTCATCAAGTACGACGACTTCGCGAAGCTCGCCCTCCGCGTCGCGCGGGTGCTCACCGCCGAGCGCCACCCGGACGCCGACCGCCTGCTCGTCCTGACGGTGGACGCCGGCGAAGCGCAACCGCGCACACTCTGTGCGGGCATTGCGGTCGCCTACGCGCCCGAAGACCTCGTCGGGCGCACGGTCGTTCTGCTGGCCAACCTCGAGCCGCGCAAGATCCGCGGCATCGTCAGCAATGGCATGTTGCTCGCCGCGGGGGAGGGCCCCGGGCTCAAGCTGCTGACGGTGCCGGGCGAGCTGCCGCCGGGGACGGCCATCGGTTGACCCGGCGGCGGGGTACCTGATATGGGTACCCATATGAAGACGACGATCGACATCGCCGACGCCCTCTTCGAGCAGGGCAAACACGTCGCATCGCGGGAAGGCATCACATTCCGCGCGCTGGTCGAAGAGGGCCTGAGAATCGCGCTCGAGCGCCGCGAGCAGCGCAGCGCGTTCGTGCTGCGGGACGCCGCCGTGGACGGCACGGGGCTCGTGAAGGGCCAGGTCTGGGCGCTCCCCCGCGAGCTCGCATACGACGACGGGCCCGCTTGATTGCCGTCGACACGAACGTCCTCGTCCACGCCCATCGCCGGGACTCGCCGTGGCACGGCGCGGCGGCGGGTCTGATCAGGTCGCTCGCCGAGGGGCACGCCCCCTGGGGCATCCCCTGGCCCTGCCTGCACGAGTTCTATGCCAAGGCCACGCACCCGCGCATTTTCGCGCCGCCGAGTACGGTCGCTCAGGCGCTCGACCAGATCGACGCGTGGCGGGCGTCGCCCACGCTGACGCTCCTTTCGGAGGGACCCGATCACATCGACCGGCTGACACGCCTGCTTCAGGACTCACAGGTCGTCGGGCCGATGGTCCACGACGCGCGGATTGCGGCCATCTGCCTGTCCCACGGAGTGAGGCTGCTGTGGACCGCCGACCGGGATTTCGTCCGTTTTCCGGCGCTGGCGACACGCAATCCGTTCGAGCCCCGGCCGTAGCGCCGCTCACCGCGCCGAGCGCACGCGCCACAGGCCGGAGCCGAGCTCGTTGCCCCAGGTCACCGGCCCCATCGGCGGGGGCACGGGGCTGTGCGCCACCTCGCGCACGGCGAGCTCCGCGAAGGCCGGGCGGCCGGTCATCGCCGCGGGGGCGAGGGGCGCGGGGTGCATCACGTCACGCGTAGCGACGGCTCGGGGCAGGCCGCGGGCGACGCCGGGGGACATGCCCAGAGCGCGCAGCACCTCGTCGCAGAGACGCTCCCCCGGCAATCCCGCCGGGACGTGATGGTCCACGAAGAACATCTCGTGCATGTCGAGCGCCTCGGTCGCGAAGCGCGACACGAGCAGCGTCGTCACCGCGCCGTCGAGGCTCTTCGCCCGGCTCAGCAGTTCGAGCCCGGTACCGCCGCGCAGGTCGCTCTCGGCGATGACGGCCCGGAAGCGGCCCGGACCGGCGGCGAGCAGCAGGCTCTGCGCCACCCGGAAGTCGCGCACGACCGTCAGATCCATGTCGAGCGCGTCGGTCAGCCAGCGGGAGACGTCGCGGGCGTCGGCGGCCCGGCTGAACACCAGCATCACGCGGCCGGGGTGATCGGTACCCGCGCGGGTCCGAGCCCGGATCTGGGTCGTGGAAGTCGACGCCGAAGTCGAATCGAAACGGACGGTCACGCACACTCCTCGGGTCAGGGTCGGCGACTCGTGTCTTCAAGCGCCGTGCCAAGCTCGAGAGAGACGTCTTTTCAAGGACTTATCGTGCGTCGATGACGCGGCCCGGGTCCGAATGCGTCGGCGGGACGTGCCAAGGCGCCGTCACGACCGTCATGTCTCTGGCGCGCCCCGGTTCGCCTACACGCAGCCCGGCGCGTCTGCTATCGTCCCCGGCCATGCGGAAAAACCGAACGTTTCCCCTGCTCGCCTGCGGGTTCGCCGCGGGTCTGTGCGCCGCCTGCGAGACGGGCGACGACGGCGCCGGCGCCCCGCGCGACCGGGCGCTCACCCCGTCCGCGTCGGGCGGCGCCGAAGCGCCTGCGCCCCCGACGGAGGCCCCCCCCGCGGAGCTCGAGGCCGCCGCCCCGCGCCTGCCCCGCCTGACGCGCCTGCAGTACCACAACGCGGTGCGGGACCTCTTCGGCGCCGACGTCACGCCGCCGTCGAGCCTCGAACCCGACGTCGCCGTCGAGGGGCTGCGGGCCATCGGTGGCACGGTGACGAGCCTCTCGCCCCGGGGCGTGGAGCAGGCCTACGAGGGCGCGAAGGCCCTGGCCGCGCAGCTCGTCGCGCCCGAGCGCCGCGACGGGCTGCCTTGTTTCCCGTCGACGCCCGACGATGCCGCCTGCCTCGACCGCCTGGCCGACACGCAGGGCGCGCTCATCTGGCGTCGCCCGCTCACCGCCGACGAACGCGCCGCCCTGGTCGCCGCCGCCCGCGCGGCCGGGCAGGCCCTCGGGGACGCCGCCGTCTCGGCGAGCACGCTCCTGACCCTGCTCCTCGCGTCGCCGTCGTTCCTCTACCGCGTCGAGCTCGGCGAGCCCGATCCCGCGCGGCCGGACGACCCCGCCGCCCGCCGGTACACGAGTTGGGAGATGGCCTCGCGCCTGTCGTTCTTCCTCTGGAACACGGTGCCCGACGAAACCCTGCGTACCGCCGCGGCCGCTGGCGAGCTGACCGAGCCGGCCGGCCTCGCCGCGCAGATCGACCGCATGCTCACCTCGCCGCGCCTGCGCGACGGCGTGCGCAATCTGTTCGCCGAGTGGCTCGAGCTGTACGCCCTCGACGAACTCTCCAAAGATCCCAACATCTTTCGTCACTACTCGGCCGATCTCGGCGCCTCCGCCCGGGAAGAGACGCTGCGCCTCGTCGAGCATCTCTTCCTCGACGAGGATCACGACTTCCGCGATCTGTTGACGACGCGGACGACCTTCGTCGACCGCCGCCTCGCGGCCATCTACAACGTGCCGGCGGCCACGGACGAGGGCTTCGGCCGCATCGACCTGCCCGAGGACGGCCCCCGCGCGGGTCTGTTGGGGCAGGTGGCGTTCCTGGCGCTGCACGCCCACCCCTCGGCCACGTCGGCCACCCGGCGCGGCATCGCGATTCGCAAGCAGTTGCTGTGTCAGGCCGTGCCCTCCCCGCCCGCGAACCTGAACACGGCCATCCCGGAGCCCTCGCCCGACGCGCGCACCCTCAAGGACCGCCTCGTCGCGCACCAGGCCAATCCGGCTTGCTCGGGCTGCCATGTGTTGATCGATCCGCCGGGCTACGGGCTCGAAAACTTCGATGGCATCGGCCGCTTTCGCCTGACGGACAACAACGCACCCATCGACGCCAGCGGTGACATCGACGGCGACGTGTTCGACGGCCCGGTCTCCCTGGCCGCCGTCATCGCGGACCACCCGGATTTCGCCCCCTGTGCCGTCCGCACCGTGTACGCCTACGCCGGCGGGCACCTGCCGGAAGCCGGCGAACAGAGCGAGCTCGCGCGGCTCGCCGCGGAGTTCGACGCCGGCGGTCGCCGCCTGCGCGGCCTCTTGCGAGCGGTCGCACTCAGCCCCGGCTTCCGCACGGTCGGCGAGCCCGCGGATACTCCGGAAGCCGCCGCCCCCGCCGCCCCCGAAGGAGACGCGCCTTGAAGCCCTTGTCACGACGCACCGTGTTGCGGGGCCTGCTCGGCGGCGCCGCCGTCACCGTCGGCCTGCCCCTGCTCGAAGCCATGCTCGGCCGCGGGCGCGCCTTCGCGCAGGACGCCGGTGGTTTCCCCAAGCGTTTCGGTCTGTTCTTCTGGGGCAACGGTGTCTTGCCCGAGAAGTTCGTCCCGCCGAACGAGGGCCGGGGCTTCACGCTCTCCGAGCAGCTCGTCCCCTTCGCCCCGCTCAAGGGCAAGTTCTCCATCGTCTCGGGCATGCGCATCCTCGTGCCCAACGTGGAGCCACACTTCGCCACCGCGGCGGGCATGCTCTCCGGCCGGCCCCTCTTCAAGTCCGGCAACGACTACACCTTCGACGGCCCGAGCATCGATCAGGTCATCGCCGCCGGCATCGGGCAGGAGACGCGCTTCTCCTCGCTCGAGAGCGCCGCGCTGCCCTCCCGGGGTCTGTCGTTCAACGGACCCAACAGTCAGAACCCGCCCGAAGCCGAGCCCGCCGCCTTGTTCGCGCGCATCTTCGGCGGCGGATTCCGGCTGCCCGGCGACGGGGCGATGGTCGACCCGGCCATTCCGGTCGAGCGCAGCGTCCTCGACGCCCTGATGGGCGACGTCGCGCGCCTTCAGGGCCGCCTCGGGGCGAGTGATCGGCAGCGCCTCGAACAGCACCTCGACGGCCTGCGTGCCATCGAGAAGCGCCTGCGCCGCCTCGAAGAGGACCCCCCGAACCTGGCCGCCTGCGCCTATCCCACCGAGCCCCTGCCCGCCTACCCGGACATCGAGGGACGCCCGCAGCTCCGCGAGAAGAACCGCATCCAGGCCGAGATCCTGGCCATGGCGCTCGCCTGCGACCAGACGCGTGTGTTCAGCCAGTTCTACACACACCCGGTCAACAACGTGCTCTTCCCCGGCATCCCCGCCGGGCACCACCAGCTCACGCACGACGAGCCGGGGGACCAGCCGCAGGTCAACGCCATCACCATCCAGTGCATGGAGGCCTTCGCCGAGTTCCTGCAAGCGCTCGATGCCATCCCCGAGGGCGACGGCACCCTGCTCGATCACACCGTCGTGCTCGGCACCTCGGACGTCGCCTGGGGCAAGACACACTCGCCCGAGGATTTCCCCGTCGTGCTGGCGGGGAGCGCCGGCGGCGCACTCGCGATGGACGTCCACTACCGCTCGCCCTCGGGCGAGAGCGCGAGCAACGTGCTCCTCACCCTCTGTCGGGCCATGGGCATGGACCTGCCCGCCTTCGGCGCCGGCGAGGGCTACACCACGACCAGTGTTTCCGCGGTGGAGGCCTGACATGAAGCGTGCCCTGCTGCCGTTGTGCGCCGCCGCGCTCGTCGCGTGTGCGTCGGAAGACACGTCGAGCCCCGGCGCAGCCTCGGGACGACCCCGGCCCATCGTCTCGGCGCCGGCGCCCGAGACACCCGAGAGCCCCGACACACCGGAGGCGCCGGACACCCCCGAGACACCCGAAGCGCCCGAGGGCGAGGGCATCACACTGCTGACGGCGGTGGACACCCTCGGCTTCACCCGCAGCGACGCACCCGGCATCGCCCCGGGCTTCGACCTCGACGGCCGCGTCAGCGACACGGCCGACGCCACCACCTGCCGCAAACCCGACTTCACGAGCCCCGACGGCGAGCCCGGCGTCGACAATCAGCTCGCCACTCTCGTGCCCCTGTTCGAGACCGTCGGCATCGGCGCCGTGGAAGGGCTCGTGCAGGACTCCATCGAGCAGGGTGGTCTATTGATCATGCTCGAGCTCGCCGACGTCCACGACCTCGAGAACGACGCGCAGGTCACCGCGCGCTTGCGCCTCGGCTCGGGCACGCCCCTCCTCGGCACGGACGGTCTCTTGCTCTCGGGACAGACGTTCGACGTCCACCCCGCCTCGCAGGACGTCGTCGTCGAAAACGCCCGTGTCGTCGACGGTGTGTTCGAGGGCGGCCCCCTCGAGGCCGTGCTGCCCATCGTCGTCTTCGGCGTCGAGTACTCGCTGCCCATCCACAACGCCCACCTGCGCGCCCGCCTGACCTACGACGGCGGCCTCGTAGACGGCCTGCTCGGCGGCGAGGTCGTCATCGAAGACATCCTCACCATCGCGAGCCGCGCGAACAACAACGACCAGAGCATCCTGCCGGCCGTGCGCGTCGTTCTCAACGGCCGCGGCGACCTCGACCCCGACGAGAACGGCCTCTGCCGCCGCATCTCGGGCACGTTCGACTTCACGGCGGTGTCGGCTTACTTCTTCTGAGTGGGTGGGTCGGGGGTGCTTCGGGTTGGGGCGGTCTGTTCGGGTCTCTTTGGGGTGATCGGCATGACCCGACTTTGACAGGCAGACTCCATTTCTGAGTGGCGAGTCGACCTGCCAGTCGTTGGGAGAGTAGGCGAGGACGCGCATCGAACCTCATACATGGCCCCAAAAACCTAGTACATGGGTTCGGTCGGCGGCCTTGATTTTTGGTCGTCGCCGG
>JAKLJY010000078.1 GCA_023150895.1 Myxococcota bacterium | reverse complement strand
CAGCCGGACGTGGCCCGCCGCAACGGTGAACCCACGATCCTCACGACACGGTCACCCACGGATATCCGAGAAGAGCCGGAAAAAGCCGGTCAAGCCCATGTAGACGACGCCGAACCCGGCCAATCCGAACATGGCAAGCCAGGCACTTCGGCGATACGAGACACTCGCGCGTGTCAATTCGGCGGGGAAGGCCGCCGGCCCTGCTGGATAGATTTTGTCCACGTTTCCTCCTGTTTCGGGGCCACGCCCGTACGCCGTTTCATACACGACCTACGATCTCGAGTCACGTCGGGACGACCCGCGCCGCCATCGCGTGCGCGAGAGGTCCAGCGGCGCCTCACACCGCAGTCGCCGGTCTCTCGCCCGCCGATACGAAAAAACATCTCCTCGCTGCGACACGGTCTCACCTTCGACAGAGCGCCATCGAAGGTAAGGCCGTGTCGGAGGAGGCGCAGGGTGAACAGCTCCGCTCCCCGGTGGGGTGGTCCGAGGTTCGTGGCGGTCGACCCGTGCGGATCCCTTGCCCCCCACGCCCGCCGCGTTGACCGTGGTACGGAACGGGCATAGGGTCGCGACATGGCCTCATTGCCCGCCCCGACGTCCGACGTTTCGCCCGCTTCGCCCGCGCCCGCTGCGCCGACGCGACGCCGTGCGCTGCTCGGTGCGGTCGGCCTCGCGGGTCTGCTCGCGGTGCGGGCCTGCGTGCCCTGGCGTGCCGTGGCCCTGCCCTCGACGCTGGTTCACCTGACTCCGAGCGAAGCCCGCCTCTTTGCGCGGCTTCTGCCCGTGTTTCTGCCGCCGCCGGGCTCGGCCCTGCTGCCGCCGGACCGCCTGCCCGTGCTGGAGAACATCGACGCGCAGGTCGGCCGCCTGCCCCGCCCGGCGCGCGCGCTGCTGCGTCAGGCGCTGCTGGCCCTGGAGCACGGCGCGGTGCCCCTCGGCGGTGCACTGACCCGCGCGACGAACCTGTCCGACGCGGCGCTGGCCGATTGGCTCGCCGCCTGGTCGCGGGGCGGTGAGCTGCAGCGCGCGGCCTTCGGCGCGGTCAAACAGCTCGTCGTGCTCGGATACTACGGCGCGCCGGGCGCCTGGCCGGCCCTGCAGTACGACGGCCCCGTGACGGATGTCCGGGGCATCGCGCGCCTCGGCAACCAGCCCCTCCCGGCCGGTGAACCATGACCTCGACCCCGACGCCCCTCGCCCCCGGCGCCCCCCTGCCGGTCACCGACGCCGCCGCTCTCCGCGCCCGAGGTGAACGTCGTCTGTCGCTTCGAGCCGACGTCGTCGTCGTCGGCTCGGGGGCCGGCGGAGCGGTGATGGCTTACGAACTCGCCCGGGCCGGCCGCTCGGTCGTCGTGCTCGAGGCCGGGCGGTACGTGCCCTCGACACAGTTCACGGAGAAGACCGTCGACATGTTCGACAAGGTCTTTCAGGACCGCGGCGCGCAGCTCAACACCGACGGTGACATCATGGTGCTCCAGGGTCGCTGTGTCGGCGGCTCGACGGTGGTCAACGGGGCGGTCTGTTTTCGCATCCCCGATCACGTCCTCGAGGTCTGGCACCGCACCCACGGGCTGACCCACCTCGCGCACGCCCGCCTGCACGGCCTGTACGAGAAGATCGAGCGGCGGCTGTCCGTCCACGAGAACGGACCCCACGAGCTGAGCGCCAACGCCCGTGTGTTGATGACGGGCGCCGAACGCCTCGGCTGGTCGCACAAGCCCCTGTCGCGCAACACCAAGGACTGCGCGCTGACCGGCTTCTGTTTCCACGGCTGCGCGTCGGACCGCAAACAGTCGATGCTCGTGACCTATCTGCCCTGGGCGGCAGCCTTCGGCGCCCGTCTGTTCGCCGACACCCGTGCCGAGCGGTTCCGGCTGCAGGGCGGGCGGGTCGTGGGGCTCGACGCGACGGTGCGCGATCCGGCGACGGGCGAGATCGTGTGTCGCGTCGACGTGACGGCCGACCGCTACGTCAGCGCCGCGGGGCCGATTCAGACGCCCATTCTGCTGATGAACAGCGAGCTGCCGAACCCGTCGCGCGCGCTCGGCGCCCACCTGGCGCTGCACCCGTCGGCGCTGGTGATGGCCGAGATGCCCGAGCCCATCTACGGCTGGCGCGGGGCGACGGTGGGCAGCTACGTCGATGCCTTCGAGCACCCCGACAAGGGCGGTTTCCTGCTCGAGGGTGGCATGGCCGCGCCGGATGTGTTGTCGGTCATGCTCCCCGGACAGGGACACACCCACGTCGAGGCGATGACCCGTTACGCGCACTTCGCGGCGACGGCCGCGCTGATTCACGACGAAAACGTCGGCCGCGTCTCGTGGGACGGCCGCGACAAGAGCATTCACTACCGCATTGCCGACGTCGACCGCCCCAAACTGCACGCCGCCATGAAGGCCGCGGCGCGGGTCTTCTTCGCCGCCGGGGCGCGGCGCGTGTATCTGCCGGCCTTCGGCGACGGCCTGATCGAGACGCCGGCCGACATCGACCGCGTCGTCGACGGGTTGCCGGCCGGCCCGTCCTCGGTGCGTCTCATCTCGTACCACCCGCAGGGTACCTGCCGCATGGCCACGAGCGCGACGGACGGCGTCGTCGGCCCCCGCGGCGAGGTCTTCGGCGCGCGCGACCTGTTCGTGGCCGATGCGAGTCTCTTCCCGACGTCCATTCTGGTGAACCCGCAGATGACGGTCTATGCGCTGTCGAATTACATCGCCGAAGAGATGCTGAGCACATGAGACCTTCTCGTTCGGCGGTCGCGGCGGCGGCGCTCTCCGTCCTGACGTTCGGGGCAGACGCGGCCTCCGCCGGCCCCCTGACGGACCCCGTCGAGGGCGGGCAGGCGACGCCCTTTCAGATCTCGCCCGCCTGGGACGCCGGTCTCATTGCCCTGGACGTCGGCGTGCTTCTCGGCCTGAAACACATCGTCCCGCGCCGACACGAGGACGGGCATCGTGGGGATCTCAATGGTCTCGACGGGCCGGTCGTCGAGTGGGGCACGCACGACGACGCGTTGCGCAGCTCGGATCTCGGCGTGACGCTGGCCGTCGCGTTCGCGCTGGCGGACGCCGGGGTGAGCGGCAAGCACGACGGCTGGCGCTCGGGCGTCGTGAAGACGACGCTCTACGCCGAGAGCGCGCTGACGACCGCGGCGCTGGCGGAGATGGCCAAACACGCGGTGCAGCGCCCGCGGCCGTGCAGCTATCAGCCCGAGCGTCGGGCACGCCCCGCCCTCGGCTGCGGCCCGACGGACGACGACGCGTATCTGAGCTTCTTCTCCGGTCACACGGGGGTCACGGCGGCGCTCGGGGCGACGGCGACGTACATGGCCTTCCGCGAAGACGACGGGGGCGTCCGCGGGCCGCTGACCCTGGCGGCCGGCCTGGCACTCACCGGCTTCGTGGCTGCCGAGCGCATGCGCGCGGGCAAACACTTCCCGACGGATGTGTTGACCGGTTTCGCCGTGGGCACGGCCGTCGGCGTGCTCGTGCCGCACCTGCACCACGTCGCGCGCGGGGCGGCGACGGGCGGCGCGATGCTCACCTCGGACGGCCAGATGATCTCGGTGGGCGGCGCGTTCTGAGCGGCGTGGTCAACGGGGGACGGGCGCTCGACGCGCGAGTTCGACGAGGGCGTCGCCCGTGAACCGTTGCACCGTCCACTCGTCCATCGCCACCGCTCCGCGCGCCCGGTAGAAGTCGAGCGCGGGTGTGTTCCAGTCGAGGACCCAGAATTCAAACCGCCCGAAGCCCCGCTCGACACAGATGCGGGCGAGGGTGGCGAGCAGGGCCTCGCCGTAGCCCCGGCCGCGGTCCGCCGCGCGCACGTAGAGGTCCTCGAGGTAGAGGCCGTGCCGCCCGAGCCACGTCGAGTAGTTCAGAAACCACAACGCGAAACCCGCGAGCCGCGGCCCGCCGGTGCCCTCGACCTCGACGACGTGCCCGAAGAGCGCCGGACCACCCGTGCCGCTCCGTTCGCCGGTGAACAGCGCGGCGTGCAGGTCCGCCGGGGTCGCGACGACGGCCTCGGGCGCCCGTTCGTAGGCCGCGAGCTCGCGGATCATCGCGTCGATTGCGGGGACGTCGTCGGGGCGAACGGGGCGGATGCGGGCCATGGCCACGCAGCGTGACGCCGGACCCCCGCGACCGCAAGATCCCCCGCGGCATCCCTTGACGCGCCCGGACGACCGGTGCTCCCTTGCCGGCGCCTGACTCCCGAAAGGACCCACCCATGACCGACGCCCCCCGCACGATCCCCTTTTCCCGGCGCAGCGCGCTCCTCACGGCCGCCGCCGGCCTGACCGCCGCCGCCGTCACGACCCTCCGCGGTCGCCTCGCGTTTGCGGCCGCGCCCGCCTCGGCGCCCGGGTCCGCGGCCGCGCCCACCGGCCCGTTCACGCTGCCGGCACTCCCGTACAAGGACGACGCGCTCGCGCCGGTGATCTCGGCGCAGACCATCGGCTTCCACTACGGCAAACACCACAAGGGCTACGTCACCAAGCTCAACGAGCTCGTCGCCGGCACCGAGTACGCCGGCATGACGCTCGAGCAGGTCGTGGCGGCCACGACGGGCAAGGCCGACAAGGCCGCGCTGTTCAACAACGCCGCCCAGATCTGGAACCACACCTTCTACTGGCACTCCCTGAAACCCGCCGGCGCCGGTGTCGTGCCGACCGGACGCATCAAGGACAAGCTCCAGAGCAGCTTCGGCGGGGTGGACGAAGCGAAGAAGGCGCTGCACCAGGCCGCGACGGGGCAGTTCGGCAGCGGTTGGGCCTGGCTGGTGGCCGCCGGCGACAAACTCGAGGTCGTCAAGACGGGCAACGCGGAGTTGCCGGCGGCCGGCAAGAAGCCCCTGCTGACGATCGACGTCTGGGAGCACGCCTACTACCTCGACTACCAGAACAAGCGGGCCGACTACGTTCAGGCCGTTCTCGACAAGCTGATCGACTGGTCGTTCGCCGACAAGAACCTGGGCTGAACACGATTCGGGACACCAGGGGAAACCCTGATACCCAATGCCGCATCTGGCAGGGCCCATGCTCGAAACGCTCACCGCCACCGCGCAGATCCTGGGTCTGCCGACCGTCGCCCTCGTCGGGGTGCTGATGGGGCTGACGTGGATCGTCGCGGTCGTGCGGCGGGACGCCAGCGTCGTCGACGCGGTCTGGGCCGTGGGGTTCGTGCTGACGACGTGGCAGGCCTACGCGCTGACGCAGGGCGGGGGCTTCGAGGCCCGCCGGGTCGCAGTGTTCGCCGCCGTGACGCTGTGGGGGCTCAGGCTCTGGCTGCACCTGGGCATCCGCCATGCCCAGGAAGGCGAGGACCGCCGCTACGCGACGATGCGCGCCCGCTGGGGGAGGTCCTTTGCGCTCTCGAGCCTGACCACGGTCTTCGGCTTGCAAGGCGGGCTCATGCTGCTGATCGCCAGCCCCGTGCTGGCGGTGATGGCCGCCCCCGGCGCGCCCGCGGTCACCCCCTGGGACATCCTGGGCGGCGCGATGTGTGCGGTGGGACTCGTCGTCGAGGCCGTCGCCGACCGGCAGCTGACCGCCTTTCGCCGGCGCGCCGAAGGCGGTGAGGCCGTCCTCGATACCGGCCTGTGGCGCTACTCCCGGCACCCCAACTACTTCGGCGAGTGCCTTTTCTGGTGGGGGCTGGGCCTGGTGGCGGTCGCCGAGGGCGCCGCCTGGGCGCTCGCCTCCCCCGCCCTCCTCACGTGGCTTCTGCTGCGCGTCTCGGGCGTCGCCCTGATGGAGACGACCATCCCCGGTCGGCGCCCCGCTTATGCGGACTACGTCGCCCGGACGTCGGCGTTCATCCCGTGGTGGCCGCGGCGGCCGGGCTGACCATCCCGCCGGCCGCGAGCATCGCCCGGCCGAGCGCCGTGCCCGAGACCCAGGCGCCTTCCACGCGCGGTGCCCCGAAGCCGTCGCCACACGCGCCCACCCCGAGACCGGCCTCGTAGACGAAACCGACGTCGAGGTGGGTCACCGGCAGCGCATGGCGCCAGCGGTGCGTCGACGCGGCGATGGGCACGACGGGCGTCAGCCCCAGCGCCCCGAAAAAGGCCGAGAGCAGCGCCGTCGCCACGGCCTCCGGCGGATCGTCGAGGTGGGCGGCCGACCAGTCCCAGTGGCCGTGGATCACCCACCGTTCGCCCGCCGGGCGCCCGGGTTTGCTCGAGTCCCGCGCGGCGAAGGCCAGCGACGTGCCCTCGAAGAAGATGCCGTCGAGCGGCGTCGGCAGCGGGGCGTCGAACGCCACCATCAGCGTGAAACACGGCGCGAGCCGCACCGTCGCGACGCGCTCGGCGAACGCGGGCACCACCGCGAGCAAGGGCACGGCCTGCGGCGCCGGGACGGCGACCACGACCTGGTCGAAGGCACGCAGCGGGGGGCCCCCGGCCTCGTGCAATCGATACGCGCCGGAGATCCGCTCGATGCCGGTGATGTGGGTCTCGTAACAGATCTGGAGGTCCCGCGCGGCGTGCCGCAGCAGCGCGCTCATCCCCGGCACGCCCACGAAACGCTCCCCGGGCGAGGGGTCCGGTCCCGGGCTCGCGCCGACGCGCTCGATGCGACCCGTCCACGCGGCCACGACGCCCTCCGATTGCCAGGCCAGCACGGCCGCCCGGAAGTCGGGGTCGCGCGCCGTGAAGTATTGCGCGCCGTGATCGAACGGACCGAGGTCCGTGCGCCGGGTCGACATGCGCCCGCCCGCGCCGCGGGCCTTGTCGAACACCGTCACGTGAAGGCCCGCGCCCGCGAGGACGCGCCCGCAGGCGACGCCTGCGAGCCCTGCGCCGACGATGGCGATGCGCTGATCGGAGAGTGGTTTGCGAGTCGACATGCCGGGATTGTGCCCGAGGCCGGTCGCGCCGTCGCGGAGATCGCGTCTCGATGCATGCGCAGGCCGTCCGCGGCGGTGATACGCGGTAGCATGGTGCCCATGTGGAAACGCCGCTCGCTCCCTGCCCGCCGGGCGCTCATCACCCTCGCCGTGCCGTTCTGTGTGCTGGCCTGCGAGACGGGCGGAGGTCGTTCCGGCGCGATGGCGGACGCCCGCCGCCCGGCCGCCGCCCGGGACGCGGCCCCCCGCACCGACGCCCGGGCCGACGCGCAGGCGCTCGACGGACCGGACCTGTCCCCGCCCCGGAGCGACGCCGACTCACCGCCCGACGGCGCCCCGCCGGCCCCGGACGTCCCGCGCGCCGTCACCGACGGTGCCCCCGAACCGGACGCCGCGGTCACCCCGCCCGACGCCGCGCCCGAGCCGGACGCCGGCCCGCGCCCCGAGGTCTGTGTCGGTGGTGAGGACGAAGACCACGACGGCCGCATCGACTGTTGCGATCCGGACTGCGAGGCCGCCTGCCCGCCCATCGACGCACCGGCTTACACCGAAGCCGACGTGCAACTTCTCTTCGATACACATTGCGACGTCTGTCACATGGACGGGCGCGCGGACGGCACGCTCTCGCTCGACGCCCCGTTTCTGCTGCACACGCTCAACGTCGGCAGCGAGCAGCTCCGGACCATGGTTTACATCAAGGCCGGTGATCGCGCGCAGAGTTACCTCTTCCACAAACTCGCGGGGACACAGCACGAGATCGGCGGCGCCGGCGCGAACATGCCCTTCGACATCGGCCTGTGCCGGGAACAGATCGAGCGCATCGGGCGCTACATCGACGGACTCTGAGCGGCGGGCAGTTCGAATTCGAACGTCGTCCCCGTCCCCGGGCGGGTGTGGACGGCGATCGAACCGCCGTGCGCCTCCACGATGCGGCGTGCGAGCGCGAGACCGAGCCCGACCCCGCCCGTACCGCGTGTGCGGCTGCGGTCGGCCCGGAAGAACGGGGTGAACAGATGGGGCACGTCGGCCGGGTCGATGCCGGGGCCCGTGTCGGTCACGGAGACGACCAGAAGGGCCGCACGCGCGCGGGCCTCCAGGGTGATGACGCCGTCGCTGTACTTGCGCGCATTGTCGAGCAGGTTGTCCACCACGCGGCGCAACAGCACCGGATCGGCATCGAGTGTCGGCAGCGTCTCGTCGAACGCAACGGTGAGGGCGCGTTCGGGGAACAGATCGCGGAATCGCTCGACGGCGCGTTCCAGCACGACCCGGGCGGCGATGCGCTCGCGGTTGAGCGGCGGTGCGGCGTCGAGGGCCCGCGTGTCGAGACGCACCGTCGTCATCAGATCCGACAACAGGCGGTCGAGCTCGTCGATGTCGGCGCCGATGGCCTGCAAGTGGCGGGCGCCCGTTTCTCCGCCCACCTCGGCGAGCTCGACGGCCACCCGGATGCGGGCGAGGGGGGTCCGCAGCTCATGCGAGACGTTGGCGAGCAGCGCCCGCTCGGCCGCCATCTGTCGCGCGATGCGTTCGGCCATCTCATCGAACGCCGCGGCCAGCGCGCCGACCTCGCCCTCCGGCGGCAGGCCGCTGCGCGCGGCGAGATCGCCCCGACCGAAGGCCCGGGCGGCCTCGGTGAGACGTTCGATGGGCTTCACGAGGCCGCGGGCCAACGGATACGAGACCAGCGCCACGACGGCGAGGCAGGCGAGCACCACGACGATCTGGACGGGCACCGGCGCGGAGGGCCAACGCGGCCCGCGGGCCACCGCGAAGGCGCCGTCGGCGAGCGGCATGACGATGCGCAGCCGCCGCCGTTCGTGCCAGTGGCGCGGGGCCTCGAGCTCGCGCGCCGGGTCCTCCCGATCCGGTCCGCCGCGAGCGCGCGCGTCGCCGGGCCGCCGGCCGAAGGGTTTCCCCGGCATCGGCAGGGGGGGCACGACGTTGCTCGCCTCGACCCGGCCATCGGGCCCGTAGATGGTCAGCTCGATTTCCAGAAGTTCGCGCGCGCGGTCGACCTGCCGCGCGAGCAGGTCCGGGTGGTCCCGCAGGTCGGCGTAGTGCGCCGCCATGTATTGCACGAGGTGCTCGTGGAGGTCCTGCCACGGGCGGTCCGGGCGCAACAGCGCGCCGACGCCGAAGATGGTGAGACCGACGAAGAACACGAGCAGGAGGCCGTGCCGGTAGACGCGGTGAAACAGACGCCCGTGGTGCCGGCGGCGCCAGCGCTTGAACACACTACCCGGCATACAGATACCCGACCCCGCGGATCGTCTTGATGAGCCGCGGCGCCCGCGCGTCGTCCCCGAGCTTCTGCCGCAGCCGCGACACATGCACGTCGATGGAGCGATCGAACGCTTCGTCCGCGGCCCCCCGCGCGAGCTCCATGAGTTGCTCGCGGCTCAGGATGCGGCCGGCCCGCTCGGCAAGGACGCGCAACAGATCGAACTCGTAGCCGGTGAGATCGAGCTCGACGCCCCGGTGAACGGCGCGCCGCGCGGCGGGGTCGAGGGTCAGCTCGCCGACCCGCAGGACCGCCGTCGCCGGGCCGGCCTGACCCCGCACGCGCCGCAGCAGTGCCCGGATGCGCGCGAGCAGCTCCCGCGGCGAGAAGGGTTTGGAGAGATAGTCGTCGGCGCCCATTTCGAGGCCGATGACCCGGTCGGTCTCTTCGCCCCGCGCCGTGAGCATCAGAATCGGCACGTCCGACCGGGCGCGGAGCTCCCGACAGATGGACAGGCCGTCGCGCCCCGGGAGCATGAGATCCAGGAGCACGACGTCGTACCGGAATCGCAGCGCTTCCTCGAGGCCCTGCCGGCCGTCGGCGACGTGGGTGACGACCACGCCGTTGAGACCGAGATACTCCGTCACGAGCTGCGCGAGGCGCAGATCGTCTTCGACGAGCAGGGCCGTCGAGGTCTCGCTCACTTGCCGCAGGTCCGTTCGCGGATGGCTTCGGAGACCTCGGCGCGCTGCTTCGCGTCGAGCGTACCGTGGACCTTCAGGCCGGCGTCGGCGGCCTTGTGCGCCATCGCGCGCAGCTTCTCGATGCGGGCGTCGACCGCGGCGTGCACGGCCTTCGGATCGGGGTTCTCGGCGTCCCAGAACGAAAGGAACTGCTCGCGCATGTCCTCGCGCTCGGCGTGCATGGCCTTCATCTCGGCGGTGAGACCCTTGACCGTCTCGAGGATCTGCTGGCGCTGCGCGTCGGTGGCCTCGAGGTCGTCGAGGCGGTCCTCGACGAACGCGGTGACGTGACGCTCCATGCGCGCCGGATCGCGGCCGCAGCGGCCGTGGTGTCCGAACCCGAACCCGGCGAGGGTGGCGCCGGCGACGAGCAGCAGGGGGAGGAAGAGAAGACGACGACGACGAATGCGGAACATGGGGACTCCTGGTTCTCTGACGGTCGGTGTCCGACCGGGGTTGGGGTGCCTGCGGGCTCGGTGGCTCGCATGGTCAGAGAATGGCGCCCCGATGTTGGGCGTGCTTTGCGCGATTGTGAAGAAGCGTGAAGCGGGCGCCGCACGCGCACCGTCACTGCGGGTCGATGCCGGCGCAGGCGCGAAAGTCCTCGTTGCAGTTCGTGGCCCGGCAATCGGCACACGCCTGGCTCGCCGCGTCGAGGCACTGCCCGATGCAGTTGGCGATGGTGCACGCGACGGCGCCGCCGAAACAGGCCGCGCAGCCGTCGCTCAGCCCGGTCGCCATCGACACGCAGGCGCCCGCGCAGGTGCCCGGGGCCGGATCGGCGATGCACTGGAAGGCGCAGGTGCCCACTGCGGACTCGAGCGTCTCGGCAGCGGCGGCGAGCGTTTCCTGATCGGCGTCGTTGACGCACGCGCCGATGGCAGGCCCGGGGCCGGCATCGAGTTCGGGCCCGGGGCCCGCGTCGAGTTCGGGCGCGGGGCCCGCGTCGAGTTCGGGCGCCGGGCCGACGTCGAGCTCGGGCGCGGGGCCGACGTCGAGCTCGGGCGCGGGGCCGGCATCGGGTGTGGGGACCGGCGTGCCGCCCGCGTTCTCGCCGCCGGCGTTCTGGCCGCCCATCACCTGGCCGCCCGTGAGCTGCCCACCGGTGAGCTGACCCCCGGCGTTTTCGCCGCCGGTGAGCTGCCCGCCGGTGAGCTGACCGCCCGCGCCGGCGTCTTGCGTGCCGGTGCCGGCGTCGGCGTCGTCGGCGCCGCAGGCGGGCACGACGGCGAGGCCGAGGGCGCAGACGAGGGTGCGGGAGAAGGGAGATGTCGAAAGGGAGAAGCGGGCGCGGCGGTTCATGGAGACCTCGTTCGGTTGTGGGCGCGCGGCCTGATAGTGGAATCAGCCCACGATGTAAACAGGGACGCTGAATCGGCGTACTCTGTGGCCATGTCGACCCGCATCGCCGTTCGTCTCGTCATCGCCGCGATCGTGCCCCTCGCGGGCTGTCGCGACGCCCCGCCGACCACCGCCGGCCCGCCGGCGACCCCATCCGCGTCGGCCCCGGCGTCCACCGCCGCGCCCCTCGTCACCACGCCCCCCCCGACGGCGCCCCCCCCGCCGACCCGTTGGGCGGACCTGAAGGCCTCGGAGCAGGCCTGCGTCGACTGCCACCCGGATCACGCCGACGCCTGGTTCGCGACCAAGATGGGGCGAAGCCTGCTGCGCATCGAGGGGTTGAGCCACGCCGCGCTCAGGCGCCCGGGCAGCGTCGTTCACCCCCTGACCGGGCTGACGTACGCTCAGACCAACGGGCGGTTCACCGAGCGGGCCGCCCCGGGCGTCGAACTCTCGAGGGAGGCGAAGTACGTCATCGGCAGCGGCAACCATGCGCAGAGTTTCCTGTGGGCGACCGAGGACCAGCTCTACCAGCTCCCGCTGACCTGGTTCTCGGACCAGAAGCGATGGGATCTCAGCCCCGGTTACGAGGCCATGGTCGACCACCCCGGTACCTTCCGGGAGGTCACCATCGACTGTCTCAACTGTCACACGGATCCCGTCCCGATCCGGGCGGGTACGCGCAATCGATTCGAGGCCCTGCCCGAGGGTCCCATCGGGTGCAGCCGGTGTCACGGCGACGGGCGCGCCCATGCGGAGGCCCGCCTCAACGGCCAGGACGCGCCGCTGGTGGTGCCGACGCGCCTCTCCCCGGAGCGCGCGGCGGACACCTGTGCCGTCTGTCACTTCGGCGGGGCGGTGCGGGTGCTTCGGGCGGGCAAACAGTGGTCGGACTTCCTGCCCGGCGACACACTCTCGGACGTCGCGGCCATCTTCGTCCGGCAGCAGGCCGGCGAGGGCTTCAGCACGACGGATCACTTCTCGCGCCTCGGCATGAGCCCCTGCGCGCAGAAGACCCCGCACATGACCTGCGCGACGTGCCATCCACCGCACGTCACCGATCCGAAGGGCGCCGACGATCGCTCCGAGCCGTGCCGCGTGTGTCACGGCGCCGGCGGCCGCGCCGAGGCGCACCCTTGCAAAGGACCGGGCGGCAAAGACTGCGCGGGCTGTCACATGGACACCGGCCCGTCGCGCAACATCCCGCACGTCACGGCGGTCGACCACTTCATCCGTACCCGACCGACGCCCGCCCCGACACGCAACAACGACTCGCCGCTCGTCTGGGTCGCTCGCCCCGAGGCCGAGCCGCAGGACGCGGATCACCAGATTCTGCTGGGCCGGGCGTACGTCGCGGCCTGGCGGGCCGACGGCCAGAGCAAAGACGCGGAGCGGGCAGAACGGTATCTGAACCTCGGCCTCGCCAAAGCACCGGACCGGCTCGACGGCTGGCTGGAGATGGCGACGCTGCGGCGCCTGCGCGGCGATCCGCAGGGCGAGCGGCTCGCCGCCGAAAAGGCCTTTGCGCTGGATCCCCAGAGCCGGCGGACGGCGATGTTGGTCGGGGCGGCGCGCCTCGCGACGGGGGATCCGGAGGCCGCGCTCGCTGCCCTCGATCGCGCCGCCGCCCTGGCCGCCCGGGCCGAGACCGAGACCCTGCGCGCCCGGGCCCTGCAGCTTCTCGGGCGCATGTCCGAAGCTGTCTCGGCCGCGCGGACGGCGACGGTGCTGCAGCCGAGTTACGCCGAGGCCTGGCTGGCCCTGGGCATCCTGGCGGACGCCGAACGCCGGTACGCGGACGCGCTCCCGGCCCTGGAGACGGCCGTCCGCTGGCAGCCCGGCATGGTGCGCGCGTGGCTGCGGCTCGGTGCCGTCCAGAACCGGCTCGGACGCGCCGCCGCGGCGCTCTCGACCTACGAAAAGGCCGAATCACTGGTCGGCGGCGATACCACCGCGCGTCAGCTCGTCGCATTCGGCAGGGCCGAAGCGCAGATCGAGCTCGGGCGCACCGCCGAGGCCCTGCCGGCGCTCGAGGTCCTGCTGCGCGAGGGTCTGCGCACGCCGGGCATGCCCCGCGCGATGGGCCGCGCCTACGTGGCGACGGGCAACTTCGGCGAGGCCCTCGACGCCCTCGAGGCCGCCGTGAAGATCGATCCGGACGACCTCGCGGCCTGGGAGGCCCTGGCCACCGCCCGGCAGGAGATGAACCTGCCCCTGCCGGCGGCGGAAGCGCGCAACCGAGCCGCCATGCTGCGCGCCCGCAAGAAGTGAACGTGCCGGCGCCGTGCGCCTCGCGTCAGTTCGCCGGCGCGGGCTCCGGCGCGAGGGGATGCCCGCCCGTGGCCGCCGCGCGGAGGGCCTGCGTCATCCCCGTGAGCACGGCGCGGGGCACGGTGCTGCGGTAGTACCCGCGCGTCGGCGTCGACAGACCGAACGAGGTGACCGCCGGCCAATCGGCCTCGAAGGCCGGGAATCCGCCGCGCAGCTCTTCGGGCACGAACGCGCGGACGTGGCGCAGCATCGCCGGCAGGTCGAGGTCGAGGTAGACGTCGCCCCCCGCCGGCTCGCGGGTACGGGCGACGAGCGAGGGGTGGCGACGCTCACCGGCCAGGAGATCCGCCGCCGTGCGCTCGAGGTCCTGCGGCGACCCGTTGAGCGAATAGACGAGGTACTCGCCGAGCTGCACCATCTCGAAGGCGATGGACATCTTGGCGAGCCGGGCGAGCGCCGGGTTCGCCGCGGCGATGTCGGGGTCGACCCCCGAGTCGATGGTGTATTCGATGCGCAGGACGGGGCGGCCGTCGACCTCGCGCGCGTGCTCGTCGACCTTCAGCGTCATGCCGATGCCGCCGGCCGAGAGGGCCTCTTTCATGGCCGGCTCGCCCATCAGGCGGCCCATGTCCGCGGCGGCCTTGAACTGCTCGCTCGCGTTCGCACTGTGGGAGACGGCGACGCCGCGATACAGCACCTCGGCGTCGACCGACATCGACATCGCCAACTGCATCGGCACGCCCATCCACGTCCGGAAGGCCGCCTTCATGCGCGCGAGCTCGGCCGGGTGGCCGGCGAGCAGCTGTTCATAGAGGTCGAGGGTGAACTGCAACATCGGGCTGTCCGGCTGCAGGCGCCATTCGAGCCGGAGATCCCCCGGGGGGACGAAGCCGGCCAGATCGGGCATGGCGGCGACCGTCGCCGGCCAGGGCTGCACGGACGCCGCCGGTCCGGACGTGACGCCGTACGCCGTGAGGTCCTGCTCGCCGGCACCGAAGCCCAGAAGCAGCGTCCCCTGGGTGTCCAGCATCTTCTTCAGCCAGTCGCGGTACGCCCGGGCCATCGCCGGCTGCATCGCGGGCTTGCCGTTCGGCAGCGGCGTCGCGAACAGACCGTCGAGGGCGGTGAAGCCCGCGTCGATGGCCGCGCGCCAGTGTTTGGCGATGGCTTCGACCTGCACGAAGGCCTCGACGTCGGCCCCCAGCGGACCGGCCACGAGGCGGTCGAGCAGCGCGCGGCTGCCCGAGCCGGGGACGGCCGTGCCATTGACGTTGAACGCCACGCCGCCGGCAACCGGGGTCAACCCCTCGCGGGCAACGCCGGTGGCGAACATGGCCAGGCCGCTCTCCGCCGGGACGGGCAGCCAGGCCAGCACGGGCACGCCCTCGGCGCCCTCGCCCTGCGGCGCGCCGGCCAGCACGACGAACGGCCGCTTCGGGTCGATGACCGAGACATCCACGCCCGCGGCGGCGGCGGCCCCGGCGGGGTTCTCCACCCCGAGGCGCTCGAGCATGCGCAGCGTCTCGTGGGCGCGCAGCCAGCCGAGTGTCATGGCCTCCGGCTCGGCCGGCAGCGAGGGCACGGCGGGCGTGGCGACGGGCGTCGAGCCATACACCGGTGGGTTCTTGACACACCCGCCCGCGCCGAGAGCGGCGCCGGCGAGCAGGCAGGTCGAGAGAAGGGCAGAGCGGGGACGAAGCGTGCGCACGGTGTTTCCCGGGGGCGGTCAGGTGTGACCCGGGGTGTACGCGGGCGCGCCCGGCGCGTCAACGCGGGCGCGCGATGCGGCCGATCACTTTGCGCTCAGGCCCTCGGTCTCGAAGGCGCCGATGCTGCCCTTGAAGCGGCTACCGCGGGCGCCCTCGGCGACGCGGACCTGGGCCTGCTGCACCTGCGCGCCCTTGGCCTGCACCGTCTTCGGCTTCTCCTGACCGACCTGCAGGTTCAGGCTGCCGAGGACGACCTGCACCATGTCGACGACCATCTCTTCGCCGCCCCGGCTGCGGACGTTGACGGTGTTGCCGCCCTGCCCCGCCTGGCCGATGGTGACGTGCTGGCCGTTGCCGAGGTCCGCCTTGCCGGCGCTCAGCGCGACGCGCGCGTCGAGCGTGTGACCGCTCATGTCGACGGGATTGGCCTTCGCCGCGGCCTGCGTCTGCGCCGGGGCGACGTTGGCCGTGCGATTTTGCGTCCCGCGCCCGCCCGCCGCCGTCGACGCACTCACCGGGGTCGAGGTCGTCGCGGCGGCCCCGCCCTGCCGGCGGTCCATCTCATCCCCCGCGAGGCGCCCCATCTCGCTGATCGACAGCGGCACCGTCTTCGCGTCCGGCCGCCCGAGGCCTTGATTGGCCTGCTTGGTGATGTCCTGATCCCAGAAACCGGAGAGATCCGCTTCGAGCTTGCCCTCGGGCGGCGCGCCGCGGCGGCCCTCGGCCTCCTGGAGCGAGACGCCGCGCACGCCGATCCAGGCCGGTCCGTCGAGATCGCGGCTGAAATGCACGCCCGTATCGCCGGGCACGAGCCGGTTGTTGCGCGCGTGCACCTCGGCGGTCATGCGGGTGTTCTCTTCGATGTCCACGGCGCCCTGATCGCCGGCGCGCAGCGGGGCGGTGAACTTCGCGTCGACCGCGTCGACCCGCGGGGCGAGGCCGCGCACGAGCGCCCCCTGCGTGAGACCGGTCTGCGCGGCGGGCGCGGTGGTTGCGGCGGGCGACTGCGTGTTCGTGCTCGACGCCGGCGTCCGGCTCGAGCGCGCGGTCGTGGCCGTGGCCGGCGCATTCGACGGCGCGGTCGCCTCCTTCGGCACGGACTCGAAGGCGAGGCCGCGACCACCCAGGCGGCCGACCTTGCCCGTGGCGTCCCCGCCCCCGAACGTGGCGTCCGCGCCCGAGACGTGACCCTCGTCGAGCGTGCCGCGCACCCCGCCGGCGTCCACGCGGGCGCCGGTGACCGACGCCTCGCCGAGCTTCACGCCGTGGCGGTCGCCCTCGTGGCGCGTGGCGACGCCCTTGCCGTCGATCGTCCGGGCGTCGAACCCGCCCGACTTCAGGTCGCGGACGCTCAGCGCCTCGGCCCGCGTGCGGACGGCACCGCTCTTGTCGACGGCCACTTCGGCATCGGTCAGGCTGCCTTTGCCGAGGCCCACCGTGCCGATCTTTGCGGCCTCGAGCTCCGTCTGACGGGCGGCGACGCGCGCCTTGCCATCGCGGCCACCGCCGAAACCGGCGTCGAGGCCGGTCAGGCTGGCCGAGCGGGCCTCGAAGCCCTTGCCGGCGATGCCCTGACCCCGGGCGGCGTCCGCGGTGACCGCGACGTGCTCGCCCTTCTGGGTGACGGCGAGGCGGTCGGCCTGCAGATCGGCCACCCGGGCGCGGTCGGCCACGTCGAGACCGCGAACCCGCGCGGCGTCGACCTGCGCGGTCGTGGTGCCGGACTTCGTGCGCCCGACGGCGAGCTGCGAGACCTCGGCGGAGGTGGCCGAGACACCCCGGGTGCCGAGGCCCTCGCCGGCGGCACGGTCGACGGTGAGGCCGGCCCCGCGGGCGTCGCTGTGCGCCCGGGCACCGTCCACGGAGAGGGACTTCGCCCGCACGAGGTCACCGGAGACGCCCTCGGCGCGGGCGCTGGCGACACCGGCGTCGACGGTGCCCTGCCGGGTGCGGCTGGCCGAGACCCCGGCGACGCGCGCCGCGTCGACGTGCGTCCCGGCGACATCGAGGCCCTCGACCCGCGCGCCGTCGGCCCCGCCGGAGAGCGTGCCCCGGGCATCGCGCGACACGCGGGCGCCGTCGACCGTCGCCGACGTCGCGCGCGCCCCGTGACCGGACAGATTGCGGCCCTGAAGCTGCGTCGCGCGGCCGGCGAACGTGGGCCGGGCGCCGAGATCCGCCTCGGCCGAGACCCCGCGCGCCGAGACGTCGCCCGACACGCCGCCGGCCTTCAGGCCCTTGGCCTCCGCCGTGCCGACGCGCCCCTCGACGTGATCCCCGGCGCGGCTCGCCGCGAGGTCCGTGGCGGAAACGGACCGCACGCCGTGCTTGCCGGCCGAGACGCCGGTCGCGCGCACGCCCCGGGCCGCCGCCGAGCCATCGCCCGTGGCGGTGTCGTAACGGGCCGTCGCGGCGTCGACGTGGGCGTCCTCGACCTTGCCGCCGCGCGTGCGGACGCCAGCGACCTGTGCGGACTCGACGCCACCGCTGAGGGCCGTGCCCTGCCGCGCGCCGTGGAAGCCCTGGAGCTGCGCCGAGCGCACGCTGGTGCCGCCGGCCTTCACGCCGCGGACGTCGGCCTCGGCGACCCGGGCGCTGCCGTTCTTCGTGGCCATGTCGTACTGCGTCTGCACACCGCGGACCTGCGCCCCGGCGACGCTGGCCTCGGGCGTCTTCAGGCCCTCGACCTGCGCACCGGCGAGGCGCGCGTCGACCTCGAGGGGTTGCTCGGTGGCCTCGGCGAGCGGCAGCGCGCCGCCCCGGCCGCGTACGTCGACCTCGGCCCCTTGCACGGCCGCGTGTTTCACGCTGCGCTGCCCGAAACGGCCGTCCTTGACCTCGGCGGCGCCCACCTGCGCGCTCAGGGCGCCGGCGTCCTGGTCCATGCGCCCGCCGACCCGGCTGGTGCTGATCTCGCCCGCGGACATGGCGTCGCCGGAGACCCCGCGCACGACGGCCTTTTCCAGCATGAACGAGCCGGCGAGGTGGTCTTTGGCCTCGTCCGTCATGGGCAGGCCGCCGCCCTTGTTCAGCGCCTCGGCCTCGAGGCCCGAGAGCTGGACGGCGTCGGCCCGCAGCAGGCCCTTCGGCCCCATGTAGGCGACCTTGGTGGCGGCGATGCCCCCGACGCTGATGGTCGCGCGCACGTCGTCGGCGCCCTTGCCGCCCTTGCCGGCGCTCTTCTGGACGGTGATGACCACGTTGGAGAGCGTCGTCGGGCCGGCGGCGAGCGGCCCCATCGCCAGCTTGGAGAGCGCGAGGTTGGCCGCCCGGGCGGTGATGAGGCCGGTGTCGACGTCGTATTCGAGCGAGACCTCGTTCTTGGCGGACTTGTCGAACTCGAGGGCGTCGCGGTAGCGCTGCGGCATGAGGTCGTGGACCTCGGCGGCGTCCGTCTTGCCGACGACCTTGCCGTCCTTGTAGCCGAGGCTCGTCTTGCTGGCGGCCTCGTAGACGTCCGTGGCGACGGTTTTGGTCTTGTCCCAGGCCGCGCCGGCCTTGTCGGCGGTGTAGTTGTAGGCCTTGACCGTGGCGTCCCGGGCCTGCCCCGCCTTCTTGCCGACCCAGGCCGCCGCCCCCTGCGCCTTGCGCTTCGTGCGGGCCCAGAAGCCTTCTTCGGGCTTGGCGAGATCGGTCGAAGGGGTCACAGCGCCGGCCGCCGGCGCCCCCGGTGCCGCCCCGGGCAACGCGGCCTGACCCTCGCCCGGGCCGCGCAGCGACCGCAGATACCCTTGCTGCGCCGCGTGCTGCGCCACGTCGGGTCCGGCCGTCGTGGCCTTGGGATCACGCTTCGGCGTCGGTGCGGCGGGCGACTTGAGCTGGGTCTGCTGCTGCATGGTCGGGCATCGTAGCGAAAAGCGCGGGCGCGCGCCGTGATCGCGAGCAAAGGCGCGCGTGTGCGGCGCGCGCTCGGTGCGCCCGCTTGACCCGGCCCGGCCCGCCCGGCCACCCTGCGCCCCATGTTCCCCGTCCGCCCTCTCGCCGACACCGTGATCGTCGCGCTCTTCGTTTGCCTCCCCGCCGGTCTCGCCGTCGGCGCAGGTTGCAGCGACGGCGGCGGCGAAACCCATGACGACCCCGGCAAGACCGGTTCCGGCGACGCGCGCACGGGCTGGGTCGCCGACGTCGAGGCCCCCCTGCCCGTGTGGCTCTCGGAGACGGGCATCTATGCCGACGGCACCGGCACCGTGCCCGGGCCCGGCGCCATCGTCTACGTGCCGACACACCCGCTCTGGAGCAATGGCGCCGACAAGGAGCGTCTGTTGTTCATGCCACCGGATGCCCGCATCACACCGGAGGACGATCCGGCGGAACCGTGGGCGTTTCCGGTCGGGACGGTGCTCGTCAAGTCCTTCAGCCTCGACGACGTGGACGGTCGCACGGGCGCCGTGAAGATCGAGACCCGGATCCTGGCGCGGCGCTCGGCTGGCTGGCTGTATGCGCTCTATCACTGGAACGCCGACGGGACGGAGGCGGCCCTCGCCCGCGCGGACTGGCGTGCGACGCCCCTGCGTCTGATGGACGCGGCGGGCACGACGTTCGAATACACCCTGCCCGGTCGCCTGGAGTGTCGCGGCTGTCATGAGGCGCCCGGTCCGACGCCCGTGCTCGGCATCGCGCGATGGCAGGTGCCGGCCGAACTCACGGATGTCTTCTCGCGGCCCCCGGCGCCTGCCGACGTCGGGGCCTTCGCCCGCACGCCGGCCGAGACGGAGGCCCTCGGGTACTTCGTCGGCAACTGTGCGTACTGTCACAACGGGCGCGACACATCCGAGAACGCCGCCTTCTCGCTCGAACCGCCGGACGCCGTCGGCAACACGGTCGAACAAGAGACGGACAGCTCGGCGAGCGGCGTCGGGGTGCGCGTCGTGCCCGGGGATCCCGAGGGCAGCGCCGTGTTCGAGGCGGTCGTCCTGGCCCGGGCGGCCGACTACCCGGGCGATCTGAAACCGATGCCCCCGCTCGGCATCGACCGCGTCGATCCGCGCGCCGCGCAGGCGCTGCGCCGGTGGATTCTCGAGCTCGGAGAGACCGATGCGCCGTAATGGCCTTTCAGTCGCCCGTCGTCGGGCGACGGGCTCCACCACCGCCCGCCGACGGGTGACGGGCTCCACCACCGCCCGCCTGTGCTGTCTGTCGTTGGTCGCGGTCGTGTCGGCGTGCGAGGGCGAACCCCGCGTCGCCGGTGCGGGTGACGCCGCGTTGCCCGGCAGCCCGCCGCGCACGCCCGACGCCTTCCGCGGCATCGGACACATCGACGGCGTCGACGCGGGCGAGCCGGGCGCGGCGGGCGGCTCCGGCGCCCCGAGTGGCGCTGGTGGCGCGGGCGGCCAGACGAGCCCGGACTGGGCGCCGCCCCTGAAGCTGGCCTTCGAGCCCGTGCCGCACGACGCCCCCCTGCTGCGCGCGACGGATCTGGGCTTCCTGCCCGATGGCTCGGGCACGTTCCTCTGGCTCGACAAGGACGGTGAGGTCCATGTCATGCGACTCTTCGGGGGGCGCGCGCGGCGCCTCGGCGGCTACCGGGTGCCCGACACCTTCACCGAGACGGACGCGGGCCTGCTCAGCGTCGCGTTCGACCCCGGCTTCGCGCAGAACCGCTTCGTCTATCTCGGGGTCACCATCGACCGACAGACGAACGTCATCCGGCGCTACCGCTTCGTCCCCGGCGACGGCACCGCGACGCTGACCGACGCCGTCGAGATCATGCGTGTCACGGGTCCGGGCGCGCGCGAAGCCTGGCACAACGTCGGCTCGATGGGTTTCGATGAGGCCGGTGTGATGTGGGCGCTTTTCGGCGACAAGACACTCGGCGCGCCGGCCGAGGACCCCGCCTCGCCCGTCGGCGCGCTGCTGCGTTTCATCCCGCGGACGGGCCCCGAGGGGGGCTTCGACACCCCGGCGGACAACCCGTTCACGGCCAGCGGCGGCCACCCCGCCGTGTATGCCAAGGGCATGCGTTCGCCGTGGAAGGGTCTGTACCACGAGGGCCGCTGGTTCTTCGGCGACGTGGGCCAGGACACCGCCGAAGAGATCAACGTCATCGACGCGCCGGGCCTGCACTTCGGCTGGCCGCGCGCCGAGGGCCCCTGCGAGACCGACTGCGACGGGCTCACCGACCCCTGGATGTGGTACGGGCGCAGCGCCTCGCACCGCTTCGTCGCCGAAGATCCGGACGCCGTCCCGGCGGGCCTGCGGTCGGTCTGGATGGGGGCCATCTACCGGCCGGGCGCCCCCGGGGCGGAGAATGACCCGTACCTGGGGCGCTGGCGCGACGTGCTGGTCTTCGGCGATTGGGCGACGGGTTTCGTGCGCGGTCGGCGCGTCGGCGAGCCCGGCGAGCCGGGCAGTGCCCACCAAGGGCGAGACTGGCCGGTCGGGCACCTGCACCACGCGACGGGTTTCGCCCAGGGCCCCGACGGTTTCGTCTACGCCACCGCGCTGGGCACCTGGCCGGCCGACCGCGAAACCGAGACGCCCTCGCCCCTGCTGCGGGCCGTGCTCGCCGATGAGTGAGTGCCGGGCGTGGCGGGGGTGGCGGCGACCGTTTGAAGCAGCCGACCCCCCAGTGTGACCGGACGACGCGCACACACGTCGCTACGTCAAAGCGCGTCGTCGGGCTCCGGGGCACGGTCGGGCACCCGGCCGAGCGCGGCCTCGAACTTCCCACGATCACCCCGGGCCGCGCGCGCCGCCAGGTGCTCCTCGGTGGCCCAAGCGGCGAGCTTCTCGCCCGCGGCGCTCGCGATGAACTGGTTGATGGAGATGCCCTCGCGACGGGCTGCCTCGCGAATGCCCTCGTGGAGCGACTCGGGGAGGCGGATGCTGAGCGTGCTCATGGGAGGTCTCCGATCTCTTGCAGGTACTCACGGGGGGTGATGGCGCGGACGCCGAAGCGGTCTGCGCCGATGAAGTCGCGGACGTTGAAAGTGACGATCACCGGCGCACCCGCATCGACCGCCAGCTCCAGCACCATGTCGTCCTTGGGATCCGCCAGCGTCGGACGCCACAGGTAGAAGATCGGGCGATGGCGGGCGACGGAGCACAGGTAGTCCAGGATGTCCGAGAGGTCGCCCCCCGAAACCCCCAGGTCGGCGAGCATGCGGTGGGCGACGCCCTCGTACTCGAGGACGAGGGGCGCCGAGAGCGCGATATCGAAGCGCCCCGTGCCCACCAGCGAGAGAAGGCGGAACGAAGCACCACGGCGCGACCGGAGCGCGGAGACGAAGACGTTCGTGTCGAGGACGATGACCACGATGGTATCATAGGCAATACCGCCATCCCGTTCAAGCAATGCGCCGCGCGCGCGCAACCCGTTGACGAACGCTGGCCACGTCTGCGCGCCCGTCGTGGCGGGGCGGTGGGGTGGAGGTCCCGCCGTTCGGAAAGGCCGAAGCGCCCCCGATCTTTACGTCGCGGCGCGCGGCGTGCCAGCATCCCGCGGCGTCTCTACCCCGGACGCCTCCCCCGTGACCGAAAGACCGGACCTGCGCATGTCGACCGAGAGCCCCGCCCGCCCGTTCCGCCGCCGCATGGCGCCCGCCGTCGCCCACGCCCTCGCCCTCGGCTCGATGGGCAGCCTGAGCCTGTTCGCCGGCGTCGCGTGCAGCCCGTCCGGAGAGGGCGGCGCGGCGTCCGCCTCGACCGCTCCGAAGTCGACGGCGCCCGCCTCGACCGCTCCGAAGTCGAGCCCGCCCGCGACGCAGCCGCCCCCGCCACCGCGCCCCGCCGCCAGCGCCGAGGCGGGGGAGGCCCTGTACGCCCGGTACTGCGCACTCTGCCACGGCCCGCGGGCCGAGGGGTACGGGGCCGACAACGCGCCGTCTCTCGTCAGCTCGACCTTCGCCGCCACGGTGACCGACGACTTCCTGCGCGCCGGCATCACCCTCGGACGGCCGGGCACGGCGATGGCCGGCTTCGGGCGTGAGGTCGGCGGCCCCCTCGACGAGGTCGGCGTCGATTCCATCATCGCGTTCATCCGCACGCTGCACACGGTGCCGCGGATGGCCCCCCCGCCCTTCACGGCGATGTCGGACGCGGAGAACGGCCGTCTCGTCTACGAGAAACACTGCCAGAAGTGTCATGGGACCGTCACTCAGCGGGCCAACGCGGTGCATCTGTTCAACCCCGCGCTGCTGGCCACGGCGAGTGATGCCTTCCTCCGGCACGCGGTCGTCAACGGTCGCCCCGACACACCGATGGAAGCCTTCTCTCCCGTGCTCGACGGCCGAGCGACGAACGATGTCATCACGTACATCCGATCGCAGGCGGGCAAGCTGCCGCCGTTGTCGTCCCTGCACGCGCCGGCGCCCGCACCGGCCGAGGCGCTCGACCCCCATCACGGCCACGACCACGGGCCCGTCGGTGGTCCCCCCCCCGGTGCGCCGCCGGTGCCGGCGTGGGGGCCCATCCCGCTGAACCCGCAGGGCGGCGCGCCGAAGTTCACGCTGCGCGACGGCCGGTTCGCCCCGATGGCCGAGGTCAAGAAGGCCCTCGACGAGAAGAAGAAGATCATCATCGTCGACGCGCGCGCGCCCTCCGACTGGCTGACGCTGCACATCCCGGGCAGCGTCCCGTTGCCCTACTACGACCTCAAACTCATCGACCGCATCCCCAACGACGACACGTGGGTCATCGCTTACTGCGGCTGTCCGCACCACGCCTCGGGCGAGGTCGTCGACGCGCTGCGCCGCCGCGGGCACAAGAACAGCGCGGTGCTCGATGAGGGCATGTTCGCCTGGCAGAAGGCCAACTACCCCGTCGTGCAGGCCCCGGGCATGGCGGGCATCGCCGCCCCGCCGGTGTATGACACCCATGGCATGCCGCAGCCGATGCCGAGCGGCCCGGGGCCGGGGACGAAGCGGGGCAAGTAGCTCAACGCCGTGAGAAAGCCCCCCATGACCCCTCATACCCCGTCCGTGCTTCTTCTCTTCGCCCTGAGCGGCCTTTACGGATGCAGCGTCGAAGCCGACGAACTCGACGTCGACGCCTCGTCGGACGCAGCCCGGGCCGACGGCACGACCGCACCGGACGCGGACGGGGCTTCCTTTCCGCCGGGGTGCGAAGCCGAGTTGAACGAATGGCCGTCGCAGGGCACCGCAGCCTGCGTCTACGCGGTCGAGTCCGATCAGACGCTGCCTGATCAGCGGCGCCCGTTCACCGGGCACGCGACGGTGACCTCCGTCACCGAGGAGTCCATTGTCACGCCCGTCCTGCCGGGCACGACGCCCGCCTTCTGGAAGTACGTGCTCACGTTCGATTTCGGCTTCAGCGCAACCTGCACGCTGATCGGGGTCGAGGCCCCATGGGTGGAGGGAGACTCGCTCTGGCTGGAGGCGCAGAGTGGCGGATGGTCGCTGGACTTCGAGTACGCGGCCATCGCCGGTCTGTTCCGCCGCGGTGCCGCGGACGCGCCGTTCGACGTGATGATCGGGGGGGCGGAACGCTCCACCGGCGACGACGACACGACCGCGGACCTTGCCCTCCTCGGATTGACCCTGTCTCGCCGTCCGGTCTGTCCGTTCGTCCCCTGGCCCGACCTCTACGATGCCGAGCGCGTCGGCCGCGAGATGGAGCTGACGTTTGCGAACACGGCCGGCGAGACCCTCGCCCTCCGGCGGGGTGAGGCAGGCGACATCGCGTTGCCCGACGGCCGCCGCGCTCGCATCACACTCGGCACGGCCAGAGAGTTTCAGCCGGCCGAGGATCCCGACCACCCGCCGATGCGCTACCGCTTTGTACTGACCCTCACGCCTTGACCTGGGCCTGCTGCCCGGACGCGCCGCCGAAGCGCGGTGTTGCGTTGCGTTCCGCCCCGTCACCGCGTCGCGAGGAAGTCGAGCAACTGCGCGCGCTCCGGCGCGGACAGCGCCTCGAAGGCGGCCCGGCTCGCCTCGCTCTCTCCTTGATGCGCGCGCACGGCGGCCTCGATCGTCGTCGCGCGGCCGTCGTGCATGTACGGTGCGGAGAAGCGCAGGCCCCACAGCGGCGGCGTGCGGAAGTGGCCCTGTCCGGCGTCGCCGTCGACGATGCCGGGCACGTCGTCGGGCCCGACGCGGTGCAGCAGCAGGTCGGTGTAAGCGGGGACGTCCGTCTCGGCGCCCGGCAGCGCGGGGATGTGGCATCGGTCGCACTGCACCTGCACGAAGAGCGCGGCGCCAGCGTCGTCGGCGGCCTCGGGGGCGGGCGGCGCGAGGTTCGTCAGGTAGAAGGCGACGTCGTCGAGGTCGTCGGTGCCGATTTCGGGATCGGGCGCGGCGTCGTCGTCCGTCGTCGCGCCGAAGGTCAGGCCGGGCTCGTCGGGCACGGTGAGGCCGAGCTCGTTGGTCATGCCGTCGCGGACGAACTCACGGGCCGAGGGCACCTGCGCCTTCCAGCCGAAGCGGCCGACGCGGCCGTCGTCGAGCACCTGCGCGACCCCCGCGATGCCATCGCCGTCGGCGTCCCCGGGATCGGCGTTCTCGAGAATGGCGGCCTCGGGGATGCGATCGAGCACGCCGAGGCCGAGCGCGGTGGGGGTTTGTCGCGGCTCGAAGACATTGCCTTCGCTCTCCGGTCGGACGTGTCCGAAGGTGGTGAGCTTGGCGAGGCCCGTGCCCCCCGGGTAGGCCTCGAACGTGCCATCGGCGCCGATCTTGCCGGTGCGCATGGCGTTGACGTCGAGCGGTCCGGCGCCGCCGATGACGGGGTCGAAATGACACGCGCGGCAACTGTCGCCGTTGAACTTCGGTCCGAGGCCGCCGCTGATGGCCGCGTCGCGGTCGAAGAGAGCGCGTCCCCGGGCGAAACGGTCGAGCGCGGCGCCGTCGAGGGTCGACTCGGGGCCGCCGGGCGCGCCGGCCGCAGGCACGGGGGCGTCCGGGGGCAGCAGGCCGTCCGTTCGTTGGGCGCGACCACCGAGGCTCGTCAGGAACTCGACGACGTCGGCTTGCACCGCGGGCGTCGCCGCCTCGTACGCCTCGCGGGACTTCTTCGACTCGCCGTCGTGCGCCCGGATGGCCTCGTCGAGCGTGTCCGCGCGGCCGTCGTGCAGGTAGGGGCCCGTGGCGGCCACGCCCCAGAGCGGCGCGGTGCGGAACTCGCGGCCGGTTGCCAGGCCCATGACGATGCCGTCGGCGAGGGCGTCGCCCATGTCGTGCAGGAGCAGGTCCGAGTAGAGGGGTACGGTGCCGCGGGGGCCCGTCAGCGCGGGCACGTGACAGGCGTCGCACGCGAGCTCGGCGAAGGCCGCGCGCCCGCGTTCGGAGGCCTCGGTCGGCGCGTCGGGTTGCGGTGCCGCGAGGAGCATCGCAAAGGAGACGACGTCGAAGAGGTCGTCCTCGGAGAGCTCGGGATCGGGCGCCGCGTCGTCATCCGTCAGCGGCAGGCCGGGGGCCGCGGCCTGCGCGAAGCCCCGTCGCTCGAGCGGCCGGGATTCGTCGGCGAGCAGGGCCTCGTCGGCGCGCTCTTCGGCCACGGAGGGCACCGGCAGGGCGGCCTGCCGCTCGGGGCTCAGCGGATCGCTCGTCACGCCGAGGTGGTTGAAGATGGGCCCGCGGATGAAGCCCTCGATGCTGACCGTCTGCGACTTCACCCCGAAGCGGCCGACGAACCCGCGGTCGTAGTTGGGGCGCCCGCTGATGCCGTCGCCGTCGGCGTCGTCGGGATCCGCGTTCGCCAGGATGCTCTCCTCACCGAGCTCGGCGATGAGCCCCACCCCGAAAAACGGAATGGGGTTGCGCAAGGCGAACGTGTCATCGGACGCCGCGGGGCGGGGCCGGGCCGGTGCTGCGCCGACGCCGTAGGCCGCGAGGATGCCGCCGCGCTCGCCCCCGGGAATGAAGCCGCCGTCGTTCGTCGCGTCGCCCCGGATGTAGAAGTCGCGATACCGCCCGGCACCGCCGCCGACGACCGGTTTCTCGTGACAGCCGGCGCAGAACGTGACGTTGAAGAGGGGGCCCAAGCCGTCCTCCGGCGTGAAGCGGCGCGTCGCGACGGCGTGCCCGCGCTCGAAGGTGGCTTTCTGCTCGGCCGTGGCCGCCGGCAGCGGCTCGCCGAGGGCGGCGAAGATGCCCTCCGCGGGGCCCGCGTCGGGTCCGGGGCCCGCGTCCGCAGCGGAGTTCGCGGTGGTTTCGTCGCAGGCGCTCGTGGCCAGCAGGGCGGCCGTCAGGAGGGTCAGGCTCGGTGTACGAAGGCGCATGGTTCAGTCCGCCGGAGGTGAATCGAGAAGCACGCCCGCCCAGGGGGGCGCGTCGAGCAGGGTGCCGCCGACCGCGACGCGGCGGCCGTCGGGCGCGCCCCAGACCCCGTGCAGCACCATCGAGGTGGGGGCGGGTTCGCGTTCGTAAATGAAGGTGCCGGGGGGGATGCGCAGGACGTGCCCGCGATCACCGACGACCCAGGTCGTGCCGTCCGGCGCCATGTAGACGCCGTTCAGGCCGGGGGCGGGCGTGCCGCGCTCGGCGTCGGCCAGGACCTCGGTGCGCCACGCCGCGCCGTCGAAGCGCGAGAGGACGCCGTGACTGCGCCCGCCGACGGCGGCGACCTGCGTCGGGCCGGTGCCCCAGAGGCTGATGAGGTCCTGATCCGTGCCGGCGAGCACCTGCGTCCATGCGCGGCCGTCGAACGCGAGCACGACGCCGGACTGCCCGACCGCCCAGACGTGCGTCGCGTCCGCCGCCCAGACCTTGAAGAGCGCGCGGAACGTGCGGTCTACCGGGGGCAGCGCCACGGGCGCGAACGCCGTGCCGTCGAAGTGCAGAAGGACCGGGGCCGGGGGCGCGTCGCCGCTCGCGGCCGCGTCGCCGCCCACCACCCAGACGTCCGTCGGGCTGACCGCGAAGACGCCCCAGAGCGGCGCGTCGACGCCCGTCTCGAGGGGCGTGAAGGGCCCCTGCCCCTCCCGGCGCAGACAGAGGCCCTCGTTGCCGACCACGAACGTGACGTCGTCGACCGCGTGCACCCAGTTCAACAGCGGCCCGTCGGGGAGCGCGGCCCGGGCCCACGACGCGCCGTCGAAACGAAAGGCCGCGCCGGCCTCGGGCTGCCCGCCCACGGCCAGGATCTCGTCGGGCCCGGTGCCGAAGACCGAAAGCAGCGCGCCGGCCTCGCCGACCGCCACCGGGGCGACCCAGGCCCCGGCGTCCGGTGCGGCGGCGTCCGGCGTCCCGGCGGGGGCGTCGTCGCTCGCGTTGCAGGCGAGCATGAAGAGTGCGGTGCAGACGACCGAGGCGGCCCACGCGAAACCGCGCGGCGCCCCCGACGAGGACAGGTCGAGCATGACCGAGACGGCTACCACGCCCACCCGGGCCTGCGCGAGCCGGGGAAGCCCGGGATGCGATCCGGATCAAGTTCGGCGGCTGCGGACCCCGCGTTGCCCGCGTTGCCCGCGTCGGACGACCGTGCTACGGGTCGGCGCATTCGTCCGACGACACCCCGACCCTGCACGCTCCCGGAGCCCCCGATGCTCGACCTCCTCTCCCGCCCGCGCCGCAACCGCAAGTCCGCCGCCATCCGCTCGTTCCACCGCGAGACGTGGCTCTCGCCCGCGCACTTCATCTACCCGCTGTTCGTCCACGACCGCGACGGGGTCGGCGACGTGCCCATCGCCAGCATGCCCGGCTGCTCGCGTCTGTCGGCGGACGGCCTGATGCGCGAGGTGGATGCGGCGCGCGCCGACGGCATCGCCTCGGTCGTGCTCTTCCCCGCGGTCGACGACGCCCGCAAGAACTCGACGGGCGACGAGGCCTGGAACCCGGAGGGCCTGATCCCCACGCTCGTTCGCCGGCTCAAGCAGGCGCACCCGGACCTCGTGGTCGTCACGGACGTCGCGCTCGACCCCTACAACAGCGACGGGCACGACGGCGTCGTCGATGCGAGCGGCCCGACCCCCCGCATCCTCAACGACCGGACGGTCGAGATCCTGTGCCGGCAGGCGGTCTGTCAGGCCGAGGCCGGCGCCGACGTCGTATCGCCCTCGGACATGATGGACGGCCGCATCGGGGCCATCCGCCGCGCGCTCGACGCCGCCGGGCACACGGACGTCTCGATTCTGAGCTACTGCGCCAAGTATGCGTCGGCCTACTACGGCCCGTTCCGCGAGGCCCTCGACTCGGCCCCCCGCTTCGGCGACAAGAAGACCTACCAGATGGACCCGGCCAACGGCCGCGAGGCCCTGCGCGAGCTCGCCCTCGACGAGGCCGAGGGCGCCGACATGGTCATGGTCAAGCCGGCGGGTCCGTTCCTGGACATCATCCGCCGCCTGCGCGAGGCCACGACACTGCCGGTGGCCGCCTATCAGGTCAGCGGCGAGTACGCCATGCTCAAGGCCGCCACGGAGCGCGGCTGGCTCGATGAACGCCGCGTCGTGCTCGAGAGCCTGCTCGGCATCCGCCGCGCCGGGGCGGACGTGATTCTCACGTACTACGCCCGTCAGGCGGCCCGTTGGCTGGCCGAGGGCGGCCTGGGAGCATGATTCACGACCCACGCCGCGTCGCCCGCCGGGCGGTCCGACCCGAGGCCGGCGTTGCTCGCCCTCACGCTACGACGCGGGGTAGCGCCGTCGGGCTCGCGCCTTGGTCTCGGGCCGGCCTGCCTCGGCGTGCTCGGTCTGGAGCCGTGAATCATGCTCCCAGCGCCCTGACCGGGCGGCCGCGTTGAACAGCGTTTTTCACTTCTGAATCTTCTGCGTTCGATCTATTTTTCGTGCGCCCGGTCTGGAGGGGCCGCGACACGAAGGAGCCTGCGTGCCGGCCCCGCTGAACATCGACGCGATCTTCGAAAACTGGCCGCAACCGCTCGCCCTCCGGGTGGCGGGCCGCGTCACGGCCCGGAACGCCGCCGCACGGGCCCTCGCGACGCCGAGCGCCGGTCTCTCCGCGACGGCCGACGCCCCGGAACCGCCCCGCGAGCTGCACGCCGTGCCCGCGACGTTCGAGGGTGCGGCGGTCGAGCTTCTGTTCCTCGCCCCCCCCGCCGTCGCCCCGTGCGCGGACCCGCTCGAGGTCGCCGCCCGTCTCATCGGCGGCATTGCACACGACCTGAACAACGCCCTGATGGCCGTCACGACCTCGACGGAGCTGCTCGCGCAAGCCATCGAGCCCCAGCACCCCGCCCGCGCCGACGTCGCGCAGGTCGTTGCCGCCACGCGGCGCGCCGTGGAGCAGGTCCGGATCGTCTCCGGCTTCGCCCGGCGGCACCCCGCCTCGGCCGCCAGCGTCGACCTGCTGACGACGATGCGCCGCCACGGTCGGCTGCTCGGGCGCCTCCTCGATCGAGAGGTCGCCGTGGAGCCCGACGCCGAGGTGGCCACGGCCCATGTCATGGTCGACCCGGGCTCGCTGGAGCGGATTGTCGCCCGCATCGCCCTCTCGTGGGCCGCGTCGGAGGCTCCGGGCACGCGCCTCGGGCTGCACGCTCGGCCGGCGGTCGGTCGAGAGGGTCCGTCGGAGACCGTCGAGCTCGTTCTGCGCAGGATCCCGTCGGCGGCCGTCGCGCTCGCCGGCACGCCCCCGGCGTCGCCGACGGACATCCGACTGCCCGCCGAGGCGTTGACGCTGGCGACCGAGGCCGGCCTCACGCTGCGATCCGAGGACAGCCCCGAGGGCATCAACGCCGTCGTCATCGGCCTGCCCCGCGACCGCACCCGTACGACGACGCTCGCCGCGACACCGCCGAGCCCCGCAGTGCCGGCGCCCGGTCCTGCGAACGCCCGCCCGACGATCCTGGTGGTCGAGGACGACGCCACGGCCCTCGGGACGGTGGCCATGCTGCTGCGCCGCGAGGGTTACGAGGTCCTGACGACCACCTCGCCCTCCTCGGCGATGGCCCTGTTCCGGGCGCGCGACGCCCGTGTCGATCTGCTGGTGACGGACGTCATCATGCCGACGCTCGACGGTGATCTGCTCGCCCGGCAGATGCTCGCGCTCGCACCGGATTTGCCCGTGCTCTACATGTCCGGTTACCCGGCGGACATCCTCAAAGGCCGCCTCGCCGCCACCCCCGGCGCCCGTTTCCTGCCCAAACCGTTCACGCCCACCATGCTGCTCGCGCAGGTCCGGCGCCTGCTGGACGACGCCCTCGCTTCGCGCTGATCGATACGTCCCGCCCGACGCATCGAAAAAGTCTATCAATTCCATCCAAAGCAAGTCGTTTGACGCAGGCCCGTCCGCGACTATCGTTGGAGCATCCATCCACACCGGAGATCGACCATGAACCAGCTCAAGACCATCTTCCTGATGGGTCTGTTGTCGACCATCCTCATCGCGGCCGGCGCGGCCATCGGCAAGGGCGCCTTCTACGGCATCATCGCATTCACGCTGGTGATGAACCTCGTGACCTACTACTTCTCGGACAAGATCGTCCTGAAGTTGCACGGGGGCAGACAGATCGGCCGCGACGACGATCCCCACCTGTACGGCATGGTGGAGGAGCTCGCCGGCCGCGCGCAGCTGCCCATGCCCCGCGTGTTCTGGATCGACGACCCGCAGCCCAACGCGTTCGCCACCGGGCGCAACCCGGCGAACGCCGCCGTCGCGGTCACGGCCGGCCTCATGCACATCCTCGACGACCGCGAGGTCCGCGGGGTCATCGCGCACGAGCTCGCCCACATCAAGAACCGGGACACCCTGGTGGCGACGGTGGCGGCGGTCATCGCCGGCGTCATCACGAGCATCGGCAGCATGTTGCAGTGGGGCGCCATTCTCGGCCTGGGCCGCGGCGACGACGAGGAAGAGGGCGGTGGGGCCGGCGCCCTGCTGTTCGCCATCATCGCGCCGATCGCGGCCACGCTCATTCAGCTCGGCATCTCGCGCTCCCGCGAGTTCATGGCCGACAAGACGGGCGCGGAGATCGCCGACGACCCCGAGGGCCTCGCCCGCGCGCTCGAGAAGCTGGCGATGGGCACCGCCCGCATCGCCCCCGCGATGGCGCGCCCGGCGACGGCCAGCCTCTACATCGCCAACCCGTTCTCCGGCAGCGGCCGCGGGGTGTTGAACCTCTTCTCGACGCACCCGGCCATGGAGCTGCGCATCGAGAAGCTGCGCGCCCTGCCTCCCGGCAGCGGCTGGAGCGGCAGCGAGGGCTCGTCGCGCGGCGGCGGCCGGTCGGTCTCGGCCCGCAGCGGCGGTGGCGCGCGCGGCGGATTCGGCAGCCCCTACGGCACCTGATGCTATCGTTTCGGCGGTGCATGCTCTTCAGAGCAGCATGCATTCGCTGAAAACCGGCCGTTCCCACCCGAAAACGGCCCGGCACGAGCCCTGCAATTGGACCCGGGCAGCCACCCAACGAAAGGTCCACACCATGGCTCGTCGCTTCTCCTTCGCTTCCCTCTCCCTCGCCCTGACCCTCGCCGTCTCGACCGTTTGCCTGACCGGCGCGCAGGCGCTGGCCACCGAGCCCGCCGAGGCCGCCCTGCGGGTGAACCAGACCGCCGCCGCCCGCGCCATCGCGGAGCGCCGCCCCGAGGGCGCGGCCGAACGATTCGCCGCCGACGTGGGGCAGGTCGTGGCCTTCGTCGACCTGCGCAACGACGGCCCCCAGACCACCGTCGAGCAGCGCTGGACGCACGACGGCAAGGTGCGCTTCACCGCCCGCCTGACGGTCGGCAGTTCGAAGAGCTGGCGCACCTGGTCGCGCCGCCGCATCGGGGCGAAGGACGCGGGGACGTGGACGGTCACGACGCACGCGCCCGACGGCACCGAGCTGGCCTCGACCCGCTTCGAGATCGACGCGCCCGTCGCGGCGCGCTGAGCGGGGACGTCTCAGTCGTCGGCGTCCGGGTCGTCCGGGTCGTTCGGGGCCTCCGGGCAGGCCCCCGCAAAGGCCTCGGGGGCCGGGTACGTCGCGACGCCGAGCTGTGACCGCAGGCTCTCGGTCCGGGCCGCCACGAAGCGCGCGAGGCCCGGAATCGGCGGGTCCTCCGGCGCGTCGGGGCGGGTCAGATCCTCCGTCAGCGCCCACTCGAAGTCCGCGGGCGCATACCACGCCCCCGTATCGGCCTCGACCACCGGGCGGATGCGCGCGGCGAGCGCCTCGATCCGCGGCGAGAGCGCGGCCAGGCGCTCGGCGGCGAACGCGAGGTGGTGCAGATACCGCTCGCGCCACGTCGGCTCGGACAGCAGCGCCGCGACCAGCGGACGTTCCGCCACGGGGCCGCACGTCGGCGCAAAGGCGGGCAGGTCGACCAGCGCCGGCGCCGCACACGCGCAGGCCTCCAGGGCAAAGGCCTCCCCCAGGCCCCAGGGGATGGGCGTGAAGACCCCCGCCTGCCCGTAGAGGAAGAAGCCACCGGCGTCCTCGCCGAGGTAGCCGTCGAGGTGCACGAGCGCCGCCTGCGCGGCCAGAAAACGCAGCGCCGCGTCCAGATCGAGCACCGCCTCGACCACGTCCGGCGATGGCGACGGCTCGTCCAGCGCCTCCACCAGCGCCAGGAAGTCCGCAGGCGCAGGCGACGCCGGCTCGCCCCGCTCGACGTCGAGCCCCGGGTACGTCGGCGGCTCGGTCGTCGAACGTGCGAGGGACCCGGCGGGCGCGTCGAGCTGATACAACGTGCCCTCGTCGTCGGCGAAGCGGGCATCGAGGAAGGCGCCGTCGACCTCCTCGACGGCCGTGTAGATGCCCAGCGAGACCCCGTTCATGCGCACGTGCGCCAGGGCCGCCGCGGGCGTCGTCAGGCCCAGCGCGTCGAAGAGTTCGTGCGCCAGCACCTCGCGCAGGTGCGTCGGATCGCGGAACTCGTGGTGCAGGTTGAGCTTCTTGCGGCCGTGGAGCGTCTGCTCGTCGACCGTGTCGTTCAGATCCAGCTTGAAGCTGAAGCGCTCACTGCCCGCGGCGGCCAGCGTGAAAACGGCCTGCGCCCCCTTCGTGCGCAGGGAGACGTCCGCCAGCGCGACGCCGTCCCAGACGACCTGCGCGAGGTACTCGCGATCGGGCGACGGATCGGCGACGAGGGCCGCCCAGTCGTCCGCGGGCAGGGTGAGCTCGACCTCGACCAGGCGGTCGGCGGGGAACGGCGTCGGCGCGTCGACCGCGGCGTCGGTTCCGTCGGCGCCGCCACCGCCACCGCGCCCCCCGGCCCCGGCGTCCGACGACCCGGCGGCGGGCTCGTCGGCGGTGCAGGCGGCGAGAACACCGCCGGAGGAAAGCAGGCAACCGAAGGTGAGCGTGTGGCGCAACATCCGGCCATGATACCGGGGAGGCCCGCGGAGATTCGAGGGCGGCGAGGGCGGGATTCGGGGAGCGGTCACACCGTGACGGCGGCCCGTGACCTTTCGCGGGTCGGCCGTGAGATTTCACGGGTCGTCGCGGCAAACGCGCGCGGACCCCCGGGCCGTGCGGGTAGACGCCCTGTGGCACGTCTCGTGCTTACGGGGCCGCACATGACTTCTACTTTTCAGAACTCTTCGTCGGTTTTCAAAACAGAGCGCGCCATGCTCGGTCTCGTCGGCCTGGTCTTCGCCGTCGCCGTCGCGTTCGGGGCCACGGGCTGTTCGAACGAAAGCACGCCCGCGACCGGATCGACGCCGCCGCCGGCCCCCGCGTCGGTCCCCGGCGTCAGCGGCCCGCCCGCGCCCCGCTCCGTCCGCCCGATGGACACGGTCACGCTGGCCTTTGCCAATCGCGAGGCCATCGAGGTCGCGCTGCGACGCACGCACGGCCGCATCGAGGGACCGCGCGGCGCGGCGGCGGCGTTGGGCATCAATCCGCATACCCTTCGCGCGCGGATGCGCAAGCTCGGCCTCGACTGGGCGCGCTTCCGGGAGGAATGACATGCCGACGACCACCGCCGACCCCCTCGCCCTCATCGGGCAGACCCCGATGGTGCAGCTGACCCGCTTCGACACGGGCCCCTGCGAGCTCTTTCTGAAGCTCGAGAGCCAGAACCCGGGCGGCTCGATCAAAGACCGCGTCGGCCTCTCGATGATCACCGCCGCCGAGGCGGAGGGGCGCCTGCGCCCCGGAGACACGCTCGTCGAAGCCACCGCGGGAAACACGGGCCTCGGTCTGGCGCTCGTGGCCGCGCGCAAGGGCTATCGGCTCATCCTCGTCGTGCCGGACAAGATGAGCCGCGAGAAGATCGTTCACCTGCGCGCGCTCGGCGCCGAGGTCGAGCTCACGCGGTCGGACGTGGGCAAGGGTCACCCCGCCTACTACCAGGACCTCGCGCAGTCCATCGCCGAGGACTGCGGGGGGTACTTCGTCAATCAGTTCGAGAATCCGGCCAACCCGCTCGCGCACGAGCGCACGACGGGCCCGGAGATCTGGGCGCAGACCGGCGGTCGCATCGACGCCGTGGTCGTCGGCGTCGGCTCCGGCGGCACGCTCACCGGCCTGTCGCGGTTCCTCGGTCGCGTGCAGCCCGACCTCGAGATGGTCCTCGCCGATCCGGAGGGCTCCATCGTCGCCGAGTACGTGCGCACGGGTCGCCACGGCGCCGCCGGCAGTTGGGTGGTCGAGGGCGTCGGCGAGGACTTCATCCCGCCGCTGCTCGACATCTCGCGGGTCCGCTCGGCCTACACGGTCTCCGACGGCGAGGCGCTGCGCACCGTGCGCGAGCTCCTGACCCGCGAGGGCATCCTCGCCGGCTCGTCCACCGGCGTGCTGCTCGGCGCGGCCCTGCGCTACTGTCGCGAACAGACCTCGCCCAAACGGGTCGTGACCATCGCGTGCGACAGCGGCGCCAAGTACCTCACCAAGGTCTTCGACGAGCAGTGGATGCGCGACCAGGGCTTCCTGCCCCGGACCTCGCACGGCGATCTGCGCGATCTCATCGCCCGCCCGCACCACCCGGCCGCGAGCGCCGAGACCCGCCGCCGGACGCTCGTCTCGGTCGCACCGGACGACACCGTCGAGCGCGCGCTGCGTCTGATGAAGGCGCACGACGTCAGCCAGCTCCCGGTACTGTCGGGCGATGTCATCGTCGGCCTCGTCGACGAGTCGGATGTTTTGCTCGCCGCCCACCGCGACCGCGGTGTGTTCGCGCGCCCCGTGGCGGGCATCATGGCGACGGACCTTCGCGTCGTCCCCCCCGATGCGCCGGTCGAGACGCTTCTGCCCATCTTCGACGCCGGCATGGTGGCGCTCGTCGTCGACGGTGGCCGGTTCCAGGGTCTCATCACACGCATGGATCTGTTGCAGCACCTGCGGCGCCGCGTCGGGTGACGCGGGCGGCTTGACGGGCGTCACATCCTACCCCCTTGCCGCCCCACGGGCCGCACCCCACGCTCCGGCGCACGTCCAGACCACTGCCCGGAGCGCCCATGTCGACCGCCACCGAAGCCCCCAGCCAGTTCACCGCCGGCGCCATCGCCAAGACCCTCGGCGTCTCCGAGGCCAAGGTCAAGAAGGCCATCGCCGGCCTGAACCTCGAACCCGTCGCCAAGAAGGGCGTCTGCAACTACTACGGCCCGGCGCAGGTCGAACAGATCAAGGCCGCCCTCGGCTGAGGGCGGACGGATCGGCGGGCGGGCGGTTCATCCGGCGGGTCCCGCCTTACCGCAGCGCATCCAAGCGTTCGAGGCCCTGGCGAGCCAGCGCCGCGACCGCCTCGACCTGCGCCGATTCGCGCCCCCGCCGCGCGTCCGTCAGCCCCAACGCGCGCAGCGCCGCCTCGAGATCCTGGCGAACGCGGTCGGAGCGCCCGTCCACCGACCAGCGCGTGTATCCCAGGACGAGCAGCGCCCGCGCGCGATCCAGCCTCGTCTCGACGACCCTGCGTGAGACCGAGAGCTGGGCCAATTCCGCGGCGGGCGCGTCATCGCCCGCCGCCAGCAAGGCGGACAACGCCTCGTAAAGCCGGGCCCGCGCGTGAACGGACTGTGGGAAATCGCGCACGAGCCGCGCCGTGAAGGGGATGACGCGGCGGCCGTTTCCCAGGGCCGACTCGAGCCGAATCCGGGCGTTCAGCACGTCGGCGGCGGCCGGATGCAGCGGGCGGGCGTCGTCATACCGCGAGGCCAGGGCGAGCGCGTGCCGCAGCGCCGGCTCCCGCGCGGGGCCCGTGCGCTCGAACGCCACCGCGGTCCAGGCCAGCGTCTCACGGGCGAGGGCGTCCAGGTGGTCGGGCGCCGCCGGATCGTCGGCGCTCTGCCGATCGGATGTCGAGGGGGCAGCGCGGGGCGCAGTCCGGGTTGCCAGATCCGGCTCCTCGGGCGCGAAGATCGCCGCGAGGGGTCGCAGGTCCGGGAGCGCACCGAGCTCGCGAAGGCGCGCGCGGGGGGTGTCGCGTGGCGCCTCGCGGTGGCTGTCCAAATAGGCCTCGATGGCCGTTACGGCCACGCCCGGCGCCGCCGACCGCGACAGAGCCTCGACGTCGGCCCAATCCGCAGCGTCCGCCGCTTGCCGGGCGGCCTTGCGAGCCGCCCCGGCCTCCGTTCGGCGCCGCTCGAGGGCCGCTTCGGCCGCCACCAGCGCCTTGGTCGCGGCCATCGCGGACGCACGCGCCGCCCGCCGGACGGCGGACTCGCCCGGCGCGGGCTGGACGATGATCTCGGTCAGCTCCGGTGTGGCGGGAGGTGGGACATGGTCGTCCGCGAAAGGGTCCTCGATGATGTGGACGGTCGGTCGGCGATCTCGGCAGGGTGCCTCCGGGGGTAACCCCTTGACCTGCTCCACCGCCCGACGCCGTGCCCGTTGCTCGACCTGCCGCGCCTCGTCTTCGGCCGCCTTCAGCGCTCCCCAGAACGCTACCGGGTCTTTCGGAGGTCGCAGCACCGGCAACCGCTGGCCCTCGCGGTGGGCCTCGGCCCGCGCAGCCCGCGTGACCCGCAGCGCCTCGGCCGCCGCCCTGTCCCACGCGCGGCGAGCCTCCTGGAGCGCCGCCTCGGCCACCGTGACCGCGGCGTCCGCCGCCTGTGCTACGGCCTGGGCGCGCGCGGCCTCGGCCCGCAGGGCGGTCGCATCGGCTGTTTCGGCCCGCGCTGACGGGCAAGGGAGCGCGGCGGCCCCGTGAAGCAGGAGCACCAGGGCAAGACGGACACCGATGATGCGACCTCGGCCCATACAGGAACACTACCGCCGCCGACGCTGCGACGCCAGGCGCCGCGTCAGCGCTCGGGGCCAACGGGATGGCCCGAACGCCCGGGGTCAGGGCACGACGGCGTTCGCCGGCCCGCACCACCATCCGCTCGTCGAGCTCCGCGCCGGCATGGGTCGCCCGGGAGAGCACTTCATCGGGCGTCGCGCGGAGGACCTCGATTGCGGTCTCGAGGGCAAACCCCTCTCGCGAAGCGCCGGCCTTGGGGTGCGTGGGCAGGGTCTTCTGCGTATCCAGCCCGAGCACCGCGTGCATGAGACCCATGTGGGTTGCCGATCCGTTTCCGCCACGACGCGGACTGGCCGCGATCGCGCAGCGTTGACCGAGAGTGTCGGGTCCGAACTCCGAGGCTGGTTCGTGCGTGAGCCTCAGAACGAATGCCCCTTCCAGTATCCGGGCTCGCGGCGCTGGTGGGCGACGGCGAGAACCTACGTCCCTTCGTCGTGGGATCGGTCGAAGACGGTGAACGGGAATCGCGCGAGATGCACGCGGCGGACGTCGGCGTGAGCGACGGGCCACCGCCCCGGCGCGGCCTCGATGTGACGGACCGCGTGGCTCAGCGCGGCCGTGAACGCGTCGCCGGCCTCCGCGCTGCGTTCCGTGTACCAAGCGACCGCGGCAACCGCCTCTGCCGCGGCGTCCTCGTGGAATTCCGCCGGCCTCCGGTGCTGGATAACGCGGCCGGGCTCGCTCTCGCTCGCGACGCCGCGTGAATCAACCGGCACGGCCACGGCCCGCGTCCATCATCATGCGCTGGACGTCGGACCACGGGATGGTCTTCGCTTCCCCCCGGTCCATCTCCGCCGACCGCCGCTCGACCTCGGTCTGCCAAGCGACCTCGACACCTTCGTCCGGGGGATCGGTCTCCAGGCTTTCGATGAGGGACGCGGCCAACGCCGCTCGCGCGGTCACCGGCAGGCGGAGCGCCTGGGTCAGCAGGTCGTGG
>JAKLJY010000077.1 GCA_023150895.1 Myxococcota bacterium | reverse complement strand
GCCATCGTCGTGCCACCGGATCCCGACGCCGCCCGCCCCGACGCGGCCACCGTCGTGCCACCGGACCCCGACGCTGCCCGGCCGGACGCCGCCCGCCCCGACGCGGCCATCGTCCTGCCCCCGGACACTGACGCAGAGACCCCCGACGCGGCCCTCGTCGTGCCCCCGGACACCGACGCAGAGACCCCCGACGCGGCGACCCCCGACGCGGCCATCGCCCTCGGATGCCGCGTCGACGCGGACTGCGACGGCGCCCTCGTCCTCGCGGTCTGCGAGCGCGCCCGGTGTCACGCCCCGACGGGGACCTGTCTCGCCGAGGCCGCCCCCGAAGCGACGCCCTGTGACGATGGCGACGCCTGCACCGTGGGCGACGCCTGCACACTCGCCGGGACGTGTGTCGGCCCGGCCGTGCGCTGTGACGATGGCAACGAGTGCACCGTGGACGCCTGTGTCGACGGCGCCTGTGTCGAGAGCCCGTTGGCGGTCTGTCCCACGCCCATCGTCGTTGCTCGGTTCACGGACGACGTCGGCTTCGATCGGGTCGGGCGCGCGGTCATCGACGGTGCGGGCGCGCTGAACCTCGCCCCGACGACCGGGCAGGGCGCGGCCTGGCGGCACGAGACGGTCCCGGCGGGCGACGGTTTCACCGCGACTTTCGACGTGACCGTCCGCGGCGGGGCCGCACAACGCGACGGCGGGCTGCTCTTCGCACTCCACGCAGGTGCCGCCGACGTGGCCGGGACGGAGGAAGGCCTGAACGCGCCGTACCTGGGTCTGACATTCGATCCCTTCGAGACGCCGGGCGGCGGTGAGGCGCTCGCCGTGCGGCTTTCGGGCACGCGGGGCCCGGTGGCCGCCGCGACGGCCCCGGCGGGCGATGGTCGGCCCCGGCGGGTCGTCGTCCGCGCCGACGCGCAGTCCATCGACGTCTCGGTCGACGGGGTGCCGGTCTTCGATGCGATCCCGCGGGCGGGGCTCGGGCCGTTCACGTTCGGCGACGGGACCGCCCGGCTCGGGTTCCTGGGCCGGGCCTTGCGAGACGGCGAGGTCCGGTCCGTCTCCCGGCTGGCCTTCGAGAGCGCCTGTGACGCGCCGGCGTGCGCCGCGGGCGCGGGGTGCGGCGACGCGGGCGCCTGCGTGGCCGGCCCGGGGAACGGCGGTGCGGCCGCGCCCGTCTGCGCGTCCGCCTGCGGCGCCGAGGTCGAACTCGAGACCCCCGCGGTCTTCCAGGCCGGCGCGCAGGACGAGCCCGTCTTCTGCCACCTCACGGCACCACCGACGGCCCCGGAGAGCCTGGCCTGGGAGGCCGTCTTCACGGTCGACGACGTCGCCGTATCGCGGGTCGTCGTCGCGCGGGGGACGCCGGCGGTGACGACCCTGCGCGCGCTGGGCGAGGCGAGCGGCGCGTCCGTTCAGAAGGGCGAGCGTGTCGGCTGTGCCGGTCGCCTCCTCGGCCCGGTATCGGGCCCGTGGGTGACGGCCGTCGACGCCCCGGTCGAAAACACCCCGCCCACGGTGGACGCGGTGGCGCTCGAGGCCGTGCTGGTCTCGGACGTCTTCGTCTGCGCGGTGCGTGCCCGCGATCCGGACCCCGACGTGCTGACGACGGAGTACGTCTGGACGACGACCGCGCCGGACGGCACGCAGCGCACGCTCGACGCCTTCGGGCCCGAGCTGCCGGCGGTGCAGGTGGGGCGCGAGGACACGCTGCGGTGCACCGCGTTCGTCCGCGACGGCGACGCCGTGGCGATGGGCACCTCGCCGGCGAGCCGGGTGATCAACCGACCGCCCGTGGCCACGACGGCGACCGTCGGGGGGAACACCTGGCGCTCGGCGACGCTGACGTGCGGGCTCGACCGCCTCTCGGATCCCGACGGCGACCCGGTGACGGCGCGGCTCTCCTGGCGGGTCAACGGGCAGGAACGCCGGAACTCGGCAATCACGCCGGGACAGTCGCAGACGTTGGCCGGGCCGTTCGCCCTCGGCGACGAGGTCATTTGCCGTCTCACACCGAACGATGGCCTGACCGCCGGCGCGCCCGTCGACATCCGCTGGGTCGTCGGCAACCACGTCCCGCGGTGCACCGCCGCGACGCTGTCGCCGAACCAGCCCGGCACCGGCTACACATCCCAGACCACGGTGACGTGCGGGTGTTCGACCCGTCAGGACTTCGACGGCGACGTTCAATCCACGGCCTGCCGGTGGTTCCAGTTCCCGGACACGCCGCTGAACTGGGGCCCCGGCTGCCAGCGGTCCATGGCCAACGTGCCGGCGGGCCTGGTCTTCGAGTGCGAGCCGCGGCCCGTCGACGCGGCCGGCGAGGGCACCGCCGTCCGCGTGCGCGGATACCGGGACAACAACCGCGAACCCGCCTGGCCGCCGGGCTCGTTCGTCGAGCTCACCACCGACGTCCCGCTGACGGTGGCCACCCTCCCGACGGCGCGCGCGACCTGCAACTGGCTGAACACCGCCACCGACGACAACGGCGCCGTCCGCTACACCGCCAAAATCCGCATCGACGGCGGCACGACGACCACGATCGCGAGCAACCTGGCGGCGGGCCCGGCGAGCATACCGATGCGTGACCTGCCCATGGGCAATCAGACCTGGCGCGCGGGCCGGCGCCTACAGTGCCAGATCTTCGCGACGGACGGCCGGGCGGAGGTCATGGCGCCCTCGGCCTGGGTGACCGTGGCCGACGCGGCGACTACCGTCACGCAGTTCGCCCTGTCGGCCGTCGATCCCGTCCGCGGCCCGCTGCCCATCGACTACCTGACGCCCGGCATGGACGCCCGCTGCGACGTGGCCTACACCGACGCGGACGGCGCCGCCGAGCTGCGGATCGACCTCGAGCGCGACTGGGATCCGGTCACCGGCAGCGGTGCCTTCGCATCGGTGGCCACGACGACCCGCACCGGTCTCTCCGGTTCGACGACGTGGCGGTGGGACGGGGCAGGCCCCCTCGACGGCCTCGCCTCCGTCCGATGTGTTGCGCGCAAAGGCGGCGTGGTCATCGGCACGAGCGCCCCCCTGCCGCTGCTGGCGTCCACGCCCGCCCTGCTCACCGCAGCGGTCACGCCCGGGGTTTCGAGCACCTGCGAGCGGCGCCGCTGCGCGTTCACGGTCGAAGACGAGGACGCGTCGCGGACGCCTTACACCCTCGACTTCCGGGTCGACTGGCTGGTCGGCGGCAGCCTCCGGGGCGTCTCGACGCGCTCGGCGCTGCTCGGCCCCGGGCCCCAGAACCTCGAAGTCGACGCGACCGACGTGCCGGTCTCGGATGGCGAGACGCTCGCCTGTCGGGTCACGGCCGAGAAGGGCACCCTCCCCGCCGAACGCACCTCCGCGCCCGCGCGGATTCAGGGGGGCGGCGGACGTGTGGGCCTCGTGCGCATCGCGCAGGCGGGGGCCCGGGTCGGCGAGGCGCTGCGGTGCGAGGCCTCGCAGCTCGTGCCGGGCTGTGCAGGCGATCCGGAGGTCCGCTACCGGTGGTTCGTGGACGGCGCCCCCCTGCTCGACGAGACCGCCGACGTGCTCGACACCGCGTCGCTCCCCGCGCCCGCTCAGGTCACCTGCGGCGCGGCGCTGGCCACGCCCGGCGGGGGCGCCGGACCCGAGACGCGCTCGCCCGCCATCGCGCTCTCGCCCCGTACCTGGACGCTCGACCCCGCCCCGGGCCTCGTCGCCGAGATGCTCGGCCTCGACGTGGCGGTGCTCGACGATCTCGATGGCGACGGCTGGGCCGAGCTGGCCATCGGGGCCCCGAATGCCACGGTCGACGGCGCCGTCGTCACGGGCAAGCTCTACGTGGAACGGGGCCGCGAGGTCGCCCGCTCGGCCGTGGGCGGGCCGGAGAGTGCGGTCTTCACCGGCAATCGGGGCATCGCCGGGCAGGCCGATCCTCGCCAGCCGCGCGGGTCGGTCCCGGGCGTGGCTGGGTTCAGCGACGGCGACGGCCTCGGGACGCGGGTCGTCGCCAGCGCCGACGTCACCGGCGACGGGCTCGGCGACCTCGTCGTGACCGCCCCGAACGCCCTCGGCCGCGGCGCCGGGTCCACCGGACGGGCGTATGTGCTCGACGGGGCCGCCGCCTTCGCAAAACGGGGTACGCCGGCGTCGACCGCCGACGCTGCCGCCCGTGCGGTCATCGAGGGGGCCCGGGGCGGCGACATGGCCGGCCTCGACCCGGTGGCCGGGGATTTCGCCGGCGATGGTACGCCGGGCCTCTGCCTCGGCGCGCCCAAGGCCTCGACCGGCGACGACGGCCTGCACCGCGGCAACGGACGCGTGTTCTGCGTACACGGCCTCGGACCGGGCTGGCTCGCCGACCTCCTCGGACCCGCTTACGTGGCCGGTCCGGGCGCGCCGGCCCCCCTCGAGGGTTTCGTCGCCGACGGCCCCGCAAACCCGTTGAACGGCTATGCGGTCGGCGCCGGCCGGCTCACCCGCGTGGGTGACCTCGACGGCGACGGGGCGGACGACGTGCTCGTCACCACCGAGAACTTCACGAACCGCGCCTACATCCTGCGCGGCCGGGTCCCCGCCCTGCGCAGCGCCGCGACACGCGAGGGGGCGGCCGACAACGTCGCGATCGCCTCGCTCACCGATCCCGGCATCGTCCTCGTCGACGGCGGCAATGCGTCTTTCCAGGGGTCCCCGGACGCGTGGCCGATCGAGCTCGTCCGCGCCGGGCGACTGACGTCGTTCTCCACCCCGAGCGGCCCCGGCGACGTGGACGGCGACGGCGCACCGGACCTCGTCGTCGGCGCGCTCGCCCGCGTCGACGGGGTCAACGTGGTCGTCGTGGACGTGGCCTTCGGGGGAGGCGGGCGCCTGAGCGGCAACCGCGACGTGGATCTGACCGCCATCGAGGCCGGGGTCGGCGGTTACTCCATCCGGGGCCTGCCGGGCGAGGGCAGCCTGAGCACCACCGTCGCCACCTGGCCCGTGGGCGACGTGAACTTCGACGGCCGCGACGACGTCGGTTTCGTGCTCCGCCCGGCGCTGCCCGATCACGCCGCGCCTCCGCGGCCGGTACGCCTCTACGTCGCCTACGGCAAGGCCGACGGCGCCCCTGTCGCCCTCACGGCGCTGGAGCGCGGGCAGGGCGGCGTCACCTTCGACCTCCCCGACTGGCCGACCCGGATCACCCACGGAGACGTCGACGGCGATGGCCGCGACGACCTCGTCCTCGGGTACGCCGCGAACGGTCCGCTCGGCCGCGTCGACGGGCGGGTCGAGGTGCGCTTCGGCCTCGACGAAGGGCCGCCCGGACCGCGCGGCGGGCCCGGCCCGGACATCCTCACGGGGGGCCCCGGCGCGGATCGCCTCGCGGGCGGGCGGGGCCCCGACTTCCTCGTGGGCGGGGGGGGCGCCGACGTCCTCGCGGGCGGTGCCGGCGACGACGTGATCGCCGTGATGGACACCGCTGCGCTCCGGATCGACGGCGGCCGGGGCGAGGACACCCTGCTGCTCGGGGGTCCCGCCCGCCTGACCGTCGACTTCGACGCGCTGCGCGAGCGTGTCCGCGGCGTCGAGATCCTCGACCTCACGGCCGGGCCGGTCACGGTCTCGCTTTCGGCCGACCGCGTCCGCCGTCTGCCGAGCCGGGGTGCAACGCTCGTCGTCGTGGGCGACGCCAACGACGTGCTGACCTCCCCGCAGTCCGCGTGGCAGGCCGCCGCCGACACGACGTGGCGCGGGCGCCCGGCCCGGCGGGTCACGGATGGTCGCGCCACGCTGCTCATCGTCGGCGATGTCGATACGCGCCTGCCCCCCTCGTCGACGACGCGTGCGCTGAGCGTCGCCGAGAACGCGCCGGCCGGTGTGGCCGTCGGCACGCTCGCCGGTGCCGATCCCGACGGGGTCGTCACGGCGATGCGCGTGCGGGCGGGCGACCCCGATGGCGCCTTCCGCTTCGACCCGGTCACCGGTCGCCTCGTGGTCGCGAACCCGGCGGCGCTCGACTTCGAGGCCCGCCCGGTCTTCACGTTGCAGGTCGAGCTGACCGACGACGATGGCCTGACCGGCCTCTCCGAGGTGGAGGTCCACCTCGACGACGTCAACGAGGCACCCGCGTTCGCGGTGGGCACTTTCGACGAGACGCTGCCGGAGGGCGCCCCCGTCGGTCGCGTCGTCGCCGTCACGGAGGCGGCCGATCCGGACGCGGGCGATACCCTTCGCTTCGACATCGTGCAGACGACGCCCGCCGACCGCGCGGAGGCATTCGAGATCGACGCGCTCAGCGGGGCCCTTTCGGTGGCGGACGGCACGCTGCTCGACTTCGAGGCGAGCCCGGAGATCACCGTCACCGTGCGGGTCACCGATGAGGCGGGGCTGTTCGACGAGGCGACGGTGCAGATCACGCTCGCCGACGTCGAGGGCTTCGCCACGCAGAACACCGCGTGGTTCGTCTCGACGCGACAGAGCCTGTTCCAGGACGGTCCCCTCGGGTTTCTGTCGAGCACGCTCCGGCACACGCTGGACACGCCGCCGGGCGCGCACGCCGATCTCGCGGGCATCCAGGGCGAGACGCTCAGCGTCGACGTGCAGTCCTCGGGCGTCCTCGACGTGGGCCTCGACTTCGAGGTCGGGCTCGGCCAGATCAACGCCGCCCTGCCCATCGAGCTCGGCCTCGACCTGCCGGACCAGCTCCCGGCGGGCGGGTCCTTCGTGATGGGGTCGAGCTGGCGCCTGGCCGACGACGCCCGCATCTGGGGCCGCACGCCCTCGGTCACCGGGGCGCTGACGTTCGACTTCGGGTCGGTCTCGATGGGCGGCATCCCGCGGGCCATTGCGGGGCTCGTCGAGGCCATCCCCTTCCGCGCCGCCCCGCGGGACACCCCGCTGCCGCCCCTGCGCGTCGACCTGCCCTCGCAGGCGTTCGTGGGGGGCCCGTTCCGCGTGCTGTATCCGGACGGCCTGCCCGAGGAAGAAGCCTATTGCTGGGCTTTCGACTGCGGCCTCAACGGGGCCGTCGAGTCCACCTGGAACACCGCCGCCGCTGCCATCAATGGCTCCGGCGCGCCGGACATCGTCAGCGACGCCGAACCCGTCGACGACTGGGAGACGCTGACCGCCGACGAGACTTATTTCACGGGCGACACGGACTACCCGAACCTCGTGATGACGGGCCGGGTCTACAGCCGGGCCCTCGAGCTCCCGCTCGACCCGGCCTCCATCGCCGAGTATCTGGTCGGGCAGGCCTGGTCGGGGGGGCTCGGTCCCTTCTGGGCGGCCTTCACGTTCCAGTTCGAGGGCGGCGAGGCCCGCCTGCGGTACGATCTCTGGTCGTCGCAGATCTTCCTGAACATCGACGTCTACGAGGCGTTCTACCTCAACGTGGACGCCGTGACGGTGACCCTCACCCTCGAGGACGGCACCGTGATCCGCGACCTGCCCGTCGGTGAGGCCGCCACGGTGAACCTGCCGGCGAACGTCGACCGGAACGGGGACGGCCGGGTGGACATCCGGTTCGATTACACCGTGCACACCACCTTCACGCACTTCCTGGTCGACATCCCGCTGATCTCCTATCGGGGTCGGACGCTCGGCGTGGAGTACGGCGTCTATCGCCACACCTACGACGCGCACGGGCGGGTCGATGGCGAGACCACGCTGGCGAGCGGCGGGTGGGGCCCGGTCAGCGAGAGCGAGATCACCTTCGGCAAACCGCAGAACCGGTCGGACTCCTGGCCGCTGCCCGGCTTCTCCACGGTCACCGCGACGGGGCGCTTCCAGCTCTCGCGCTGACGCGGACGGGTCGTCGGCGAACCCGCGCGCGCACCGAGCCCGGGGTCCCCGGGCCGTTTACGATGGGTCGCGGGCGTGCGATACGGGGCGAATGCCGAACTGGTTCTCGCAGCTCTTCGGGCCGAGCCCCGCCGCCGTGCGGCAGCGGCTCATCGACGCGTTGCTGGCCGGCGCGGACGACACGGTCTTCGACGAGGTCGGGCGTCTGACGCGCAAGGCCCGGGTGGACGTCCTCTTCGCGGTGGCCCGGCACCTGATGCTCGACGACGAGGACGCCGCGGCGAGCCGAGCGCTGCGTCGGCTGTTGCAGGACGCACCGGACCACGTGGAGGCCCAACACGCGCTGGCCGGGCTCGCGATGCAGTCCGGCGATCTGGAGACCGCCCTCGCCGCCGCGGCCGCACACGTCGCCGCAAACCCGCGCAACCTGGTCGCCGCCTGCCAGCTCTCACGGGTGCAGCTCGAGGCGGGGCAACTGCAAGCCGCCCTCGACACGCTGGCGCCGTTCCTGCGGGCGGGCGATCTCGACGCGACGATGATCGCGGCGCAGATCCACTTCGCGGCAGGGCGGTTGCCCGAGGCCGGGCGTCTGGCTGCTGCCGTGCGTGATGACGCTCACGCCCGACAGGCGGGCGCGATGACCCCCGACGAATTCCAGTTCGCCCGCGAGCGCTTCGAGGAGGCCGGGCGACTGGTGACCGAGGTCGAGGCGCGGCTACACGGCCGCGAGCAGGTCATCGTCGAGCCCGCGCTCAAGGGCACGCTGGACGCGCGGGCCGGGGTGAACTACCGGCTCCTGGCCGAGTCCCTGATGGCCGGATCGCCGCATCGGCCGGCCGCGGTCGGCCTGCAAAGCGTCGACGCGCTCGCCCGGGCACTGGCGGAACACGACCCGCGGGATGCCTGGGCCGTCAGCGCCGTCGGGGAGTGGCACCTGCGCCACGGGCGGGTCGAGGACGCGCTCGCCCGATTCGAGGCGGCACGCACGCTGGACGGGCAGTGCTTCGCCGCGCTGTTGGGGCTGGGCGCCGCCCTCGACGCGCGACGGGCCGGCTTCCCGAAGAACGTCTCCCGGTTGCCCGAGCCCGCGGAGGGCGCGGGACTCGACGCCCTGCTCACCGCGCTGCTCCCCGACTTTGCGGCCTTCACGCCCGTCGAGCGGCGCATCGTCCGGGCCTCGGCGGCGCCGTTCCGCGGGGCAATGCCGCGATTGGTCGAGGCCGGGGTGCGCGGGTACGTGCTCGCGCTGGACGCGCGTCCGACCGACCTGCCCGACTTCGCCGCCTTCGCGGGGGATCGCACGGACGACCACCGCACGGCCGCCGCCATCGGGGGCCTGGCCACGCACCGGGCCTTCGTTCTGCGCATCGACGAGCTGCTCGATCTGGGCCCGGAGAGCGGGCTGACATTTGCGCACGAGCTGGCGCACGCCGTGCTCTTCCACCTGCCGGCGGCCTGGCGGGCGCGGGTCGAGGCGCTCCATGCCCGCGCACAGACGGTCGGGTACGCGTTCACGCAGTACCAGCTCGAAAACGCGGACGAGCTGTGGGCGGTGGGCTACGCCGACTGGCTCGGCGAGCGCTGGGGGCTGACGCCGGCGCGCCCGAACGACGATGCCGGGCTCCGAGCGGAACTCGCCGCGCTGTTCGCCGAGCTGGCCGCAGGCGCACTCTGAGCCGGACGCGCCGCCGACACGCGCGCCCGGGATGACGGATGCGCCCTGTTCTGGGAAGCTCCGCCGATGGTGAAGGCATCCCCCGAAGCCGTCGGTCCGCGATGACCGCCCACCGCTCGCTTCGACTGCTGCGCGGTGCGCCGGCCGAGACCGCGGTCCGCGCGGCCCGGCTCGTGTCGCGGCTCGCCTCCGAGGCGGTTCTCTGGATCGGCGACGAAACGCCTCCGGGGTCCGGGCTGGCCCCCGTGGCCCCGAAGCGGGTCGGCGGGCTGCTCGGGCGGTCGTTCGATGCGGTCGTGCTCGATCTGCATGCCCGCGTCGACGCGGACCTGCTCGGGCAGGCACAGGGCTTCGTCTGGGGCGGTGGGGCGCTGATCGTGCGCGCGCCGCCCGCGGGTGCGCCGTGGCCGCCGAGCCCCGCGCTGTGCCTGCCCCCGTTCACCCTCGATGACGTCGGCACACGGTTTGCGACCCGCGTGGAGACGGCCCTGAGCGCGGCCGCGGCGGATCCGGCCGACGACGGCGTTCCCCTCGCCCCGACGTCGCACGCGCCGACCGGCACGCCGGAGCAGGCTGCGCTGGTCGAGACCCTGGCGGCGGCGCTTGCGTCCGAGACCCCGTCCATCAGCGTCGTCCTGGCCGATCGAGGGCGGGGCAAGTCGGCCGCGCTCGGCCTCGCGTTGCAGGCGTTGATCGGGGCCGGCCGCCGCGCACCGCGCGTCGTCGTCACGGCCGGCACGCCCGACGCCGCCGCGGAGGTGCTCCGGTTCGCCGGGTCCGCTGCCGGCGCCGAGTCGCCGTTCGTGCCACTGACGACGCTGCTCGGACCGGAGGAGGCCCTGCCCCCGCTCGACGTGCTCGTCGTGGACGAGGCGGCTTCGCTCCCGGTGCCGGCGCTCCAACGCCTCGTCCAACGCCATCCGCGCGCCCGGATGGCCTTCGCGACCACCACCCGGGGTTACGAAGGCACGGGTCGGGGCTTCGTGCTGCGGTTTCTGGCCTGGGCGCGCGCGCAGGCCCGTCCGGTCTTCGAGCACGCGCTCTCGACGCCGATCCGGTGGGCGGCGGGCGATCCGCTCGAGACGCACCTGCTCGCGATGCTGGCCCTCGATGCGGGGCCGGCCGAAATCGATGCCACCCGGGGGCCGGTCGACGCCGCCGCCACCCGCTACGTGGAGCTCGACCGCGACGTGCTCGCCAGCGACGAGCGCCTGCTCCGCGAGGTCTTCGGTCTGCTCGTCCATGCGCACTACCGCACCACGCCTGGCGATCTGCACCGCGCGCTCGACGCCCCGAACCTGAGTCTGCACGCGCTGCTCTGGGGGGAGCACGTCGTGGCGGCGGCGCTGATGGCCCGCGAGGGGGGCTTGCCGCCGGACCTTTGCCTTGCCATGACCGCCGGGCGCACGCGCGTCCGGGGGCACGCACTGGCGGACACGCTCGTCACCCACGGCGGTCACCCGGAGGCGGGGGGGCTGTCCATGGCCCGCAGCGTGCGCATCGCCACCCACCCGGGGCTGCGGCGCCTGGGGTTGGCCCGGCGCCTCGTCGAGTGCATCCACGCCGCGCTCGATTCGCGGGTCGACCTCCTCGGGACCGTCTTCGGGGCGACACCGGAGCTGCTCGCGTTCCGGCGGGCGCTGGGCTACCGGCTCGTGCGCGTGGGCGTGTCGCGGGGCACGCGCACCGGGGAACCCGCCGCCGTGATGGTCCGCGCGGTGACCCCGGCCGCGCACCGCCTGGTCGACGCGCTGCAGGCCGACCTGGCGCGTGCCCTGCCGACGCAGCTCGCGCTGCAGAGCCGCGACGAGCTCGTGCTGGACGATGCGCTCGTCGCCGCGCTGGTATCCGGCTCGCCCGTCTCTCCGGCGCCCGCCCCGCCGACGACGGCGGACGTCGACGCGGCGGTGGCGGCCTATCTGGGGGGACCCGCCCCCTGCGAGGGGTCGGCCTGGGCGCTCGGACCGTGGGTCCGCGCCCGCGCCGACGCGCTGCGTGCGCTGCCCGCCCCCGAACGCGCGCTCATCTCGGCGCGCCTGCTCGAACACCGGTCCTGGGCGGCGGCCGCGAGTGAGGCCGGCTACCCCGGCGTCCCGGCGGCCATGCGGGCGCTGCGGCCGGCGTTGCGCGCGTTGGCGGCCTCGGCGGCCTCGGCGGCGCGGCCGGACGTCACCGGGCCCGGTAGCGCACCGTGACCCGCGAGCCGACGAGCGGCGCCGAGCCGGGCCGGAAGACGACGGCGTTCGTCCGCGCGTCGTAGTCCCAGGTGCCGAGGGCCTCGATCTCCGCGCCCCCCGGCGGCGTGACGAAGACCCGGATCGTCGCCGGATCGGGCACGCCGGCGAGCACGTAGACGGACTGGATCTGCACGACCGTCGCGTCGAAGAGCACCTGAATCACCTGGCCCCAGTTCTGGTCGCAGATGTGTTGCTGCTCCCCGCCCGTGGCCTGCACGCCGCTCATGTACTCGCGGCCGACGTCGGCGACGCACTCGTCGTCCCGGAGCCCGACGACACCGTGGAGGGTGAACTCGGGCAGCCCGCGACCGACCATCTCGGCGGCGAAGTCTCCGAACGGCATATCGGACTCGTCGTCGCTCACGACGAGCACCTGCAACAACGCGTCCGGGCGCAGGAACGCCCGATAGCCGGCCGCGCCGTCGTCACACCCGTCGACGCATTCGATCGTGTGTTCGAAGGCGTCGTGGCTGCGGATCTTCTGGTCGAGGTGCCGGAAACGCTCCGTGTCGCCGCAGTCGGGACCGGCCATCGGGGGCAGCAGGCAGACGTCCGGTTCGTCCGGATCGGTGCCCTGCTCGGCGATGAGGACGAAATGGTAGTCGAGCCCGGCGTTGGCGAGCCGCGTGGCGAGGTCGCCGAGGTTGCGCTCCACTTCGCGAACGGTGTCGTCCATGCTGCCCGAGTTGTCGACCACCATGATGTAGTCGACGGGCACGGGGGCGCGCGTCTCACCGACGACGAAGGCCTCGGTCGCCAGCCCGGGGTCCTCCCCGCAGCCGGGCGTGCCGGGCACGCACGCGGCGTCCGGTCGTCCGGCGTCGGGCACGCGCTCGGCGTCCGGGCAGTCCTGGAACTGGCAGCAGGCCTCGTCGGCGGTGCCGTCGCAGTCGTCGTCGAGGCCGTTGCAGAGGTCGTCCGCGGGCAGGACGCTGCCCCCGCACGGGCCGAAGAACTCGCCCCGGTCGTCGCAGCCCCGCGTGCCGTCGCGACAGGTGCCGATCCCGCGTGTCGCCGGGGCGCCCTCCCAACACGCCGTGTCGGCCGTGCAGGCGCAACCGACCTCGTCGACCTCGCCGTCGCAGTCGTTGTCGACCGCGTCGCAGACCTCCTGCGCGGGCAGGCACGCCGAGCCCGTGGGCGGCGGCCCGACCCCCCCGCCGGGGGCACCGGCGCCGCCCGTTCCGGCGTTGCCCCCGCCCGCCGCAGCGTCGGCCCCGACCGGAGACGGCAGGGCCGCGGCATCGGCGCCCGACGCGCCGCGCCCGGAGGTGGTTTCGGGGGGCACCTCACTGCAGGCCAACGCGAGTGCGGCGAAGAGACCGAGAGAGTGTCGGCGAAACGGCGGGCGGATCGGGAGGTCTCGGCGCATGCCCCGTTCTCCCATGACGGGCGATCGGCGGCAAATGGGTGTGTCTGCGGGGCGATGGCTCAGCGGGCGGCGGTCAGAACCCCGACGCCGTTCGTGTCGACCGCGGCGGTGGCCGCACGCGGCGCATACAGACCGAGGAGCGCGGGCAGAAACGCCCCGGAGTCGTTCAGGGCGGCGTGACCGAGGCGGGTGTCGAGGGCGAGCACCTGCGCGGACCGCTCCGCTTCGGTGAAGACCCCTTCGGGCGGCGCCTCCGCCCGGCGGACGACACTCGGCAACCGCATCAGGAAACGGGCCGCTTGCGGTGCGGTGCTGTGCGTCACCACGGCGAGGCGGCCCCGGCGGGCGTACTGCTCGAAGGCCGCGTGCCCGCCGTAGAGCGCATCGAGCAGGATCACCGCCGAGATCGCACCGCGGTCGCTCGCCACCCACCGGGCAATCGTACGGTAGGCGCCGCTGTGTCCGACCAGAATCAGCGGCCCGGCCGGTCGTGCGACCCCCCGTCCGGCGAGATGCTCGAACAAGCCGCCGAGACGGGCCCAACGCAGGGGCGCGCCGTCGCTCTCGGCCGCGGTCGGCACGATGAAGAGCGCGTTTCGAGCGCTCGCGGCGAACTGGTTTTCGAGGTCGCCCACGGCCCAGACGGAGTCCGCATGGCGGTGGTAACCGTGGACATAGACGACGGTCGCCGCCGTCGCCGGGTCGTAGCCCGGGGGCGTGAAGACCCGCACGGGTCCGGTGGGGGTCTCGAAGCGCCCGGTCATGCCGGCCTCGCCCGCGAGCGGAAGCGCTGCGCCCGGCGCGGGTCGGGTCGACGGGGGGAGGAGGGCGAGGTGCAGGACCGCCAGCAGGGTGTGGAGCATGCCCACATCAACCCACAGCAATAGACGCCCGGCAACGACAAAATGCGACATCGCGCATTCTTGCCTACATATACACACTGCACATTCACGGCCGCCGGCGGATCTCCGACAGCCGAGCGAGCCCGGCGTCCGGCCCCTCTTCGGGTGGACGGTCGGCGAGGGCGGCGATGTCCGGCCGGTCGGCCCAGAGTGCGGCCGAGCGGAGGCGACGCCAGGCCCTCGCCGCGGCCTCGGGCTCGGTGCCTTCGAGGCTGGCTTCGCAGGCGCCCTCGAGCGCGGCCCGATGGCGTGCGAACGCCGCCGTGGCGATGTCGTCCGCCGCCGGCGAGGGGGTGACGAACTCCGCGGCGGTCGGCCCGCGATCACCGCCGAAACGACCGAGCAGGGCCGCGAGGGCCGAGAGGGTCACCGGTTTGGGCAAGTGGTCGTTCATGCCGACGGCGAGGAAGCGCTCGCGATCGCCGGCCATCGCGTGCGCAGTGACCGCAACGATCGGAACGTCCCGTGCCGCATCCGTCCGGGCGCGGATGAGGCGCGTCGCCGTCTCACCGTCCATGCCGGGCATCTGCCCGTCCATCAGGACGAGGTCGAAGGCCTCGCCCTCGAGCGCCCGGATCGCCGCCGCGCCGTCGGAGACGATCAGGGCCCGGGCACCGAGCCGTTCGAGCATCGACCCCATGACCCGCTGATTCACCGGGTTGTCCTCGGCCACCAGGATGCGGAGCCCGCGGCCGGCGGCCATCATCGGCGGGGCGGGCGGCAACGTCCCGGGCTGGCTCGGGAGGTCGACCCCTCTTCCGCGGAAGAGCCGGCGGGAGAGGCGGTCCCGGCGGACGGGTTTCGGCAGCCAGCCCCGCACGCCCGGGGGCATGACCAGGCGGGCCCCGACGCCGACCAGGAGCACCTCCGCCCCGGGTCCGCCGAGACCCTCCGGGCGGGGCCAGCTCTCCGGCCACAGCACGACGTCGTAGCTCATCCCCTCCGGCGGGACCCCTTCAGCCGGCGTGGCCGCGGCGGTCGCTTCGACCCCGAGGACACCGAGCGCGCGGGCGAGGGCTTCGCGCGCCACGTCGTGCGGCTCGGCGTACAGGACGCGAAGCGGGATCGGCGCCTCCGGTGGCGCACGGGGGGTCCCGGACGCTTCCGGCGGCGCCATCTCCGGCAGCGTCAGCCTGACGTCGAAGACACTGCCGCTGCCTGGCGTGCTCTCGACGGTCACCGCTCCGCCCATGATCTCGACGAGCTGCCGGGTGATGGCCAGCCCGAGCCCCGTCCCGCCGAAGCGGCGCGTCGTCGAGGTGTCCCCCTGCGTGAACGCCTCGAAGAGACGGCCGACCGATTCGGGCGCGATGCCCGGACCGGTGTCGCGAACGGTCAGGTGCAACGCCACCAGCCCCTCGCGGGCGGCGGGATCCCGCCGGGCCGCGAGCGTGACCACGACCTCGCCGGCCGTCGTGAACTTCACGGCGTTGCCGATCAGGTTCGTGGCGATTTGGCGGTACCGGTGCGGATCACCGCGGACGACGAGGGGCTCGGGCGTGATCAGCACGAGCTCCAGCGCCTTTTCGGCGGCGCGCGGGGCCAGCAGGTCCACGACGTCGCCGAGCACCTCCGCGGGATCGAAGGGCACCTGCTCGATGCTGAGACGACCGGACTCGATCTTCGAGAAGTCGAGGATGTCGTTGAGCACGCCGAGCAGCGCCTCCGCCGAACTCCGGATGGTCTCCGTCCGTTCCCGTTGCTCCGCCGTCTGCACGCCCGCGAGCAGGAGATCGGCCATCCCGATCACCGCGTTCATGGGCGTGCGGACCTCGTGGCTCATGTTGGCCAGGAAGGTGCTCTTCGCGCGACTCGCGGCCTCGGCGTGATCCCGCGCCACGCGCAGGGCCTCCCGACTCTGGGCGAGGCGCTCGACCATCCGGCGATGGGCGTACTCGTAGCGGCCCACCACGGCCATCGCCAGGCACACCAGCGCCACGTTGCCGACGAGTTCGAGACCGCTGCGGGCCTCCGCGGACAGGGGACTCGGCAGCTCGAAACCCAGCGTCCGCCCCAGGTAGAGCGCGAGGATCGTGTTGGCGACCACCCCCGTCCACAGCACACCCGCGCGCAAATCCGACAGCAGCGTCGCCAACATCGGCACCAGCACGAGCCAGACGGCGACGGGCGCCCCCCAGCCTCCGGTGGTGATCGCCACGCCGGCGAGCACGAGATAGAACGTCAGCGTGTACTGCCGGGCGACCTCCGCCTCGGTGTCCGCGCCCGGCGCGCGGTGCAGGCGTCGCAGGATGAACCCGCAGCGCACCGTGGCCAGGGCGCACAGCGTCGCCGCACCGGGCGCGGCCAGGCCCAGATAGACCCCCGCGAAGAGCAGCCCGGTCGCCAGCAACATGAAACCGACCGCCTGAAGGAGGGGCCACCGCTCTTCCCTCAGGGCATCGACGCTCAGGAACAGATGCGACAGCGGCATCAAGCCCCCGAGGCGCGGGGACGATCGCCGGGTAGAAGCTCCCGGAGCTTCTGCTCGATGGCGACGAGCTGCAGGTCGACGGTCTCGCCGAGCGCCCGGGCCCGTGCGAGGTCGCCGCGGGCCGCCGCCTGCATGAGCTGCCGGCAGGTCGTCGCGGCGGTCCGGGCCTCGATGGCCCCGAGCGCCCCACAGAGGCGGTGGGCGAGCTCGCTGACCCGAGGCCAGTCCGCTTCCGACAGCGCCACGCGCAGGCGGTCATGCTGCTCGAGCGCCATGTCCGCATAGTCCCCGAGCATCGCGAGCGCGTCGGCCGGCGCACCGCCGAGGCTCTGCGCGAGCCGATCCACCGAGAGCGGCGTCGCCTCGGCCATGCCCATCCGGGGCACGAGGAGCGCGCGCCACGTCCGCGCCTCCTGCGCGGTGAAGGGCTTGCCCGCGACGTGCGGCCACGGCCCCGCACCGGGCTGCGACGCGCTCACCGCCACCACCCCCGCCCCGGCGGCCGCCGCCGCGTCCAGGATGGCGGTCCGCAGCTCGGGTGAGAGCTCGGAGGTATGGTCGAGATCGATGACCCCGAGGGCGACGCCACCGGACGCCAACCCGGAGAGCAGGGCCTGCGGGCAGTCGACCACGCGGGGGCCATAGCCCGCGGCGCGCAGGCGCTCGGCGCCGACGAGCGCGGTCAGGGGTTCGTCGCTGAGCAGAATCGCCGACGGAGACGAGGACATGGGCACACCTTCTGGAAACCCATCGGCAACCGGCGGCGGCACTTGATGGTTTCGGTCACATATGGTGACTCGCTTCCAACATTCCGACAAAGATCCGTCACGGGTCGAATCGCGGCATGTGGTACAAGGTGCGCGCCGAGCGGTCGGGCCCGGGAGGGCGACCCCTCGGCGAGGAGTCGTCATGTCGTTGCTCAACCTCGTGCTCCGCAGCGTCCGCACCCGCGTCGGCGCGGTCGTGGCGCTCGACGCCTGGGCGGAGTGGGCGCGAATTCCCCACCGTGGGCAGCCCGGCGCCATCGTCGACGGCGCGCTCATGGGCCAGCTTCTGGGCATCCGGAGCAAGGCCTGGGAGCCGGAGACCTTCCGCCGCCCGGAGACCGTCGCCGCGCTCGGCCGGGCGGCGCTCGACGATGCCGGCCTCGGCGCCCGTGATCTCGACGCCGTCGTGCTCGTGACGTGCACGCCTTTCGAGCACACGCTCGACCAGGACGCCCACCGCTTCGCGCGCCTCCTCGACCTGGCCGACGACGTCCCCGTGATTCAGCTGCACGCGGGGTGCGCGGGCCTTGCGCGCGCCGTCTCGGTCATCGCCGGGCTCCGGGCGTCGCGGGTGCTCGTGCTGACGTGGAACGCCCCCGGCGCCTACATGACCCTGCCCGACGGCAATCCCAACCCGCTCTACCGCGACAACCACACCCACCCGGACGCCGAGCTGCTCTGGTTCTCGCCTGCGCTCTTCTCGGACGGGGCCGCCGCGGCCGTCTTCGAGCGCGACGAAGGGGTCGCGGGCTACTCGCGCTACTCGCGGGACGCGCACGTCCCCGCCGGTGCAGCGCCCTTCGACGATCCGTTGGTCGTCTACCCGGGCGTAGGCGCGCTGCATCCGCCCGGCAGCCCCAACGCGACCGCGCTGCAGGCCTTCGGGATGCACGGGCAGGCCATCAAGCGCTACTACCACGAGGGCATGCTCGAGAACGGGCGCGAGCTCGAGCGGGCCGTCCCCGGCTACGCGGACCGCGTCCGGCGCATCTACACCCACCAGGCCAGCCCCCGCCTCGTCCGGGGTTTCCTCGACCACGCCGGGCTCGCGCGCGAGAAGGTCCCGTCGAACTGCGAGCGCCTCGGCAACCTCGTTTCGGTCAGCACGCTGCAGTTGTTCGCCGAGGACCTCGCCGCCGGGCACCTCGGCCCTGGAGACTGGCTCTGTTTCAGCGTCGTGGGCGCGGGCCCCGAGCGCGGCGCCTTCGTTTTGCCCTATGCCCCGCCCGGATGCGTGCCGGCACGCGCGCCGTGACTCACCGGTTCATCTTCTGCCGGCATTGGTCGATATTCCGGCTCGCGACCTCGAAGGGTCGCGGGAACGGAGCGCGCCATGACCCGCACGGAACGATTGCGCATCCTGGTGGTCGGTGACGACGCCGCCGAGCGGCGCCGCGTGATGTCCTGGTTCCGGGCCCCGATTCTGGCCGACGACGGCGGTGCGCCCGCCCCCGCCATCGACCGGGCGACGGCCTGGCCCTACGACGCGGTCGTCTACACGGCCGCGACCGACTCCGTGGACCTCGCCACGTGGCAGCAAGCGCTCAACCTCTCCGGGTTCCTCGGCGCGGTGCTCGACTCCCGCCCGCGCGGTGTGCTGCCCGACGGCGTGCAGCGCATCCTCGGGGCCGACGACCTGCGGCACGCGCTCGGCGCCTGAGATGGCCCGGCGAGCGGCCCTCACCCGCGGCGGATGATGATGAACGAGCCCCCGCCACCGCCGGGGCCGCCCGGCCCCCCCGGTCGCCCGTACCGCCGCACGATGAAGCGCGCGACGAGCCGCCGCACGGGGGGCAGCAGCAGGGGCAAGGCCAGCGCGTCGCTGAAGAAGCCGGGGATCATGAAGAGCACGGCTGCGACGAAGACGAGCGGCCCGGCCAGGACGTCCGCACTCGGGGGCGCGCCGGTCTGCATGCGGCGCAGCGCCGCGAGGCTGTGCCCCCGGATCAGGCTCAGCCCGGCCAGGAAGGCCAGCGCCAGCAGGATCATGGTCTCGAACGCGCCGATGCGCTGCCCGACCTTGATCATGCCGTAGATCTCCAGCGCCGGCAGGCCGATCAACGCCAGAAGTATCGGCCCGCACATCGCGGCCTCAGGGAAACAGCGCGGTGTGGTCGAGCCCCGTCGTCTCGGGGAGGCCGGCCATGAGGTTGAGACACTGCAACGCCTGCCCGGCGGCGCCCTTCGTCAGGTTGTCGATGACCGTCTGCACGCACAGGAGGTCGTCCTCGACGAAGAGTCCGAGGTGGCAGAGGTTCGAGCCGCGGACGTGACGGGTGTCCGGGTGCACGGCTGCGGGCAGCACCCGCACGAACGGCTCGTGCGCGTACCGACGCTCGTAGGCGGCCCGCACGGTGGCGAGGTCGATGCCGGAGCGCAGGCGCAGGTAGACCGTCGACAGGATGCCCCGGTTCATGGGGACGAGGTGCGGCGTGAAGCGCACCTTCAGACCCCCGAGCGCCCGGCTGATCTCCGGCGCGTGCCGGTGGTCGAACGTCTTGTAGGCGTGCAACCCCTCGGCCGTCTCGGGGAAGTGCGTGCCCGCCCCGGGCGTGCGGCCGGCGCCGCTGACGCCGCTCTTCGAGTCGGCGATGACCTCGCGCGTCGCGAGGAGATCGGCTTCGAGGGCCGGCGTCACGGCCAGCACGACGCTGGTGGGGTAACACCCGGCGCACCCGGCGAGGCGCGTCGTGCGCAGCCGCTCGCGGTTGAGCTCGGGCAGGCCGTAGACCGTTTCGGCGAGGTTGGCCGGGTGGCGGTGCGGGCCGTAGATCCGGGCGAACTCGTCCGGATCGGAGAAGCGGTGGTCCGCGCTCATGTCCACGACGCGGACGCCGGCGGCGAGCAGCTCGGCCGTCGCGTCCTGCGCAGCCCCGTGGGGCAACCCGAGGACCGCGAAGTCGGCGTGGGCCGCGACATCGGCCGCGTCGAACCGCACGAGCGGGGGGAGGTCGATGCCGTGAAAGGGCGGCAGGACCTCAGAGAGGGGCAGCCCGGCCTTGCTCTCCGCACAGAGGCGGGTGAGGGACAAGGCCGGGTGCAACCGCGCGAGGCGCAGAAACTCGGCGCCGGTGTAACCACTGGCGCCGACGACGGCGACGCGCAGGGGTTCCAAGGATCAGCGCTTGCTGAACTGGAACCGCCGACGGGCGCCGGCGCGGCCGTACTTCTTGCGCTCGACGGCGCGGGCGTCGCGGGTGATGAACCCGGCGCGCTTGAGGGTGCCGCGGAACTCGGGGTTCTGCGTGCACAGGGCGCGGGTGATGGCGTGGCGCACCGCGCCGGCCTGCCCCGTGCTGCCGCCACCGGCGACGTTGACGAGCACGTCGAACTGGCCGACGACGTCGACCGCCTCGAAGGCCTGCATGATCAGGGCCCGGTTGGTGGCCCGGCAGAAGTAGTTCTCGAAGGAGCGTCCGTTGACCGTGATGGTCCCATTGCCCGGCCGCAGGTAAACCCGCGCCACCGAGGTCTTCCGTCGGCCGACGGCCGCCCACTGAGAAGGCTGCTCGAAGTTCATCTCTTCATTCACTCCAGGCGTCGCGCCGGGGGCATCCCCCGTTTGGTCCGGTCTTCACCGGAGGTTGTTCAGGAGCGCGAACACAAATCGGTTGGGGAAACTCGGGTTCAGTTCTTCGTCGAGGTGACCAGGATGGTGCCGAGGTCGAGCGTCACGGGCTGCTGCGCCGCGTGGGGGTGCTCGCCGCTGGCGTACATCTTGAGCTTCTTGATCTGCGCCCGGCCGAGGGGGCCGGAGGGCAGCATGCCCTTGACCGCCAGCCGGAGGAGATCCTCGGGGTGCGTGGCGTTGAGCCGACGCGCCGTGGCCTCCTTCAGGCCGCCCGGGTACCCGGTGTGGCGGTAGTACATCTTCTGGTCCCACTTGCGACCAGTCAGATTGATCTTGTGGACGTTGAGCGCTACCACGAAGTCGCCATCATCGATGTGCGGCGTAAAGCTGGGCTTGTGCTTGCCGCGCAGAATGTGGGCGATCTTCGCGGCCGCGCGCCCGAGGGTCACACCCTCGAGGTCCACCACCAACCACTTGCGCTCGGCAATGGCGGCGTCGGACTTGGTAAACGGCGTCTGCATCGTTCGACCTCTTGTGAGATGCCGGGCTTTCGCTCGGCGGCAATGGGAGCGCGGCGTTCTAGCAGAATCGCCCGCCGGCGGTCAAGGAACTCCGGGTGCCCGTTGTCAGGGGGGACCGGCTGTGCAATCGTCGCCGCCGATGCGCATGCCCGAGATCCCAGCCCGCTTCCGGCCCCGCCCGAAGCTCCGCCGTCGCAAGGCCCTCAGCCTGCGCCTTCGCCTGCGCCGCCCGAACTTCGACCTGCACAAGGCGATGTTCATCCTGCCGAATCTCTTCACGGTCGCGTCGATCTTCTGCGGGTTCTACGGCGCGGTGGCAGCCTCCCAGGCGGCGATGACGCCGGCGGCCGACGGCGCCCCCGATCCGGGTCTGCTGCTGCGCGCCTGCGGGGCGATCCTGCTCGCCGCGGTCTTCGACGGCATGGATGGCCGCGTCGCCCGCCTGACCAAGACGCAGTCGGCCTTCGGCGTGCAGATGGACTCGTTGGCCGACGTCATCTCGTTCGGGGCCGCGCCGGCGCTGGTCGCGTGGCATTGGGGTCTGTGGCGCTGGGGGCTGACGGGCCTCTCGCTGTGCTTCGTCTTCTGTGCCTGCGGGGCGATCCGCCTCGCCCGATTCAACGTGATGGCCGCGCACGCTTCGGGGCCTTCGCACTTCTTCGTCGGCTTGCCGATCCCGGCGGCCGCGTGGCTGCTCGTCGCGATCATCATCGCCTACGTGGACGCCGAGGCGCCGCCGCTGACCGGCGCCGAGACCTGGCCCCTCGTCGCGCTCGGCGTGCTCGGTCTTCTCATGGTGTCGACCATCCCGTTCCGGACGTTCAAAGCGCCCCGCCTGACCCGGCGGGCGGTCGCGGCCTTCGTCACCGTCGTCTCGGCGACGCTCTTCGTGGCCATCGAGGTAAGGCCCTCCTTCGCCGTCGTGACCCTCATGGGCGCCTATCTGGCCTGGGGCCTCGGCGAGTGGCTGTGGAAGTGGGCGCAGAAACTCGCGACGTCTGCCCCGGCCGATGGTAGTAACGGGTCACCACCCTCCGGCGCGGCGCCCTGACGGGCGCGCCGGTCCAGATCGGGAATCCCGTCCGTGATTGATCGTCAGCAGACCGGCGCGCGCGTCGGCGGCACCCACCGCTCCGAGGCCTTCGTCCACCTCGATGCCACGCGCCTGCGGGCCGACGAGGACATCCCCTTCGACCTCTACGTGCGCAACGGCTCGAACTACATGCTGTTCCGCCGGGCGCACCACCCGATGACCTACGACGAGCTCAAGTCGTTCCGGGCGAAGGGTCTGTCCGAGTTTTTCGTAGACGCCCGCTCGAAGAAAGCGCTGGCGCGGTACTTCGAGCAGGAGCTGGCCGTCCGCCTGAAGGACCCCCGCCTCGCCCTCGACGAGAAGGCCGGGTTCCTGATGGAGGCGAGCCGCATCATCATGGACGACCTGTTCGCGCACCCGGAGTCGCCCGAGACGCTCGGCACGGTGCGGACGCTCGTCGAGCAGACCGTCGGTTTCATCTCGTCGGGCCGTCAGGCGTTTCGCAGTGTCATCCGCCTCTGCAGTCACGACTACTACACGTACACGCACACGCTGCACGTCGAGGTCTACAGCGTCGCGCTCGGCAAGCAGCTCAACCTCTCGCCCAACTTCCTGCAGAAGCTCGGGGAGGGCGCGCTGTTGCACGACATCGGCAAGGCGCTGGTACCCCCGGAGATTCTGACGAAGCCCGGCCCCCTCTCTCCGGAGGAGTGGCAGGTCATGAAGCAGCACCCGCAGCTCGGGATCGACCTCCTGAGCGCGCAGGGACCGCTCGACGAAATCACGCGCTGGGCCATCATCGGCCATCACGAGCGCATCGACGGCCGCGGTTACCCGTACGGGCTCGCCCGCGACGAGGTGGCGCTGCCCGGCCGCATCGTGGCCCTCGCGGACATCTACGACGCGCTGACGACGAACCGCTCCTACCACGCCGCCGCCCGCAGCTTCGAGGCCCTGAACGTCATCAAGGATCACATGCTCGGGGGCGTCGACGCCGATCTGTTCCGGGAGCTGGTCATCCTGCTGGCCAACAACGCGCCCGAATGGTGACCCCCCGGCGGGGCGGCGGACGCGCCCAACGCGGCCCGGGAGTTGATCCCGCACGGCGGGCCGTGTATGCACGCCGCGAGGGCGCCCTGCCCCGCAATCACCCGGCCTTCGGCCGACAGCCAACGGGAGTGCACTTTGGGAATCCTGCGGACGTTGTTCCAGGCGGGCATCGTGGCGGTCGCGCTGACCGCCGCCGGCTGCGGTCAGAAGACGAAGGACCTGGTCGACGAGGCGAAGATGCGCCTCATCGCGAAGGACTACGAGGGCGCGCTCGCCAAGTACGACGAGGCCCTGAAGAGCGATCCGAAGAGCTTCGACGCGCTGTGGGGCAAGGCCCAGGCGCTCGGCAACCACGGTGCCTTCGCCCAGGAGCAGGCCCTGCTCGAGCAGATCCTCGCCGACGAGGGGCTCGCCAAGAAGTACGGCGCCAATGTGAAAGAAGCCCTCGATCGCAGCTACCGGACGGCCGCGACGAACCTGCCGAAGGAGGCCGAGGGCTTCCTGACGAAGGCCATCGCCCGCAACCCGGACAGCCCGGCGAAGAGCCAGCTCGCGACCTATTACATCGAGACGGGGGACAAGGCCGTGAAGGCCGGCAAGTTCGCCGACGCCAAGGCCGCCTTCGACAAGGTCGCCCCGCTCGACGTGGGCAAGGCGCGCAAGCGCTACGCCGCGGACCAGGCGGACCTCGCGGGCTTCCTGGACTTCAAGGGCAAGTTCCAGTCCGACGTCGACCAGAAGCGGCCCGAGTTCGAGAAGGCGGGCCAGTTCGACGCCGCGAACGGACGGTTCGTGGTCACCGCGACGGCCGAGGCCGCGGGCGCCCCCAAGGACGACGGCTTCGAAGCCAGCGCCGAGAAGGCCGCGGTCGCCGCCGCGCGCAACGCGCTCTCGGACATCGCCTGGAAACTGCACGGCCAGCCCCGCGCGGATCAGAACCCCCTGCCCTTCGACGACACGGACATCACGGTGGACCAGAAGGGCTGGGCCAAGGCCAACAAGGTCTACGAGGTCAAGGCTTCGGCCCCCGTCGACGCGGTGACGTTCCAGGTGTACCGCCTGCGCAATCCGCGCGCCGCCGAGGCCCCGGCGCCCGCCAAGGCCGAGCCTGCCAAGGCCGAGCCGGCCGCGAAGTAACCGGCGAGCCGGCCCTTGCGCCGCCACCTCGTCCCCTTGCTGGCCTCCATGGGGCTGGCGGCAGGTCTAGCGGTGCTCGCCCACGGGGCGCTGCGGGGCGCTTCGGCGCCCGTCCCGGCGGATCTGGGGGCGGACGACGCCGCGAGCGTCGAACGCCGGGCGCGGGAGGCGCTGCTCGCGCACCTCCGGTCACTCGGATATCAGGCCGACGCGACCGAGTCCGCCGGGTTCATCGACCTGTTCCGGGATGGCGCGCCGGGCGATCCGGCCGCGGTCGCGGAGTCGTTCGTCGAGCGTCGGTTCGTCTTTCTCGCCCGCACGGCGTCGCAACCCAACCGCGACGTCTACCTCCTGCGGGCGCGGATCGCCCCGACGGGCGAGCCCCTGGCGCTCGGGGCGGTCCACAACCTGACGCGTACCACCGACGGCGACGAGGCCTGGCTCACCCCGCGGCCCGGGCAAGTGGCCTTCACCACCCGGTTCGCGAACCACTACACCGGCGTCACCGTCCTCGATCTCAACGGCGCGCCCCCGGCCCCCGGAGCGGGCCTCGCCGCCCTCGTGACGCAGGCGCTCACGGATCTCGTGGAGATGGGCGACTGGCGCGGGGCCAACGTCATCCGCTTCGTGCTGCCCGAGCCGGCGGCCGAGCTGCGCCTCCACTGGGAGGGCGACGAGCTCGTCGTGGCGCGGCGTGAGTCGCTCACCTGGGGTGAAGCGCGGCTGGACCTGGCGGGGCGAGGGGCCGGGCAGGCGACCGCCGCCCCCTGGTTGCGCGCGGTCGAGACGCAGCGGGCGCCGCGATCGCTGCTCTCCTGGGCCGTGGACACGGCGCGCAGCCTGCCGTTCATCGGCCCCGAGCGCATCTATGCCCTCGAGGAGGTCTTCTTTCGCCTCGCCGATCTCTTCCAGACGACCCGCTACAAACTCCTCGGGGGCTCGCCGGCGGGGCTCGACGCGGCGGCAGCGCCGACGGACGCGGCCGCCCCGACGGAGGCCGAACCGTCCGCCGAGGCCCCCGAAACGGCCGGCGTCGAGGATCCACACGGGCCGTGGCCGATCGAACGGCCGCCGGCAGACATCGTGAAGCTGCCCGTCGTCGATCCCGTCTTGCCGGGTGAGGGCCACTGGAGACCCTTCACTTTCGGCGCGGCGGCTGGGCGCAGCGGCGCTCCGCCCCTCTTCTGGCGCACAACCCTGCGGGCGGATCCGGAGCGCCCCGACGCCATCACCGAGCTCGTGCTCGCCGACGGCCGTCAGGTCGCGCTGAAGATGGTCGGGGGCACCGAGCACCCGCGCAGCTCCACCGGCGAGGTCGGCACCGGGCGGGTGCCGGCCGGCGACCGCGACTCGACCCTCGCGGCGTTCAACGGCGGATTCCAGGCCATCCACGGCGGTTACGGGATGGCCGTCGACCGCACGGTCCTGTTGCCCCCGGTACCCGACGTCGCCACCGTGGCGACCTACACCGACGGAAGCGTCCGCTTCGGCACCTGGGCGACGCGCCCGGCGCTCCCGGCGGGGCTCGTCTCGCTGCGACAGAACCTGCCGCCCCTGGTCGACGCCGGCCGGTTCAATCCGCTGGAACAGCGGACCTGGGGCTTCACGCTGAAGGGCCGGGATCCCATCTTCACGTGGCGCAGCGGGCTGGGGGTCACCCGGTCGGGTCACCTGCTCTTCGCCGTCTGCGTGCGGTGCTCCGCCGACACGCTGGCCGACGCCATGCTGGCGGCCGACGTCGACTACGCGATGCACCTGGACATGAACATCTCGAACATCGGCTGGGAGTGGTGGCGGCAAGCCGAGAGCCGAGGGGGGATCGAGCGCGCCTCGCTCATGCGGGACATGTGGCGGTCGGACGAGCCCCGCTACACGGACAGCCACACGCGCGACTTCTTCTACCTCGTGCGGCGCCCCCTCGTGCCCACCGGCCCCGGTGTCGTCTGGCAGCGGGCACCGACGGGCGAGGGCGTCCCGCGGCCCGCCGGGCTCTGGCCGCCGCCGGTGATCCGCGGCGTACTCGACGTCGAGGGCCGGGCGGTGACGGCGGTGCGTCTGGCGACGGACACCCTCGGCGCGGCCCTCGTCGAGGCAGGCCCCGATCGGGCGCCTCCGGGGACGTTCTGTCGCCTTTCACTGCATCGCGGGGTGATGGGCGAGGGGTTGCCGTGGTCCAGCTCGGGCGAGGCACCACAGGCCGAGCGCGGGGCACTCGTCGTCGACGGCGACGGGCGCATGCGCGTGCAAGGACCCGGGGGGACGCCGGACGGCGCGGCCTTCTACCAGCAGCTCCCGGCCGTGCTCGTCGCGGGCGAGCCGACCGCCACGACGCTGGCGGGGCCCAATCGCTTCGCGCTGGGCGCAGACCCTTCGGGCGGCCTCTGGCTCGTCGGCGGCGAAGTCGAGATGTCGACGCTGACGAGCGCCCTCGGCCGGCTCGGCGTGCGTGACGCCGTCGCGCCCGCGCCCCGGGGGGGGCATCCCGCCTTGCGCTGCGGCGCCTCGACGCTCGTCGACGGGCCCCCGCCTGCGAGTGCCCATGACCTCGCGCTCGGCCGGGCGCGTACGCCGCCGCCCTCGATGGTGCGACGCACCACGGCCTTCTGACGCGCGTCCGGATCCCGTGCGGGCGGCTCTCAGAACGTCGCGGTGAAGATGACGGGGAACTCCACCGGGATGGGGTCCCCCTCGAACGGCGGGAACGCCCACCGTTCCACGACGTTCACGATGCACTGTTTCAGCACGCTGCCGTCGAAGCGGCGGTCCATGCTGACGTCTTTGGCGCGACCGTCCGACTGGATGCGGAACCGGATGGTGGCGCGACCCTCGGCCACGCTGTCGTCCCGCTTGAGCTGCCGCTGATAACAGCCCTGGACCGCCTTGAGGTTGCGCTTGATGACCGCGGAGATTTCGACCTGGTCGAGCCCCGGCGGCAGCTCGCCCCCGGGCTTCTCCGCCTTGGGCGTCAACTTCGGCGTCTGATCGCCTCGCGCGGCGTCGAGGCCGGCGAAGGCGCTCGGGCGGGAGGGCGTGGCGGCCGGGGCGGCCGTCGTGGGCGCGGACGCCGACTTGGGCCCGCGGGCGGCGACGACGGGGCGCTCCGTGCCGTTGGCCTCCGGGCGCGCGGTCGCCCCCCCGGCACCACCGACTGCGAGTTCGGTGGCGGGGGCGCTCGGCGGCGCGGCGGAGACGACGGAGGACGGCGCGGCGGAGACGAGCGAGGACGGCGCGGCGGAGGCGACGGACGGTGGCGCCGCCGTCGGCGGGGCGGAGGCCTCGGCGGAGGCCAGCGCACCCGAGAGCGGCGCCGACGGGGGGGCCGCGACGGCCGGGCCGCCTCCCTGCGGAGCGAGCCAAATGCCGAGTCCGACACCGCCGACCACCAGCAGCAAGCCGGCGGCCACGATGAGCCCCATGGGCACGCCCCGACGGGGCGGCGGGACGTCGTGGACGACGTGGACGCCCGACTCGCTGGCGGGCAGCGCGGTGGGCAGGTCGTGGAGGTCACCGAAACCAAAGGCGTCGTCGACCTTCTTCGCGGCGGCGGGGCGAAGGACGCCCCCCGACGGCCCGACGGCCCGCGTCGGCGCGGCGCTGAGCTGCTCGGCGAGCGCCGGCGCCTGCACGGTGGGGGGCGCGGCCATCTCGGCCGCGATGAGCGCCGCGAGCTCGTCGTTCTCCACCGGTCGGGTGGGCGCCTGACTCGACGGCATCATCTCGGTGGGCGAGGCCTCGACGGGGCCCGCGGACACCGGCCCGAGCAGGCTGAGCAGATCGACGTCGAGCTCGGAGCGGGCGGGCTCGCGGGCCGCCGACGGCAACGCGGGCTCGACCCGCGTGGGGCTCTCGTCGGCGAGGGCGGGCGGCGGCGGCGGACGTCCGGCCGCCCGTGCGGCGGGCGCGGCCTCTCCGACGGGGCTCGGCAACGACGGGGCCGGCGCCGGCGCCGGCTCTCCGAGCGGGATGCCCGGGGGTCGACTCGCGAGCGGCGCGGGCGGCGGGGCAGGTGGCGGCGGCGGCAGACGCGGCGGCTTGGGTCGGAAGAGGTCGCCGAGCACGTTGACGGTCGACGCGGCCACCCAGTCGGACATCGTCTCGTTCCAGACGAAATCCTCGGCCCGGACGTCCCCCGCCCGGATCAGGTCGCGCAGGCGCTCGAGGGGCATCGGCCCCTGTTGACCGGACTCGGGGGCGCAGTACCACTCGACGTCCGCGACCGGCGCGAGGGGGTCTCCGATCGCCGTTCGGTCACTCGGGAAGTCGTCGCCGATGGGCGTCGGCGCCAGCGCGGGCGCCCGCGAGGCCGTCGGCGCGCGGCGCGCCGCAACCCCGGCGGGGGCAGGGGTACCGACGATCGACGCCTCCGGGCCGCCGGCCATCTCGGGGTCGCGGACCGTGATGACGTGTTCGCAGACCTTGCACCGGATCTTCAGGACCCGATTGCGGACCTTCTCCTCGGCGATGGTGTAGCGCGTGCCGCACTTCTCGCACTTGAACTTCATGCGGCCAGCGATCTCCTTCACCGGATCGACGCCGGGGACCAGACCCGAGCGCGATGGGGGAGGTTAACAGCGGTCCCCGATTGCGGCAATCTATCGCACGGGAGGTCGACCGCCGAGATGTCCGCACCGCACCGCGTCCTGCTCGATCCCGCGAAGAACCCTCGCGCGGCCCGTCGACTCATCGTCGCGACGTGGGCGGCGCTGAGCGTCGTGAGCGTCGCGGGCGCCCTCGCCCGCTCGCCGGATGCCCTTCGAGCGTCGATCACGGTCGCCGACGTGGCGTCACAACACGTTTTCGTCATTCAGAACAACGGCGACTGGCCGTGGCGGCGAGCGCGCCTCACGCTCGACGATCGGTGGTACGCCGAGAGCCCGGACGTCGAGCCGGGGACGGCCTGGCGCCTGATCGGGGGCGATCTCGTCGACCTCCGGGCGGCGCCGCTCGCGCTCGTCGACGAATTCTACGCGTCGGCGACCGTGTCGGCCCCCCCCGCGGGCGGTGAGGCGGCCCGCCTGCCCACCCGTCGCCCCCCGCCCCTCGACGCGCCTCCGCAGCGAGCGACGCTGACCGTCGGCGGGCGAACGCTCACCCTCGACGTGCCCGCGCCGGCCGCGCCGGCGTCGGCGGTGGACGAGCCCTGAGCCGACCCGGGTGTGCATTCTCGACGGCCCACTTCGAGGCACGGCCGATCGAAGATCCCCGACACCTTGACGCTTTGCCATCGTACTCCGTAGAGTCCCGCGAATTTTTTGCGGGGCGGCGCGCGCGCAGCGGGCCCCGGCCCGCCCCACCGCCCGCCGAAGACACGGTCGCAGCGGCGCGGTGCCCTCCCTCGCGGGGGGTGCCGGCCGACGACCATCTGGCAGCGCAACAACACGGAGGCATCGGGGAGATGCGGACACTGGAGACTCGGAACATCATGCGCGCGACGCTGGCCCTCGCGCTTCTGGCCGCGGGCTGCGGCGGCGACGACGGCGGCGGCGGCGTGGCGACGGACGACGCGGGCGTCGGCGGCGAGGGCGGCGGCGGTCAGATCACCGGCGGCCAGATCACCGGCGGCCAGATCACCGGCGGTCAGATCACCGGTGGCCAGGTCGGCGGCGAGGGCGGCGAGGGCGGCACCGGCGGTGCCGGCGGCGAAGAGCCCGAGGGCCTGCCTCCGGGCGCCGAGTGCGAACTGCCCCCGTTCTGTCAGGGCACCGACGACGACCCCGAGGGCTGCTGCACCGGCGGCAACGACGACTCCGAGGCCTGCAAGACGGGCGGCTGCCGCTCCGGCAACTGCACGACCCGCTTCAGCGAGCGCAAGGGCTTCTGCACCCGCGACTGCATGCGTGACTCGGCCTGCGAGAACTTCTCGGACGGCCCGTTCGGTCAGACCTACAGCTGCGTCCACAACGATACGGACGGCCTGTGCATGCCCGGCTCGAACCAGCGCTGCGACGGCGGCGCCAACGGCGCCTGCACGGACGGCGAGGTCTGCACCTTCGGACAGACGTTCTCCGAAGATGCCACTTACGGCGGCCTCTGCCAGCCGCCCCGCGCCGGCGGCGTCGGGGTCGGCGAGGCCTGCGACGAGGACGCGGGCATCTACTGCGCCAACGGCATGTGCATCGTCGGCAAGTGCAGCAACTTCTGCGATCCCAACGCCGCCGAGAGCGCCTGCGGCTCCGGTCAGGCCTGCTACGACGACTGGTCGCTGGCCGACGGGCAGATCCTGCTCGACATGTGCCTGCCGCAGCCCTGCGAGAAGAGCTCGGACTGCCCCGAGACCGACGTCTGCACCATCACTCTCGACTTCAGCGGCGCCCCCTACATCGTGGGCATCTGCACCGCCAAGACCGAGGGCAAGCGCGCCCTCGGCGAGCCGTGTGACGAAGACGGCGACGACTGCGACGGCGGCAACATCTGCTACGAGGGCTACTGCACGGGCCCCTGCGACGTCGATGGCGACTGCCCCGGGGGCGTCTGCTCCATCCTGTCGCTGCTCATCGACTCCGAGACGATGCAGACCGCGCAGGTCCAGATCTGCCTGCCGGCCCCCGCGGGCAGCGGTCGCGAGTGCACGAGCAACGACGAGTGCGCCGCCGAGGGCGACGTCCCGGCCGAGGGCTGCGACCTCGTCGTGCGCGGCAACCTCGAGAACGGCCGCCCGCAGGGCGAGCTGACGGTCGGTGGTCGCTGCGTGACCCCGCCCCGCAACGCCGTCGCCCCCGGCGAGGCCTGCAGCGCCGCCGCGCCGTGCTTCACCGAGTCCCTCTGCAACAGCGGCTACTGCTCGCAGATCTGCCGCACCACGGCCGATTGCGGCCCCGGCGCCTACTGCACCAACGCGCTCGTCTCCGACGGCGGCACGTCGTCGCTGGCGGACGACCTCTTCGCGGGCCTCTGCGTCGCCGACGCCGGCAGCCACGCCGACTGCACCATCGACGCGGACTGCATGGCCGAGGGCGAGTTCTGCCGCATCAACTACCTGCTGACGGGCGAGGCCGGCGAGGTCGAGCGCTTCTGCTCCGCGGCGACCGGCGCCGGCATGGTGCCCGCCGGCGGTGACTGCACCGGCAACCGCGACTGCCTCAGCGGCCGCTGCTCGGCGTGGTCCCGGGTGGTCGGCGACCCCGGCTACTGCTACGGCCTGTGCAACAACGACGCGGACTGCAGCGAGGACGGCAGCATCACGTGCGAGCGCACGCTCGTCTTCGACGGCGACCCCGGCGCCGAGGACGACGTGACCGCCACCGCCTGCGTGCCCGTGCACGTCTGCGCGAGCTGCGACTTCGGCGCGGGCACCTGGCCCTGCGCCGGCGACACCGTCTGCAGCCGGCTGGACTTCGACGGCGGCCGCCAGGGCGGCGCCTGTCTCTCCCCGTGCAACGACGGCGCCTGCCCGGACGGTTTCGCCTGCCGCGCCGCCGTGAACGCCGACGGCGACGAACTCGCCGGGCAGAACGTCTGCACCCCGGTCGACGCCGTCGCCGACTGCCGCTCGGCGCGCCCCCTGCGCTGAGCGCCCTCCAGAGAATCGCCCGCCGCCCCTCGCGGGTCGGTACGGTTTGTGCTTTCCGGGCAGGCGTTACGATTCGCACGTCTGCCCGGAGTCCGATTTGCGCCGCGTTCACCCGCTCGCTGCCGCCGCTGCTCTGTCCACGCTCGCGCTCGCCCTCCCGGCGAAGCCCTGCTTCGCGGCGCCGGCCGAGGGCAGCGCGACGTTCACCCTGCCGCCGGCGCCCCCCGGGCTGCGGCCCTACCGCGACGACACCCGCAGCCCGGTCGTGACCGAGGCCGGGCGCCTGTTGCGCGACAAGCTCTGGCGGCCCGCCCCCCCGGACGAAGCCACGCGCCGCGAGCTGAAGCTGCCGATGGGCCGACTCGTCAACGAGGACCACGGCAACATCACCGTGGTGCGCGGGGACAACGGGGAGCTCGACGTCAACTGGGAGGACCCGCAGCAATTGCAGGACGCCCTGCTGTCGATCATCGAGTCGTTCTACCGGAACCACCCGAACCGGAACCCGCACTTCATCACCGTGGTGACGACGTTCCAGGTGCAGAGCCTCGCGGCGTTCTACATGCCGCTCGCCAACGACGTCCGCGGCATCGGGTACCAGCACTCCGGCCAGGGTGACGAGGTCTTCAACTATGTCGGGGGCGGACTCGCGCTCGACGGCATCATCTTCATGAACAGCTTCCGGGGGTACTCGGGCGTCTACGCCCCCCTCGGCCGGCTCACGTTCAATCAGGAGCTCGGGCACCGCTGGGGCGCGCACGTCGCCTTCCAGGGGCGCCGCGGCGAGTCGCTGGACCTGCTCGGGCGCGACTGTTCGCACTGGTCGTTCTTCATGGACGCCGACAACTCGGCCATGGAAGGCAACCAGTGGATCGACAACGGGGACGGGACGTACCGCACCGACAACAGCTACTACGAGTTCGGCTTCAACCAGCTCGACCGCTACCTGATGGGCTTCGCGCCGGCCGAGGCCGTGCGACCGTTCTTCTACATCTCGGGTGCCGGCGGCTGGAGCTGCTCGCAGACCTACCGCAACGGGGAGCTCAATCCGTCCCACTACCCGCCCATTTTCGGCGGGGCGGGGCAGGACCAGGTCGAGGTCAGCGGCACCCGGGTCGACGTCTCGCTCGACGACGTGATCGCCGCCGAGGGCCGCCGGGATCCCGAGTACGGCATCGCGCGCAACGTCTGGTCGATGGCGGTGATCCTCGCGGCGCGCCGCAACGACACCATCAACGACCGGACGATTCAGACGGTCGACGACCTGCGCCTCGAGTGGGAACACCAGTGGGAGGAGGACGCGACGGAGCCGGGGTACGAGTCCCCCGACCTCATCACCAGCGTCGACGGCAGCAATGAGCCCCCCGAGCCGCCCGTCGAGCCGGACACCGGTGCGGGCCTCGGCGAATCCTGCCTGGCGTTCGAGGACTGCAATCCCAACGAGACGGAGCGCTGTGTCGGCACGAACGCCGGCGTCGGCGTCTGCACGAAGACCTGCGACGCCCCGGCCGACTGTCCCACCGACTTCTGCTGCGTGCCCTCCGTGCCTGGACCCCGACAGGACCGCTACGACTGGTACTGCCTGCGCAAGACCGGCGACGTCTGTGAAGACACCGCCCCGGTGGGTCCGGTGGACGAAGACGGGGGCGAAGGCGGGGCGAACGGCGCCGGCGGCGCGGGCGGGGGCGCCGGCGGACGCAGCGGTGAGGGCGGCAGCCTTCCGCTCTTCCCCGATACGGACGGCGGCCCGGTCGGTCCGGGGCCCGGTCCGGCGGGAGACGACGCCGGTCTCACGAACGAGAACGACCCCCAGGGGGCCGTCAAACAGTCCGGGGGCGGTGGAAGCGCGGGCTGCCAGGGCGTTCCGGCGCGGGGCGTGCCGGGGGCGAGCCTCGTCGGCCTCGCCCTCGCGGCGGGGCTCGTCGCCTCGGGTCGGCGGCGTCGGCGGCGCTGACCGCCACGGCGGGCCCGGTCAGGCCAGCAGGCCGTTGCGCCGCAGGAGCGGTTCGAGCGAGGGCGGTCGCCCGACGAACGCTTCGAAGAGCGCCTCGGGGGGGGCGCTGTTGCCCCGCGAAAGCAGGCTCTCGAGGAACCGCCGCCCGGCCGCGGGATCGATGCCCTCGTCCGGCGCGAGCGTCTCGAAGGCGTCCGCGTCGAGGACCTCGGCCCACTTGTACGAGTAATACCCGGCGGAGTAGGCCACCGGGCTCGCGAACAAGTGCGAGAAGGCCGCCACCAGCGCGTGGTCGTCGGGCAAGGGCGCCGGGGTGCCGGCCTGGAGAATCGCGCGGCTGTAAGCCAGAACGTCCCCGTCGCGCTCGGGATCGTAATCGATGTGCAACGCCAGATCGAGATCGGCGAACGCGAGCTGGCGCATCTGCGCCGTCGCCGCCCGGAAGGTGCGCGCCCGCCGGAGGGCCTGAAGAAACGCCGGCGGCATGGGCTCCCCCGTCTCGAAGTGCCCCGAGATGAGCGGCATCACCGCCGGCGAGTAGCAGAAGTTCTCGTGAATCTGCGAGGGCAGCTCGACGAAGTCCCAGGCGACACTCGTGCCCGAGAGGCTGCGGACGGGCACGCGGCTCACGAGGTGATGCAGCAGGTGGCCGAGTTCGTGGAAGACCGTCTCGACCTCGGCGAAGCGCAACAGCGCGGGGCGGTCCCCCACGGGCGGGCTCAGGTTGCCCGCGATGAGGCCGAGATGCGGCACCCCGGGCGCGCTGACCATCAACGGGTTCATCCAGGCGCCGTCACGCTTGGTCGGCCGCGGGAACAGGTCGACGTGGAAGAGCCCGGCCGAGGCGCCGGTCTCCGTCCGCAGCTCGTAGACCGTCACGTCGGGGTGCCAGGTGTCGACGTCCGGTCGTGGCACGACCTGCAGACCGTAGAGCCGTTCGAAGAGCGCAAACGCCCCCGCGAGCACCCGCTCGAGCGGGAAGTACGGGCGCAGCTGCTCGTCGTCGAACGCGTACCGGGCCTGCTGGAGCTTCTGGGCGTAGAAGGCGAGGTCCCACGGGGCGAGCGCGGGCGCCGAGTCCCCCTCGAGCTCGCGGCGGAAGGCGTGCAAGGCCGCGGCCTCCGCCTCGAAGGCGGCCTGCGTGCGCGCCTGCAGATCCGTCACGAACGCCCGCGCGCGCTCCCCCGTCCCGGCCATGCGATCGGCGAGGACGAAATCGGCATAGTGGGCAAACCCCAGCAACCGGGCCTTGCGCTGACGCAGGGCGAGGATCTCGGCCACCAGCGGCCGATTGTCGTGCGGGGGCACCGTCGCGCGGCGGTTGTAGGCCCGATAGAGGGTTTCGCGCAGGTCGGCGTCGAGCGCATGCGTCAACACCGCCTGGTAACACGGCATCGCGAGCGTCAGGACGCAGCCGTCCCGACCCCGCTTTTCGGCCTCGGCCCGCGCCGCCGCCACCGCGGCCTCGGGAAGCCCCGCGAGGCGCGTCTCGTCGGGCAGGTGCAGCGACCAGGCGGCCGTCGCATCGACGACGTTCTGCGCGAACCGCGCCGTGAGCGCCGACAACGCCCCGTTGATCTCGGCGAGGCGGGCCTTGTCGTCGGGTGCGAGCTCCGCCCCTTCGCGCCGGAAGGCGTCGACCACCCGCTGCACGTGGCGCGCGCGCACGGAATCGAGCGGCGCGGGATCGGCCGCGGCGGCGCGCAGGGCAGCCCACAGACCGGCGTCGAGCGGCAGCCCGTCGAGGAAGGCGGCGACCTCCGGCCGGACGGCGTCATACGCCGCGCGCCACGCGGGCGTCGTCGCGACGTCCTCCAGGTGGCGGACGATGCCCAGGGCCCGATCGACCGAGAGTTCAATCTCTTCGAGCGCGGCAAAGGTGTTCTCGTAGGTCGCCGGCGCGCCGGCGTCGGCGTCGGCGACCGCCGCGATGCGGGCCACACCGGCCCGGGCGAGCGCCAGCAGCGCCGTCATCTGAGGGACGACGTCTTCGGGGCGCAGGGCGGAGAAGGGGACGCGCGGCTCGGCGACCCGTAACGGATGGGCGGCGTCCCGGGCGAGCGCGCCGGGGGATTCGGGAGCGGACGGTTCGGTCATGCGGTCAGAATGCCCAGGGGACCGGCCCGTGACAACGGGGAGCCCTTGCCGGAGACCCGGAAATCTGCCATGAGGCGCCAGGGCCTGCCGGGCGGGCCGAGGACGACGACATGGATGGACCCCTCCGCATCCTCATCATCGAGGATCGGCCGGCCGAGGCGGACAGACTCGGCGCGCTGTTGACCAAGGCCGCCGGCCGGGCCTGCATGTGGGACGGTGCGCGGGATCTGACGCACGCCCGCCAGGCGCTCTCCGGCCTCAAGCCGGACGCCATCCTGCTGGACACGACGCTGCCGGAGGCCAACGGCGTCGAGGCCCTGCGCGCGCTCGGTGCCTGGACGGAGCAATCGGCGGTCCTGACGCTCGGCACCGCCGAGTCGACGCCCGACGGGTTGCCCTTTCTCGCCGCCGGCGCCCAGGACCACCTCGACCCCGAACGCCTCGACGCGCCGACGCTGTGGGCCCGCATCCGGTTCGCGGTCGAACGTCATCGCAAACAGAGGGCGCTGCGCACGCAGGTCGACGTCCTCAGCGGCATCGTATCGACCATCCCGGAGGCCGTGCTCGTGGTTGCGCCGGACGGCTCCGTCCGGCTGTGCAACCCCGGCGCGCGCGCGCTGCTCGACTTCGCCGCCGGCCCGGAGGCCGCGCTCGGCCCCCTGCGGTCCGATCCATCCCTGCTCGACCGGGCGGCCACCGGCGAGACCGTGGATGACCTCCACATCACCTGTGGCGGCCGGAATCCGGGCGAGAAGCGGCACTACGCGGCCACGCTGCGACCCGTCCGCGCCGGCGACCAGGACATCGGCGGCCTGATCGTGCTGCGCGACGAGACGCACCAGCGCGACGTCGAGACGCAGGTGCACGCCCTCAACGACGACCTGGCCCGCAGCCTGGACGAGCGGACCGGCGCCCTGCGCCTCGCCGAGGACGCCAACCGCCTGAAGACGAAGTTCCTGGAGGCCGTCTCCCACGAGCTGCGCACGCCGCTGACCCCCATCCTCGGATTCACCCGCCTGCTTCTGCGTCGCCCGACGCACGAGCTCGCGCCGGAGGACCAGGAGACGCTGGAGCTCATCTACGACAACGCGAACCGGCTGCTGCGGGTCGTCGACAGCATGCTGGACTTCCAGGCGTTGCAGCGGCACGCGATGGCCCTGGACCTGGCGCCGACGGCCATCCCGTCGCTGGTGGCGGACGTGGCGCAGGCCGCGCGTTCGAGTCTGCGCGGTGCGCCGGTGGACGTGACGGTCGACCTCGACCCGGCCGCCCCCGAGATCCTCGTCGTCGACGGTCGCCGGCTGAACCAGATTCTGCACCGCCTGATGCAGAACGCCGTCGCGCACACGCAGCAAGGCGAGATCCGCTTCGTCGTGCGCTGGGTGGCCGGGCGCCTGACCATCGGCGTGCACGACACCGGCTGCGGCATCGCGCCCGAGCACCAGGCACGCATCTTCCTGGCGTTCTATCAAGTCGATCCGGGCACGGGGCCGGCACACGGCGTCGGGCTCGGCCTCGCCTACGCGCAACTCCTGGCGAACGCGATGGGCGGCACCATCCAGGTCCAGAGTCGGCTCGGGCAGGGCGCGACGTTCACCGTCGACGTCCCGGCCCCGCGGGTCGAGAGCGAGCCGCTCGCATGAGCCGCCCCCTGGTCTACGTCATCGACGACGAGCCCGCGATTCGTCTGTACCTCGACGCGGCGCTGCGGGCGCTCGGGTGCGACGTCGCCGTCTTCTCCGGAGCCGCCGTCTGTGTCGAGGCCGCCCGCAAGACGCGCCCCGATCTCGTGCTGATGGACTGGCTCATGCCGGGGCTTTCGCAGAAGCCGGCCCTGGAAGCCCTGCGCGCGGCGGGCGTCCCGCGGATCGTCGTCTGCTCGGCGCTGGTCCTGCCCGACGACGTCGAGCGCCTGATGGCCACCGGCCCGGACGGTTTTCTGGCGAAGCCCTGCACGCTGGAAGACATCGAGACCGCGCTCGCCCGTTGGGTGCGCTGATGCGCGTCGTGGTCGTCGGGCACGTGGAATGGGTGAGCTTCCTGCCCGTCGACGCGCCGCCCCACCCGGGGGTCATCACCCACGCCGAGAACGGGTGGGACGAAGCCGCCGGCGGTGGCGGCGTGGCCGCGGCCGAGCTGGCCCGGCTCGCCGGCTGGGCGACCCTGCACACCGTCCTCGGGGCGGACGCCACCGGCGACGCGGCGGCGGACCAGCTCGCCGGCCTGGGGGTGACCGTCGCCGGTGTTCGCGCTGGCGCGCAACGCCGGGCCATCACGCTCATCGACCCCAACGCCGAGCGGACGATTGTCGTGATCGGGGCCGGCGTCGGTCCGGGTATGGTCGACGGCAGCGGACTCACCGAGGCCGACTTCGCCGGTGTCGACGCGGTCTACTTCTGCAAGGGCGACGCCCGGGCGCTTCGGGCAGCGCGCGCGGCCCGCGTGCTCGTCGCGACCGCCCGCGTGCTGCCCGTCCTGCAGACCGCCGGCGTGGCCCTCGACGCCCTCGTCCACAGCGCGCGCGATGCCGGCGAGCGGTACGCGCCCGGTGACCTGTCGCCCCCGCCGCGCCTGGTGGCGACGACGGAGGGGGCGGACGGGGGGCGCTTCACCTGCCACGACGGGCCGAGCGGTCGCTGGGCGGCGGCACCGACGGACAGTGGCGGCGAGCGCGGAGACGCCTACGGGGCCGGCGACACCTTCGCGGCCGCGCTGACGTTCGCGCTGGCCCGTGGAGACGCCCCGGAAGCGGCGCTGGCGTTTGCCGCGACGCGGGCCGCCGCCGCGCTCGGTCGCCGTGGCGCGCACGGCAGCGACGCCGGAATCGGACGTTCGGTTGCGCGGACCTCGCCGGGAGCGTAAAAACCCCCGAGATTCACCGGGAGGCTCCGAATGAGCATTGGGTTGATCATTTCCCTGGCCGGTCTGGCCGTGGCCGGGTTTTCGTCGCTCTTGGGCATGTGGCTCGAGCGCGACCCCGACAAGCCGAAGAAGATCGCGTTCGCGCTGTCCATTCTGATCCTCCTGGCGACGGGCGTCGGCATGGTGCAGGCCATGATCGACGAGGCCGAGCAGAACAAGATGCAGGAGGACCTGGCCCGCATGCTCGCGACGCTCGACAAGATCGCCTCGAGCTCAGACGTCGCCATCCCCGAGCTCGACAACCTCGTGAAGTCGGAGCTCGCCGCCCAGAGCCGCTCGAATCCGGACGTCGTCAAGAAGATGGCGCAGCGAGTGGCCGACGACGGCGGCGACCCCAACGCGGTGCTCGGCGCCTACATGTCGGCCTCCGAGGTGCAGGAGCTCGGTCGCAAGGGCGGTCTCAAGGTCAAGCCGCCGGCCGTGGCCGTGATGTCCGTGGGCAAGTCGGCCGAGAAGCCGCGGGACCGCCCCCGCCCGACGCTGGCCGACGTCGCTTCGGGCAAGGCCTCCCTGCCCGGCGCCACGCCCGCGCCGAAGCCCGTCGAGCCCCCGCCGGAGGCCTCCGCGCCGCCGACCGTCGCCGCCGCCCCGCCCACTTCTCGCGCGCC
>JAKLJY010000076.1 GCA_023150895.1 Myxococcota bacterium | reverse complement strand
GGCACGACGATGGCGGCGTCGGGGCGGGCGGCGTCGGGGCGGGCGGCGTCGGGGTCCGGCGGCACGACGATGGCGGCGTCGGGCGAGCCCGCATCGGGCCGCGCCGCGTCCGGGCGGGCCGCATCCGATGCGCCTGCGTCTGGCTTCGGCGGCCTCGCGGCGTCGGGTGCGTCCGGTCTCGCCGCGTCCGACCGGCCCGGGTCGACGGGCTCGGCATCCCGGCGGCGGTCGGCGTCACCGGCGATCGCGTCGGGCCGGCCGGCATCGGCCCGAGCGGCGTCGGTCGGGGCGCCGTTCGACGCTCCGTTTGCCCCGCCGGTGGCGGAGCAGCCGAAAGCGACGACACACAGGGCGAGGGCGCGCAGTTCGAGCGAGCGCCGCGGGGCAGGGCGGGACGTGTGCACGGGTGATCCTGAGGGTACCTGGGGTTGCGACCATCCTACCGATCGCGACCGCCCGCCCCGATGGCCTGATCCGGCCACGGGTTGCCCCGAATCGGGCCATCACCCGGCGTCGGGTCAGACGCGCAGCGCCAGCGGGTTCGCTGCATTGAAGGCGGGTCACGCCTGGCGAGGCGACCTGTGAACAAATGTTCACGTTTCCTTCGTAAGATTCCGCCCCGCCGCCGTCACTGAGTCGTCATGGCTCCGCCGCAGAACCCCCACGACGCCCTCTTTCGCGCGGTCTTCCAGGTGCCGCGCTACGCGGCCGGGCTGCTCCGCATCGTACTGCCACCCGAGGTGCTCGCCGTCCTCGATCCCGACGCGGTCGAAGTGCTGGCGCCGTCCCACGTCGGTGCCGAGTTGCGCGGCACGACGTCGGACCTCGTCCTCCGGGTCGCCCGCCGCGGCACGGCGCGCAATCCCGACGATGCCGGGGCGTTCGTCTGCGTTGCCATCGAGCATCAGAGCCGCGATGAGCGCTTCATGTTGCTGCGTCAGTTGCAGTACGAGGGCCAACTCTGGAGCGAGTGGCTGCGGGCTCACCCCGGCGCGACGTCTCTGCCGCCGATCGTTCCGGTGGTGGTGCACACCGGCATTCGGGCCTGGCACTCGCCGACGTCGTTCCTCGGGCTCCTCGCCCTGCCCGAGCCCCCGCTCGATGCCGCGCTGCGGCCGTTCCTGCCCGACTTCCATCTCGTCCTCGAAGATCTGGCGACCGATCCGCTCGAGCGCTTGCGGCGCGCAGGCACGGAGCCCGTCAGCGAGACGACGCTCGAAGTCTTGCAGAATGCGGGCAGTCCAGGCGCCGAGGCGCTCTTCCAGCACTGGCTCGAACGGCTCGCGTTGCTGAAGAGTGAGCCGGGCGGCGCGTCGACGCTGGGCCAAATCCTGTGCTACCTGTTGTACGTGGGTACCGTCCCGAAACACCGCGTCGTGGAAGCGGCCGAGCAGCTGCCCGAGGCCGTGAAGGAGGAAGTCGTGACCGCAGCGCAGGAACTGAGAGAAGAGGGCCGCCTGCAGGGGCTCGAGCAAGGCCTCGAGCAAGGCCTCGAGCAGGGCCTCGAGCAGGGCAGGCAGGAGGGCGAACACCGCGCCTTGGCCACCATGCTCGTCCGGCTGGCGATCAGGCGGTTCGGGGCCATGTCGGCTGATACGGTCGCGCGGATCGAGGCTGCCGGGACACCCCAACTCGAGCGGTGGCTTGAGGGCATTCTCACTGCCGAGCGCTCGAGCGACCTCTTCGAGTAGGCCGTTCGCCGAGCCTCCGGGCGAGGGTGTCTGCGCCTCACGCGAGCAGCCAAGGCGCTTGCCAACGCGCCGGCCCGGGCCGATGCTCCCGCTGCCCGTCGGGCGCCGCTCGCAAAGGCGTCGGGCGCGGCATGCAGCGAAAGGTACCCCGCCTCCGAGGGAAGAACATGAAGCTCACCCTGCTCTCCAAGGTCCTGATCGTCGCCGTGGTCGCGGCGGCGGCGGCCGGTCTCTACATGCGCAACAAGTCGGCGGACCCGGCCTCCGGACCCGGTGCATCCGGGGCGACGCCGAGTGCGGCGGTCTCCGGGGCGGCGGCGCCCGGGTCGACGGCGGCCGCCACCGGCAGCGCAGCGGCCCTGCCAGCAGGCGGGCGCCCGAAGATCGTCGTCGGCGTGAACGACTTCGGCGGGGCCTACCCGGCCCTCGTGGCCAACGATGGCGCGCTGCCCGGGCCGAACTCGCTGTTCACGAAGGCCGGGCTCGACGTCGAGATCCGCCTGGTGCGCGGCTCGAAGGAGCGCCTCGACCAGTTCGACCAGGGCAAGATCGACGTGATGTTGCTCACGCTCGACTACGTGGCCAACCTCTACGCCGACTACAAGGCCAAGGGCACGGACCTCAAGGCGTTCCACTTCGTCGGGTGGAGCCGCGGCAACATGGGCATCGTGGCCAAGCCGGCGTTCACGTCCATCGAGTCCCTCGAAAAGGCCAAGATCGCCACGACGCGCAACACGCCCACCCACTACTTCTCGCTGATCCTGCTCGACCGCTCGAACCTCACGCCCAACCAGATCGAGCTGACCAAGGGCAACTTCGTCTTCGCCAAGAAGACCCCCGACACGGCCGACCTCTTCATCCGCGGCGAGGTCGACGCCGTGGCCATCTGGGAGCCCCACCTGACGAAGGCGGTCGAGGCCGGCGGCGGCAAGCTGCTCGTGTCGACCTCGACGGCGTCGAACCTGATCGCGGACGTCCTCTTCGCGCGCAACACCTTCCTCGACGCCAACGCGGCGCACATGCCGGCGTTCCTCGAGGCCTGGCTTTCCGGCGTCGCAAAGCTCAAGAGCGATCCCGAGGGCTCCATCAAGATCATCAGCAGAGCCTTCGAGCAGGCCGATGACGTCACGCGCAGCACCCTGGCGAAGATCAAGCCGGCCACGTTCGCGGACAACCGGGCCTTCTTCGGCCTCGAAACCGAATCGAGCCCGTCGGCGACGCTCTTGACCGAGGCCGGCGAGATCTGGAAGCGCGAGGGGCTCATCCAGGCCGCGCCGACGCCCAAAGAGGTCTTCCGCACCGGCTTCCTGGACGCCATCAAGGGCAAGTACGCCAGCGAGGCCGTCGTCGAGGAGTGGAAATTCGACAAGAACAAGGCGGAGTCCCCGGCGCTCCTCTCCAAGAGTGTGTCGATCTACTTCGAGCCCGCCAAGGCCGAGCTCGACGCGAACACGCGCAAGATCATCGACCGCTTCGCCGAACAGATGATCGGCGTCTTCCAGAACGCCTACATCCGCGTCGAGGGCAATACCGACTCGCAGGGCGCCCGCAAGGCCAACGTCGACCTCTCCGAGCGTCGCGCCCGCGCCGTCGTCGACTACCTCGTCACCCGCCACCGCTTCGACCCGGCGCGGTTCGTCGCCGTCGGCAACGGCCCGGACAAACCCGTCGGCGACAACAAGACGCCCGAGGGCCGCGAGTTCAACCGCCGCACCGACTTCCGCGTCGTGCCGAACTATTAAGAAACGCAGTTCGGGCTCCTGCCCGAACTGCTCTCGCTGCGGGCGAGTGAATCGCCCTTCGCTCGCGGGTCCCGCCGACACGGCGGGCCCCGGCCGGGGCTCCTGCCCCGGGTTTCATCCACCCGGGTGCCCCAAAGGGGCATGGGCAACTACTGACCGCGTCGTTCACTTCGAAACGACGGTCGGCACGGCCTCGGGGTCCTTGGGTGTCCCGTCGTACTCGCCGTCGTGGATCTTGTTGCTCTCGAAGTCGATCCGCACGCTCCGCAAGAACTCCCGGAGGACCGGGTTCATCTCCGCGAGCTTGTCCAGCGTCGCCCAGTCGAGCTCCGTCCGGACCCGCGCCGGCAATACGATGCGGGCGTCTGCGGGCGACTCCACGCTCAGGTCGATGATGCCGACGCCAAACGCGTTCGAGAGTCGCTGAAGCTCGCCACGGAACTCCTCGTCGTCGAACCATTTTCCGGCCACCAGATAGGGTTCGTGCAGCATCTACCTCGACACTCACTGAGTTCGAGACGGTCTGAAAGAGGTATGCTTATCCGGTCAGGCCACAACGGCTTCTCCGCGGCCGTAAGATCGGCGACTCTTGGCCCCGGCGCTCCTGTTCATACCTGCTCGCTCCGGGTCAACCCCGGGGGGCCGGCCCCCCGGACCCCAATGGTGCGAGGCGAAACCTACGGTTCTCGCCTCGTGCTCCACTTCCCCCGGGGGCTTTGCCCCCATGCCCCCAACGACCAGCCAATGGCCAGGCGATTGAAGTCGATGGACTGACGGTCCTGTGGCCTGACCGGATAAGCATAGAAAGAAGGCTTCTCGCAGGTTGCCGAACTTCACCTCGCGCTCGAGTTCGAAAGACACGATTCGAATCGGAGACGCGCCGATCGCTCGCGCCAGCTCGAGAGTCGCACTCTCCCCGAGCATCGCCTTCGGGAACCGCACGCCGACGATGTCCGGGTGAACCCACTCACCGAATTGCGCCTTGGCGCTGGTCTGGTGCGGGATCGTCCGGACACGGACTCCGCCCATCGTGTGTCTCGCGAAGTGAGCGAGCACGGGATGAAGATCGGCTTCGAGCCACTCCGGCTTCGACTTCTGGACCGCCGGTTTGCCCGGCGCAACGGCGGGCGCGCTGACCGCCGGCGCGCTCTTCGCGCCCGGCAGCGCCCTGGACTTCAACCAGAACCGCTTGGGCCGGTCACCGAGCGCGACGATCTCGGCATCGGGATTGTCGCGCACCTCGATGTACACGCGAGCCCCCATGGTGTTCCACGGCGTCTTGCCGGTCGAGGCGAGCTGCTTGTCGAGCCCGAGGTCGACCGCGAGGGCCCAGAGTTCTCGGAAATCGAGCGGCGACTCGGCCTTCTGGAGTGCCGTGAGGGCGGCTTCGATGAAGTTCATGCCAGGGGACTTTCCGGGTCGTCTCTCGAGTCTGGCGCGAACGTAGTCGACGTTTCTCTCCGGAGCAAACCGGCCGCCCTATGGCGCCGTGACCGGCACCTCCCGGCAGGAACCGTCGGTCGCGAGCGTGCCGTCCGGGGCAACGTCGAGGCAGGTCATGAGAACGTGCGAGTCTTCTTCCCGCGTCCCGATTGAATAGGCGATGACGGTGCTCGAGGCGCCGGGCGTGACCTCGACGGGCGCCGTACCGAGCAGTTCGCCCTGACAATGCACCGCCGACTCCATCCGGATCTCGGCGACGAAGGCCGGGCGGTCGACGACCCCGAAATCCGGCGGCAGCGGCTCTCCGTCGATGCAGATCTGAAGTCGTACACTGCGGGTCTCGCTCTTCCCGAAGGCGCGCAGCCGGGTGAGACCGTCGACGGGCGGGAAGGCCGACTCGGCGACCTCGGGACCGAGGAGGTTGTAGACCACCTTCCAGAGGAGCGCCGTGTAGAGGATACCCGGGCGCGCAGTGAAACGGGTCTCCTCGGAGAATCCGTTGCAGACCGACCCCGGCCCGGAATAGACCTCGGTGGCGAAACGATGCTCCCCCGCGCTGATGGGCAGGTATCCCGAGGCGATCTGACCGCCGAAGCGTCCGCCGGCGCGATCATACGGACCCTCGACGGGCTGTCGGTCGAGGCATGCGTTCATGACGGCCACGTCGAAGAGCGACAACACCCGCATCTGCGGCGCCGGAGGCGGCGGGGGGCCGGCGTCGGGCAGGCCGCCGTCGGGGCGGTCGGGCGGGTCGGGGGTGTCCCCGCCGGCGCCGGGGGCGGCCGACGGCAGACCGTACCAGAGCACCTCGCCGTCGGTGGTCAACAGCAGCGGCTCTCCGGGGGTCGCCGCCGCGTCGACGAGGTCGTCCGCTCGGGGCATCTCGACGGACGCCCAGATGTCGCCCGTCCGGCGCAGCACGAGGCCGCGGTCGCCGACGAGCACGACGCCGGCCGGTCCCGCGTCGCCACCCCGGATTGCGCTCGCGATCCGCGCTTCGATTCGACGCCACTCGCCGCCCACCCGCTCGACGATGCGACCGGTGGCATCGCCGCCGAAGACATCGCCATCAGCCGTGAGGTGCAGCGTCGTGACACCGTCGAGGGCAGTGCCGTCGGGGAGTGAAAGCACTTCGCCGCCGTCGAGGTCGAACGCGAAGAGATCGTCCGCGCCGGCCGCGAGGTGTTTCGGACCCTCGGGCATCGCCGCGAGGTACGGACCGCGCACCCCCGCGACGCCCGCCACGCCGATGCCCTCGAAGTGCTCGTAGATCGAGACAGTGTCGGCGCTGCGCAGCGCCAGAAACCCGGTCGGCGAAGCGACGAGCTCGAGGTAGGCCGTCGCGTCGGGGAAGACCGTCCGCTGAAACGGGCCGCCCGTCGGTCCCATGATGAGCGTCTTGCCGTCGTCACTGATGGCAAAGAGGCCGCGGGTCGGTGAGACGTCCACGGCGGCGTACCCGCCGGCGACCTCGGGGGCGTCGAGCGCCGTGACGCCGGCGGCATCGAGACGGAAGAGGCCCTGATCGCTCGCCAGGATCGCCGCGGGGGCCTCCCCCTCGTGCAGCGCGACGATGTCGCGAACGCGGCCGATGGCCCCGAGGTCGAGCGCCTGCCAGCCGGGCATCTCGGGGGCCGAAGCGTCGGGCCCGTCCGGGAAGCCGCCCGTGCCCGCCCCGCCGCCCGTTTCGCTGGCGCCGCCCTCTCCGGAGCCGCCTCCACCCTCGCCGCCCGATGGGGCACCGGCGTCGGCGGCTGCCTCGTCGCCGTCCCCGCCCGAACAGGCGAAACCGAGCAGCGCGACCGCCGAGAGGCGAGCGAGTGAAAGGGTGTATCGGGGAGCGGGTTTCGGCACGGGCATCTCCTGCGGAGGTCTTGGGTCGGGGGGTCGGGGGGTCGAGTCACGAAAGAGCGTGCCTCGGACGTGCGCCGCGTCACCGAAATTCACGGCAGTCCGCCCGGCGCACCGTTGATCCGGCTCCGCACACCGTCGATACTCGCCGTCATGGGACCACCGCTTCGACGAGACGCCCTCGAAGGGCCGCCCGCCGGCCCGCGCCGGCCGCCACCCACCGGCCACGGTCTCGCGCGCCGCGGGGCGCTGCTTCTGTGCATGGCACCGGTCGTGTGGCAATGCGCCGATGCGCAGCTCGACACGTCTTTGGCCGAGGCGCCGCCGACCGCGTTCTCGACCGAAGATGCCCGGCTCGACACCGGCAAGGCCGACGGGACCGACGGTTCGACCGGGTCCGCGCCCGCGCCCTCGCCCCGCGCGGACGGGCAGGTCCCGGAGGTCGGGCGATCGGGCCCTGATGCCGGCGACGCCGCCTCGCCGGGGGCGAACGCCGACGCCGACATGCCGGGGGCGAACGCCGACCCCGACGCCGGCGGCCCCGAGCCCTTCGCCGACGCGGCGCGGCCGTCACCTGCGTGCGGGGCGGCCACCACGCCCTGCGCCGGTGAGACGTGCTGCGATGGCCTCGTCTGCGGTCGCACGACGCTCGGTCAGGTCTGTTGCGGGCTCGAGGACGCGCCCTGCGCCACGGTCGACGGGGCGGACTGCTGCGGCGAGCTGCTCTGTCGGGCCGGCCGCTGCGCAGCGCCGGCGGTCTGTCGCGACGCCCGCACCCCCTGTGACGACGACGGGCAGTGTTGCGGTGACCTCGCCTGCGGTCGCACGACGCTCGGGCAGGTCTGTTGCGGCGAGGACGGCGTCGCCTGTGCGACCCCGAACGGCGAGGATTGCTGCGGCGACCGCCTGTGCGTCGATGGTCGGTGTGTTTCCCCGGCCGCGGGGCTGAACTTCAAGGCGCCCTTCCCGTGTGGCCAGTCCTGGACGTACGACCACCACGCGGCCGAAGTCCGCCTCGCGCTCGATTTCATCCGCAACGACGGCCCCACGGGCGGCGAACTGACGCTGGCCTCGGCGGCCGGCACGGCCTTTCAGCGCAACGAACCCGGGGGGGCCGGCCTGTACGTCGTCATCGACCACGGCGGCGGCTGGACGACGTATTACTTCCACCTCTCGGACTTCCTCGTGCCCGACGGAGCCTTCGTCGGTCAGGGCGATCCCGTCGGGTTCGTCGGCAGCACGGGGGCGTCCTCCGGGCCGCACATCCACTACGAGCAACTGCTCGACGGGGTCGGCCAGGTGATTCACATCAACGGCGAGTCCCTGGCTCCGTACCCCGCGGAGTACGGCGAGCGGAGCCTCGTCAGCGACAACGGGTGCCCGTAACGGCGGTCCCGCATCCCCGCTTCACCCGCCGAAGATGCGCGAGAAGAACCCCGGCTTCTTCTCTCCGAGCGCGCGGTCGACCATGCGGCGCAGGGCATCGGGGGCACCGGCGCCGATCTGCGACTCGATCACGGCCGTCCCGCGGAAGATCAACAACGTCGGGATGGACCGGATGCGCATGGCATTGGGCACCCGCGGATTGGCTTCGGTGTCGAGCTTGACGAACTTCACCCGCCCCTCGTACTCGGCCGCGAGCTGCTCGACGAGCGGGGCGATGGCCCGGCAGGGGCCGCACCACGGCGCCCAGAAGTCGACGAAAACGGGCAGATCGGCCTCGATGACCTCCTGCTCGAAGGTGGCGTCGGTGACGACGAGGACGCGGGACGGGGACTCGGGCTTGGTCTTCATGGCCCTTTGATCCGCAATCGGCGGTCGGTGTTACACCGAAGCGAGCACGAACCCGAACGCAGGCCGACGCGCTGGCTGACCCTCCGTCGGGGCTGTGTTACACACCGGGCACGCTGAGCCCAAACCGACGGAGACGCCCATGTTGCACCGCGCCCTTCGCCCCCTGTCGCTCGTCGCCGGCCTCGTCGCCGCGGCCCCCTGCGCCGCGTTCGGACAGTCGGCCCGCGATCCCATCCCCATCGACGAGATCGCGCGGCCCCCGGCCGGCGGCAAGGACGCGGGCAAGCGGGGTCCGGGCAAGCCGGGCAAAGTGCCCGCCGCCGCAGAGCGCCCGCGGCTGGTGGTTCTCGTCGTCGCCGATCAGCTCCGCTGGGAGTTTCTGACCCGCTATGCGCCCGACTTCGGCCCCGACGGCTTCCGCCGCCTGATGGAGCAGGGCGCGGTCTTCCAGGGGCACTACGGGCAGCAGAACACCTACACCGGCCCCGGTCACGCGCTCATCGCGACGGGCTCGTACGGGTACGTCAACGGGATCATCCAGAACAAGTGGTTCAACCGGGACGCCGGGCGCTCGGAGGCGATGCTCTTCGACCCGGGCGCAAAGCTGCTCGTCGGCGAGACGACCCCCGAAGACGAGACCTCGCCGCGCAACCTGATGGGCAGCACGGTGGGCGACGAGCTGCGCCTCGCTTCGCCCGACTCGAAGGTCGTCGCCGTCGGCCTCAAGGAGCGCGGCACCATCGCCCTCGGCGGGCGCATGGGGCACGCCTATTTCCACTCGGAGGTCACCGGCGAGATGACCTCGAGCACCTGGTACATGCAGGCCCTGCCGGACTGGGTCAAAGCGTTCAACGGCAAGAAGCCGACGGACGCGAGCTTCGGCAAGACGTGGGAGCGACTGTTGCCCGCCGACCGCTACCCCGAGGTCGACGACAGCAAGTTCGAGTCCGATGTGAAGGGACTCGGTCGCGGCTGGCCGAAGAAGGTCACAGGCAAGCTCGCCGCCCCGGGGCCGGACTTCTACACCGCGTTCCAGGCCACCCCGTTCGGCACGGATCTCACGTTCGACTTCGCCCGGGCCGCGCTCGACGGTGAGCGCCTCGGACAGCGGGGCGTCACGGATCTGTTGGCCGTGTCGATCTCGCCCACGGATCTCGCCGGGCATGCCTTCGGGCCGTACAGCCAGGAGATGCGCGATGTGACGGTCCGGCTCGACCGCTCGCTCGGTGCTTTCCTGAAGGACCTCGACAAGCGCTACAAGCCCGGCGAGGTGCTCATCGCCTTCACGTCCGATCACGGGGCCGTGCCCATCCCCGAGTGGAGCGCCGAGAAGCTCCACACCGGTCACCGTCTGAAGAAGGCCAGCATCAAGGAGACGGTCAACAAGGCCCTGAGCGGCCGCTTCGGCGCGGGCGAGTGGGTCGTCGCCCTCGAGGATCCGAGCGTCTACCTCGACCGCGCGCTCATCGCGTCGCGCAAGCTCGATCCCGCCGAGGTCGAGCGCGTGGCCGGCGAGGCGTGCCTCACACTGCCCGGCATCTCGGGCTTCCACACGCGCACGCAGCTCCTCAACGGCTGGGTGCCCCCGACGCGGGGCGCCGAAGCCGTGGTGCGCTCGTACTACCCGGCGCGCTCGGGCGACGTGGTGCTGGTGCAGGCGCCGTTCTCCTTCTGGGGCAAGTACGCCGAGAAGGACCACGGCAGCACGCACGGCAGCTTCTACCGCTATGACACCGACGTACCCATCCTGCTCTGGGGCAAGCCCTTCACGCCGGGCTTCCACGGCGAGACGGAGATGGTCGACCTCGCGCCGACCCTGACCCGCCTGCTCGGGGTCAACCCCCCCGCCGGGTGCGAGGGCGAGGTCCTGGAAGAGGCGCTGCGCTGATCGGGGCCCCGCGTCGGCGGGACGCGCTTGCGCCGGCGCCCGCGTCACGTCAGGGTCGAGACATGCCGACGCTCGCTCGCTTCTCCTTCGGGCTCACCCGGGTCGCGCTGATCGCCGCGTCGTTCGCGGCGTGTGACGACGCGGACCCCCGGGCCGCCGACGCCGCTCTGGCCACGGATGCGCGGCGCGCCGAAGCCGACGTGCGCGGCCCCGACGCCGCTTTGGCCACGGATGCGCGGCGCGCCGAAGCCGACGTGCGTGGCCCCGACGCCGCCGTGCCGGACGCCCGGACGCCGGAAGACGCCGTGCCCGAGCCTTCGCCGGCCCCGCCCCTGCGCATCCTCTTCATCGGCAACAGCTACACCTTCGCCGGCGACCTCGAGCAGCGCTACGTCGAGGTTCGCCTGGCCGACGCCGAGGCCGAGGCCGATGCCGACCAGAACCGCCGCGAGGTCCACGTCGCCCGCTACGCCCGTCCCGGGTACCGCCTCGAACAACACCGGGCCGATCTCGACGCCGCGGGCTCCGAGCTTTCGGCGCTGATGGCATCCCACTGCGGCGGTGACGCCCCGTGGACTTTCGTGGTGCTGCAGGAGCAGAGCCAGATTCCGGGTTTCCCGCCCGATTCGCCCGAGGCGCAGGCGTCGCGGGGGGCGGCGGCCGCATTGGCCGACCGGGCGCGGGCCTGCGGGGCGGCGCCCGTGCTCTTCGAGACCTGGGGGCGCCGCGACGGGGACGCCGACAACCCGGCGCTCTTCCCCGATTACGCGACCATGCAGGACCGCCTCGACGAGGGGTTCGCGGCGATGGCGGCGGCGGGCGAACTGCGGCGGGCCCGGGTCGGCGCGGCATTCCGGGTGATGCACGGCCGGCCCGGGTTCGACTTCGGCTCGCTCTACGTCGCCGACGGCAGTCACCCGAGCGCGCTGGGCACCTGGCTCGCGGCACTGGTCATCGCCGGCGTGACGCCGACGCGCGACGCATCGCGCCCGACGGCGGGCCCGCCCGGCGTCGATCCGGCGGTTGTTCGCCTGCTGGAGGCCGTCGCCGGCGAGGTCTCGGCCTCGCCCTGACGACGCGTGTTGCGTTCGTCGCGTGCGGTGACCCAGACTGCGCCGCCATGGCCGACACCGACTCCAAGTACCTCCCGTTCGCTGCGCCGGGTCATCTCGATCCGATGGCCGTCCTGCTCGCCTTGCCGAGCCTGCGGATCTTCATGGACCAGCCCACGCTGGCGGGGGTCGAGGCGGCGCTGGCCCTGGCGCAGCGCGTCTCTCCCGGAGACCGAACGCGCTTCGGCTCGCACTTCCTCGTCGGCGAGGAGCAGGCCCGCGTCGACGTGTACGACGACGGCGTTGGCGAGAGACCTTTCTTGCGCTGTGGCGCGTGCCCCGAGGCCCGGCGGGACTGCCCGCACACGACCGCCGTCCACCTGCTCGTCGACTGGCGCAATCCGGAGGCGCGGGCGTGGCTCGAAATGCCGGTCTGGCGCAAGCAGCTCTCCCCCCTGCTCGCCAGGCCCGGGGCCACCCAAGCGGGCGCGGTGGCGCCGAAGACCGTGAGCGCACCGGCCGACACGGGCTGGGTGCGGTACCGGCTGACCGGCCCCTCGGAGCGGTTGGCCATGTATGGTCGCCGGGCCCACGAGAAGTCCGACGTCGAGCGTGTTCTGGTCCGGGAGATCGTCAAGGTCCACAAGAAGACGGGGCGGCCGACCGCGGGCGCCCGTTTCCCCGCGACGATCGAGGACGCCGCTGCCCGCGTGACCGTGACAGCCGCCGACCGCGAGATCGACGCGCTGCTGGAAGAGCTCCGGGTCATCGACACGCTCGTGCGGCGCGACCACCGCGGCGGGAACGCGAAGGCCTGGCGGGTCGTCGAGGACCTGACGGCGCGCCTCTTCGATCACCTCGCCGACGTGGGTGAGCTCCTCTGTGAGGACGAACCCGTGCGGTACGAGCGAGAGCCTTTGCGGCCCCGGATGGTGGTCCGCGACGGGCTCGACGACACGATTGCCCTGTCCTGGGAGCCGCCGGTGCGGACGCTCTGGCACATCGGGCCCGGCCTCGTCCTGCTGGCCGACGGGGTCGTGCGCCCGCTGGCCGCGGACCTACCCCGCGCGGTCCTCGGGCTGCTCGATACGGACCTGCCCACCGTCCCGGCGCAGGACGCCGGCGCGTTTCTGCGCGAGGTGGTGCTGCGTGCCGCGGTGCCCGTCGATCTGAAGGCCAAACGCCTACCGCACCTGCGGGGCACCCGCGTCGAGCCGAGGCCGAGACTGCGCATCGCGGGGGACGACGGCGGTCTGCGCGTCGAGGCGGTCTTCGTCTACGCCGACGCGGATCACGTGCGCGAAGTGCCGCCCGGGGGCGACGCGCCCTGGGTCGTGCTCGGTGAGGTCGACGGCACGCCGCGGTTGGCCGAACGCGACCGCGAGGCCGAGGCCCGGGCCCTCGCCACCCTGGAGGAGCTGGTGCCGGGGCCGCTGCCGGCGACGCTGACCGGCGACGCGGCGCTCGGCCTGCTGTACGAGCTCGCCGCCGACGATGCCCCGCTGCGCACGCAGTGGGAGGTCCTCTTCGACAGCCGGCTGGCGTCGACGCGCTCGGTCGGGCGGTTCTCCCCCAAGATCAGCGTCGACTCGGGCGTCGACTGGTTCGACGTGGACGTGAGCTTCAGCGCCCTGGGCAAGGCCCGGGCGTCGCTCGGCACGCTCATCGAGGCCTGGCGGGCCGGCCGGCGCTTCGTGCGGCTCAGCGGCGGTCAGATCGGACGCATCCCCACCGACTTTCTGGCTCGCCACGCGGACGCCCTCGAACAGCTCGACGAGATCCGCAAGGCCTCGGGGGGCAAGCTGCGGGCGTTCGCGACGCCCTTGGCCGCCGAGCTGCTGGGCGAGGACGGGCTGCCCCCCGCGGCGAAGCGCTGGCGACACATCGCCGAGCGGGTGCGGGCCTTCGACGGCGTGCCGGACTGGCCGGTGCCACCCGGGTTGACGGCCACCCTGCGCGACTACCAGATTTCCGGCTTCCGCTGGCTGGTGTGGCTGCGGGATCTCGACCTCGGCGGCGTGCTGGCCGACGACATGGGCCTGGGCAAGACGCTGCAGGTGCTCGCCCTTTTGCTCGACACCCACGCCGATCCGACGGGCGCGCCGAGCCTGGTCGTCGCACCGACCTCGGTCGTGCACAACTGGGTGTCCGAGGCGGCGCGTTTCGCCCCCGACCTGCGGGTCTACCTGCACCACGGCAGCGGGCGCAAAGACGCGCTGCCCCCCGCGGGCGAGGTCGACGTCGTCGTCACGAGCTACGCGCTCCTGCGGTTCGACGACGCCATCTTCCGGACGACGCCGTTCCGCTACGTCGTGCTCGACGAGGCGCAGGCCATCAAGAACCCGACGAGTCAGATCGCGCAGGCCTGCCACGCCCTGCAGGCCGACCACCGCCTTGCGGTGACGGGCACCCCCCTCGAGAACAACCTCGTCGAGCTGTGGAGCCTGTTCCAGTTCCTGATGCCGGGGTTCTTCGGCGGGCGCACCGCCTTCAACACGCGCTTCACGACGCCGGTCCAGAAACACAAGGACGAAGAGGCGCTCGTCGCGCTGCGCGGCCGCATCCGGCCCTTCGTGCTGCGGCGCCGCAAGGACGAGGTCGCGCGCGAGCTGCCGCCGCGCACCGAGCAGGTCCTCTACTGCGAGCTCGATCCCACGCAGCGGCGCCTGTACGAGAGCGTCAAAGACACCTACCGCGCACAGGTCTTCGGGGCCGTCGAGAATCTCGGCCTCGAGCGCGCCACGATCCAGGTGCTCGAGGCGCTGACCCGCCTGCGGCAGGCCTGCTGCGACCCGCGCCTCCTGCCCTTCGACGAGGCCCGGGCGGTGGCGACGTCGGCGAAGCGCACGCTCCTGACCGACACCCTCGACGAGATCATCGCCGAGGGGCACCGCACCCTGATCTTCTCGCAGTGGCCGTCCCTGTTGAAGCTCGTCGAGGAGGACCTGAAAGCGGCTGGTGTCGGGTATCTCTACCTCGACGGCGGCACGCGCGACCGCAAGAGCCTCGTCGAACGCTGGAACGACCCGAAGGGCCCGCCGGTCTTCCTCATCAGCCTCAAGGCGGGCGGCACGGGGCTGAACCTCACCGGTGCGGATCACGTGATCCACCTCGATCCGTGGTGGAACCCCGCCGTCGAAGCGCAGGCCACGGATCGCGCGCACCGCATCGGTCAGACCCGCCCCGTCATGGTCTACAAGCTCGTCGCCCGCGACACCGTCGAGGACAAGATCCTGGAGCTGCAGGCCCGCAAGAAGGCTCTCTTCGACGCGGCGGTCGACGCCGATCGCATGCTCGTCGACACCCTGACCCGCGCCGATCTCGAGGCGGTGTTCGCGCCGGGGCGGTGAGGCCTGGTCGGGGCCAGTGGGACCTGGCAGAGTCGGGGCATGCTCACGGATCTTTCCCTGGCTCGGGATGCACGTTTGCGGGCACGCGCGCTGACCCATGTCGAGGCGCTGACGAATCGACTCGGACCGGTGTTGACGTCCGATGTTCTCGTGGAGGGCGTGCCGCTCGAGGACGGTTCAAAGATGCATCTGCTCACGCGCGCCCGAGGCATCTTCGCGCCGGCAGGCGACCTGCTCGTGGGCGCACTCTCCGTGAAGACGACGCTCCCCAGGCCAGGACGCCGCCAGTGGTATGACGACGGCGAGCCGGACGACGCCGGTCTCTTTGCCTACCGCTACCAGGGCGAAGATCCGTCGTCTCGAGACAATCGCCTCGTCCGGACGTGCCTCGAGCGGGGCCTTCCCCTGATCTACTTCCGGGGCGTGGCGCCGTCGCGCTACGAGCCCATCATCTGCCTCGTCGTGGGCGATGAGCCGGACGCATTGACCTTCCATCTTGCGCCCATCAGCCAGGCAGACCGGGAGACGTCGCCGATCCTCCGGGTGTCGGCGCTCCGCCCGTTGCCGCCGGATCGGGCCTATGCCGTGCGCGAAGTCCGCCAGCGCCTTCACCAGAGCCGGTTCCGCGAGATGGTGCTCGACGCCTACGACGACCGCTGCGCCGTCTGTCGGTTCCGCCACCGGCCGCTGCTCGATGCGGCGCACATCATCGGCGACGCCGAGCCCGACGGCGTCCCCACGCTGCCCAACGGACTCTCGCTCTGTAAGCTCCACCACGCGGCGTTCGACCAGCAAGTCATCGGGATCACACCGGACTACGAGATTCGCGTCGCGCCCGCCGTGCTGGCGGCGCACGACGGACCGGTGTACGAGCACGCCCTCAAGGGGGTCCACGGGCGGACGCTCTTCACGCCCGACGCGCCGGCGCACCGGCCCGATCGAGAGCGCCTCGCCCGGCGTTGGGCCCGGGTGGGGTGGCGCTGAACCCCGTGTCCACGGTGACGACTCACCCGTCAGCGGGCTGAACGAATCGGTCGTTTCTCGATGAAGGACCGATCCGGTCCGAGGACGACCCATGCACACCCGCCGCCGGTCCCTTTCCCGCCTCGCCCTCGCCGTCCCCGTCCTGAGCCTGCTGGCCGCCGCCTGCACCGGCCCGAACCCCGCGGCGACGGGGCGCGGGCGGCTCGGTGGCGGGCCCGAGGCGCCGTATTTCGAGGGCGAGCTCGTCGTGCGGTTCCCCGCCGGGACCGACCGCGCGACGGTCGAGGCCCGCATCGCGCCTTGGGGCGCAGCGGTGCTCGAGGGCATGGGACCTCAGCCGGCGACGGCCACCGAAGAGACCCCCGTCGGGGTCGACCGGGACGCCCTGGAGGCCGCGGCGGCCGAGTACGTCGATGGCCTGTATCGCCTCTCGCTGCCCGAGGGCGTCAGCGTGGAAGCGGCTCTGGATCTGCTGGCCGTCGAAGGCGAAACGCTCTACGCCGAGCCGAATTATCTCGTGACGGCCTACGAGACGCCCGACGACCCGCGCTACGGCGAGCTGTGGGGTATGCCGAAGATCGGGGCGCCCGCGGCCTGGGACCACACGACGGGCAGCGCGGACGTGCTGGTGGCGGTCATCGACACGGGGCTCGACTACACGCACCCCGATCTGCGGGACAACGCCTGGCGCAACCCCGGCGAGACGGCCGGCAACGGGCGCGACGACGACGGCAACGGGTACGTCGACGACGTCTACGGCTGGGACTTCTGCAACAACGACGCCGATCCGATGGACGATCACGGCCACGGGACGCACTGCGCGGGCACCATCACCGGCCGCGGCGACAACGGTCTCGGCGTGGCCGGCGTGTCCTGGCGGGCGCGGGTCATGGGACTGAAGTTCCTGTGCGCCAACGGCAGCGGCAGCACGTATGGCGCCTCGCTCGCGGTGCGCTATGCGGCAGACGTCGGGGCGACCTTCACCTCGAACTCCTGGGGCGGCGGCGGCTTCTCGCAGGCGCTGTACGACACGATTCTCTACGCGCAGAGCCGCAATCAGCTCTTCGTCGCGGCCGCGGGCAACGACGGCAAGAACCTCGACGTCACCAACGGCTACCCGGCGGGGTACGACCTGCCGAACATCGTCAGCGTGGCGGCGAGCGACGGCAACGACGCGAAGGCGAGCTTCTCGAACTACGGGGCGACCCGCGTCGACCTGGCGGCGCCCGGTGTGGGCATTCTTTCGACGCTGCCCGGCGACCGCTACGCCGCGTGGTCGGGCACCTCGATGGCGACGCCGCACGTCGCAGGCGCGCTCGCGCTCTACTACGCGGCCTACCCCGCCGCGACGTGGTCCGGGGCGCGCGACGCGCTGCTCGCCGCGGTCGATCCCGTGGCCGCATGGCGCGGCGTCGTCGCCACCGGCGGCCGCCTCAACGTCGGCCGCATGCTCGCGGGTGTCGCGCCCCCGCCGCCGGCCCCGACGAACGTGTCCGTCGTCGCCGATGGCCCGGACGGGCTGAAGGTCGCCTGGCAGGCCCCGGCCGATCCGTCCGTGACGGGGTATCTGGTCTACACCCGGCACGAGGGCGGCGAGGTCCGCCCGGCGCAGCCCGCGGCGGCGTCCCCCGCGCGCGTCGCCCCCCTGGCGGTCGGGCGCTGGTGGGCGTCGGTCGCCGCTGTGAGCCCCGGCGGCACGGGGCCCCGGTCGGCCGAGGTCAGCCTCGTGCTCGCCGACGCGACGCCGCCCGCCCGTATCCTCGACCTCACCGTGCGGGCCCCCGCCGGTGCGGTCGTCGACGTCGCCGGTGCCCTGGCGTCGAGCGACTTCGGACCCGGCTGGGAGGCGTCGGGCGCCGTCGACGGCGATCCGCTGAGTGGTTGGGCCGCCGAGCCGTCGCTGGCCCCCGAGGACGCACGCCTGTCCCTGGACCTCGGTGGCGTGCAGACGGTCGGCCGGGTGGACCTCGCCCCGCTGCCGGGCTTCGAGGCGCTGTTCCCGCCGGGGCTGGAAGTCCGGGCGCTGACGGGCAGCGGCTGGACGGTGCTCGCGGCCGAGGTCGCGGGGGCGCCCGACGCGGCCGGCCTGTCGTTCACCTTCGCGCCCGTCCCGACCGATCGCGTCGAGCTGCGAATCACCGAGCGGGTCGCGCACGAGGCGGGCCTGCACTATGCGGTGATCGGCGAGGTCGGCGTGTTCGCCCCGCCCGTCGATCCGACGGCACTCGAACTCGGTTTCACCGCCCCCGGCGACGACGGCGCGGCCGGTCGCGCGACGGCCTACGATCTGCGGGTCTCCCCAGGCCTGACCGAGGCCGGCTTCGACGCGGCGCCCCGTCATGTCGTCGACGCCCCGGCGCCGGCGGGTCAGCGCGAGCACCGCACGGTGAGCGGCCTGCCGACCCGGACGACGGTCGGGGTCTCCATTGCCGCGGTCGACGACGTCGGGCTGCGGGGTCCGCCCTCGCCGGTCGTTTTCGCGACGACGGGGGCGCTGCCGCCCGGCGCGCCGCGCGACGTCGTGGCGGTCGCCGCCGGCCCGGACTGGATCGACCTCCGGTGGGTGGCGCCCGCGGACGACGGCGAGGTCGCCGCGAGCGGGTCCGTCGCGGGGTACGAGCTGCGCTGGTCGGATCGGGTCATCGGCGCGGCGAACTGGCCCGCGGCCCGCCGTTTCGACGGCCCGGCCCCCGTGGCGCCCGGGGCGGTGCAGAGCTTCCGGCTGACCGGCCTGCCGGTGTCCCCGCGGCATCACGTCCGCCTCGCGGCCATCGACGGGGGCGGCCTGCGCGGCCCGTGGTCGCCGGACGTCGCCCTCGACGCGCCGGCCGGGCCCGACGTGACCCCCCCGGCCGCGGTCGCCGGGCTGGTGGCGGGTTACGTGTCCGGCCTCACCGAGCCGGTGGCGCTGGCCGGCGAGTCCGGGGCCGAGGCGCTCACCGACGGCGACGCCGAGTCCGGCTGGATGCTGGACGGCGTGCCCGGCGAGGCGCTCAGCCTGAACTTCAGCCTCGGTCAGCACCCGCGTCCGTTGACGCGCATCGCCCTGACGCCGCACGCCCTCTGGCCGGGCGATACGCCGGCGACCGTCGTCCTGCGCACGCTCGACCCGCTGACGGGGACGACCGTCGAGCGCGCCCGCGCGGCGAACATCGCGCCCGGCGCGCCGGTGGTGCTCGATCTCGCCCCCGTGGAGGTCACGGGCTTCACGCTCGACCTGGTGGTCGGTCCCGCGCGGTTCGGCGTCGGGGTCGTCGCGCTCGCCGAGGTCGAGGCCTTCGCCGCCCTGCCGGACGGCGGGCAGGTGCGACTCACGTGGGTCGCCCCCGGCGACGACGGCTGGCTCGGCCGCGCCGCCGAGTACGAACTGCGCCGCGCCTCGCAGCCGATGGAGACGCCCGCCGCCTTCGCAGCGGGCACCCGCGTCGTCCTGCCGGCCCCCGCCGAGGGGGGCAGCCTCGAGGTCGCGTCGCTCCCCGGCCTGCCCGAGGGCGCGCCGCAGTTCTACGCCCTCCGCGCGCAAGACGACGCGGGTCTGTGGAGCCCGCCGGGCAACAACGCGCGCGTCGACCCGCCCGCCGTGCCGCCCGGTGCGGTGCGCGATCTGCGCGTCGTCGCGCAGGAGAAGACGGCGATCGAGATCACCTTCACCGCCCCGGGCGACGACGGCTTCGTCGGCCGCGCCGCGCGCTACGACCTGCGGTTCGTCGAGGGAGAGATGACCGCCGCGCGGTTCGCCGCCGCGACGGTCGCGCCGACGCCGGCCCCCGCGCCCGCCGGCAGCCTCGAGCGCGTGCGCCTCGACGGACTGCGTCCGGGCACTGCGTATGGCGTGGCGGTCCTGACCGCCGACGAGGGCGCCGCGGTGAGCGGCCTGAGCAACGTGGTCGCCGCCGTGACCGTCGAGGCCGTGCCCCCCGCCGCCGTGCTGGATCTCGGCGCCTCGGCGGGCCCCGCGGGCCGGGGCGACGCGGCGACGCTGCGTTTCACCGCCCCGGGAGACGACGGCAACGTCGGCCGCGCGGCGCGCTACGACCTGCGCTTCTCGGAGACCCCGCTGACCCCCGAGACGTTCGGCGCGGCGCAGGCGGCGGCCACCCCCGCCCCCGCCCTCGCGGGCAGCGCCGAGTCCGTCGTCGTGACCGGGCTCGCGGCCGAGCGCCGCTACCACTTCGCGCTGACGGCCACCGACGACGCGGGCAACCCGTCGGCGTTGTCCAACGGGGCGACCTACGACACGCCTGCGGTGCCGCCCGCCGCGGTGGCCGATCTGCGCCTGACCGACCGCGAGGCGGACGCCCTGACGGCCCGCTTCACCGCCACGGGCGACGACGGCGCGGTGGGGCAGGCCGCGGCCTACGACCTGCGCTGGGCCCGCGCGCCCATCACGACGGACGCCGAGTTCGCCGCGGCGACCCGGGTCGCGACGCCCCTCCCGAGAGCGGCCGGCGCCGCCGAGGCCATCCGGGTCGCCGGCTTGCCGACCGGCACGCGCCTGCACTTCGCCATGCTGGTCCGCGACGACCGCGGCGCGACCTCGCCCCGCAGCGCCTCGGTCTCCGGCGACACCCTCGACGCTCTCCCCCCCGGGCGCGTCGGCGATCTGCGGGCGTCGGCGGTGCTCGTCGGCGCGGCCGTCGACGTCGTCGCGGCGTCGGCGTCGAGCGCGCTCTTGCCCGAGACGAGCGCTTCGGCCCTCGGCGACGAGAACCCGTCGAGCGCGTGGCTCGGCGCCCTGCGCGACGCCCCGGCCGCCGAGTGGCTGTTGCTGGACTTCGGCGCACCGGTGGTCTTCGACCGGCTACTGCTGCGGCCCGCCGAGGGATACGCCGCGCAGTTCCCCGCGGCGCTGCGCGTCGAGTACGGGACCGACGAACCCGGCCGCGAGCCCTTGCTCCTGCTCGACGAGGTCGGCCTCACGATGGCCTCGGACGAGGATGTCTTCGAGCGCGCGTTCGCGCCCGTGACGGCCCGCTGGGTGCGCGTCTCCACGCCCCAGGCCCCCGCCTTCGGGGACCGCTACCTGGTGGCGATTGGTTCCGTGGACGTCATCGCCGCCGATCCGGCGACCCGGAGCGTGGTCCTGGCGTTCACCGCGCCTGCGGATACGGGGCCGACCGGCCGCGTCGCCGCCTACGACGTCCGCGCCGCCCCGCAGCCCTTCGACCCGGCGGCGTTCGCCGGTTACCCGACGTTCGGCGGGCCGGCCCCGGTCGCCCCGGGTCTCCCGCAGGCCTTCACGGCCACCGGCCTCGCCCCCCAGACCGCCTACGGGTTCGCCGTGGTGGCGATCGACGCCGACGGGAACCGCGGGCTGGTCTCGAACGTCGCATCGGTGACGACGGCCGGCGTGCCGCCCACGACCATCGTGGATCTGCGCGCGGACGCCCCGGAGGAGACGGCGCTGACGCTGCGCTTCACCGCCCCGAACGATGCGGGCGCGGCCGCCGCCCGGTACGAGCTGCGTCGGCTGGCCGCACCGATGAACGCCACGAACTTCGCGAACGGCGCGCTCGTGGCGACGTCCGCGCCGGCCCTGCCCGGCACCGCCGAGAGCGTCCGCGTCACGGGGCTGGTCTCGTCGGTCACCTACTGGTTCGCTTTGCGCAGCGCAGACGCCCTTGGCAACCTCTCGGCGATCAGCAACGTGCTCGCCGTCCGCACGGCGGATCCGCCCGAGCGCGTCGCTCCGGAGCGTGTCGCCGATCTGCGGGCCGCAACGGCGGCGGACGCGGACGGCGCCGTGGCGCTGACCTGGACGGCGACGGGCGACGACGGCCGGGTGGGTCGGGCGACCTCGACGGACCTGCGCTGGGCGCTTGCCCCGATCACCGACGCGACCTTCGCGCAGGCGACCCGCCTCGCGCCGCCCGCCCCGCAGGCGGCCGGGAGCCTGGAGCGATACACGGCGACCGGCCTGCCCGGCGAGCAGACGATCCACTTCGCGCTCAAGGTCATCGACGACGTCGGCAACGTCTCGGCCCTCAGCAACACCGCGAGCGCCCCGACCCGCCCCATGCCGCCGGCGACCATCGCCGACCTGCGCCTCGAGCGCGACGGGCAGACGGCCGTACTGCGCTTCACCGCCCCCGGGGCCGATGGGGCCGTCGGGCGCGCGACGCGATACGAGGTCTTCATCGAGACGCGGGCGTTCGCCTCCGCCTCCGGTCTGACCCCCTGGGCCGGGGCGCCCGCGCCGGGACCCGCCGGCACGGCCGAGGTGCTGCGGGTGCCCGACCGCCCGGCCGACGCGACGACCTACGCCGCCGTGCGGGCCGTGGACGAGAAGGGCAACGCCGGCCCGCTTTCGCCCGTCGTCTCCGTGGCCTTCCCGGATCCGGCGCCGCCCGCGCCGCCCGCCGCCGTCGAGCTGACGACCGGAGCCGACCGGGGCACGCTGCGCCTGCGCTTCACCTCGCCCGGCGACGACGGGGTCGTCGGCACGGCGGCCCGTTACGAGGTCCGCTGGGGCGAGGCGGCCTTCAACCCGTTCACGGCGGGCACCGCCTACGCGGGCCTTCTGTCCGTGGTGCCGGGCGGGGCGACGGCGGACCTCGTGCTGCGCAACCTGCCCGACGAGCGGCCGATCTACGTGGCCGTGCGCGCGGTCGACAATACGGACGCCGCCGGCCCCGCCTCGGCCGTGCTCAACGCCCGCACCCCGGACGTGGCCCCCGCGCGGGTCGGCGACCTGCGCGCGACCGCCGCCGGGGCGACCGGGATGGACCTGAGCTGGACGGCCCCCGGCGACGACGGCACCACCGGCCGGGCGGCCCGCTACGAGGTGCGCCGGGCCGAGGCGGTGATCACCGACGCGACCTGGGCGGCGGCGACCGTGATCGACGGGGCGCCGGCCCCCGCCGCGGCCGGGACGCCACAGAGCCTGCGGGTGAGCGGGCTCGTCGACGGGCGGACGTATCACTTCGCCCTGAAGACGACCGACGATCGCGGCAACGTCTCGCCGCTGAGCAACAGCGCGACGGCGGCGACGGAGGATCGGACGCCGCCCGCGGCCGTCGCGGACCTCACCGCGGAGCGCGAGCCGAACCGCACGGACGCGCTGCGCCTGCGCTGGACGGCGGCGGGGGACGACGGCGCCGTCGGGACGATCCGCCGCATCGAGGTGCGCGTGGCGGCCGGTGCCTGGCCGGGCTGGGCGGCCGCGACCCCCGTGGCCGCGAACTTCGCCCCCGGGCCGGCCGGCACCGCGCAGACCGTGGTGATCTCGGGCCTGCGGGCCGAGACCGCTTACCGGGTGGCGCTCTCGAGCTACGACGAGGCCGACAACGCCGCCGTGCCCTCGAACGTCGCCGTGGCCGAGACGGGCGACGTGCCCCCCGGTGCCGTCGGTCAGCTCGCCGCCGCGCCGGACGGGCCGGGGGCCATCCGCATCACGTTCGTCGCGCCGGCGGACGACGGGGTCGACGCCTCGAGCGGTCGCGTGACGCGCTACGAGATCGCCGTGGCGGCCCGCGAGGTCAGCGACTTCACCGGACTCTCCGTCCGGGCGGGTCCAGACCCTGTGAACCCGGGCTCGGGGCAGGCCTTCCGCCTGACCGGCCTCAACGACGACACGCCCTACTGGGTGCTGGTGCGGGCCGTCGACGACCAGGGCAACGCGGGGGCGATCGCCCCGCCGGCGACCGCGAAGACGGTGGACGTCACCCCGCCCGGCGCCGTGATGACCCTCGTCGCGCAGCCGCCCCGCACGGACGCCGATCCCGTGCTCACCGGCGCCGCGAGCGCGTCGGCGACGCTCTCCGCCGCCTGGCCGGCGGACGCCGCCTTCGACGCCGATCCCGACAGCGCCTGGGCGGCGCCCCCCGTGCTCGAGCCCGACCCCGAGGCCGCCGCGCCGGCGCTGACCGTGGCCCTCGACGGGCGCCCCCGCGTCGGCGGCCTGCGCCTCTTCGTGGGCGGCTGGCCGGCGCAGTTCCCCACCGCGTTCGACCTCGCCCTCGAGGGCGAGCCCGTCGGCCGCTTCGAGGGGCTCGAGCCCGCCCGCGACCAGTGGATCGAGGTCTCGTTCGAGCCGGTGGCGGCGGCGAGCCTGACCCTGACGGTGGTCTCGGTGGGCGACCCCAACGGGTACGTCGTCGTCTCCGAGGTCGAGGTCCTGCCCGCCGACGACCCGCCGGACAGCGTGGTGCTGAGCTGGGTGGCACCCGGCGACAACGGCGCCGCGGGCACCGCGACGCGCTACGAGCTGCGGGTGTCGGACGTGCCCATCGACGCGGCGAACTTCGACCGCGCCCGCGCCGTGCCCGCGCCGGCCCCGCAGGCCGCGGGGCGCCCGCAGAGCACGCGAGTCGTCGGCCTCGACGAGGACACGGTGTTCCACTTCGCGATCCGCGCGGTCGACGAGGCGGGCAACAAGGGCCCCGTGGGCAACTCGGCGTCGGCCCGCACGGGCGGGGTCCCGCCGGAGGCCGTCTCGGATCTGACGGCGACGGCGGACGGCCCGAACGCGGTCTTGCTGACCTTCACGGCCCCGGACGACGACGCCGGCGTGGCGGTCTACGACCTGCGCTACCGGGCCGGCGCGCTGAGCGACCCGACCTGGGCGCAGGCCACGCGCGCTCTGACGCCCGCCCCCGCGGCGCCCGGGACGCGCCAGCAGGTGCGGATCGCCGGCCTCCTGCCGGGCACGGGGTACGCCTTCGGTCTGCGCGCGGTCGACGCTCTCGGCTTCACCTCCCGCACCTCCAACCTCGCCTTCGCCCTGACGGCCCCCGGGCCGGACCTGCTCGCCCCCGGCGCGGTGGGCGACCTGCGGGCGCGGGCGGTGGCCGGGGACGGGCGCGCGCTGGCCACCGAGCGCGTGACGGCCAGCGGCGGGCAGTTCCCCGATCTGCCCCCGGCGGCCGCCGTGGACGGCGACCCCGCGACGGCCTGGGCCTCGCCGACGGCGGACGCCGCGGGCGAAGAGTGGCTGCGCCTGACGCTCCCCGCGGCGGTGGCCGTCGACCGGGTCCGCCTGCGCGCCGCCGCCGAGCACGCCGACCTCTTCCCCGCCGACTTCGTCCTCGAGGGCAGCCTCGACGGCGAGCACTTCGAGCCTTTGCGGAGCGTCTCGGGGCACGTCGCGGACCCCGCCCGCGCGGCGGCCTTCGACTTCGCGCCGACACCGGTGCGCGAGCTGCGCCTCCGGGCCGAGCGGGCACACCGCGGCGCGCACTGGCTGGTCGTCGTGGCCGAGGTCGAGGTCTTCGAGGCCGCCGCGCCCGACGCCGTCACCCTCACCTTCCTGGCCGCCGGCGACGACGGCGACGTCGGCGTCGTCACCGGCTACCGCATCGGGCGGGCCGCCGCCCCGCTGACCGAGGCGTCCTGGGCGCAGGCCGTGACCGAGGCCGTCGAGCTCGCGCCCCTCCCGGCGGGCGCGCCGCAGGCCGTCGTGCTCACCGACCTGCCGGCCGGGCGGCACCAATTCGCCGTCCGTGCCGTCGACGAGGCCGGCCACCTCGGCCCGGTGGGCGCGTCGGTGGTGTTCGACGTGCGGTGAGTGGGGGGGGAGGGGGTCGTGGGGGCGGGCCTCGAACGCCACGTTCCCCGATTTCGGATGCGGCTCTGGCGGAGGGGGCCATGCCGCGATTCGCGACGATCGGACCCGGCAAACCCGTGACTCTCGACCTCTCGCCTGGGGATCGGACAGGCGTCGCGCTCGGACCCGCGGGGGCCGACCGGGAACATGCGGGCAAAGCCCGGTGTTACGCCGAGCACGAGCGTCCCTCGTCGCTCTGTTTCGTACTGCGACGTGGTCCCGCAGCTGATCCCACCGCTCTGAAACTGATCCACGAGGCGACCGGGCGGCAGGTCGTCTTGACGTCACACCATGAATTGGTTGCCCGGTCGCTCGTGGACTTGCTGCTGCCTCCGCCGGGTCGAACGCTCACGGGTTTCGACTTCGACGCATTCAGCCCGGATGACGGACCAAGGTTCCAGTGTCTCCCAGCGACGCCATCAAGCGACGTGGAGCGCGAGAATGACGATCGGGCGCTCTTTGCGGCCATTCTCGGCGAGGGGTTGGCGCAGCTCGGGCTCGACGGCCGTGGGACCCTCCGATTGCCGGGTCGGGGCGAACCGGCTACCGTTTGACGACGGCTGGAGAACACCTCATGACCCTCGAAGATCGTATCCAGGCACTGAAGAACAGCGCCGTCAGGTCCCTCGTCGAAGCTCACCGCGTGCGCGCCGACGAGCCGCTGCTCCTTGCGGTCCGATTCGAGATTGACGATCCGCTCGGCGTCGGACTCTTCGAAGTCGTCGACGGTTTCCCTGGAGACGACGACGACGGCCTGCTGTCCACCGACTATGAGCCATCAGCACGTTTGCGGCTTGCCGGACCGCTTCGGCTGGTGCTGGGGAGCCCGGGGCAGGTACTCGGAGCGGTCGCACGGAACGATGACGCCATCCGAGCCCTCCGGCAACCGTCGGTCGTCTTCGAAGCCGGAAGCGACGGCGGCCGCCGGGTCCGCGAAGCGCTCGGCCTGTGACGGAGGCCTCTCCCTGGTTCAGGCAGGCTCGGAGCGATGCGCGGACGGCCCAGGCTCTGAAGTCCGCTCCCGAGCCGATGCGCCCGACCGACGTCGCCTGTCACGTCACGGCCCTCTGCGCCCAAACCGTCGAAAAGGCGCTCAAGGGCTACCTGATCCTCAACCGCCGCGACGCGCGGCTCGATCACCGACCTGATCGCTACCTCCGCCTTCTCCTCGAGCGTGACGGCGCGTTCCTGCGCTATCGCTCCCACCATCCGGAACTCGCGCGGCTCTTCGATACCCGAACCAGGTCGGCAGTCGTAGACCTCCTGTCGCAGACCCCCGGAGCCCGGAGCGGGGCCCGGACCGATGAGCCCAACTCGGAGTACCCGTGGCAGGTCGAGGGCGAGTGGCGGCATGCGCCGGCAGATGCTGCACACGACCCCCCACCGGACGTCCTCGGGGCGCGCCTGGAACTCACTCGCCGCGTCCTCGATGCACTCGACCGCCTGCGAAGCGCTGCAGAGCGCGCCGCGCCGCTCTGATTCGCGCGCCCCGCGCTTGACCCCGGCGCGACCCCGGTGGCCCTGAACTACGCCTCGGGGCCGGCCGGGACCGCACAGACGGTCGTGATGTCGGACCTGCGGGCCGAAACGACGGAACGCGTGGCGCTGGCGAGTTACGACGAGGCGGACAACGCCGCCGTTCAGCTCGCCGCGGCGTCGGACGGGCCGGAGGCGGGTCTCCGAGCGCAGCATCCCCCACCTCGTCGATGAGCGCGTCGCCCCCGACGCGCGCTCGCGCGGCGGGCGAACCCGACACCCGTCGGGCCGTCCGTGCGGCAAGGGCGTGCAATAGAATCATTGCGCAACAGATTTGCTGCACAGCGGACAGCCCGCACGGGGACGACATCTCCGGACCGTCCGTCGCGGCCCAGTCGCGAGATCTCGAACATCACGGCGTCCTGATGTCGGGCACTCGCTGCATCGGCAGGACCTCCGCTGCGCGTCTACTTGAATCGGACCAGGCGGGCCTCGAGACGCGCATTGTCTCGGCTCAGCTCGACGCCCTGCTCGGCGACGGGCTCGTCGAGAAGGCCTGCGTCCCCACGGCGGAGCGCTCCGCGATTCACAAACTGATTGTCGCTTCGCTCCGGGTCCACCAGGGCGCAAAGCGCGAGAAGGACCTCCGGCATGCGGCGGTGCCGGCGGCCGTCCTCGGTGTGTCTTTCCCGGGCGCCCTCGAACCGCCCGAACGCCCCCCCAGAAAGCTGGGGGTAATAGAAGAAATTGAGCCTCGATAGTTTGGGAGGCGTGACCGGCACGGCGCCGGCAAGACGAGAACCAACCCCCGGAAGGAAACCACGAATGTCCGCCAACCTCGCCTCCCTGACCCTCTCGACCATTGCGCCCGCCTGCCTCGCCGCCCTCGCCGCGCTCGTCCCGGCGGGTGCGGAGGCCGCCCCGAACGGCCCGAACCTGCGTCTGACGGTGGCCACGCCGGCCGGGCAGACGGACGTCTATGCCCAGGGGCGGTACACGCTGACGGTGGCCAACATCGGCAACCGCGACGCCAGCAGCGTGCAGGTGACCGTGAACCTGCCGAGCTCCCGGACGAGCCCGCAGGTCTACGTCATGGGCACGCTCGGTGCGCGCTCGGCCGCGTGCAACGTGGCGGGGCTGGTGATGACCTGCTCGCTCGGCACGGTGCGCCGCAACCAGAGCAAGGCGGTGTTCTTCGACATTGCGCTGCCGGTCAGCAGCGCGAGCCTGTCCATGCCGGCGGCCGCCTCGAGCAACCCGATCGATCTCGACCCCAACAACAACACCGCCGCGATCGTGCCCAGCCTGCGCACCTTCCCGACGGACATTCAGGGCGCCCTCGCGCAGAATGGCGGGCCCCTGACGGCGGACATCGAACACTGCACGGGCACGGGCCTGGTCTCGTTCTTCCAGTGCACGTTGTTCCCCAGCTCGATCTCGACGCATCAGCATGTGTTTCACGCCGACAACACCATCAGCCTCGGCGAGCCGGGCTACTGGGGCAGCTGGAGCCAGAACCCGGCCCTCAACCAGCTGAGCTTCACCTACTTCGACGTCGATGGCGCCGTCGCGGACTTCGTGGGCTACGGCGTGGACGGGACCAGTTGCTTCGAGGGCATCACGACCTTCCACCCGGCCAGCGCATACAACAGCGCCTACAGCGTCTGCCTGCAGTAGGCCCCGCGGACGCGCGGGCGCGTGGCCTGAGCGCGAACCTGCACGCGGGACTTGCGGCACGGCCATGGAGCGTCTCTTGATCGGCCCATGCACGATCCGAGCGACGAGCTTCCGACGCCGACGAACCGCCGAGGATGCCTCGCGCCGCTCCTCCTGCTGGGCCTCCCCATCCTGGGCATCGGCATCTGGCTGGGCACGACCTACTGGGCCAGCGAGCGCGCGGAAAGCGAGGCCGTGACCGGCGCCGTGCCCGTTCTGCGCGACGGGGTCGTCCACGTGGTGGTCTCCGGCCACTCCGAGAAGACCACGCAGCGCGGCGACAAGCGCGGCTCCGTCAGCACGACGGCTTATCCGCACCTCACGAGCTACCGCGCGACGGACGGAGAGCGGGTCGCGCGCCGACACTATGCGCCCGTGTTCCTGCGCTTCGAGTACGTCGACACGGTCGTTCGTGCGCTGCTCCCCGGTGCCGGCAAGGCCTGGATCGTCAGCACGGCGCCCGCGGAGAGTCTGCACGCCGTGCACCCGGCCACCCTCGCGGACGAGCTCGACTGGGGCGGCCTGGTCTCCCGGTTTCCGGTCCTGGGCCCGGGGCTCTTCATCGAACGGGGTACCAGCTCGAGCCCCGTCCTGGTCGGCGGCCGCGAACTCCTGTTCCGCCTGAACTCGGGTCCGTTCCAGGCATTGGCGCCGGAGACGCTCGAGCTTCGGGCGCTGCCGGCCGAGGGCCAGGCGCTCGAAGACATCACCCGGGCCGGCGATCCGCGCGGCGCCCCCGAGCTCGAGAAGCGGGTCGAGGGCCTGCCCGAGTACCTGGAGCCGGTCGTGCCCGTGGTCCGCAGCCTGGACGGCGGAGTGGACACGACGACCGGCTACGTCGTCTCGCAGACCTCGCTCGATCGCGAGCGGGCCGGCATCCGCGTTACGCGGTGGGACCTGTCCCGCGGTGCGGACGCCGCCTCGAAGGGCTGGGAGACGACCCTGGACGTGGCGCCGGATTGCTGCCAGCGGGTGGTCTGGCGATTCGATGGCCTCGCGCTGCTCTGGTACGAACAGTGGTTGATCGCCTTCGACGACGCCACGGGTGCGGTGCGCTGGCTGCGCCGGCTCTGAGGTCGCGCGACGGCAACGCCGTCGACCCCGGGGCGGCCCGCCGTCCCGGCCCGGTGGCCTGTCGTTGCGCTCGAAGTGCGGTACGATGCGCCTTGCCCCATGCCCTACGAACTCCGCACCGGTCACACCCTCGACGTCGAGCTTGTTTTCGTCCACCCGGACGGGGTGGCGCGTGTGTGTACGGGGCTCGACGGCGTCTGGTCGAATCATCCGTTTCACAGCGCGCACGACGAGTTCTACGGGTTCACCTGGGAGGAAAGTCCCTGTGTTGCAGGCCTCGAGGTCCGCGTGACGCAGACCAGGCAGGTCGGCTCCGGAGCCGTCGAGACGACGGTGCGATGCTGCCGGTCCGTGGACGCGGGCCGGACGTGGTTGCCGGCGCCCGACTGAGCACGTGCGACGGCGTGGGCACCCCCGAGCCGGTGTCTTGCCTTCCTGTCGCCCGGCGGGCCGGTGTCAATCGGGGTTGACCGCTTCGGTCATGCTTGGGCCATCCGGGGCTGAAACGACTGGAACGGGCCTTGCTGTGGCATCGCCTCAGGAGGGAACCCGAACCATGCGTCACGACCATCTGAGCCGTCTTCTGTGCCTGCTTCTCCTCGCCCCGGCCGCCGGCCGAGCCGAGCGCCTGCAGATCACCACGCCCGCCCCTTACGACATCCTCCAGTGGACGGACGCCATCACCGTGACCGGTCGGGCGTTCGACCTCGACACCACGCGTTCCTACACGCTGACGATCGACGGGGTGACCACGCCGTTCACGCCTGCGGCTGTCGGAACCTCGACGTTCACGAAAGCCCTGCACGTCGTCCACCCGCGCTTCATGGGCACCGTCGGTTCCGCGCCGCCGACGCACCCCTATCCGACCTGGCTGGACGACGACTACCGGCTCTTCCGGGCCGTCCTGGTCGAGCTCTCCGACGCCGCGACCGGCGCCGTCGTCGCGCGCGCTCGCACGCCCATCTACGATCTGCGCCACTACGGGGGGGCGGACCCAACCCCCTTCGACGTGTGGCCCGGCGCGCGTCCCGGGGGCGCCGAGGTGCTCCTCGGACCCGAATTTCTCGGCGCGCTGGTCACGCCGCTCGTCGCGCTGATGCCGCCGGCCGGGTTTCTGCCGCTCGACGACGCGATGGCGCTCGCCCTCGAGGACGCCGCCGGAGAGCCCGACGGCCTCCTCCTCCCCGAACTGACCGGCCCCGAGATCTGCCTGCCCGCGGACACCTGGCCGGCGGACGTCCGGGCAGCGCTCGACGCCGACGTGTCGGCCATGCTCTCGGCGTACGCAGTGTTCAAGACGGCCATGGATTCGCTGGAGCTGGGGCTGCCAGGGTACCTCCGGGCCACCATCGCCCTGGCCGTGCCCTTCCCCATCTGGGACCTCCCCCCTGCCACGGACGCCGACGTGCAGTTCTGCGTGACGCGGTTCACGACGACCATTGAAACGATCTCGGGCGGCGAGGTGCGGGACGCCACCATCGAACCGGCGTATGACACGCTCGTCGTTGCGACCGCGCACGGGGACCTCACGGCCTCGACCGAGATCGTGCTCTCTGGCCGATTGCAGTTCCGGGACGGGTCATTCGACCTGGAACTCAACCCCTTCGTGGCGGATCGCCTGGGCGTTTCGAGCGCCGGCCCGGTGCCGAACCGGTCCGTCGATCCCGCGGTGACGACCTGCCACGACGTCCCATTCGTCGGCACCGTCGTCCCCGAACTCCACGTGCTGACCGTCGAACCCGCCGCCGATGCGCGCGATCTCGACGTGCGCGGTGCGATGCCCGGCGTGACCGTCACGGCGACGTCATGGCCGGACGACGAGAGCCTCTGCGCGGACGAGGCCCTGGCGACCCACCACGAATACGCGCAGATGGGGCTCGAGGCCGCCGCCGCCAACGTGTTTACCGCGGCCTTCGCGGTGGCCGAGCCGAAGCACCGCCTGCCCATGGCCGTCGAGGAGGTCCTGAGCCCGGCCGAAATCGGCCACGAGTCGCGGATCGCGGTGGACTTGCAGTGGACGGTCGAGGCAGCGAGGGAACGGCCGCCGGCCACGTCACCGGAGATCGAGCAGGGTCTGGCGCTTCCGTATACGACCGCGGTCGACCTCATCGCGCCCGTCCGCGCGCCGTGGAGGACCGTCTGGGCGCCGACACCCGGCAGCGCCGCCGTGCCGGATGCCCTCCTCGCCTGGGGCACGCTCGACGCGGCGGATCTGCGCTATGACCTCGCCACGGGGACCATCAACGATGTCCTGGCCGTCGGCTCGGGCACGGCGCTTCTGAACTTCGTCCCGACACCGACCTACGGCGACCTCGATGCCTGCGTGCCGGCCACTCCCGGCGACCGCTGCGTCGGCCGCTGGTCGGACCTCACCTGCGCGTGCGACTCGGGTCCGCCGCGGCCGGCGGTGGACGTCGCCGTCTTCGACGAGGAGACGCTCGCCGTGTTCTCGCCCTCGTTTGCGGGATCCGGCGCGACGTCGGCGGCGACGCTTCGGTTTCGGGCGACCTCGCCGCTGACGGCCACGATGGACACGAACCTGGGTGGCGAGGGTTACTCGGGCACGTATCTGCACCTGGCCCAGTTGGAGCTCGAGATCGTCGAGCCCGATGGTGCAGGCGGCGAGATTCTCTGGGCCCGGATTCTCATCGATCTCTTTGACGCAGCGTTCGCGCTGCGGATGGATCTCACCGACGGCCGGATGTCACCCACGGTCGCGCTCGGCGAGTGGGATGCCACGCTCGTCGAGCACGGATTGCCCGCCTGGCCCGCGGAGACCGGGCTGCGCGCCGCGCTGGAACCGTTGCTGACGACCTGGCTCGTGCCGGCCGTCACGGCGATCGCCGCGGAGGTCCCCGCCCCCGAATGGGACACATTGCCGCGCATTGGGGGTCCCTGGGCGTCCACGGAGGATCTGCCCGACCCGTACCATTGGGAGGACCACTGGATTTCGTTCGCCGCGCTGCGTTGAGGCCGTCGCCCCCCGCCCGCGGCCGCGGCGAGCGCACTCGACGACCCGACGAGGTCGCCCGCCGCCGCAGCCCCCAGTGGCTCCGATGCGACGGGCCGCCGTTCGCCGGCAAACGAATCCATCGCTCGAGCGCGAAGGCATCAAGGCATCCGCATGCGGTGAGTCCTTGCGGGGCGGCGTCTCCGGGCGGCCTGCCGCGCGGGCCTCGACGACGCGGCGATCCTGTCGGGCGAGTCGGTGACCGAGCGGCCAGCGCCCGCGGACGATCTGCCAGGGCGTGACGCCCGCTCAGCCGCGGAGCTGACGCAGGGCCAGGGCCCAGTCCTCGACGTGATCGGCCCGGACGAGGCGGCCGTCGCGCACGGTGTGAAGGTCGAGGGTCATCACGGCGAAGCTGCGGCCGCCGTGGGGCACGCCCATGAAGTCGGCGACCGGCGTGCCGCGGGCCTCGCTGCGCACCACGATCTTGCCCTCGGCGGCGACGACCTCTTTGATCTCCCAGGTCAGGTCGGGGATGAGCTTGCCGAAGCCCATGACCTGCCCGATGAAGGCTTCGCGATCTTTGCTCAGGCCCTCGCCGGCGAAGGAGCGCCACTCGGGGTGGACGACGGACTCCACCAGGGCGCGGACGTCCTTCGTGGCGGGCTGGTTGAGGGCATCGTAGAAGGGGGCGACGAGGGCGCGGGCGGCTTCGAGGTGCATCGGATTCTCTCCTGTGGGGGTTCAGCGCGACTGATCGCAGGGTCGCGCCCCCGGTAATGCCGAACAATCGATTGAATCCGGAAACACTGTTCGGTAATCCGGGACAATGATCAGCGCCCTCGACGGACCGCTCCTGATCGCCTTCGCCGCCGTCGTGCGGCACGGCTCGTTCTCCAGCGCGGCCACGGAGCTGAAGCTCAGCAAGAGCGTCGTGAGCGACCGGGTGCGGCAGCTCGAGGAGCGGTGCGGCGCGCGACTGATGGAGCGCACCACCCGGCGTCTGCGACTCACGGCCACGGGGCAGGCGGTCCTGGACGCCGCCCACCAGGTGACCGACGTGCTCGCGCACCTCGACCGACGCCTGGCCGAGGCGCGTCGCGAGCCCGCGGGCGTGCTGCGGGTGGCGACGACGATCGATCTCGCGCCGCAGTTCGTGGCCCCGGTGGTCGCGCGCATGGTTCGCGCCTGGCCGAAGCTGCGAGTCGAGATCGTGGCCGACGATCGGGCGCACGACCTGCTGGCCCGGAACATCGACGTGGCCGTGCGCCTCGGGGCGCCCAAGCCGTCGACCTTCGTGTCCCGCAAGCTGGCCACGCTCACGGAGCCCATCGTCGCTTCGCCCGCGCTGGCCGAGGTCCTCGGCCCCGTGACGCGGCCCCGGGATCTGGCTGCGGCCCCCTGGGTGCGGCACGCGCTGCTGCCGGCGGGACCGATGCGGTTCACCGGTCCGGACGCCGCCGAGGACGAGCTGACGCCCCTGGTCCGCGCCGAGGCCAATACGGGCGCGGCGGTGCTGGCGCTGATGCTCGCGGGGGCCGGTGTGGGCGTGTTCCCGAGTCACGGCCTGCGCGCCCACCTGGACGCCGGGCGCCTCGTGGCGCTGTGCCCCGGCTGGATCTGGAAGACCGTCAGCCTGTATGCGCTGATGCCCTCCCGACCGACCTCGAACCCGGCGGTGGATGCGCTGATCGAGATGCTGCGCGACGAGGTCGCCCGCACCGGTGGCCGCTTCAGCGAGCCGGATCAGGCGTCCACGGAGACCCGCGTGGACCCGGTCTCGCGCTCGTAAGTCATCGGCCCGGGCAGGGCGTCGACCGCTGACCCGTGTGCCGTCGACTTGTCCCACCGGCGCCGAGTCGCTCGGCGCCTGCTGCGTGGATTCCCGCGGGGGTCGCCGACGAGCCCGATCCGTGTGATGGGGCCGCCACGCCGGGGTGGGATCAATGTGTCTGGGCCGAGGTGCACCCGGACGTGACGGCGGGCAACGGCGCGGTCCACTTCAACGGTGATCTGCGCTTTCGCGGGGGTGAGCCTGTCGCAGGAATCGAGCTGCGCGCGTTCAGCAACGACAGCGCCTGGGAGGAGTTCGAAGACTCGAACCCGGGCGTGCCTCACAACAACGGTCGAAGCGTGTGTTTCCTCCAGATTCGCGCGGCCGCGCAGACCGTCTCGTCCGGTGCTTCGCCGCGTGCATGCGCTGGTGAGTCCGCAAGGCGCATCGGCGGTGCTCGAGGTGACGTGAACCCGGGCGCGCCGCCCGCGGGCTCACGCTCCGGCGAGCGAACTCAGCAACCCGACGAGATCGCTGCGAGAGAACGGCTTCTCGAGGACGGGCACGCCGCTGTTCGTCAGCGCCTCGCGGGCTTCGCCGCTCAGAGCGCCACCGGTCATGAGCACGAAACGGCGGGCAAGCGCGGGGTGCTGGTGCCGCAGCCAGGCGAGCAGCTCCGTCCCGAGGCCGGAGGGGAGCTGCAGGTCGCACAGAATGAACCGCACCGGCTCGTGCTCGATGTAGGCGCGGGCGATCTCCAGCGTGTCGGCCGTGACCACGGGCTGCGGCTCGATGAGCCAGGCCAGGCTGTCGCGCAGGTGAGCCTCGTCGTCGACCACCAGAACGAGCCCTTCGGGACCGACCTCGACAAGGGTCGGCGCCGGCGAGAGGTCGTCGGTCGGGTCTGCGCCCACGGGCGAAGCAGTCGTTGTTGCGTACGGGATCGTCGGCAGCATCGGCAGCTCGCCCGTCGCGACCTCCCGCCACGCGGGGAGCTCGACGCAGACCGTCGTCCCTTCGCCCACGACGCTCTCTATCGTGATTTCGCCCCCGTGGGCCCGGACGATGTCGCGGCAGATCGAAAGACCGAGGCCCGTTCCCTCGCCATGCCCGCGCCCCCGGGTGGTGAAGAACGGCTCGAAAATGCGGTCGAGGTTCTCGGGCGGGATGCCGCAGCCTGTGTCGGAAACCGCCAGGCGTGCGGCCCCGGTCGCCGTCGTACCCAGACGGATGGTGATGTTCCGGTGGCCGGTGGCGATATCCTCGACGGCGTGCATCGCGTTGAAGAGCAGGTTGATGACCACCTGCCCGAGACGCGCCTCGTTGCCCCGGACGACGGGGGTCGGGCCGTTCTCGATCACCACCCGCGCCCGGTGCCGGAGGTCGTTGGCCCCGACGCGCAGCGCGAACCCGACGACCTCGTCGAGGTGAACGGCCGAGCGTTGGTCGACTCGGTCGCGGGAGAGGTGGCGCAGGTCACTGACGACGGCAGCAATGCGCTGACAGCCCTCGATGGCGGTGGTGACGAGCGTGCCGGTCTCCTCGCCCCCGCCGAGATCGCGTGGCACGTCCGCGCCGGGGCTCGCGAGGTGGTCGCCGAGGAGTTCGAGCACGTTGAGGACGTACGTCAGCGGGTTGTTGATCTCGTGGGCAACCCCCGCCGCGAGGCGGCCGAGGGCGGTCAGCCGTTCCGACTGCACGACCCGGGAGACGAGTTCGTCGTGCTCGGTCATGTCGCGGAAGATCACGACGGCATGTCCGTCGAGCCCCGGAGCCTGGCCGACGTCGAGGCGCCGGAAGGTCGCTGCGAGCCGAGCCGTCCGGCAGGTCGGGTCGTTCCGGGCGAAGTCGCCGTTGAGCTGCTCGTGGACCCCGAGTTCGAGTCGGAGTTGATCGACGGAGGGGCCGCCGGCCTCGAACGGGCGAAACAGCGTCGTGAGCGCCCGGCCCTCTGGACCGGCGATGGAGCCCTCGCCGTCCCGACAGCGAAAGGCCCGGTTGGCGAAGACGATGAACCCGGCCCCATCCACCACGCAGACCGCCTCGACGAGGTCGTCGAGGGCTCGGGCGAGCATGGTGGAGCGCACTTCCGCGCGGACGCGCAGTCCGTGTTCTGCAGCGAGCGAGGCCCGCAAGCTCGCGGCGCGAGCCAGGGCGGCCCGAAGTCGGCGACTCTCGGCGTGGAGCCCGGCCTGTACGGCGTCGTAGGCGCAGGCGACCTCATCGCGAAGCGCCACATCGGCCGGTGTTTCGGCGCTGTCGTACAAACCCGTCAGCACCACAGAGGCACGCTCGAGTTCCCGCAGGCGGGCGAGGCGGAGGAGTGCCTCCCGCAACACCTCGGGCTCGGCGTCTTCCGGGAGCGAGGCATCGGGTTCGAGGGCGACCGGGCGTTCGTGCAGCGGGCCCAACGTCACGAGCATGGCGCCGCGGCGCTGGCACGCATACGCGACGGCCGCGTCGGCGAACGTCAGCGGCGCGCGCAGGAGGACCACCTCCGGCGGCTGCTCTAGGGCCTCTTGCGCGGAACACGGCGTGGCCTCGGCGGGCAGGTTCGGCGTCGGGACGGGAAGGGAGAGGAGTCGCACGGGGTCGACCGCTCAGGCCGTGGTCGCGGGCGCGCCGGCCCCGAGCTCGGCGAAGAACTCGTCGATGGTCAGCGTTCGGCCGAGCAGTGGGAAGGCGTGCTGCTCGCTGGCGGCCTGTTCTTCGGGTGTCTTCGTCGCCGTCGCCTCGGCGAGCATGACCACCTCGTATCCGAGGTCATAGGCCGAGCGGGCCGTCGTCTCGACGCAGACGTTGGTCAGCAGACCGCAGACGACCACGGTATCGACCCCCGAGCCCCGCAGCATCTCGTCGAGCGGCGTCGTGCCGAATGCGCAGAGCCCCCGCTTCGCCGTCAACGTCGTCACGGCGCCGAGCAGCGGTTCGAGCTCGGGGATGGGGCGGGCGCCGGGGCTGCCCCGCGTGAGGGCCCCGGCGTCCCGGATGGCCCCCAGGATGCCTTGCGCGCGCGCGATCTCGCGGTAGTCCGGCGAGAACTCGATGGGCACGAAGTAGCAGCGCACACCGGCCTCTCGGGCCCGTTCGATGAGCGTGAGCAGCTTGGGAACGACCCCACGAGAGACGATCTCGCGCTCGAGCAGGGGGTACAGGCGCCCGCCCGGCGCGCAGAAATCCCGCTGAAGTCCTTGAAAGACGATGGCCGTGGTCTCTGCGCGCACGCTGACCTCCTTCGGGATGTCGTCGGATCGACCTCGGAGGCTACGGTGGCTGCGTCCCGCGCGAATCGGCGGATACCCCAATCGATCTCGGGTCTGTCTTGGGGCCTTGAATTCCCTCGAGGGACGTGCGTCAGAAGCGCCATACACCGGCCGCGGCCACCCGCTTCGGCCCGTTCGGGAGAGGACACGAAAATGAACGCAAAGACGCTGAGTGCGCTGATGATGGGCGCGGCCATGGTTTCGATGGCGACGACCGGTTGCGGGGGCGACGACGGCGGTGGCGGCGGCGCTTACGGAAACTACGACTTCGATTTGTATATCTCATCGGGTTTCGTCCGCTGCCAGGACGGTCAGTGGACCGGCACCGTCACCGACCGCGGCGCCGAGGATGGCGCCCCGACCCGCTCCGTCACCGTGCTCGCCTGGAGCGTCGGTGCGGGCAAGCCGACCGTCGTCGCCGAGCTCACCGACCGGGGCGAGGACGGCACCTTCGAGGTCGCGCTCGACGCCGCCGAGGTCGGCGTGTCCTGTGAGGCCGTCGATACCGCGCTGCTCTTCCTGCCCCGCGGCAAGGGCACCTTCGGCGATCCCGACGGCGGCTCCGTCGGCGTGATGCGCGGTGGCGGCTACAACGGATTCGACGGCGCGCAGCTCGACGCGATGACCGACGGCGACGTCGCCTCCGTCAGCGCGCAGTACTACGACCTCGCCGCGGACGACCTCGGCAAGACCTACGACCTCACCCAAGAGAGCGGCGAGCCCGGCAAGTGGTCGGCGTCCGCCGGCGAGCTCGGCGAGGGGGTGATGATCGGTTTCGTCGCCCGCGACGCGGACGGGAACGTGGTCGGCGTCATGGCGCTCTGACGACCGCGGGCGGCGTTACCCGATACTCGGCATCGACACGCCAGAGGGCATCAGCAGGCCGAATTCCGCTCAGGGCGCTTGATGCCGCCCGCCGACGCCCGTGTGTCGAAGCGCGTCGTCGAGCGACGCGAGCAGAGCGACCGTCCAGGCGGCGGCGTCGGCGTGTCCCGCGCGGTCGAGGTGCTCGAGTGTCCAGCACCGCTCCGTCGCGAAGTGTGGCACACGCGGGGTGAGCGACCGTCGGTCGGTGAGGGCGACGGCCTCCTCCAAAGCGGCGTTGATGGACGTGAGCCGTGAAGCGACACCCGATTGTGTCCAGGGTCCGTCTGTCGTGTCCTTCGGCGCAACGAGCCCAACCCGCAGCGCATGCGGCCACGGGTAGACGACGAGCTGCACATTGGGCCATGCGGTCGCCCAGCCCCACCAGGTCTTGTCGTCGGTGGCCGAACCCGTGGGTGGGCATGCGAACCGGAGCCCGGCTTCGAGTCGTGCGACCTCGAGTGCGGCCCAGAAGGCCGCGCGCGCAGCCAGCAGCGCCGGAGATGGACCAATCGCCGACGCCACCGGCGTCGTGCGTTTCGCGACATTGACCGCCTTGATGAGGTTGCTTCGTGGTTGGAGGCCATGCACACATTCCAGGCGCACCGCAGGCATCGAGTCGCCGATGCGCCAGACGGAGAGCTGTACCGCAATCAAGCGCAGTCGCTCGGGTGCGAGGGCGTTGAGCTGGTCGAGGACCGCGAGATGCTCGGGGCGGAACGCCTCGGCCACCCAGATGGCCAACCGGGCGTCGTGCCCCGCCGCGTAGGTCAGCAGTTTGCCGAGGTGCAACGAGTCCGCGAGGCCGAACTGGTTTTCGACCACCACATTTGAGCCCGTCGTAAGAATCCCGATTTCCGCGCGGGCGACCGGGCAGCCGCCCAGAGTGTGACAATGTGCGATATGCGCGCATGAATTTGCCTGACCTGCTGGCCCATGACCCACGTGGGTCGCTGTGGCCGTTCGGAGGCCCGGTGGGCGCCGCGAAGCCCGCGCGGCGGCCTCCCCCGCCGATGTCATGGGATCGGACACTGCTCTCGGGACACTTCGGTGAGTCTTTGGGGGCCTCATAGGATATCCGTGGGTCAAGACAGACGGGGCCGAGCGGGCAGGTTGATGGCGAGACCGCTCAGTTTGAG
>JAKLJY010000075.1 GCA_023150895.1 Myxococcota bacterium | reverse complement strand
GGTTACTGCGACGACTACTGCTACTTCGCGGCGTGCTTCTTCGACGACGGCGACTGTGCGGGCGGCGGCGACCCCGGCGGCGAGTGCGCCCCCGGCTGCCCCGCCGACTGGCCCGGCGATGGCTGGTGCGACGCCGAATGCGACGTGGCCGAGTGCAACTTCGACGGCGGCGACTGCGGCGGGGGCGCGGATCCCGGTGCGGAGTGCGCCCCCGGCTGCCCCGCCGACTGGCCCGGCGACGGATGGTGCGACGTCGAGTGCGACGTGGCCGCCTGCGGTTTCGACGGCGGCGATTGCGGGCTATAGGAGCTTGTCGCCGTAACCGATGCCGATGCGAGGTCGCTCGGGTCGAGGCGACCGCCGAGCGCGCCTGGAACGACCGACCGAGCGCTACCCGTTGGTAGCGCGACCAAGGGAGTGAAGCCGAAAGCCGGCGGGCGGCCGAAACGGGCGACCGCAGCCGGCGGGCGTTACGGCGACATGCTCCAACCGCGCATCGACGGATACCGGGCGCCTCTGTTAGCGTGACCCCCGAGCATTTTACGGGGAGGTCACGATGGCGCTCGAACGAAGCCCGCTGGGCACGACGATCGGTCGGGCGGCCCGCCTGGCGTTGCTCCTGACCCTGACGGCCGCCGGCTGCGGCGAAAACACCGATACCGACGCGGCCTCGACGGGAGACGACGCCGGCACCGGCAGCGGCGGGGTCGCGGGCGGCACCGGCGGGGGTCTCACGGGCGGCACCGGCGGAGTCGCAACCGGCGGCACCGGCGGAGTTGCAACCGGCGGCACCGGCGGGGCGACGGGCGGCAACGCATCGGGCGGCAACGCATCGGGCGGCACGGGTGGCGCGCCCGGGCCCGACCCCGACGCCTGTGCGCGGGGGTGCCTGGCGGCCTTCCGCGGCGACGGCACCTGCGACGTCGACTGCAACGTCGCGGCCTGCAATCACGACGACGGCGACTGCGCCGACGTGCCCGACGCCGGCCCGGGCCTCGATCCCGATCAGGCGTGCGCGCCGGGCTGTCTGGCGGCCTTCCGCGGCGACGGCACCTGCGACGTCGACTGCAACGTCGAGGCCTGCAATCACGACGACGGTGACTGCGCCGACGTGCCCGACGCCGGCCCCGGCTTCGACCCCGGCCAACTCTGCGCGCCGGGCTGTCTGGCGGCGTTCCGGGGCGATGGCACTTGCGACGTCGATTGCAACACCGCTGCTTGCGATCACGACGACGGCGACTGCGCCGACGCCCCCGACGCCGGCCCCGGGGTGGACCCCGACGAGGTCTGCTCGCCCGGTTGCCTCGCCGAATGGCGCGGCGACGGCACCTGCGACGTCGACTGCGACGTGGCGGCCTGCAATCACGACGACGGCGACTGCGCCGGGGGCCCCGGGCCCGATCCCGGTCTCTGCGCCGCGGGCTGCCTCGCCGAGTGGCGCGGGGACGGCACCTGCGACGCCGACTGTGACGTCGAGGCCTGCGGTTTCGACGACGGCGACTGCGCGGGGGGTCCCGGACCGGGGCCGGATCCCGCGCTCTGCGCCCCCGGCTGTTACGCCGAGTGGCGCGGCGACGGCACCTGCGACGTCGACTGCAACGTTGAGGCCTGCGGCTTCGACGGGGGGGACTGCGAGGCCGGACCCGGCCCGGATCCGGGTGTCGAACAGTGTGCGCCCAACTGCTTCCCGGAGTGGCGCGGCGATGGCACCTGCGATGCGACCTGCGACGTCGAGGCGTGCGGTTTCGACGACGGCGACTGCGCGGGCGTGGTGCCGGGCCCCGACTGTGCCCCGGGCTGCCCCGCCGAGTGGATTGGCGACGGCACCTGCGACGTCGCCTGCCGGGTGGCCGCCTGTGGGTTCGACGCGGGCGATTGTGAGGGCGGCCCGGCCGTCTGCGCGCCGGATTGCGCCGTGGAGTGGCTCGGCGACGGCACCTGCGACGATGTCTGCAACGTGGGCCCCTGCGGCTTCGACGCGGGGGACTGCGCCGAGGTCAACCCGGGCGAGGAGTGCGCCCCCGGCTGCCCCGCGGACTGGCCCGGTGACAGCGTCTGCGACGACGCGTGCAACGTCGCGGCCTGCGCCTTCGACGGGGGGGACTGCGCGGGCGGCGAGCCCGGCGCGGAGTGTGCGCCCGGCTGCCCCGCCGACTGGATCGGCGATGGCGAGTGCGACGAAGACTGCAACGTCGCGGCCTGCGGGCTCGACGGCGGGGACTGCGCCGGGGGCGGCAACGAGTGCCCCGCAGGCCCCCCGGCCCCCCGCAATCTGGTCGCCGCGCGACAGGGCGAAAACACCCCCGAGCCACAGCCCGTGCGGGTGACCTGGGAGTATCAGGGGCCGGCGGTCTCCGGCTTCCGCGTGGCCCGGCTCGACCCCGGCGAGGATGCCGGCGACGCCGCGGCCTGGGACAACATCAGCGGTGATTTGCCGGCCGAGGCGCGCAGCCACCTCGACGCGCCGCGGGTCAACGGCGGGCGTTACCGCTACCGGTCCCGCGCGTTCATCCAGCACCCCGTCTGCGGGCGCATCTACGGTCTCTATTCGAACATCGAGGACGCGATCCCGTAGGAACGGGCCGCGGCGTCAGCGCGCGCTGAGGCCCGCGTCGCGGATGGCCGTCAGGTTCTCCAGAAAGACCCGCACCTTGGGCAGTTCGACGAGGGCCGCCGGCACGCCCACCGAGACGGGCACGTCCCGCCCGAAGAGCGCCTCGAGCACGGGCACGAGCGGCGGCTCACCGGGCGGGGGCGGCACGTCGCCGTCGGGCACCCAGGCGATGGCGGCGCCGCTGCGGGCCGTCGCGTGCAGAAAGTCGACGTTGCTCGTCACCACCAGCGGCTCCTTGGGGACGCGCTGCCCCGTGCGGGTGACCAGCCGTCCGGCGGGATCGTCCGGCGCCGCGAAGACGGCCAGCTCGTGCCGGCACAGGCTCTCGACGTCGGTCGGCGTGCCGTGCATCTCGAGATAGGCCGGCGCGGCCAGCAGGCGTTGCCGCGCCCGCGTGACGACCCGGGCCTCCCAGGCGCCCGGCGGCGGCGTCTCGCCGAACCACGCCACGACGTCGGCCTCGGGCGGCGTGGGGCCCAACGGACCGTCGTAGAACGTCAACCGGAAGCGCAATTGCGGGAACGAGGCCTTCAGCAAGGCTTGAATCGCCGAAAGTCCGGTCATCGGCAGCCCGACGGGCAGCAGCACCCGCACGGTGCCGGAGGGCAGGCGCCCCATCTCGCGAATCGACGTCAGCAGGTCCGTGAACTCGCGCTCCATGACCCGGCCCGACGCCAGCAGGCGCGTGCCCGCCTCGGTGGGGATGACCCCCCGGCGGTCGCGGTGCAAGAGCGGCACCCCCGCCCGGGCCTCGAGCGCGTCGACGTGCCGGCGCAGCGTCGTGCGCGACTCGCCCGAGGCGATGGCCGCCGCCAGGAAGGAACCCTTCTCGGCGACGAGGAGGAAAGCGCGGAGTTCGGAAAAGCTCACGATCCGGTCTGATGCCCGGGCCGGCCCCCCGGTCGCAAGTCGCCCCGTGTCCGACGCGCGCGCCGGGCCTTGCCCCGTCCGCTCAAACCGCCGATGGTTGCGGCGATTGCCCTGAAACGAAGGAGTGCCGACCGTGGACGACCGCGTGAGCAAACGAGATCTGGTGCTGGCCCCCAGCGAATACGCGTACATGCAGGACGTGACGAAGGGCGTGGTGAAGACCTACACCGGCCCGACGGTCATCAACCCCACCGCGCAGGAGCGGCCGGTCGTCTTCAACCCGACGAGCAAACGCTTCGAGCCCTGCGGCCTCGAAGAGGCGGTGCAGCAGATCGCCATCGCGCCCGAGGGCTTCTACCTGGTGCTCAAGAACCCGTCGGTCCGCAACGACCACCCCACGCCGGGCGGCGTTCACCCCGGGCCGGATCTCGAGGTCGGCCGCAAGATCAACATCACGGGGCCGTGCGCGTTCGCGCTGTGGCCGGGGCAGATCGTCAAGCTGGTGCAGGGGCACCACCTGCGCTCGAATCAGTACCTGCTCGTGCGGGTCTACAACGAGGAAGAGGCACGCAAGAACTGGGCGACGGCGGTCGTCAAGCCGGCCACCGAGGGCGCGGCCGAGGCCCCGGTCTCACGCGTCCCGGCGGACCTCACCGTCGGTAAACTGCTCATCATCAAGGGGACGGACGTCTCGTTTTACATTCCGCCGACGGGTGTGGGGGTCGTCACGGACGAAAACAACCACTACGTCCGCGATGCGCTGACGCTCGAGCGCCTCGAGTACTGCATCCTGGTGGATCAGAACGGCAAGAAGCGCTACGAGCGCGGGCCGCAGGTGGTCTTCCCCGAGCCGACCGAGACGTTCATCGTCAAAGAAGGCCACCGCAAGTTCAAAGCCCTGGAGCTCAACGAGATTCAGGGCCTGCACATCAAGATCATCGCCCCCTACAAAGACGAGCAGGGGCGGGCGTACTCCGAGGGCGACGAGCTCTTCATCACGGGCAAAGAGACGGCCATCTACTTCCCGCGCGAAGAACACTCCCTCGTGCGGTACGACGGGCGCGAGAAACACTTCGCCGTGGCCATTCCCGCCGGTGAGGCGCGCTATGTCATGAACCGGAAGTCGGGCGAGATCCGCATGGCGGCCGGCCCGCTGATGCTCCTGCCCAACCCGGTCGACGAGATCATCGTGCGCCGCATCCTGTCGGATCGCGAGTGTGCGACGTGGTACCCCGGCAACGAGGAGGCCCTCGCCTACAACCGCGCGCTGCGCGCGATGGCCAACGAGACCCCGGGGGCTCGGGCGGGCGTCATCTCCGAGGGGGACTACCAGCGCGCGCAGGCCCCCGGCGCCAAGGCGGCCGCCGTGCCCGCCGCACAAGCCGTCGCCGCCGGGGTCGGCGCCGCCCGGGAGCGCGCCGCGAGCGCCGGTGACACCGTCGACCGCGTGAGTCAGTTCAACCAGCCCCGCACGCTGGTCTTCAACACCAAGTTCGAGGGCGTGCCCGCCATCAGCGTGTGGGTGGGCTACGCGCTGATGATCGTCGACAAGAAGGGCAACCGCCGCGTCGAGGTCGGCCCGAAGAACCTGCTGCTCGCCTACGACGAGTCCTTCGAGGTCATCGAACTCTCGACGGGCAAACCGAAGAGCACCGACAAACTGCTGCGCACGGTGTTCCTGCGCGTGCTCAACAACAAGGTCTCGGACATCTGCGAGGTCGAGACGGCCGATCACGTGCGGGTGCGCCTCGAATACTCGCTGCGCGTGAACTTCACCGACGATCCCATGCGGTGGTTCGAGGTCGAGAACTACGTCAAGTTCCTCTGCGACCACGTCCGCTCGGTGCTCAAGGGCGTCGTCAAACGCATCAGCGTCGATCAGTTCTACCGACAGAGCGTCGACGTCATCCGCGACACCATCCTCGGCGTGCCTGCCGAGGGCGGCGGGCGGACGGGCATGAAGTTCAAGGAGAACGGCATGCACGTCACGGACGTCGAGGTCCTCGGCGTGACCATCGGCGACGAGAACATCGCGCGCCTGCTCAATCTCGCGCAGCACGAGGCCGTCGAGTCCAACATCGCGCTGCAGCGGGCGAATCGCGCGCTCGAGGCCACGCAGCGACAGGAGGACATCAATCGTCAGACGGCGGAGGCGAAAGCACAGACGTCGCGGCGCTTGTCCGAGCTCGGCGTCGAGGAGGCCGAGAACAAGCAGCGCGTGCAGCTCGCCCACCTCATCGGCGAGATCAAGGCCCTCGTCGAACAGAAGAAGGTCGCCGAGGCGCGGGCCGAGGCGGTCGGGGTCGAACACACCGCCGGCCTCGAGCGGGATCGCACCGCGGCGGCCATCCGCTACGAGATCAGCGAGGGCGAGCAGGCGCTGCGCCTCGCCGCGCTCAAGGCCGAGGTCGAGGCCACCGTCGCCCGCTTCGAGGCGGCCCAGGGCGGCTTCAGCGAGGCGCTGCTCGCGCTCTCCAACCACGAGGTCCTCGTCAAGATCGCCGAGGCCATGAGCGTGCAGCAGTTCATCGGCGGCAAGAACCTCACCGACGTCATCGCCAAGGTCTTCGAGGGCACGCCGCTCTCGAACATCCTCGGGCGGGTCCTCGACGGCAAGGCCCTCACCGGCCCGAAGTCGGACGCGACGTGACGGCGACCGCGCACCCGCACCGGGTCCCCCACCCGGTCGTCTACACCATCCTGTACTTCCCGTTCGGCGCCCTCGGCGGTTTCGTCACGGTCGCGCTCACCTTCCTGGGCACGCGCCACGGCCTGTCCATCACCGAGAGCGCTTTTTTGGGCGCCGCCGGCCTGATGATGAACTGGCTGAAGTGGATCTGGGCGCCCCTGGTGGACACCACGCTGACGCCCAAGCGCTGGTATTACATCTCGGCGCTCGGCTCGTCGGTGGGCGTCGCGGCCATCGCCAGCATCCCCCTCGGCCCGGAGACGCTGCCGCTCCTGCTGGCGGTCATCGCCGCGGCCAACCTCGTCAACTCGATGGTGGGCATGGCCGTCGAGGCCCTGATGGCGCAGGTCACGCCCGTTGATCAAATCGGCCGCGTCAGCGCGTGGTTCCAGGCCGGCAACCTCGGCGGGGCCGGCATCGGCGGCGGCGTCGGGCTCCTGCTGCTCAACGCCCTGCCCGAAGCCTGGATGACCGGGCTCATCTTCGCGGTGCTCTTCGCGGCCTGCTGCCTCGCCCTGCGCGCGCTGCCGGACCTCCCGGCCGAGGGGCACGGGCAGGGCCCGAAGGCGGCCATCGGGCAGGTCTTCGCGAACATCCGAGGCATGACCCGCACGCAGGGCGGCCTCGCGAGCGCCATCCTGTGTTTCCTGCCCATCGGCACCGGCGCCGCGCAGGGTGTGTTGACGCAGTCCGCCGTCGCCGAGAAGTGGGGCGCCGGCGAGCACGAGGTCGCGCTCGTTCAGGGTGTCATGGCCGGCCTCATCAACGGCGCCGGGTGCTTCATGGGCGGTTGGCTCTGCATGCGTTTCCCCCCGCGCGCCGTCTACGCCGCGATGGGTCTCTCGCTGGCCATCGTCGCCGGCGGCATGGCCGCGCTGCCCATGACCCCCGCCACCTACGTCGGGGGCAACGTGGTGTATTCCTTGGGTGTCGGGCTGAGCTACGCCGCCTTCACCGCCGTCGTGCTCGACGCCATCGGCCCCGGCTCGGCGGCCACGAAATACACCCTCTACGCCACCCTCTCGAACTTCCCCATCTGGTGGGTGGGGTTGTTGCTCGGCTACGTCGCCGACGTGAAGGGCGCCGACGGCATGCTCTACACCGAGGCGGGCCTGGGCATCGGCGGCATCGCCGTCTTCCTGGTCGCCGCCGCCGGCCTGCGCCGCACGTCGCTGCCGCCGCGCTGACGCCGCGACGGCCGGGCCCGCGGGTCACCCGCCCAGGAAACCGCAGACGAGCGCAGTGCCACCGCCCCCGCCCAAGAGGCCGCCTTCCTCGCACTTGCCCTCTTCGGAACAGCGCCCGTCCGCCCCGCAGGGGTCGCGCTCCGCGTTCGCGTCACAGGCCGCCCCGAGCGCGAGCGGCGGGGCGCACACGTCCGACGGATCGCAGTAGTCGCTCTCGCAGGCGCTGTTCGACGTGCAGGCCGCGCCCGCGGCACCGAGGGCCGTACACTTGTTGGTCTCGAACGGGCAGTAGAGCCCCTGCGCGCAGTCGTCATCGTTGCCACAGTCGGCGCCGGCCGCGCCGAGGGCGACGCACTTCTTCGTCTCGTAATCGCAGACGAGGTTGTCGTTGCGGTAACAGGCCGTGGAGATCCCGTCGACGGGGTCCTCACCGCTGCCGCCGCACGACCAGCCCCCGCCGCCGAGGTCCTCGCACGTTTGCTGGCAGTCGTCGCCCACCTTGCCCCGCACGGTCTGTTCGCAGCGGCCGTACTCGGCCTCGCCGCTGTAGTTACAGGAGGCCTGTCCGCCGGGCGGAACCGCGCATTCGTCGTCGTCGTCGCAGCGCTCGTTGGCCCCGACGGTGCCCTTCGTGACCTTGTCGCAGACCGTGGGGGGCTCTTCCGTGCACAGGTTCGACATGGCCCGCACGGCCGCGAGGCACTCATTGGCCGCCGACGCGTCGAAGGTGAACTTGCCGCTGTTGATACCGGCTTCGAACTCGTCGATCTGGTAGTTGAAGAGCTGCTGACACTGGCCCTTGTCCACGGGCTGCCCCGTGTCCGCGCAACAACTGGCGAACCCGCTGCACACGATCTCGCTGTACTGCTGCCCGAAGGCGGTGATGTTCCCCGCTCCGTCGTCGTCGGAGCTGCATGCACCGAGTCCTGCGAGGGCCGAGAACAGCGCGACGGTGCTCGCCGCGGCGTGGAAAGGGCTTCTGATCATCGGGGTCGACCGCATGTGATTTCCGTTTCGATCCGTACCGTTTCGTGCTGACGAGTTCCGGAGGCTCCGACGAGAGGGACGCCGGCGGTATTCACCGGGGCGGCGCGATTCTCGGTCAGGCGCGTGTGCGGCGATCATTCTACCGCGCGCCGGATGATCGCTCGAGCGCCGCCACATCGAGGAGGTCCTTCGGGCGCCCGCTGGCGCGCTTGTTCTTCAGCAGGGCGGCGCGTCCGAGCACCGGCAGCCGGCGCCCGTCGACCTCGGCCTCGATGCGTGAGGCCCAGGCCTCGTCGAAGTCGACGCCGCTGACCGACGTCAGCACGTCGATGCGCCGCGGCGGAAGCCCCATCTGATACACCGTCGCCGGGCGCGTGAAGTCGCTGACCTCGAGGCCGTGTGCCTCGACGGGCGCGCCGAAGTGCCGGAGCGCGGCGAGGACCCGCGTGGCGTTCGCGCGATCCGGTCGGACGAGCACATCGAAGTCGCCCGTTGCCCGGGGAATCCCGTGCGCGGCCAGCGCGTGCGCACCCACGACGATGTAGGCCACCCCCGCGTCCTCGAAGGCGTCGAGCAGGTCGCGGGTGTCTTCGAGGAGGCGCGGTGCGTCACTCACGGGCTCGAGTCCCCCCGAATCAGGCGACCGGGGATCTCTGCCCGCGAGTACGTCGGCATCGGGCGCCCCGACAGCGCCCAGGCGGCCAGCGTCAGCTCGTAGACCATCGCCACGCGCTCACCCGGGGGCGCGTCGACGTAGCCGTCGTCGTCGACCGCGGCGTCCAGCGACGTGATTCGCATGGGCCACGTTGCCCGGCGGCGGGCGGCCGCACGGGCGCGCGTAGACGTACTGGGGTCGTCGGTCGTCACGGGACACAGTGTACCGCACGGGCCTGCGCGCAGGGCGGCCGAAGTGCCCGGCCCCGTCACTCCCCCGCCGCGGTGTCGAGGCCCACCCAGAGGCCGACGTCGAACTCGAACGCGAACGGGGCCCCCGGCACGAGCGCGGCGTCGGTCACGCGCAGTTGGCCGTCGAACCCGGCGGCCTCGCCCCGGCGGGTCAGTCGCCTCTTGCCCCAAGCCTGCGCGTCGTGCAGGCTCGAACGATGATTTCTGCGCGCGCTCCGGGGTTGTGCGGTCTTCGACAGTTCGGCTTGCTTGCCGCGGTCCCCCTGGCCCTGGCCCTGACCGGAGCCTGCGATCGGTCCCCGGGCGAGCGGCCCGCCCCGCCCGAGACCTCGGGTGACGACGAGCTGGAGCCCGCCCGAGAGGCGTTCATCTCGACCCTCGAGGCCCTCGTCGCGGCGAACAGCGCGCGCCCGCGGCCGCTGCACTTCGACCCGGCCGAGTACCCGGGTGAGCGGGCCTCGTTCGACGATCTGCGCGCCAGGGTGCCCGACGGCTGTGCCCTCTCGTTCCCCCTGGGCGCCGAAGCAGAGGAAGCGTCTCACCGGAAAGCGCTCGTAGACGTGGCGGACGGACGCCGGTCGGCCACGCGCCTTCCCGCCGGCCTGGCCCGGCGACTCCTGGTGTGCCGCCCCGTCGCCGAAGCCGTGTTTCGCGCGGGCCGGGCGCTCGAGAAGGTCGAGCTGACCCTGGGCGATCCGTCGACCTCGCCCGGCCTCCTCGGGGCACAGATCACCACCCGGATCCGGTTCGCGCTCGTCGAGGTCAGGCGCCTGGCCGCCGACCCGAGCACACGCGACGAGGCGGTCGATCGTTGCCTCGATCTGCTGGCGCTGGCCCGCGACGGGGCGACGCTCGACAACCTGCGCGCCGTCTATGTCCTCGCGCTCCGAGGCCCGCTCGCAAATGTGTGTGCGGCGGCCCTCCAGGGGGCATCGGCGCCCCGCCGCGTGCGGGCCGAGGCCTCGCTGGCCGCCCTGGAAGCCGGACTGCCGGGGGAGACGTGGCTCGCGCTGCGCAATCGCGTGGACGATGGCTTCGTCGTGCTGAGGGGCCGCATCGACGATGCGCTCATCGCGCGGGCCCCGGCGGCACTTCGCGCGTCGCTGGGCGCGATGCGAAACGAGGACTTCGGGGTGATTCGACCGGCCGACAAGGGCCGGGTGCTTGGGTTGGGCTTCGCCGTGCCCGACAAATACGCTCGTTCGCGCACCGAGCTCGCGACATCCCTCTCCCTCCTTCGCGTCGGTTTGCACGCCCGCCGCTTTCATGACGCGCACGGGCGCTGGCCCGACCGGCCCGAGCTGGGCGAGACCGTTCCGCGGGACGCCCGCCCGGGAGGCGCCGTCGAGATGACGACCGTGGGGGCGAACTTCGTGCTGTCCGCGCAGGCGCAAGCCATGAGGGGCGGCCCGCTGCGTATGCCGGGCGAAGGTGACTTCATCGAACGCGACGCGCGCGGCTTCGACGCAGCCACCGCGCGGGACACGGCCGACATCATGGTCTATACCATCACGCCGGACGGCCGCAGCCCGTATGCCGACGCGCAGGCCGAGGTCGAGGCACGGGCGGCGGTCGAGCGCGAGGCGGTCCGCGCATTGGCCGAGCAGATCCGCCGGAGCCCCGCCCCGGTGGCGCCGGGAGACGCAATGCTCGGCGGTCCCGAGGGGCTTCGCCGAGTCCTGGGGCCGTGGCTGACGAAGGCCGGGTTCGTGCGGTCGCAGGAGATGTCGGAGCGCGTTCCGGAGGTCTGGACGCGTTCCATGACCAAGGGCCGCGGGCTCTCGGTCGTCCTTGGCCCTGCCCCAGGTGCCGACGCGAGCCCGGAGACGTTCACGATGGCACTCGAATGGACTCACGAGGGACCCCAATTGACTCCTGCGGAGGCGCCACTCCTCGGCCGAGCGACCCCGGCAGCCATCGAGGCGTTCGAGACGGCGGCCGCGGCGTCGGCGGCACGTTTGCCGTTCCGACACGGCCCCCACGCGACGAGGCGACTGACGGCCCTCCTGAGCCCGCGAGACCCGCGCTTCGACGACACGGGTCACAGGTCGGCGCATCTCGTGGAGGTCGTGCTCCCGCCGGGTCTCTCCCGCGCGGAGTTCGACCGCGTCGTCGCCACCGGCACGCTACCGGCGGGTGCCTCGGTTCGCGAGCGGATCACCGCCGAGAACCCTCACGTCGAACTGCACGTCCGCGACGCACATGACGTGTCGACCTACGCCGAACTGATCGCGCGCGCGCTGCCCGATGCCTTGGCTGCGTTCGCCGAGGACGTTTACGGGGACGCCGTCGTGCCACCCCGTAGGCGCTGAGCAGGCGGTCCCGTGTTCGACGGGCGGCGATTCCGAGCTGCGATTGGTGCCCATCGGTGCTGGCGACTCACTCGCCACGCAGGCACCGCGCGCAGCGCTTCGCCCTCGGGGTTCACTTCAGTGCCCTGTCGAGGGCGCGCGCCGGCCAGGCGAGCATCGAAAATGCGACGCCGAGCGAAATCCGGAGCAGCCCGTAGAGTTCGATGAGCACGAGCTCACTGACGACCACCGAGTCGCGTTCACCAAGCTCTTCCAGGAATCGCCGCGCCGCGAGGTGTTCGGGCACACTCGCGTTCAGGGCGTAGATGAGGATGTTGGTGTCGAAAGCAACGACCTCCCTCACGGGAGAACATCCTCGACGCCGGGGCCGGCGGCGAGTTCGCGCCACCGATCAACCGGGACCATCGGCGTGCCGAGGTCGAGTGGCTCGGGCAGCCCCCACGGAGCAGAAGGCACTTCTCCGGCACGATGTGCGCGAAGGACGTACTCGGCCCCCCGCCGCAGGAGCTCCGCCATCGAGACGTCGAGACGTTCCGAGAGGATCTCGAGTTCTTCGTATACCGCGTCGGGGAGTTGAATCTGCGTCCTTGCCATGACGCCGAGTGTAGGGTGATGACGAAACGACATCAACGCCCGAGGCCCACCCAGAGGCCGACGTCGAACTCGAACGCAAACGGGGCACCCGGCACGAGCGCGGCGTCGGTCATGCGCAGTCGCCCGTCACGACAGTCCGCCAGGTAGGTCGCCGCGCCGGTCTCGACGTCGAAGACGTTGAGCGAGCAGGCCGGCAACTGCGCGGCGTCGAGCTCGCCCGGCGTGATCTGTTCACGGTCGAAGGCGAGGTACACGAACCAGAGCGCACCGTCGGCCATCGAGAGGGGCACGAGGGCGATGGCCTGCCCGTTCTCGTCGAGCCCTGCGGCGCCGCCCACGGCCCGGACGGCCAGCGGGACGTCGCGATAGGTGCCCTCCAGACGCCCCGACCCCGAGCGAAATGCATCGTCGGTGGGCCACGAGGCCCAGGTCGTCCGACTCGCCCCGTGCAGCTCACCGGCGGGCACCGTGCAGAGCGACGGCCGCAGCGGGTAGGGCCAGGGCACGTCGCCCCGGAGGAGCTCGGCCTCGAGTCGCCCGCGCTGCCCGGCGACCCACGTCCGCAGCTCGGCGACGGCGCGGGTGTGATCGGCGCGTTGCTGGGGCGGCATACGGGGCCCGACGAGGGCGGCGAGGCGATCCAGCCGCGCGAGCAGCGCGTCCGTCGACCAGTGATCGACCACCATGCGGGCCAGCGTCGTCAGATACGCTCGTCGACCCTCGGGGTGCAGGTACAGACGGCGCGCGAGGATGCCCGTCGCCAGGACGGACGCCGGCGCAATCGCCCCCTCGAAGAACACACGGGGCGGCTGCAGCGCCCCGTCCGGCCCCCAGGGCAGAAAGACCAGGCGGCCCCCCTGCGCGGGGTCCTCGTAGAGCCAGAAGTTGTTCGTATTGCCCGCGTACCCGTCCCAGTGCGCGATCATCACCTCGGCCGCCCAGAACCGATAGAACGCCGGCAGATCGAGCACCGCGCCGAGCGCGTCGAGCAGCGTGTCGTCGGGGGCCGCGGCGGCCGCGGTGACGGCGTCGAGCGGCGCCCGGTGGGGCACGTCCTCGTCGGTCTTCTGCTCGATGGTGCCCGACCACCCGGGCCGGAAATCACTCAGCGCCCCCTCGTACAGATGCCCCTCGTCGTCGCTGAAGTGCCGGCGCAGGAACGGTTTGCGGATGCTCTCGACGTGCGCGTACAGGCCCAGATCTTCGCCGTTCACCGTGACGTGGGCGAAATGGCACCGGGGCGCCGGCACGCCCGCGTCGGCGAGGATGCTGTACGAGAGGCACGTCCGCAGCCGACTCGGATCCTGCTTGCCGTTGTTCAGGGCGATGCGGGTCAGCGTCTCGTGCGCCTGCCCGTCGACGTGGCGGTCGAGATCGAGCACGAGCGACGGCCGCGACCGGCTCAGCGAGCCGAAGAAGCCCTTCTTGCGCACCCCGACGCGGGCATACGGTCGCCCGTCGAGGGTCGCGTCGCCCTCGAACCATGTGTAGGGCGACGGAAAGGGCGCGTCCATGCAGTCCGCCCCACGGGTGTCGAGATCCGTGCGGCCCTGTTGCCGCAGCGCCGCCCAGTCCGCGGGGGGCAGCGTCACCTCGACGGTCATCACATGGTCCCAATCGAAGACGGCGTCGGTGGGGTCGGTGGGATCGACCGGCTCGACGGGCGGACCGGCGTCGGGCACCACGCGAGCGTCGGCGCCGGGTGCGTCGAGAGCATCGACAAACGCCACGCGCGCGTCGTTCGACCCGTCCGTTCCGGACGCCGGCGGGCCGCGGTCGATGGTGTCTTCCGGAACGGAGCGAGCGTCGTCGGGCCGCGCCGCGTCTGCACTTGTCGATGTGTCGCTCGAAGTCTCGGTGCAGGCCTGCATCCCCACGACGACGAACACACCCATCGCGCGCCGCAGGAGAGCGTTCACTTCGCCCCCCGCCGCGCGAGCCGCCCGAGGCCGTCGTAGGCGGCGTACTTGTAGAGCTCGCCCAGCGACGGGAAGTTGAAGACCTGATGCACCAGCGTGTCGATGGTGCCGTCGAGGGCCATCACCGTCTGGCCGACGTGCACGAGCTCGGTGGCCCGCTCACCGATGATGTGAACGCCGAGCAAGCGCTTGTCCGCCACGCGGAAGACCACCTTCAGAAGCCCCTGCAGATCGCCCACGATCTGACCGCGGGCGTTGTCGCCGTAGGACGCCCGCCCGGTCTCGACCACCTCGCCGCGAGCCGTCGCCTGCGCCTCGGTCTCGCCGATGGTGGCCACCTCCGGGATGGTATAGAGCCCATAGGGGAACAGCGGCGACACGGCGCTCTTGTACCCGAGTTCGAAGGCATGACACGCCGCGACGCGTCCCTGCTCCATCGCCACCGACGCCAGCGCCGGGAAGCCGATGATGTCACCCGCGGCGTAGATGCGCCCGCCGTGCGCGCTCTGCACGCGGTAGTTCGCGTCGACGCTCAGCAGGCCGCGCGGCCCGTGCGTGATCCCGGCGTTCTCCAGGGCGAGCCCCTCCACGTTGCCCGAGCGCCCGCCCGCGAAGAGCAGACGCTCGCACGGCAGCGCGCGCCCGTCCGCCAGCGTACAGACGAGCGTGCCGTCGCCGTCGCGCCCGACGCGCACGACCTCGCGTTTCAGCAGAATTTCGCAGCCGAGCGCCTCGAGCGCCGACGACAGCCGCGCGTTGATCTCCGGGTCCAGGAAGCCCAGGATCTGTTCGCGCCCCTCGACGAGGGTGACGCGCGTGCCGAGGGCGGCGAAGATCGAGGCGTACTCGCACCCGATCACGCCCCCGCCGAGCACCACCATCGCGCGCGGGATGCGGTCGAGGTTCAGGATGGTGTCCGAGCAGTCGATGCCCGGGTCGCCGAAGGGCACCCACGCCGGGCGGAACGGCCGCGTGCCCGTCGCAATCAGGATGGCGTCGGCCGTGACCGTGTAGGGCGCCCCCGCGCCCTCGGGCGGCGTGATGCGGACGGTGTGCGCGTCGACAAAATCGGCGTGGCCCCGAAGCTGCGTCACGCCGTGGCGCTCGAAGTTGCGCGCGATGCGGGCGGCTTCGTTGCCGAGGACGGCCGCTTGACGGCACATGAGATCGCTCACGGAGACATCGCGCTGCAGGTGCACGTCGAGGCCGTACATTTCGCGCTGGCGGTGCCCGGAGAGGTAGAGGGCCGTCTCGCGCAGCGTCTTGCTCGGCAGCGTGCCCGTGTGGACGCACGCCCCGCCGTGCGCCGGCGCGCGCTCGACCACCGCCACGCGGCGCCCGAACCACGCCGCCTGGACGGCGCCCTTCTCGCCGGCGGGGCCGGAGCCGATGACCAACCAGTCGTAATCGTACATGCGGGGGACTGTACCAACCCTCGTCGACGGACGCGAACGAAAGACCTTGGCAGACCTCGGCGCGCGTTTCACGATGCGCGCGTACTACGCCGTGACCACCCGCCCGCCCAGTTCGACGCCCGACGACGACCTCGCGCTGCTCGCCCGCCTGCGCGGCGGCGATGCGCAGGCGTTCGCGACGCTCGTCGATCGCCACCACGGCCCGATGGTCCGCCTGGCACAGGTCTTCGTGCGCGATCGTGCCGCCGCCGAAGACGCCGTGCAGGAGACCTGGATCGGGGTCATCGCCGGTCTGCCGCGCTTCGAGCCCCGGGCGCGCCTCAAGACCTGGATCTACGGCATCCTGGTCAATCAGGCGCGCAGCCGCGCCCGCCGGGATGGCCGCGACGTGCCGTTCTCGGCGCTCGTCGAGGCCGACGGGGACGTGGCCGCCGCCGTCGACGCGGCCCGTTTCAAGGCCGGCGGTCACTGGGCCTCACCGCCCGCCGACTGGGTGCAGGACACGCCGGAGTCGCTGCTCGCCACCCGGGGCGCGGCCGAGGTCATCGGCGCGGCGATCGACGCGCTCCCGCCCGCGCAGCGCGCCGTGCTGACGCTGCGCGATCTCGAAGGCGCGACGAGCGAAGAAGTCTGTAACATTCTGGAAATCTCCGAGATCAATCAGCGCGTGCTGCTGCACCGCGCGCGCACCCGGGTCCGGGCTGCGCTCGAACAGTTCCTCCAGAAGAAGTGACGCCATGCTGAGCTGCCGAGAACTCACCGAGATCGTGACCGACTACGCCGAAGGGCGCATGTCGTTCTGGCGGCGACTCGAGGTGCAGTTCCACCTGGGCATGTGCCACCCCTGCCGGGCCTACCTCCGCCAGATGCGCCTCGCCGCTCAGACGGTCGGTCAGTTGCCGCCCGAGCCCATGCCGCCGGACATCAAGGCCGAGCTTCTGAAGCGCTTTGCCGCGCTCTCGGCCGCGGACGCCGCGCCACCGACGTCCGCGCCACCCGAAACGCAGACGAACCGCACGCCGAAATCCTGATCCAGGCCGGACCGCGGGCGCTCGGGGCACGCTTCGAAATCGCCACCGAGGACGAAAAACGTCGCCCGCCCGAGAAGAGCGCGGGGTGATTTCGAGTACGGGCTCCTGAGGTCAGACCGAGCGCACCACCGGAGGGTCCGGCGGTCGCCAGGTTCCAATTGAGGGCCCGCTTCGAGGCGGCGCCCGAGGAGCAATGCCATGAAGACGTGGAAAGGCGCCGCTGCGCTCGCAGCCGCCCTGTGTTCGACGAGTACACTCGTGTCCGTCCCATCGGGCGCGATGGCCCAGGCGGCCCCGGCCGCCATGGAGCGGGCCACCGTGGAGGCGGGTCTGCGCGAACGGCTCGGCGCGGGCAAGGGCGAGTTCTGGGTGCTGGTGCGGGGGCGCCCGGACCTCGCCGCGGCGCAGGCCGAGCGCACGCACGGCGGCCGCGTCCGGGCCGCACGCGACGCCCTGAGAGCGAACGCCGACCGGACGCAGGCGGGCGTCCGGGCCGCCTTGTTGCAGGCCCGGGCGCCGCACAAGAGCTTCTTCATCAACAACGCCATCAAGGTCGAGGGCGACGCCGCGCTGCTCGACACGCTCGCGCGCCGCGCCGACGTGGCGGCCATCGTGGCCGACCGCGTCCTCACCGTGCCGCGTCCGGTGGACCTCGGCAAGGTGGCCGCCAGTCCGGCCGAGTGGAACCTCGACCGGATCCGGGCGCCCGAGGCATGGAGCCAGTTCGGCCAGGGCGAAGGCATCGTGATCGGCAGCCTCGACACGGGGATCGACGTGAGTCACCCCGCGCTCTCCGGTCGTTTTCGCGGACACGACCCGGCCACGCCCGGCATGGGTTACAACTTCTTCGACCCCTCCGGCGCCTGCGGGGGCGCGCCGTGTGATACCGACATTCACGGCACGCACACGATGGGGACGATGGTGGGTGACGACGCGGGGGGCACTGCCATCGGCGTCGCGCCGGGCGCGAAGTTCATCGCGGCCGTGGCCTGCCCCTATGGCAGTTGTCCGTACGACGTGCTGCTCGCCGCGGGCGAGTGGATGCTCGCGCCCACGGACGAGAACGGGCTCAACCCCGATCCGGCCCGCGCGCCCCATGTGATCAACAACTCCTGGGGCGGCGGCGGCGGTGATCTCTTTTTCCAGGGCATCGTGCAGGCCTGGCGCGACGCCGGCATCTTCCCCGTGTTCTCCAACGGCAACAGCGGGCCGGGGTGCAGCACCGTCGGCTCGCCCGCGGACTACCCGGAATCCATCGGCGTCGGCGCGACGGACACCACGGACGCACTCGCCTGGTTCTCGAGCATGGGCCCCTCGTCGATCGACGGCTCGCTGAAGCCCGACATCTCCGCCCCCGGGCAGGATGTCTTGTCGTCCGTGCCCGGCGGTGGGTACTCGTGGTTGTCGGGCACCTCGATGGCCGCCCCCCACGTGAGCGGCGCGATCGCGCTCCTGTGGTCCGCCGCTCCGAGCCTGCAAGGCGACGTCGCCGGCACCGCCGCGCTGCTCGAGTCGACGGCCGCGGACCTGGCGCCGGTCTACGGCTGCGGGGGCGACGAGGCCGACAACAACGAGTTCGGCGAGGGCCGTCTGGACGTGCGCGCGGCGCTCGACGCGGCACCGACCACGGCGGGGCGCGTATCGGGGCAGGTCACCGACCCGACCGGCGCGGGTCTCGCCGGTGTGCAGCTCGTGGCCACGCGACGCGACGACGGCCGCGTGCGCCGTGCCGTCACGGACGGCGCCGGGGCCTTCTCGCTGCTGCTTGCCGTCGACGAGGCCAGCGCCGGTGAGCCGGAGATCTACGACCTGTCTGCCACGGCTTACGGGTACCTGCCCGCCGCCGAGGCCGGCCTCGCCATCGTCGAGGATGGCGAGGTCACGGTCCTGCTCGTGCTCGCCGACGCGCCGCGCCATACGTTGTCGGGCACCGTGACCGACGCGGCCGGCACGCCGCTCGGGGGCATCGACGTCAGCCTCGTGGGGGCACCCGTCCCGACCGTGCGGACGGACGCCACCGGCGGATTCAGCTTCCCGGACCTGCCCGCCGGAGACTACGTCGTCGCCGCCTCGGGCGGCGGATGTACCGACCGCGGTGAGCGCGCGGTCTCGCTCGCGGCCGACCTGGAGGTGGGGTTGCACCTCGCGCAGCGCACCGACGCTTTCGGGCACACCTGCCGAACCGGCGGCGACGTCGCCTGGATCGACGCGGACACGGATCTCGGCCTGTCCTCCCTGGACGACGCCGCCGTCACCGTCGAGCTGCCGTTCCCGGTGAAGTTCTTCGACGGGACCTACACGTCGGCGACGATTTCGACGAATGGGACCATCAGCTTCGACGCTTCGGGTGCCTTCAGCTACGTCAACGGCCCGCTGCCGTCCCCGGAAGAGCCGAACAACGCCCTCTTCCCCTACTGGGACGACCTCGTCGCGAACGGCGGCGTCTACTCGACGGTCGTGGGGGTCGAGGGCGACCGCGTCTTCGTCGTCGAATACCGCTCGATGGTGCTCTTCGGTCAGTCGGTCGACCCATTCGACTTCCAGGTACAGATCCATGAGCACACGGGGCGGATCGACTTCCTCTACCGGGGGATCACGGAGACCACCAACGGGATCGGCGCCACCGTCGGCCTCGAGAACGCCGCCGGAGACGTCGGCTTCCAGTACTCGATGAACCAGCCGGTGCTGTTCGACGGGCTCGTCATCTCGTTCGCAAACCCGATCGGTGGTGAGATCGCCGGCGCCGTCGTCGACGGCGTGGACGGGCTGCCCGTGAGTGGCGCCATCGTCAGTGACGACGTGACCGGCCGGGCGAGCGTGACCGGTGTCGACGGCCGTTACAGCCTGACGCTGCCGGTCGGCTCGCACGCCCTCACCGTGTCCGCACCGGACTATGGCACGGAGAGCCTCGTCGCGATCATCGAGGAGAACGCAGTGGCTTCGGCGGACTTCGCGCTGCCTTCTTCGCGCGCCGTCCTCGAGACGCCCGAGATCTTCCTCAAGATTGCGCCCGGACAGCAGCGCACGCAGGTCGTCGCCATCGAGAACATCGGCGCGCTGTCGTTTGCCTTCGACTCCGCCGAGCGAGACGTGGCGCGCGTGCCCGCCCTCGCGCCGCGCGTGGCCCAAGCCGGACACGGCGATGCCGCGACGCCGCCCCCGCAGTACCAGCCCCGCTCGGCCGCCGCCGCGCAGGCCGGGGGCGACGCGCTGGTGCTCATGGACTACTACCCCTGGAACTCCGACCTCCACCTGCAGGTGTTCAACGCCAACGGCATCCGCGTCGACATCGCGGGCAGCGCCGAACTCGCCGGCCTCGACCTGTCCACTTACGGCATGGTCTACGTGGCCAACGACCAACCCCAGTTCTTCTATGACACGTTGGCCCAGGTCGCCCCCGTCTTCGACGCCTATGTCGCCGACGGCGGGTTTCTGCTCTACGGCGCGGCCTCCGTCGGCTGGAACGGGGGCGACGGCTCGGTCGTGCCGCTGCCGGGCGGGGTCGGCATCCTGACGTACCAGAGCTTCTCCGATGACGTGCTCGCCAACGGCCACCCGACGATGCAGGGCGTCGCCGATCCCTTCGAGGCCGGCCCGGCGAGCATGGCGGGCTTCGATGGCCTGCCCGAAGGCGCCACCGTGCTGACGATGGGCCTGGATCACGGCCTGCCCACGGGCGTCGAATACGACTACGGCGCCGGCCGTGTGCTGGCGCTCGGGCAGCCGATGGAGTTCAACCAGGTTTCACCGTGGGAGCCCAACCGCATCCTGGAGAACGCCATCCCGTACGCCGCCGCGTTCGAGCCCTTCGTGGACGTACCCTGGCTCGCCCTCGACCCCGCCCGCGGGACCGTCGAGGCGGGCGCCAGCACCGACCTGGCCATCACCGTCGACACGACGGGCATGTCTCCCGGCTTCTACCGCGCACGCATCGTTCTCGTGACCAATGACCCGCGCAATCCGAGACTGGAGATCCCGGTGACGCTGAACGTGCCCGCCTTCACGAAGGCGCTCAACCCGGGCGGCGGCCTGTACACGGACGTCGTGGGTGACGTCTGGGAGGCAGACGCGCCGTACACGGTCGCTCGCGGCTTCGGCTACATCAACAAGAAGTCGACGTCGGTGGCGACGGCCCGCGCCATCGCCGGCACCGAGGACGACGCCCTGTACAAGAACCTGCGCCGCGATCCCACGGCGTACCGGTTCGACGGCCTGCCGAGCGGGACCTACGAGGTCGAGCTGCTGTTCGCCGAGATCGTCAACAAGCGGCCGGGCGCGCATCTCTTCGATGTCATCGCCGAAGACATCGTGCTCCTGCCCGCCCATGACATCGCGCTCGAGGTCGGCACGTTCACCGCGGAGCACCGGCGTTTCCTGGTGCCCGTCACCGACGGCCGGCTCGACGTGCGATTCGTCAACCGCGCCGGGGCGGGCAAAGCCGAGATCGGTGCCATCCGGGTGACCCAGCGCCCCGACCGGTGAGAAGGCCGCCGGCGCCCCCCCCCTCGACAGCCGCCCGCCCGCGCGCTATCTGATGTCGTCCCCCGTCACCCGTTGGAGCCCCCGTGCAGAAGACCCGCGAGACGTCCGCCCTGAAGCAGCCCAATGGCGTGGCCCGCGCGCCCGGCCCCCTGGCCGACGCGCAGCACCAGGCCGCCGCCGGCGCCCAGCGGCGCTACCTGGCCGGGCTCGCCAAGGCGGGGCCGCAGGCGCCCAAAGCCGGGGCCGCGGCGGGCCCCGCGGACGCCGAAGACGAGGTCGCCCTGCTGGAGGCCGGCTCGGGTGAGGCACAGGGAGAGAGCGGCTTCAGCACGAGCGAGGACGCCGACGCGACCGTCCCCTTGAACGCGCTGGTGCCCGACGCCCCCGCCGCCCCCGAGGTCGCGGCGACGCCGACGGGCGTGGCGGCCGTGCCCCCGGAGAAACGCAAGGTCATCCGGCAGGGCAGCGCCGGGGCCGAGGTCGAATACGCGCAGGAGCGCCTGAACGCGCACGGCGCGACGCCCGCGCTGGCGGTCGACGGCCTCTTCGGCCCGAAAACGCGCGCGGCCACGGTCGAGTATCAGAACAACCACGCGCTGTCGCCCGATGCCATCATCGGCCCGAAGACGTGGGGCTCGCTCGACGGCCCCGTCTCGGTGGGCAAGGCCGAGGGCGGCGGCGGTGGGGCCGGCGGTGGGGGCGGGGCCGGCGCCAAGGTGCTCATGTACGACACCGCGGTCACGACGGTCACCCCGCCCGCGGAGGGCACGAAAAAGGCGACGGTTCAGAAGAACGTCGAGGCCAAGCAGCAGGCCGGTGATCTCGGCAAGACGGTCAAGGCCGTCGATGGCGGCGACGACGCGCTCGGGGCGCATCTGTTGAACGTCACCGCGCAGCTCGGCGAGAAGAAGCGCTTCGCCAGCGAGGTCGACCTGCAGACCAAGGTCGGGTACACACCCAAGGGCGGCGGCCCCCGGCCCGATGGCAAGGTCACGATGCGCCTCGACGGCGAGGGCAACGCCGAGACGAAGCTCATCGGCGCCGGCAAGGTCACCACGGCACAGAAGTTCGCCGACCTCGACGCCGCCAAGAAGGGGCTGATGGCCGACTTCGGCTTCAAGGCCGTCGTCGACGGCTCGGCGACGTGGACGTTGCCCGAGCTCAACAAGGTCTACGCCGCGTTGCTGCGCGTCGGCAGCGCCGAGAAGTCCGCGCTCGCCGGGGTCGACCTCGTGCGCGAGTCCACCATCGTCAATGCCAAGGGCGACTCGCTCGCCGGTGAGTTCAGCTACAGCCACGGCGTCGCGACGGGGGCCAACAAAGCCACGCACGCCGAAAAGCTCAGCATCGCCGACTCGGCCTTCGCGGGCGACGGCGTGAACTTCGTGGGCGGCGCGACGGACGCCGCCGAGGCCAGCTTCACCACCGTCCTCCACGAGGTCGGGCACGCCGTCGAGCACGCCGAGGAGCGCAAGACCTCGGCCGCGAAGTTCGACGCGATGGCCGCCCACAACGCGGCCGTGGACAAGGTCAACACGACGAACACGGCGCAGAGCGCCGCCATGAAGAGCGCGCGCGACGGGTTCGTCGCGTTGCCCAAAGACCAGCAGAAGACGGGCATGGCCTTCGCCAACGCCAGCCTCGCCCTCACGAACGCCTGGGCCGCGGTCGCCAAGAACTCGACGGTCGCGCAGCACGACAAGCTCGTCACCGCCGCACAGACGGCCAAAACGAAACGCGACACCGCCCGCACGGATCTCACGGCGAAGTCGGCCACCCACGCCGCACTCGGCCTCTTCAAGGACGCCAACGACCGCGTCGACGAGTGGGGCACGGCCTGCGAGGCCCGCGTCGCCGCGCACAAAGCTCAGGAAAAGGCCAAGACGGAGGCCGACGCCAAGGTCACCGGCGGCGCGAAGTCCGAGTCGAAGCGGCTCGCCAAATTTCGGGCCTTCGTCGGCAAGGAGAAGCTCACCCCGCCCACGCAGTACGCCAAGGCGGAAGGCATGGGCGAGTGGTACGCCGAGTGTTTCACCCTCTGGAAGAACGACCCCGAGTTCCTCACGGATCAGTATCCCAAGGTCAAGAAGTGGTTCGACGACGGCGAACACTTGAAGGACTGACGCGCGGCCCGGTCTTCGTTCTCGTTGTCGTTCTCGCGACCGCCTTCGCGCTGACTTCGACGCCGGGCTGCGGCGCGCGACCGGCCGTGGGCGAGTCGGCCGCAGACACGCTCGCACCGGCGGCTTCGGGCGTGTCCCTGTTCTCGTTCGCCGCCCCGGACGGGCCGCCCCCCCGCCCGGCGTCCTGGGCGCAGGCCGAGGCGACGCATGCCGACGCCGCGCGGGCCTTCGAGCGCGAAGCCTTCGACGCGGCCGCCGCGGGGTTCCTCGAGGCCGCGTTGCTTCTCGTCACGCCCGGCCCCTTGCCGGAGCTCCACCGCGAGGGTCTGTCGGGTGCGCGCTCGGTGGCCTGCCGCAACGCCGCGCTGGCGGTCGAGGCGGGCGGGCGCGTGCCGGACCCCCGCGACCGCTTCGCCGTGCTCGCCGCGAGCGACCCGGCCTGCGCGGCGGTGCTTTCGACACGGTCGACCCCCTGACGCAGCGCTGAATCCCTCGGCGCGTGTCCCGGTGACACCCCATGGGACACACGAGCCGCGCCCGTCCCCCGCGGGGGCGGACGCCGGCCGATCTGCGCCCGCCGTGCGGTTCTCCGACGATGGGACGCATTGGCACGCCCCGTGAAAAGGGGCTCCTTCACACCGACGCATGCCGCGCCGGGCCCTCTCAGAGCCATGCACCCAGGAGCTGCCATCCCATGAAGTCACCCCTGTCGACCTCCCTCGCGCTGCTTGCCGGCGTCGCCTGCCTTTCCGGCCTCGCCGGCCCGGCCTCCGCCGCGCTGACGGTCATCCGCCCGCCGACCCTGTGTGTCGTCCCGAAGTTGGCGGACTGCCAGCGCGCCGGCTACCTGACCTCGACCTGCGGCGTCCGCAACCGGGCGACGTGCGACGCGCTCTTCCGCACCGAGGCGCAGCGCCTCGCGCAGGGGCAGCCGACCCGGCCGGCGGATCTCTGCGGCGGCGCCCGCCGGGACCCGGCCGTCGCCGGCCCCGTCGGCGAGCTCGAGGCCTGCGTCGGCGGCCCCGTGAAGAACGTCGTCGCCACGGACCGCAGCGGCTCGGGGCGGTACCTGAACGGCGGACTGAGCCTTTACGAGAACCGGCTGCGACAGGAGGGCGCCCCGCCGGGTGTCATCGCCCCCGCGCAGCCGGCGTTCCGGGTGACCGGCGACTTCCTGTATGGCGGCGACGGCGCCCGCTCGGACACCTGCGACGAGTATGTGTTCGAGGCGTTCTATGACTACAACCGCTGGGAGGAGGCACTGCCCGCGGCGAGCCGCAACGATCCGCGCGCGCTCGTCGACGCCGCGTTCGCCGCCGGCGGGATTGGCACCCGTCCCATCGTCGACCGGACCGGAGCCGCGGTGCCCGTCGTCCTGCCCTTCCGGTCGTGCGTGCCGAAGAACACGTTCTATCAGCACCTGCGGGCCTCCGAGGAGAACGTGCCCGCGCTGCGCATCGCCGGGTGTCACGAGGCCGCGCAGCCCTTTGCGGTCGAGAGTTTCGCCTACCACCGCGATCAGTCGGCGGCCCTGCGCCGGGCGGGCTTCACCGACGCGCAGCTCGAGGCGGGGTACGCGCTCGCCGGGCGGTTCGGCGCCCTGCTCGCCGGGCTGACGCAGGTCGAGCTCGCGACGCTCGACGCGCTCGGCGAGGAGCGTGTCGCGCCCGTCGACGACTTCCGCGGGGGCGAGTTCGGCTTCTCGCCGGGCGACCTCGCCGCGCTCGAACTCGACGAGCTCGGCGCCCGCCGGGCCTTCCTCGAGCAGGAGATCGAAGCCGCGCTCGTCGCCGCCGAGGCGATGGGCTGCCGACCGGCGGATCCGAGCGTGCCGACGCCCTGTGACTGGGCGCCGTCCGCATTCACCCGCATCCTGTCGGCCGTCGACGCGGCGCGCAACGGCGCCGCCGCTGCGTGCGAGACCATCATCGGCGACGAATTCGCCGCCGTGTCGGCGCCCCGGTTCCGCGACGAGAACGGCAACGTGATCCGCGACGCCGCCGGCAACATTCGTTTCCCCGAGCGGGACTACGCAGGCACGCCGACCCTCGTGCGCGAGTTCATGCGACTGCGCCCACTGTACTTTCAGGCGCTGCGCGAGCTGTACCTCAACCGCCTGCTCGGCGAGCTGCCGGTCGATCCGGCCGAGCGTCGGGTCCGCACCGACGACGCCGTCGGCGACTCGGCCGCGCTCGGCAACGAGTATTTCGGCCTGAATTACAGTTACGAAGCGGCCTGGGGCGTCACCGACTTCGCGCCGGACGTCTGCATGGCCAAGCCCTACCTGCGCGGCGAGCTCGCGGCGAGCGCCCGCGTCCTGGGTGGCACGCTCGACCTCGTCGACGCCCGCGTCGACGCCAACCCGGCCGTGACGGGCGTCGACGTCGCGCTGAGTCTGTTGGGCATCTCCGTTTACACCGCGCAACGCACGCCGCAGCAGTTGACCGTCGCCCACACCTTCAACGTGATCGACACTCCTGACTTCCGCGAGGACCTCGTGCCGCGCGGGTTCGCGCCGAAGGTCACGTTCTTCATCCTCGGCGTCCCGGTCAGCGTCGACGGCGGCCTTTCCGCGGCGGTGGGGCTCGAGACGGACGTCGACCTGGCACTCTCGGCCGCGTACAACCCGCAGTCCATCTGCGCGGCCGGCGCGAGCGCCCACATTCAGGGCACCGTCGAGCCGTACGCCGAGGCCAACGCCTGGGCCCGCGTCTACATCGATGCGCTGATCGTCACCGTCGGCATCAAGGGCATCCTGGAGCTCGTGACCGCGCACCTGCCCCTCGTGGGCGAGGTCGGTGTGACGTACCGCCCGCGGGCGGCGCGGCCCGGCATCCCGGCCGCAGCCGACGTCGTGTTCAACGGCGGCGTGCGGCTCGACATGCTGCTGCGTACGCTCTCCGGGGCCATTCAGCTCTTCGGCTGCATCGAACTCCTGGTCACGGAGCTGTGCGCGGAGATCGATCTGTTCCGCTGGGTCGGCCCGACGCTGAAAGAGACGCTGTTCGACCTTGACTTCCCCGTCGACGTCAGCCTCATCGACGTCGGCGCCGTCAACGACCTGCTCGACCGCAACTGACCCTCTCGCCCAAACCGCCAGGAGACAGACCATGAAACGTCACGCCGCCCCCCTGATGACCTTCTTCCTCGCCGCCGGGCTCCTCGCCGGCGCCGCCGCGCTGCACGTCGTCGTCGGCCGCGGCGTGACGGATTCGCCGGCTGCCGTCCGGCCGCCCGAGGCCGCGACCTTCCGGTTCGCTTTCCCCGAGGATCGCGTGCTCGTCTATGACTTCGAACACACGGCGCGGCAGGCGCACGGCCTCGACGGCCTCGGGGCGGCCGCAGCCGGCGACGAGGCGGCGGCCGGGAGCGCCTCGACACTGCAGGGCGTTGCCCACCTCGCCGGGCAGCTCGTGTTGCAGGGCCTCGGGCGCGAGGGCGAAGGCGAGGACGAGTGCCATCGAGTGTCGCTGCGCCTCACCGAGCTGAGCGCCGTGACGGCCACCCTGCAGGGGCGCCCCCTCCTCGGGGACGCCGAGTCCGCCGCCGCGCTGCTGACCGGGCACGAGGCCCACCTGCTGCTCGGACCGGACGGGGCGCTCGTCGAGCTGCGATTCACCCGCGACACTCCGTCCGAGTATCGACACATGATGCGACACATGGTCGGCGCTCTCGGCGTGTCCATTCCGCCGGGGGCGCTGGCCGCGCAGTTCGACCGCGAGGAACACACCGAGCTCGGCCGCTTCGTGTCGACCTACCGACGCGCCGACGGCCCCCTGACGTACGACCGCGAACGGCGCATCGAGCGCCTGCGGCACGCCCCGGGCGCAGCCGCCGCGCCGTCCCTGCAACACACCGCCCGGATCGCCCTCGACCCGGCGGGGTACCTCGCGGCGCTCGACGTCGATGAGACCCTCGCCGTCCATCTGTCGACCGGCGCGCCGCTTCTGACCGCTTCGACCCGCGCCCGCCTCGCCCTGCGCGCCGTGCGCGAGGCCCCCCGGCGGACCCCCGAGGCCGACCTCGTCGCCGAGACGCTCGACGCCCCCCGGTTCTCCGACGACGCCGCGCGCCGGGCCGCCGAGGGGCAGGCCGGCGGGCTGACGGCGGAGGCCCTCCTCGCCGCGCTCGACGCCTTCGGCGCGCGGGGTGCCGGGCCCGATCACCGGGCGTTCCTGTGGCGTGCCGTGGCCCGTCTGCAGCTCGATCCGGCGCTGTGCGCGGCCCTCGCCGGGCGCTTCGAGGCCGAGACGACCGGCACCGCCGAACGCGCGCTCATCGCCGATCTGTTGGCGGCCGCCGGCACCGAGGCCGCGCAGGCCGCGCTGCGCACCGCGCTGACGTCCGGGGCCGCCACGGCCGATCCGGAGGCTGCGCCGGCCCTGTGGCAACGCCTGAGCCTGGTGCGTCACCCCGAGGCTGCGACGCTCGCCCTTGCGGCGCGGGGCCTGACCGACGCGGCGGGTGATTCGCTGCGACATCACACCGCGGCCTATACACTCGGCGCCGTCGCCGGCGCGCGGCTGCGCGACGCGGGCGGTCCCGGGACGGACGCGGCCGCCGTCGCCGCCGTGGAGACCCTGCGGGGCGCCCTCGACGCGGCGGCCACCCCGGAGGACCGCAAACACGCCGCCCGCGCCCTTCAGAACGCCCGGCAGCCGGTCGATCTCGACCGCTTCGTGGCGCTCGCCGCCGACGACGACGCCGGCGTCCGCCTCGCCGCCGTCGACGCCCTCGCGCAGCGCCCCGAGCCCGCCGCCACCGCCGCTCTCGTCGCCCGCCTCGACGACGCCGCCGGCCCCGTGCAGGCCCGCGCCCTCGACGCGCTGCAGGCCCGCGGCCCCCACCCCGCCACGGTCGACGCCCTGCTCACCCTCGCCCGCCGCGGCGGCCTGCGCGCCGAGGCCCTGCCCGCCGCCACGGCCTTCGTCGAACGCGCCGGCCTCGACGCCGAGACCGCCGTCCTGCTCGCCGATGCCATCCTGACGAACCACACCGTCCCCGCCGCCCTGCGCGGCCGTCTGCGCCGCTCCGTCGAGGGGTGAGCGGGACGGGGGGGCTACTTCGCCGCGCCGAGCACCGCCGCGGCGGCCTGAGCCGTCACGGCGGCGGGGATCAGGGCGAGCGCCTTGACGTGGTACTTCTTGCCCGTCGGCGAGGTCGAGGTCTCGACCTTCCAGCACTCGTCCTTGACGAGGCTGGCGACGCCGCCCGAGGCGCGGGTGATGTTCTCCTCGCTGGTGAGCCGGGTGGTGAGGTCGGCACCCGAGCCGGAGAAGCCCTGCACCTCGACCCGCTTCTGCTGGATCTGTTCGCCGAGCCACTTGACGATCTGTCGGCGGGCGTTGTCCATCGCGTCGTCGCGGGCCATGCTCTCGTCGTCGAGGGCCTTGGAGGTGCCGACGAAATACTGCCCCTCGACGCCCTTGGGAATCTCGAGATCCCACGGGCGCTGGCACAGACTGACGACGGGACCGACGTTGTCGTTGCCGGTGCCCCGGCGCGTGACCCGGAACGCGAAGAAGTTGGGCTCTTTCAACTCCATGCCGCGGCGCCACTCCATCGAGTCGGTGAACCCGGCGCTGCCGTGGGCCGTGCCGACCTGCGCGCCGCCGCTGGAGGCGTCCGCGCCGAAGAACGTGCCGGTGCCGGCCAGGAACTCGCCGATGTAGCGGTCCGTGCAGTTGCTGGGCGCCTTGGCGCAGCAGGCGTCGAAGTTGGCGCGGTTCTCGGGCGGGATCTCGGCGATCCACTTCTCCGTCTGCGTGTAGTCGACCTTCAGGACGTTGGTGCGCTCGCCGCCGACCTGCACGGCCACGGGAGGCACGCCGAAGCTGGCGCCCCCGCCGCCCGAAACGGCGAAGTACTCGCTCATCGTCACGCCGCCGGCGGGCACGACCTTCTTGGAGAAGTACTGACTGCACTCGGTCTGCATGGCTTCGGCGTCGTCGATGGCACTGTCGGCCGTGCCGGCGGGCACGAAGCGCCCCAGGTAAGCGCCGGGGTCTTTGTCGGGGCCCCCCGGCCGCAGGTAGAAGTTCTTCTTCGGCTGAATGTCGGTGAAGCGCGGGCCGCCGCCGGCGGGCGGACCACCGCAAGCGCCGAGCGACACGGCAATCAGGCCGGCGAGCGCAAGCCGGGCCATGTGTTTCGAATCAGAGGCGGGGTGTGTCATGGGTCGGTCTCCTGTCACTTGCAGCGGTTTCCGTCATCGCGCAGGAAGCCCTGCAGATCGGTGACGAGGCGTTTCGTTTCGGTCGAGAGCGGCGGGCAGTAGGCACGGCCGGCCCGGACGACGGCGACGCGGGTCGTCGCGACCGCCGCTTCGGGGGGGAGGCGTGCGGCGTCGAAGCCGCGGCCCGGCTCGGTGACACAGGCGGGGGGCGGCACGGCGGCCGACAGTGACTCTCTCCCCAGGGCCGCCGGGACGGCGATGGCCACCATGCGGTCGCTGAGCGCGACCCCGTTGGCGCCCTCGACGGGCACGGCGACGGCGTCATGCTCGGGGGGGGAGCGCCAGGCGGTGACGGGCTCGGGCGTCTCCCAGCCACGCACGACGCGGCCGTCGTCCAGCACGCTGAGCACGACGACGTAGGCCGGCCGGTTCGCGGTGAGCTGCACGGCGTAGCGGCGGCCCTCGCACATCTCCGCCTCCTGCGGGACGTCGAGCGTGACGCGCAGGCCGCCCTTGCCGACGCGCTCGCCGCCGTTCGGCAGGCCGAGGCGGCGGTCGGACAAGAACGACTCGGCGGGCGGCTGCGCGTCGACCAGACCGAGGCTGCGCGGCGCGAACGCGACGAGCGCGCCGGCGACGGCCCAGCCGCGGTCGACCCTGTAAGCCACCTCCGCCGCGAGGCCCCGGCCGTCGCTCGAAAGGCGCGTGCGCACGGAGAGCGCGCCACGCCCGTCCCGCACCTCGTCGACGAAGACGGTACCGGCGGGCGCGGTCGTGCGCAGGTGCATCCGGAACGCCTGCCCGAGCTCGCCGGCGTCCTGATCTTCGCCCCAGGTCGTCGGGTCGAGGCGAACGCGCAGGGGTTTCGAACCGCCCACCGCCGCGCGCAGCGCCGCCCAGCGCTCCCGCAGCGCGGCGTCGAAGGCATCGGCGTCGCGCCGCAGGACGTCGTCCGACAGACCCGACGCCGGGATGAGGGCAAACGCGCAGGCATCGAAGCCGCCGGCGGGGTTCGGCAGGACGCGGGGCTTGGAGTACGACGTGTCGATGGCCGCCCGGATGACGTCCCGCTGCGCCGGGGTGAAGGGCGCGGTGATGCGCTCCATGAGCCGGCGGCCGGCGTCGTCTCGCGCGGCCTGCTCGGCGGCGAGCGCCGACGCCGCCCGCTCGGCGTACCCGACGGCGAAGTGCCAGGTGCCCGCCGGGTACTCGGGCTGGCAGTCGGGTTCTTCGGCGCCGGCCGCGCTCGCGGGCGCGAACGACACCGCGGCGGCGAGAGCGAGCGCCCTCCCCGACGACCCCGCCGATGCCTGGTTTTTCGAGCGTTCTCCTCGGCGCATGCGCCCCGCCTTCCGGTCGACCGTTCAACGCCAGCACGGGGAGTGACGCACGGCGGCGCGGGAAATTCAAGGCGGGCGAGCGGCCGGGGTGCCGGCGTCAGCCCGGGGCGTCGTCCTCGGGTGGCAGGCGATCGAGCACGGCGAACAGCGCCGCGGGCACGAGGGTGACGCCGAGCGCGTCGAGGCGCGCGGGGGTTTCTCCCGTCATCGCGCGATAGACCCACGCTCCTCCGGGAGCGTCGTCCCCGGCCGGGCGTTCGAACCACTCGACCGTCCGCGACCGCGGATCGAGCAGGACGTACGTTCGCAGCGACGGGCAGGCCCGGTAGTGACCGAACTTGCCGCCGCGATCCCAGCGTTCGGTCGAGGGCGAGACCACCTCGAAGACGACCGTCGGGTTGACGAGCGACTCGGGCGCCGGCCCGATGAAGCGCGGCTCACCGCAGACGACGGTCAAGTCGGGGTAGCAGAAGGCGTCGGAGGCTTCGAGCCGAACGCGCTGATCGGAGGAGAACACGAGGCAGGGACGGCCACGCAGCGCCCCGCCCACGGCCAGGGCGAGCTCCATCGCGACGGCGTTGTGGCGCGGCCGCGCGCCTCCCATCGCCACGATCTCGCCCGCGTAGAACTCGTGGCGGTCCGCGGAGGCGGCCTCCAGCGCGAGGTAGTCGATGACGTCGGGCTTCAGCGCGGCGCTCATGCCCAGACGGTGCCACGACGGGCCGAGTGTCGCAAGGTGCGGTCGGCCGGGCTGCCAGAGCGGCAGGTCGACCATCGCTTGACCAGGGCTCCGCCCTGGACCCAACCCGGGCTGCCGCGCGACAGGGCACTCGCTGCGGCCTCGCCGGCGACCGCTGCGACCCCCCGCGCGCCGTTACGACCGGCGCGGGCGGGCCCTCTTCGGCGCGCAAGCGCGCCGGGGCCGGCGCCGCGTCCGCTGTCGGCTCGGTCGTCGTCGATCAAGGGATCACGGGGGCAAGGATCAAGGGGTCAACGAGCCCTGAGGGGGCGGAAACCGAGGTAGTCGAACCGGTTGCCGGGCGCGTACCAGCCGCGGACGGCGGCGCGCACGTGGCGCGCAATGTTGCTCCAACCGCCCCCGCGGGTGCTTCGGAACCCGCCCGAGGCCGGACCGACGGGGTCCGTCTCCTTGCCTCCCGGGTATTGATCACTCCAGTCGTTCGTCCACTCTTCCACGTTTCCGAGCATGTCGAACAACCCCCACGCGTTCGCGCGCTTCTGCCCCACCGGGTGCGTGCCGCACGTGCTCGATGCCTCCTGCTTCTCCGGCCGATCGCCGCACCAAGATCCCCCTTCGTAGGAGACCCCGCTGTTCCCCCCGTACCAGGCGATGGGTCCCAGCGCTGGCGCGTTGTTCTCCCCCACGATGTCCCACGTCCCCGCGTACACCGCCCCCGTCGTCCCCGCACGCGCCGCGTACTCCCACTCCGCCTCCGTCGGCAGCCGGTACCCCTTGCAGCTCAGCCCCACGAACGCCCCGTTCGCGTGGTAGCACCGCGGCAGATCCTCATGGTCCGACAACTTGTTCAGGTACGACACCGCGTCGATCCACGAGACACTCTCTACCGGGCAGGTCTTCCCACAGTTCTTGAAGCGCGACGGGTTCGACCCCATCACCGATTCCCACTCCCCTTGCGTCACCTCCGTCGCTTTCAAGTAGAAACCGCGCGTGATGCGCACACGGTGGCGTTTCTCGCCCCAGCAATAGCCCTCTTCACTTTCCGGCGACCCCATCATGAATTCGCCCGCCGGAATCGTCACGTACCCCGCCGGCGCGTCGCCCCCGCCCCCCGTGTCGTCCTCGCTCAAAAGCGCCCGCGCCTCCGCCTCCCGCGGGTTCCCCAAAGGGTGCTTCGCGTACGCCCCGATGAACGCCTCCACCGCCGCCTTCGCCGCCAACGGCCCCGCCTTCGCCGCCGTCTTCACCTTCGTGAAGTCCGCGTCCACCCGCGCGAGGTGCGCCGCACGCGCCTCGCGCTCCAGCCTCGCCGCCTCCGCCGCTACCCGCTCCGCCTCCGCACGCGCTGCGTCCGCCGCAGCCTGCTTCTCCAGCGCCGCACGAATCGCCGCGTCGAACCCGCCGCCGGACGGCCCCGGGTCGACGGGTCGCACCGGCGGGTTCACCACCCCCGCCAGCGCCCCGAGGTCCGGCCCCCGCTCGCCCGCGCTCTTGCCCAGCGACGCCCCGCAGCGCTCCGCAGGCGCGCACTCCGGCGTTTGCTCGCGGGTCGCGTCCAGCTTTCGCAGCGCGCGCCGCACGTAGGTCAGCGCCTCGGGCACGGTCACCTCGCCGTCGGCACGCTCGTCCAGCGCCCCGTCGGCCCAGCCCAGCAGCGCCCCCAGCATCAGGTAGCTGAACGCCGGCCGCTGCACGTCCACCGGCCCGGGCAGCGGGCCCGCGATCTCGTGCGCCGCCCCGGCGCTCAGCACCGTCACCGACCCCGCCGTCGCGAACGACGCCGGCAGCGCCACCTGCGACCCCGGCAACAGCGACGCGCCCCCCGCCGAACGCCCGCTGAAGCATGCGTCCAGCACCACCACCGGGTTCGCCCCCCGCGCCGCCGCGCGGCCCGCGACCTCGAGCACCTCGCCGCGCCGCAGGCCGCGGCTGTAGAACCCCAGCGGGTCCTGCTGAGCGTCCACCCCCACCAGCACGCCGTCGTTCGTCTGCGCCATCGGCGCGCCGTGCCCGATGAAGACCACCCACAGCGTCCCGCCGCGCTGCACGTCCTTCGCCGCGCCCTCCAGCGCCGCCTTGATCTTCGAGTTCGTCCCCTGCTCGTTGCGCAGCACCCGGATGCGCTCCCCCGGCACCTTCCGCGTCCGCTCCAGCCACGTCTCCCACGCGTTCGCGTTCGCCACCGCCCCCGGCACGTCCGGCAGAAAGGCGTAGTCCTCCACCCCCACAATCACCGCCGCGTCCGCCTTGCCCCCGCCCGCCGCGCCCGCCGGCGGCTCCGCCAGCGTCGGCCACCGCGCCGGCGTCGCCGCGTCCGAGAGGCCCGGGGCCAGCGTCGTGAGCGCCGACAACGTGACGGCGGCAACCAGTGTTCGATTTGTGAGAAACATCGCGGCCCCCGCGCGGTTGAATCAGGACCGGATCGACGCACGGGCCGGTGTGGAATTCAAGGGGCGTGCGGGGGCACGACCTGCGCGCATGACGCACGGCGCACACGCATCCGACGGCGTGCGTCGGGAGTGTCGGGCACCGCGGCGGGACCCCGGCCTTCGACGCGCGCGGCGCTTCGTGGTATCGAACGCCATGCTTCACAGACTGACCGTTCGAGGATTCAAGTCGCTGCGACACGTCGAGGCCGAGTTCGGTCGGCTCGTCGTCGTGTTCGGCCCGAACGCGGCGGGGAAGAGCAACCTGCTGGAGTCGCTCGTCCTGCTCTCCCGCCTGGTGGGCGAGCGCACGCTGGCGGAGGCCTTCGACGCCGGCCTGCGCGGCTACCCGATGGAGGCCTTCTCGCGTCCGTTCCCCGAAGGCCAAGGCAACCCGGCCCCGATCGAGTTCTCGGCCGACCTGTCGCCCGCGCAGGGGGGCGACCTGCGCTATCGCGTGGCCGTCGGCGCCCGCACCGAGACCGGGCAGATGTTTCTGACGGACGAGTGGCTCGGCCGCCTCACGAAGGCGTCGACGCCCAAGGGGATGCCTGCCCTCGAGCGCGTGGACGCGGAGGGCAAGTCGAGTTTCCGCGTCCGGCGCAAGGGAGGCCAAAGCCACCCCTTCGTCGAACCCGTGGGACTCGGCCACAGCTTCGCCTCGAACCGGCAGTACGCGGGCGCCGAACGGTTCCCGGACTTCGACGCGCTCCGGCACGAGATCGGTGCCTGGCGAGTCGTGTATCTGGACCCGGGCGAGCGTATGCGCGGCGCTCAACCGCCGCGCGAGGTCGACGACATCGGCGCGCGCGGCGAACACCTGGTTCCGTTTCTGCACCGCCTCAGGTCGACGCCGGAGTGGAAGCCGGCGTTCGACGCGGTCGTGCGAGGTGTCCGGGCGGTCGTGCCCAGCATCGAGGCCATCGACACCGAGCTCGTGGCCGCACGTGGCGAGATCGACCTGAAGATCAAACAAGATGGCCTCTGGCTCTCCGGTCGGGTCATCTCGGAAGGCACGCTGCGGGTGCTGGCGCTGTGCGCAATGGCCGCAAGTCCGCTCGAGACCGGCCTGCTCGCCTTCGAGGAGCCCGAGAACGGCGTGCACCCGCGCCGCATCGAGGTCGTCAGCCGCCTGCTCGCCACGGCGTCTCGGCGCCGGCAGGTCATCGTGACGACCCACTCACCCATCGTCGTCGGTGAGATCATCGGGCTCGTCCGGGAGGGCGACCTCGACGCCCGGGACGTGCGCTTGCTGCAATGCAGCGTCGGCGCGCATGGCACGCGATTGAAGGGGTTCGACCCGACCGGCCCCCTCTTTGCGGACCAGGCGCTGCGCGAGGCGCTCGTCGCCGCGGAGGACGCGGCCGTGGTTCAGGCGGCCGTCACGCGGGGTTGGATGGATGGCTGACCTGGAGATCGATCTCTTCTGCGAGGACGCCGGCCACGAGGCGTTCGCGCGGGCCCTCATCCGCAGGCTGGCCGACGAACGGAAACTGCCTCTCCCGACCGTGACGGCCCGATCGGCCCGGGGCGGGCACGGCCGCGCGTTGAGCGAGCTCGACTTGTGGCAACGGTCCCTGGCCCGCGGTGTCGCGCCCTCGACGGCGGACCTTCTCGTGGTGATGATCGACGCCAACGGTGAGGGCTGGGGCGCCCAGCGCCGCAGTGTCGCGGCGCATCTGCAGCCCGATCTCTTCCGGGAGACGGTCATCGCGTGCCCGGACCCGCACGTCGAGGCCTGGTGCGCCGCCGACCGCGTCGCGTTGAAGTCGGCGCTCGGCGTCGACCCCGGGCCGCCACCGGCCAAGCCCGGGCGCCGCGGCTACAAGGTCTGGTTGCGCGACGCGCTGGAGGCGGCGGGCATCCCGGTGCTCAACGATCCGATGGACGTCGCGGCCGATCTGATGCCCTTCCTCGATCCGTTCCGTGCGTCGAAGGGCAGCCCTTCGCTGGGCCACTTCATGGACGAGCTCGGCAAGGCGCTCCGTCGTCTCGGTGGCTAGGCCCGTCGTGTGAAGAGTGCCCGACCAGGGCTCCGCCCTGGACCCAACCCGGGCTGCCGCGCGACAGGGCACTCGCTGCGGCCTCGCCGGCGACCGCTTTCGGCTCGATGAGCATGGATCAAGGGATCGAGGGGGCAAGGATCAAGGGATCAACGAGCCCTGAGGGGGCGGAAACCGAGGACGTTGTCCCGGAGGTCGGGCGTGAACCTGAGGCGGCTGGCGGCGCGCACGAACCGCGCGCCGTAGTAACAAGTGCCCCCGCGGAAGACGCGGCGCTCGCCCGAGGCCGGACCGACGGGGTCCGTCACCGTCCCTCCCGGGTAATCCGCATACCAGTCGTTCGTCCACTCCCACACGTTTCCGAGCATGTCGTACAGCCCCCAAGAGCTCGCTCGTTGCTGCCCGACAGGGTGCGTCGTTCTTCCTGAGTTGTCGCGGTACCACGCGACTGCGTCCAGGTCCCCGTATCGCGCACCCGTCGTCCCCGCACGCGCGGCATACTCCCACTCTGCCTCCGTCGGCAGCCGATACCCCTTGCAGCTCAGACCCACGAAGCGGTCGTTCCCGTCGTAGCACCGCCCCAGCCCCTCACGGTCCGACAGCTTGTTCAGGTACGACACCGCGTCCGTCCACGAGACGTTCTCGACCGGGCAATCCTCCCCGCAACTCTTGAAGTGCGACGGATTCGACCCCATCACCGACTCCCACTCCCCCTGCGTCACCTCCGTCGCTTTCAAGTAGAAACCACGCGTGATGCGCACACGGTGCTGCTTCTCGTCGCTCTCGCGGCCCTCTTCCCCGTTCGGCGACCCCATCGTGAACTCCCCCGCCGGAATCGCCACGTACCCCGCCGGCGCGTCGCCCGACGTCACCACGGGCTGATCCTCCGACGGCCGAGGCCGCGCCCTTGCCGGCATCCGCACCTCCACCCGGGCCTTCTCGTTGTGCCCGATCTGCACGGTCTCGCGGCCCTCGGCCGCGCCGCACCTCACCGTCACCTCGTGGCGGCCCTCGGGGAGCTGCACCTTGGTCGGCGTCGTGCCCTGCGCCACGCCGTCCACCGCGAGCGCGCCCTCGCACGGGGCGCCGTCGCCGTCGAGGGACGTCACCGACAGCAGGCCGAGCTTCGCCTCCAGCGTGAGCGCGAGCGTCTCGGTGGCGCCGACCCGCACGCTCGCCTTGCCCCCGCGCTCGCCGTATCCGGACCGCCGCACGCTGACGGCGTAGGTGCCCACTTGCTTGCGCTCGAACGTGTACGGCGTCACCTGCCCCGTCGCCGTGCCGTCGAGCAGAATCTCGCCGCCGGGGGGCGTGCTCTCGACCCGCAGCGCGCCGAAGTTGGGCTCGAGCCGCAATGACACGCGCGTCTCCTGGCCGTCGGTGACCTCGACGGTCTGTCGCGCGCTCAGATACAGGTCCGCCGCCGCGCGGATCTCATAGCGCCCGGAGCGTCGCCGCGGATCGGTGTACGGCCCTGCGCCGACGTCGGCCCCGTCGACGCTCACCCGCGCGCCCGGCGGCGTCGTCTCGACCACCAACCGCCCGAACGCGGGCCGCAGTGTGACCCTCTTCTTCGCCCCCGCCGTCGTCAGCGTGATCTCCTCCTGGTGCGCGTGGTGCAACGCCACCCCCTCGAGCACGATGCGGTACCGGCCGACCATCACCTCCTTCTGGAACGGTGTCTTGCCGACCTCCTTGCCATTCAGCATCACCGTCGCGCCGCTCGGCTCCGAGGTCACGAGCAGGAAGCCCGTGTCGTCGACGACGGTGTTCTGGATGTTCTCCCCGTAGTCGAGCCCGCCGTCGAAGGGCTGAAACGGCTGAAACGGCTGGCCGTAGGCGTTGCCGGCGCCCCCGCTCATGCGGTGGGCGAGCGCCACGAGGTCGGGCGCCTTCTCACCCGCGCTCCGCGCGAGCGGACGGGTGCACAGCTTCTCGGGGTAACACTCGGGCGTCTGGCTCCGGGTGGGATCGAGCTTGTTGAAGACGGTGCGCACGTAGGACAGCGCCTCGCCCGGGGTCACCCGACCGTCTCCCGGGGCGCCGGCGGCACCGGCGTCCGCCCAGCCGCGCAGACCGCCGAGCAGCAGGTAACTGAACGCCGGCCGGGGGCGGTCGGCGGGCCCCGGCAGCGGACCGGCCATCTCCTTCGCCCGGCCCGCGGAGAGGACCATCACGTCGGCCACTCGGGCCAGCGAGGCCGGCAGGGCGACCATCCGGCCGGGCAACAACGACGCCCCCGTCGCGTCCTGCCCCGAGAAGCAGGCGTCCAGAATCACCACGGGGTTGGCCCCCCGCGCGGCCGTCTCCCGCGCGACGCCGACGACGTCGCCCTGCGCCACCGCGCGCACGTAGAAACCGTCCGGATCCTGCTGCGCGTCCACCCCGACCAGCACCCCGTCGTCCTGCCCGTCCGCGCGTTTCTCCCGCGACGGCGCGCCGTGACCGATGAACACGATCCAGAGCGTGCCACCCTTCTGGACCCCCGCCGCGGCCTTGCGCACGTGCGTCAGGATCTTCTCCCGCGTCCCGTCGTTGTCCGTGAGCACATGGACGCGTTCACCGGGGACTTGTCGCACGTCGCGCAGCCAGCGTTCCCACGCCAGCGCGTTGGCCTTCGCCCCGGGGATGCCCGTCAAGAAGGCGTACTTCTCGATGCCCACGACGACCGCCGCGTCGTCCTGCCCGCCGCCTGGCGCCTTCGGGGGCACGTCGGTGAGGCTCGGCCACCGCGCGGCCGCGTTCGGGGCGTCCTGGGCGACGGCGGAGGGCGCGAGAGTCACGCCGACGAGGAGTGCGAAGGCCGTGGCAACGAGCAGGCGGGGAGCAAACATGGACGGGACCCTCTGGATGGCGGCCGAGGCGCGGCCGGACGAGACGATCAGGTCAGAGGCCGGGCCGGAGTTCAAGTCGCGCGGCGGGGCGTGTGTCCGGCTCACTGACGGTTGAGGATTGCGCGACCAGGGCTTTGCCCTGGACCCCACCCGGGCTGCCGCGCGGCAGGGCACTCGCTGCGGCCTCGCCGGCGACCACTGCGACCCCCCGCGCGCCGTTACGACCGGCGCGGGCGGGCTCGCCGGCGACCGCTCTGCCGTGCCCTTCTCGGCGCGCAAGCGCGCCGGGGCCGGCGCCGCGTCCGCTTTCGGCTCGGTGAGCGTGGATCAAGGGATCGAGGGTGCAAGGATCAAGGGGTCAACGAGCCCTGAGGGGGCGGAAACCGAGGCTGCCGCTCCGGTAGTCGGGCGTGCTCCCGCGGCGGAGGGCGGCGCGCACGCCCTGCGCGTTGTTGACCCAACTGCCCCCGCGGCGGACGCGGATCTCGCCCGAGGCCGGACCGACGGGGTCCGTTCCCGTGCCATCTGCGTAGTCTCCATACCGGTCGTTCGTCCACTCCGACACGTTCCCCAACATGTCGTACAGCCCCCACGCGTTCGATCGTTTCTTCCCCACCGGGTGCGTCGTGCTTCCCGAGTTGCCGTCGTACCACGCCACGGCGTCCAGGTCACCGTGCCGCGCCCCCGTCGTCCCCGCACGCGCCGCGTACTCCCACTCCGCTTCCGTCGGCAGCCGGTACCCCTTGCAGCTCAAACCCACGAACGCACCGCTCGCGTCGTAGCAACGCCCCAGGCCCTCTCGGTCCGACAGCTTGTTCAGGTACGACACCGCGTCGTTCCACGAGACATTCTCGACCGGGCAGGTCTTCCCGCAGTCGGTGAATCCTGACGGGTTCGACCCCATCACCGACTCCCACTCCCCCTGCGTCACCTCCGTCGCTTTCAAGTAGAAACCTCGCGTGATGCGCACACGGTGCGGTGTCTCGTCGCCGTCGCGGCCCTTTTCCCCGCTCGGCGAGCCCATCGTGAACTCGCCCGTCGGAATCGTCACGTACCCCGCCGGCGCGTCGCCCCCGCCCCCCGTGTCGTCCTCGCTCAAAAGCGCCCGCGCCTCCG